>JEMY01000085.1:404-3962 GCA_000585075.1 Candidatus Accumulibacter regalis | reverse complement strand
CAGACTGCCTTCCTCGGCCCAGAGGGAGCGTAAGCGAGGGGGTGGCGATGTAAAGGGTTCGGCTGCGCCCGGACTGCGTCCGCCCTTGACATCGCCGTCCCCTCAAACTGACAAAACCAGCGCCCGTTCCACACAAAACGGCATAGACCCCCAAGTTATGTTGAGCGAGTTGTGTATAACGAGATGCACTAGGGGATGAAGGACTTGAATAAACCGCCATATGAACAATCCGCCATCGCATTTATAGAATCGCCATTTCAATTACTATGCGCGATCGAGGCTATACAGCATTTTGGATTCGAAAGATGGCAAATCGTTTGTCGACTAAATTCATTTCGTGAAAATAATCGGCAAATAAAGAGAACGGTGGAGCTGCTGAACATACCGTTGGCCAAGATTTGCATCATCACTGTGGGAAACACAATAACAGAAAAAATGATTGCCCCGGTCTACTCTATGTTCTTGTTTTTAAAGACCATAAATTGCGACAAGGTAATTATTGGAAACCGGGAGTCACGTCTTCTGAGCCTTGTCTGTTTATGGACGCCAAAAAGAAAGCTCATATTTGTAGATGACGGAACAAAGACGCTCTCTAAATTGCGTGCTGGCAACGCTAGAGACAATCTAGAGAGTCCAGCCACAATATTTACGGTATTTAAGTTGCCATGGAAAGTGGGAGAAGAAAGTTTCGTCGAAAATACTTTTGCGCAGCTGAAAATGGCGATTCAAAATGAGGCAAATATTGGCAAATTGGCGGGCCAAATGTTTCTTGGGTGCCCATTGTCAGAAAATGACATAATATCTGAGGTTGAGTATATTTCGCATGTAAAAAAAGCTGCGGATGCCTGCCCGGGAAAAGTGCTGATTTATATACCTCACCGAAATGAATCGGCTTTAAAGCTTGATTTGATTAGCGGTATTTGGGGTGTGAGCATTAAACCAATAAGTTACCCAATAGAGTTATATGCGTTTAACGAAGGAAAGTGCCCAGGAGAGGTGATATCATTTTATTCGACCGCATTATACACTTTAAAAAAAATATATGGATGTCAGGTTAAGTACATAAGGATTGACCCTCAAAAGCACAGGGCGAGCATTCTTGCGGTATATGATTATTATATAGATAACTTGTGACCTGATAGGGTACAGCCAAAAATGGCGGGCTTAATTTAATAGTAGGTTAGGTTTTACTAACGGCGACCAACGCTTTGTGGCCCTAGGGAAACGCTGATTTAATCGCCAGATATATGTATGGTATAATTCACCCATCAATCCTGCGCGAGCCACCCCAGATGAAGCAGATCAGTTTTTCCCAGGCCGAGTTTCAACGGAAGAAGCGACGGACGCGACGCGAGGTTTTTCTCGACGAGATGGAACAGGTCATGCCATGGGCAGAATTGTTCGCGGTGGTCGAGCCGCACTACCCGAAGGGCAAGCGAGGCCGGCCGCCGGTAGGACTGGAGCGAATGCTGCGGATGTACTTCGTACAGCAGTGGAATGGGCTGTCGGATGAAGGTGTCGAAGACGCCATCACCGACAGTCAGGCGTTACAGAGATTTGTCGGAATCGACCTGTCCAGAGAGGCGGCTCCGGATGCGAGCACCGTGCTGCAGTTCCGCCACCTGCTGGAGCAGCATGGACTGGCGAAGAAGCTGCTCGAGGCGGTCAACACTGTGCTGGCTGCAGCGGGACTGATGATGCGCGAAGGCACCATCGCCGACGCCACGATCATCGCCGCCCCGCCGTCGGTCATGAACCAGGCCAATGCCCGTGACCCCGACATGCACCAGACCAAGAAAGGCAACCAGTGGTACTTCGGCATGAAGGCCCACATTGGTGTCGATGCCGAGAGCGGCTTGGTACATACCGTCGTCGGCACCTCGGCGAACGAAGCGGACGTAACGCAGACCGAACATCTGCTGCACGGCGAGGAGAAGGACGTCTTTCTGGATGCGGGCTATGTCGACGCCGACAAGCGGGAAGAGCTGAAGGACCGGGACGTCAACTGGGAGATCGCCATGAAGCGCGGCAAGCGCAAGGCCGTCTCGGAAGAGAGCGGGTTTGGTCAGCTGCTACGCAAACTGGAATCGCTGAAAGCCAGCATCCGATCCAAAGTCGAGCATCCTTTCCACATCGTGAAGAACCTCTTTCACTACAAGAAGGTTCGTTACAAGGGGCTGGACAAGAACACGGCACAGCTGCACACGCTGTTCGCTTTGGCCAATCTCATGATTGCGAAGCGAAAGCTATTGGCACTTGATGGCCAAGTTGCGTCCTGAATAGGACGAAAGGCCCGGAAATGGGCCAAAAAGGGTAGAAAACCGCGGAATTTTTTGCCAGTCTGACGAAAATCGCGGCGGGATTCAAAAAAAACACTGCCGAGCGGGTCGGTGACGCATCGGCGGTTGATTGATCAGCGCTTCCCTAACTCGGACGAATTTTATGATGGGTATCTCGTACGGATATCGAAAGGTATATCGAAGTGAAGCTCGTTAGGGTGATAGTCCGCTTTTTGTTCACATCGATAGCGATGGCACGTCTTGGCTCATACGCGGCGAGGCCAACGGTTAATGGTTTCACCATCTTCAGTCGGAATACGCATTTGGGACATGATACGCATTTCAATGGAATGCGAGTCAGAGGAAGTGGCAGAGTTACGATTGGAAGTCACTTCCACTCTGGGCAAGGCTGCCTAATAATTTCGGCATTTCATGACTACCGACGGGCGAACAAACTTCCCTATGGCAACTTGAATGTTGATAAGGAGGTGCATATCCAAGAGAATGTATGGATTGGTGATCGAGTTATCATATTGGGCGGCGTCAAGATTGGTGAGGGGGCAATAATTCAAGCAGGATCCGTTGTTTCTCGCGACATCGCTCCACTTGCAATAGCAGGAGGCAACCCTGCTTTGTCCTTCAAGACACGTGATTCTGCTCATTACTATCGTCTGAAGGAAGAGCAGATTAAACGGGGTTAGGTAACGTTAACGTTTGCTTCAGAAAGACGGCCGCGGACATGGTTGCGCGGCGGAATTCTTGGGCTTGACGATGCGCGATAGCTACGACGGGATGCGCCTAAACAAATATGACTTTTCCAGATGGACGAGGAGTGGCTGAAGGAGCTGCCGGCGGATCTATAGCTGGAAAAAGGCGTTGGTGTACTATTAGTAAATACTAATAGACAATATGACTATTCCCACCGGTTTTGGCGCGAACTCTCCCTATCCCCGTCCTGCTTCATGCCGCAGGCGCAATTTGGGGTTTAGGTCGTTTCGTGTGGAACGGGCAAGAATGGGGCGAAGGGCGAGGCGGGCAAATGAGTGAGCTTTCCAGCGATGAGGTAGGCCATGGCGATGAAGTTTTCGACGCGGCGATAGCCACGTGCCCTTGCGCGCGCCTCCTGGAGCGCTCGATTCATCGCTTCGACCCGGCCATTGTGCTTGCCGGGGTGAAAACCGTTGAGGACGCCAGGAAGATGCTTGCTAATCGTCCGGCCGAGGCGCTTGAAGGGTTCGAGTCGGCAGCGGCTGGCCCAACTGAGCCAGCGCTTGAGCAG
>JEMY01000085.1:0-138 GCA_000585075.1 Candidatus Accumulibacter regalis | reverse complement strand
TCAAAGCAGACCTCGGCTGCTGGAAAGTGCTCGGCGGCGCCGGCCTGAAACGAGCCGCTCATGTCCATGCTGACATGGGTGATCGCGGTGGGCTGGCCACCATGCGCCCTGAGGTCGCTGGCGAACTTCCCGAGCGTG
>JEMY01000084.1 GCA_000585075.1 Candidatus Accumulibacter regalis | reverse complement strand
ATCCTTCATCGCTTGTCCGTATCGTGCCATTTCGCTACCTCGCTATCGCCCCCAAGTTTCAGCTTCTATCGAGGCGGCAACTACTCTGACACAGGGGGTCTTGATGAGAGCAATCCGCCAGGAGCGGTCCTACGGAGGAAAATGCCGAAAGTCATCATTCTGAGTAACCGTGGTCTATCCTCTTTTCACCAAGGAGGCCTTGAGCAGGATGAGAATCACCGCGTTAGAGTTAGCTCGCAGATTGCGAGAACAGCAAGAAGCACAACAAAAATGGGCTGAAGAACATTTTGAGACTATGGACGACGGCCACTTCATGGCAGTCTCAATCAATGAAAAAGAATGCGTTCTCGCGCCATACCCGGAATTTAGTGCATTCATTTATCGCGGACAGCCGCAATATTATGAATCGTGTATGTCTTCCCTTTTTCGGTCATCTCCTAATCAGCTTGATAGGTTTATCGCAGAGATGAAAGTAGCAGAATTCCAACTACTTCTTTCGGATCATCCGGCAATCGTTGACTTCTCGCACTGGTCAGTAATGGGGCTGACTTTTAGGATTGACTATGAAGCTCTTGCACAACACTATGGCCTAAACACCTCGCTCATGGATTTTACTTCAAATCCTCACGTGGCTGCATTTTTTGCTTGCTGCGAGTACGATAATAGTTTACATCAATACCGCCCGATACTGCGTTCAACACAAGAAGGGATCATTTATTCGTATCTTGCTGCTGCGGAAATTGGAGACCCAACCGGACCGGAAGAGTTCCCCTCGTCTATCATTGGTCTTCAGCCGTTACGCAGACCCGCTGAGCAATACGCTTGGTGCTACCGACTAGCTAAAAGGACCTCTTTAAACTCTAGGCGTTACGTCACACCTTCACGTTTTGTTCACGACCCGATGGTTTCAAAAAAGGTGTTCGAAGAGTTTGAAGGCGGCGCCAAACTGTTTCCATACGACCCTATTTCTGAAAAAGCCCGGCAGATATTTGCGACCAAGGAACTTAGCAAGGGTGCGTTTGATATGGTCTTGTCGAGATATTCAGGAAGAATGAAAGAACGATCAACTTTGAACGCCTTAAATCGCAAAGGCTTTACAGTCGTTGACGCCGCAAGAGTTGTGCTCACAAAAGTCGAGAGGGTACAAATTGAGAAAGAGTGGATCGAACGTCGATCAGACCTTGCTTCACGCATTCATTATCGCAGAGCGTGCTACCCTTAATAGGGTTCGATGCCAGGCATCATGCGAGGGCATCGCAAGGCAAAGATTCTTCCGAAAGCACGCAGGTTCCACGGGTTTGAGATGCGCTTTCCGTTGATAAAGGCACCTAACATGACCATGGACGCGGATACCAAACCACGCGGGGCACATGCGGTTTGTACATCTTTGGGGCCCCGTGGGCCGTCCCCGCTTCTGCACGGGTTCTCCAACGGAACGGGGCGGCTCCTGTCAGATCGCATCTCTCATTTTTCGCGCGGCGTGGCCGGGCTGATCGCCTTGGCAGGGTTGGCGTACGGGCCGGTGGCGTACGCTGGACCGACGGCCGTGCTCACGAACCTGGGAAATTTCGGCACCAACGCCGCGGGGTACGGGTACAGCGTAGGAGTGGCCATCAACGCGAGTGGGCAGATCACAGGGCAGTCCAGCGTTTACGACGCGTCGGGTAGCAACAAAGGGCAAGCCGCCTTCCGCAGCGACGGCAGCACAGTAACGAACCTGGGGAACTTCGGCACCAACACCTCAGGGTACGGGTACAGCAACGGGGTCGCCATCAACGCGAGCGGGCAGGTCACCGGGGACTCCAGCGTCTACGACTCCTCAGGCAACCCCAAGGGGCAAGCCGCTTTCCGCAGCAACGGCACCACACTAACGAACCTGGGGAACCTCGGCACCAGCACCGTTGGGGTGGGGTACAGCATCGGCCTGGCCATTAACGCGAGTGGGCAAGTCGCCGGAAACTCCGACGTCTACGATGCCGCGGGCAACTACAAGGGGCAAGCTGCCTTCAGCAGCGATGGCACCACGATGACGAATCTGGGGAACCTCGGTACCAACACCTCAACGGGGTACGGGTACAGCTACGGAGTGGCCATCAACGTAATCGGGCAGGTCACCGGGTACTCCGACGTCTACGATGCCGCGGGCAACTACAAGGGGCAAGCCGCCTTCCGCAGCGACGGCACCACGATGACGGCCCTTGGGAACTTCGGCAGCGACACAGCAGGGTTCGGGTACAGCTCTGGCCGGGCCATCAACGCGAGCGGGCAGGTCGCCGGGAATTCGGGCGTCTACGACGCCTCGGGCAACTTCAAAGGGCAGGCCGCCTTTCGTAGCGACGGAAGTACGGTGACGAACTTGGGCAACCTCGGCACTGACGCAGCGGGCATAGGGTTCAGCTATGGGGTAGCCATCAACGCGAGCGGGCAGGTCGCCGGATACTCCGGCGTCTACGATGCCGCGGGCAACTATAAGGGGCAAGCCGCCTTCCGCAGCGACGGCACCACGATGACGAACCTGGGCAACCTCGGCACCGATGCCTCGGGGTTCGGGTTCAGTTACGCAGAGGCCATCAACGCAAGGGGTGCGATCGTTGGGTACTCCAACGTCGACTCAGACGCGGACGGCTTTTTCGATCGGTTTCACGCCCTTTACTGGGATAGATCAGAGCTGTTCGACCTGAATGATCTGGTGTCGCTGAAGTCCTATGAGTACCTAGAATCGGCCAGTGCCATCAACGACGCAGGGCAGATCGTGGGCTACGGGCGCAACACCAACAACGGTAGCTTTTTCGCGTTCAGGATCGACATCCGCGACGCGCTGGTGCCCGTGCCGGGTACGGTGGCCTTGCTCGGCCTTGGGCTGGCGCTGCTGGGTTTTGGCCACCGCAGGGCACGCCTGAGAGTTCGAACCCGTCACGGGTAGGGTAGAGAGAGGGCAGGCTTTCGCCTGCCATCCCTCATCGAACCGTGCATGCAATTTTCCCGCACACGGCTAGTGTGACGTAACAACTCCGCGCCGCGCACCTATGGCGTCGTGGCTGGCCGAAAGCCCGGCAAAGAAATATCGGGATAATCGTCAGGAGGCAGTGACTATGGGAAATCAACTCGAAATTCTCGAAGCCGAGGCGCTGAAGCTGACGGCTGGCGAGCGCGCCGCGTGCGCTCGACTGTTGCTGGCGACCCCTGACGAAGATACGGCGACTGAGAAGGCATGCGCTCGGGCAGCCCCTTCTATCACTTTCGCAGCAAACAGGAGCTGTTGAAGACGGCGATGGTCGAGGGCCTCGACGCCGGCTACACGCGCCTGCTCGCCGCCATCGACGGCGTCGGCGAACCCGAGCAGCGGCT
>JEMY01000083.1 GCA_000585075.1 Candidatus Accumulibacter regalis | reverse complement strand
CCGGGCCTGGGGGCAGGCGCGCCTGCCTCGGCTTTTCCGCACGCCGGCGAATCCGCGCCGCCCCGCTCCCAAGGCAACGAGACGCGCGCGGCGGCGTTCGCGCTGCACGGCGTGCGGGCAAAGCTCAGCGTCAGTCGCCCGCACGATCCGGACGAGGAGGAAGCCGACCGCTGGGCGGACCGGGTCATGGGTATGCCGACCGCCGGGCCGCCCGCGACGTCTCCATTCGTACACACGACCGCCGCGCGGGCGTCGGCGAAGGCGCAGCGCGACACGCGAAGCCCTTCCCTATCGCGAAAGCCGACAGCGTCGGGCCCGGCACCCGCTGCCTCCTTCGCCGTCCCGAGCCGGAACGGCGGCCGGGCGTTGAACGCGAGCGCGCGTGACTTCTTCGAGCCACGCTTCGGTCGTGATCTCGGTGACGTCCGCATCCACGACGACGCGGCGGCCGCCGATTCGGCGCGCCGGATCGGCGCGCGTGCCTATGCCTACGGTGATCAGGTCGTCTTCGGCGCCGGCGAGTTCGCGCCCGACAGCGACGCCGGGCGCCACCTGCTCGCCCACGAGCTGACCCACGTCCTCCAGGCAAGCGGGGGTGAACAGCGTATCCGCCGCGCGCCCGAGGATGCCACGCGACTGAACCAGCTTCCCTTGTCGGCACACCGATCCCGGCCGCATTTCACCATCGCCTTCTACTCGGTGTACGCGGAGGCGACGGGAGATCTGCCGGATTTCAAGGCACGCATCAAGTCGGCCTGCGCCGAGAGCAGCGAGGGGCTGAATCTGGACGCGGGGAATCAGGGCTCGGTCAACGCGGCGGCGGACGAGATGGCAGAGTTGACCGACGGCCTTACCGTCGGTGGAGCCTACCAGTCCCTTGATCTCGCCGGGGCGGTGAAGAAGGTCTACGAACTGATGCCCTCGCTACCGGGCGACATCCAGGTCACCAGCTTCGGCTTCGAGTACATCTACGGGCGGCTGGTCTCGCATTCGGCGGATTTCGTGGCCCTGAGCCTGCAGGAGCACGCGCACGGCGCCGACATCGACGCCGACCCCGATCTCAGCGCGATGGCCGGCAGCAGCGACACAGCCTTCGTGCAACTCTCGCAGGACCTCGCGCGCATCGTCGCCGCGCTCAGCGACGGCAAGAGCCTGCTGATGCTGGAGCTCGAGGGTTTGGTCGCCACGCTCGTCGATCTCCGCAACCAGTTCGATCCGCGCGCAGCGCGAGACGAGCAAGCGGAGAACTACCGGATGCGCAGCGAGCTGGCGCGTCGGGCGCTGCTGGTCAACGACAAGCTGATGAAGATGACCGACGATCCGACGGCGCCCACAGCGCTGGACACCAGCGTGGAAAAGACGCTCTCGGAAATCCGCAAGACGGCGAGGAGCGAGGAAGACACGCGCACCGCGCTCGGTGACACGAAATCGCTGCTCGCGGCACAGCCGCTCAACATGGCCGCGCGGGTGGACGATCCCTTCTTCGCGGAAAGCGGGCTGAACGACGAGGCCGAAGCGGCGGAGATCAAGCCGCAAGTGGCGTTTCCGAAGACGACGGAGGGCTTCGCGGCCGCGGCGCAGCACGACCTCGCGGATCGGATCAACCGGCAAAGCGAGGGCCTGCAGGGGCAGCTGGCCAAGATCGTCCCGCCGCACGAGGAAGCGAAATACAACCTGCCCGAGTTTGCGAAAGTACACCAGCACTGGTTCAGCCTCTTCGGCATCGAGGCGGAGAAGACCGTGATCCAGCAGGCCGGCGCGCTGGACCTGTGGCACGGCATCCACCAGGCGACCGCCATCGGCACGCTCTCGGTAAGCGGCGACACGATGACGGCGTGGCTGCGCTACGAAACCATGAAGCAGACCATGGGCCTGCTCGGACTCTTCGTCGGCACCGGGGTCGAGCGCGAGTTTGGCAGCGTGATCGCGCAGCAGGCCATGCGCCGCAAACAGGTGCTTTCCGGAACCGGCGCCAGCGATGCGCAATACGAGTTCGCGGAGCTCTACGGCAGCGCGTCCTCCCTGACCGCGGCTGGCGAGGAGGCCTCCCGCAGCAAGGTCGCCGCAGAAGGCGCCGAGACCAGTTCGGCCCGGTTCTCGCGCGCCGCCAGCGTGCCGCCGTTCCTGCAGACGGAGGCTGCCCACCAGCAGGGGCTTACCCCGGCAGCGCTGCCGGTGCTGGGACTGCGCAAGGTCGAGGCCAAGGAAGGCTGGAGCTATCTGGTCGAAGTTCCCGATTACTTGTCGGGAAAAACCATCGCCTACGAGCAGAAGACGGCGACGCCCGAGGTGGCGGAATTCCTATTGGCGCAGCGCCAGCACGCCGCGACGCTCAAGACCACGCATTCGGCATTGGTGGCGGTGCCCTCCCCCGGCAAATTCAGCAATGCCAGGACACTGCGGCACGTGGGGCCGACACCCGCGCTGGAGGGCGCCCAGACCTCGCAGACTTCCAGCCTCGAGCGCGCCGACCGGGGCGCGCGCAAGGCCATCGGCATGCCCGGACGTGGCAGCAGCACGACGTCCCCGACGGGTACCGAACTGCTGCAAGGCGCGATGCTCGACTATCTCAACTTCTTCTTCAAGGAGGGCGATTCGGCGCTGCGCGTCGCGGCGATCATCCATGTGATGAATGTCGAGCACGGCATCGGCAAGGTGTTCGCCAAGATGCTCGAGCCAGCGGAAATCGCCAAGGTGCTGACAAAGGCTTTCGGCCTCGGCTTCGGGCTCGGCGTGCTGGGCAGCCTGGGGCCGATCGGCAGAATATTGTCCTTGGGGATCGGCAAGGCGATGAAAGTCGCCGGCGGAAGCGACATCACGGCCGCGCTCACCGTGGCGGCGTTCCTCAAGGAAGCGGCCGAAACCGGAGACTTCTTCACGGCGCGGATGATGGGCTATCTCGGCGTTCCCATCGTCGAGGACATCAAGCAGCTCTTCGAGTCGGTGATTTCCGCGCCGGCGGCGATGGCCGGCGCGAAGGCAGCGGATGCCAGCGTCAAGGCGGTGCTGGACAAGATCAACCAGAAGCCGCCGGCAAACATCGCCGAGGCGGCGGATCTCGCGCGCGAGCTGGCGAACGCCTCGCCGGAAGCGCGCGCGGACATGCTGGCCGCCATGGACAGCCATATCGCCGACATGGAAGCGCAGGGATTCGGCAAGACGCGGTCCAGCCAGGACTACGACTTCATGATCGCGTTCCGCAACGCCTTCCACCAGCAGAGCACGCGCAACCAGATGCTCGATCCGTTCACGACCAGGCTCGAAACCAAGGTGCCCGACGAGGCGAAGACGCCGTTCGGCGGCGAGCCGTTCCGCCTGAAGACTCCGGGTGAGCGCGCCAAGCTGCTGGCGGCGATGGGCGACCTCGCCGGCAAGGTGATGCTGTTCCAGGACCCGACGCTGCGTGGCGACGACGCGGCGACAGTGCAGGTCCATTACGACAACGGCAAGGTGCGGATCCATCACGGCAGCGAGGCGAGCGCACGCGACATCGAGCTGCACATGCCGACGGTGCGCACGCTGCGCAAGTACGAGGGCTTCAGCGGGTCGGTACGCAGCCTGCTCGCGCGCGCGATTTCCCTGCTCGGCTTTACGCAGACGCCGCAGTACGGCAGCAAGGGCTTCGAGGCCGAGCTGGAAATCAAGAAGCTGACCGAAATCCGCGACGATCTCTTCGCCCGGCAGGAAGCGATCGATCTCAACGCGCGGCGCCTGGTCGACAAGGAAATCGACAACGCGATCATCGACCGGCACATCGCCGACATCGACAAGCAGATCCTGCAGCACATGCGCGATCTCGACTCGCTGGAGGCCGGCCAGGGTTTCATCGCCGCCCGGAAGAAATCGGCTGGACTCGTGCGGGCAGAGACGCTCGGGCTGGACCAGGCGACTCCGACGGGGCACTACTGGCGAGAGCGCGAGGGGCAGCTCGAATTGGTGTGGCAAAACGAGAAGGCAGCGGGGTACTTCCTCAATCAGGATACCCTGCGAGCGGAGATCGCCAAGGGCAAGGCGGGCGATCCGAAGCTCGCCATTCGCCCGATCGCCGAGAACGCGTCCGCAGGTGCCCTGAAAGCGACTTCGATCGGTTTGGGAGATGCGCCGAAAGGACATCATTGGCGCGAGGACACGACCGGCGGGCTCAAGCTCGTACGCACGGACGAGAAGGCGCCGCACTTCTGGTTCGACCACGACGCCTACAGCAAGGCTGCCGACAAATCGAAACCCGCGAAATTCATCCGCCCGATCGCGGAGAAAGCTGACAGCGATTCGGCGTCATTCGACGCCAAGACCTGGGACGAAGCCTACGGCGAGCTCGGTGGCGGCGAGGCGAAGTCATCGTTCGGCAAGTTCACCAAAGCGATCGGCGAGCTCGGCGTCGACAAGGTCGCGATCATCGACAAGATGAAGCAGACGGAAGGCGGCGATTCGCGAGGCGATTCCCCGAACGGACTCACGATCAGAACGATTCGGCACACGACCAAGCAGCACTTCATCAATGAAGTCATCCTGCCCCACCTGACCGATCCCAAGTCCCTGGCGGATTCGCCGCGCTACCAGGCGTTGATCGATCAGGGCATTGATCCGCGCGAGGCCCAGATCGCCGCCAGCCACGAGCGTCTGCTCAGCATCACGCGCCAGCTCGACAGCGCCGACATCGGAAGCCTGGGCGAAAAGTGGCACACCCACTGGTTCGCACAAGCCGGCGACAAGACGCAGTTCAGCGTCAGCCAGAAGGATATCTCCGACCGCTACAAGGGCGCCGACCTCGGTCAGGATCGCAATCTCGACCTGCTCAAGCTCGTGGGCGACGAACAGGCCGATCTGGTGGAAATCAAGAACGTGTCCTCGCCGGTCGGCGAGCGCGAAAGGGGCGAACTCGACGCGCACCTCGCGCTGCAGGGCAAGGATGTCATGCTGCCGGGCGCGGCAGGGGCCAAGGCGACGCCGCGAACGATTCGCAAGGTCGTGTGGGTGATCCTTAATCCCGACTTCCTGACCTCGAATGCGAACGTCGTGTTCGTGACGGATCGGCTGAAGGAGAACGCGTCCCTGGAGTTCCGCATCTACGACGAGAACGGGAAGATGGTCCCGGTCACGGGCGCGAACTATAGGACGGTGCTGGCCGGGCTGACCGCCGCAGCGAAGAAGTCGAAGGCTGCGCGCGAGGCGGTGCCTTGAGCCGCCGCGAGCGAAGACCATGGTGCGCTTGGCAACAGCGCTTAAGATTGCTGCAGAATGGAGACGAGGGCGACAAACGTGATTGAACTGAGCTTGTCCGGAAAAGACATCAATGCGCTGGCAAGAAAAATCAGCGAGCAGTCGTACTTCCACGAGTCGCTGCCGGAAACGCTGGAAACCGATTACGCCGCGCAAGCGATCGCGCCCGGGTGGCCCGATCGGATCGGTGACGCCTCCAAGTGCTTCGAGGCGGTGTGGGACGAACAGCGGCGCCTCGCCGTCTACCCCGGCCTGACGGTGGAGGTCACGCTGCCGCTGCCGCCGGACCCCGAAACGATCATCGCTTGGCTGGGGGAGCTCGATTTCGAGCTCGCATCCTTCTCCACGCTGTATCGCGAGTGGCAAGCCATCGATCCCGATTACATCCCGCCGGGCTTCACCAACCGTCATCGCCTGCACGGCGCCTTTGCAGCGATCAAGGGCGCAGGCCACCGGCGGCTGGTATCGGATCGGTGGCTCGACTACTGCCCGATCAAGCTGACGCGCCGGGGCGATCTTTCCTTTGTCCAGTTTCACGACCTGAAGGCCGATGCCGCCACCAGCCTGCAGCAAGCCAAGCCCGGTCACATCGCGCTCAGCAGCGAACCACAGGGCGGCTTCATCAAGGATGGCTATCTGCTGCGGCATGACTTCAACGGGGTTCTCGAAGAACGCAGGGGCGTGCTGAAAGTCACCGTGCTCGGGCGTGCCGTCTCGCCGCGGGAAATGCTCGACGCCTGCGTGGTGCGCGGCGACGTCAAGGGCAAAAGGGTCAACAATGTGGGCTTCGTCTTCCTTGACGAGACCGAGATCGGAGATCATCTTCACCAGTTGTGGTTGCGCGGGCTCGAATGCTGGACGATCCGCGACGGACGCGAGCTTCGCCTGGACGACGCCTATGCCCCGCCGCCGCCCACGCCGCCTGCCTGGGCGCGATAGGCGCAGGAACGAAAGGCGAGCGATGAACGGATCGAGCGTTCACTCACGCCCCGGCACGGCGGCGATGCCGCGCCCTTGCGGCCGCTCGCGATTGCACTTCGATGAGCAGGGAGGGATCGATCATGATGCAGCGTTCCTGGTTCTGGGATCGGCTGGCCAAGCGCTACGCGAGGATGCCGATTATCGATCAGGCGTCCTATGAAACCAAGATGGAGAAGACCCGGGCCCTGCTAAGGCCGGATAGCCGCATACTGGAGTTCGGTTGCGGCACGGGTTCGACGGCCATCTTGCATGCTCCGCATGTGGCGCATATCCTTGCCATCGACTATTCCGCCCGCATGCTCGACATCGCCCGCGAGAAGGCTCGGGCGGCCGGAGCGAGCAACGTGAGCTTTGCACAGGGCACCCTTGCCGAGCTTGAAAGCCCTGCGGGCAGCTGGGACGTGATCCTGGCGATGAACATCGTCCACCTCTTGCCCGATCGGGCGCAGACCCTGACCCGGGTGAAGGAATTGCTCAAGCCGGGCGGCCTGTTCATCTCCAGTACCATCTGCATCGGGGATGGCTCTTGGCAGATGCGTGCTGTGGCGGCGCTGTTTCGCGCATTGCCGTTGCTGCCCAGCGTTTTTTCGCTCACGCTGAGCCAGTTGACGGCGGAGCTGAAACACGCCGAACTCGAGATCGAGCATTGCTGGTCGCCAGGCGAAAACAAGGCCGTCTTCATCGTGGCGAGAAAGCGAGTCTCCGAGACATCGCCCTGAAGGTGGCACCGCCCCAAGGTTGGGGGCGCCGATATCGCGTTGAGGAGACGGGCAGGTCGATTCCATCGGTGTGGCGGGCGCGCGGGAAACCGCTCTCGAAAACCCCTGCCGCATTTTCGCCAGCGCCTCAGTGCTCCGGTTAGGCCGGTGTGCCCGAAGGTGTAGGCGCCACTTCCAAAATTCGTCAATCTCTGGCCGATCGTCGGCAGTTCGGCCGGATCTGCCAAGCCAGAAATCCAGAGAGCCGTTCCGATAGCAGTTTTGTGAGAAAGCGCGTAAAGGGTTGGATTGATTTGTACTCTAACGAGTAAGGTTTATCGGTCGCCCCGCGGGGGAGCGCTGGGCTCAATCGCTGGCCGCTCGCGGCAGATAAACCTTGTTGGGCTGAACCGCCGCGATGGCCGTCGCTATGGGGATTGTAAGGCTGCGGCCAAGCGGGGCAGACCACGGCTACCCTACGAGTAGTTGCCATCGCCATGGCCGCTTCGGCCGCTCGGCAATTGGTGCTATCGACCCAAAGCAGTCGTCCGTCCCATCAGCGGTTCAACGGCAGGTAACTGAGAGGAGCCGCCATCGGAACGTGTCAATGACTTTGAGACACCGATGCACATTAATTTAGTGAGCATGGATCGGGTG
>JEMY01000082.1 GCA_000585075.1 Candidatus Accumulibacter regalis | reverse complement strand
GGCGGGCGCGTTCGAAGACACTGCGGCAGGCGCGGCGGCAGCGCTTGCCCCGGCGGCTTCGAGGACGACGACCACCGCGCCTTCCGAAATCTTGTCGCCCAGTTTGACGCGCACTTCCTTGACCACGCCGGCCGCCGAAGACGGCACGTCCATCGTCGCCTTGTCGGATTCGAGGGTGACCAGGGCGTCATCGACCTTGACCACATCGCCCGCCTTGACACAGACGTCAATCACCGGCACGTCGGTGTAATCACCGATATCAGGGACTTTTACTTCGATCATTTGACTCATCAGGGGGCTCCCTTAAACCGTCATCGGATTGGGTTTGTTCACGTCGATGCCGTAGCGGGCAATTGCCGTGGCGACCGTTGCCGGCTCGATCGTTCCCTCGTCGGCGAGCGCTTTCAGCGCAGCCACGGTGACCCAGCGGCGGTCGACCTCGAAGAAATGACGCAGCTTCTCGCGCGTGTCCGAGCGGCCGAAGCCATCGGTACCCAGGGTTACGTAGCGACGGTTGATGAAGGGACGAATCTGTTCGGCGAACAACCTGACGTAGTCGGTCGCCGCGACGACCGGACCGCGCGTCTCGCCGAGACATTTCTCGACGTGCGACAGACGTTGTTTCTCGGTCGGGTTGAGCATGTTCCAGCGCTGCACGTCATTGCCCTCGCGTGCCAGTTCGCCAAAGCCCGGGCAGCCCCAGAGGTCGGCATCGACACCCCAGTCGTTCTTGAGCAGGTCGGCGGCGGCAATGACTTCGCGGAAAATGGTTCCCGAACCGAGCAACTGCACCCGTGGCGCCGCTGCCTTGCCCTCCGCGGACGCGCCGCGGCGCAGCAGGTACATGCCCTTGAGGATGTCGGCCTCGGCGCCTGCCGGCATCTCCGGATGCTCGTAGTTCTCGTTCATCACGGTGATGTAATAGAAGACATCCTCCTGCTCCTGGTACATCCGGCGCATCCCTTCACGCATGACGACGGCGACTTCGAAGGAGAAGGTCGGGTCGTAGCTGATGCAGTTCGGGATCAGACCGGAGAGGATCAGCGAATGACCGTCTTCGTGCTGCAGGCCTTCGCCATTGAGCGTCGTCCGGCCGGCGGTACCGCCGATCAGGAAACCGCGCGCGCGCTGGTCGCCAGCCGCCCAACAAAGATCCATCACGCGCTGGAAACCGAACATCGAATAGCAGATGTAGAAGGGAATCATTTGGACGCCGTGCACCGAGTACGCGGTCGCCGCAGCGATCCAGTCGCTCATTGCGCCGGCTTCGTTGATTCCTTCCTGCAACACCTGGCCGTCGATCGACTCCTTGTAGAACATCAGCTGGTCGTGGTCTTCGGGGACGTACTTCTGGCCTTGCTGATTCCAGATGCCGATCTGCCGGAAGAGACCTTCCATGCCGAAGGTGCGCGATTCGTCGGGAACGATGGGGACCACGTGGCGGCCGACCTTCTTGTCCTTGAGCAGGATGTTCAGGAAGCGGACGATGGACATCGTGGTCGATACTTCACGCCCCTCGCCCGACGCCTTGAGCAGCGCGTCGAAAGCCGACAGGGCGGGGATATCCAGTGCTTCGGCAGTGCGGCGGCGTTTCGGCAGGTAGCCACCGAGGTCCATCCGCCGCTGGCGCATGTAGGTCAGTTCCGGCGAGCCCTCCGCGAACTTCAGGTACGGCAGTTCCTTGAGCTGGTCGTCGGCGACCGGCAGGCTGAAGCGATCGCGGAAGCGCTTGATCGCCTCGTAATCGAGTTTCTTCTGCTGGTGCGAGATGTTCATCGCCTCGCCGGCCTGGCCCATGCCGAAGCCCTTGATCGTCTTGGCCAGAATCAGCGTCGGCTGGCCCTGGTGCTCGACGGCCGCCTTGTAGGCGCTGAAGATCTTGAAGATGTCGTGACCACCGCGGTTCAGCCCCCAGACCTGCTCGTCGGTCCAGTCGGCGACCAGTTCCCTGAGTTCCGGAGTATTGAAGAAATGCTCGCGGACGTAGGCCCCGTCCTTGGCCTTGAAGGTCTGGTACTCGCCGTCGACGGCGTCCATCATGCGCTGCTTGAGGATGCCCTTCTTGTCGCGCAGCAGGAGCGTGTCCCATTGCGTTCCCCAGACCAGCTTGATGACGTTCCAGCCGGCGCCGCGGAAAGTGCCTTCGAGTTCCTGGATGATCTTGCCGTTTCCGCGCACCGGCCCGTCGAGACGCTGCAGGTTGCAGTTGATGACGAAGATCAGATTGTCGAGATTTTCGCGTGCGGCCATGCCGATGGCGCCCAGCGATTCGACCTCGTCGGTCTCGCCGTCGCCGAGGAAAGCCCAAACCTTACGGTCTCCGGCCTGGATGAAGCCGCGGCTGTCGAGGTACTTCATGAAACGCGCCTGGTAGATCGCCTGGATCGGACCGAGGCCCATCGACACCGTCGGGAACTGCCAGAAATCGGGCATCAGCCAGGGGTGCGGGTAGGAAGACACCCCCTTGCCATCGACTTCCTGCCGGAAGCAGTCCATCTGCTCGTCGGTCAGACGCCCGAGCAGGTGCGCCCGCGCGTAAACACCGGGCACCGAGTGTCCCTGGAAGAAGATCAGGTCGCCGCCGTGCTGCTCGGAAGGCGCGTGCCAGAACCACGAGAAGCCGACATCGTAAAGCGCCGCCGCCGAGGCAAAGGAAGCGATGTGGCCACCGACGTTGGTGTCGCGGTTGGCGCGCACAACCATCGCCATGGCGTTCCAGCGAATGTAGTTGTGAATCCTGATTTCGAGATCGGCATTACCGGGATACTTGGGCTGCTGATCGACCGGGATGGTATTGATGTACTCGGTAGTGGCGCTGTAGGGGATATCGATTCCCTCCTGGCGCGCCTGCGAAATCAGGCCGTCGATCAGGTAGTGAGCGCGCTCGGCGCCTTCCCTGTCGATTACACCACTGAGCGCGTCTTGCCATTCCTGGGTCTCTTGCGGGTCGGCATCGGTGGCGCCGGCCGACAGCGCGTTTTCGGGCAGAGCTGCCATGAACTTGTCTCCTGGTCTGCAGAATCATGAAATGAATAGTCTTGCCGGACGCCAAAGCGGACGCCAACACGGAGGGTAAACGCTTGCGTGCCGACAAAGTACCGCAGTGCAGCAAGCGCCTGTTTATCGCATTGTAAAACAGCATTTTGTATCGTGCAATTTTTTGGCCCCGAGTGGCACTTTCGAGGCTTTTCGGCACTTCCTATTGACCGTGCCTTGGCCAGGAAGTTGATCGGCGGCAACCGAAAATCGTCAATCAGCGGCTCGCTGGCCCGCTTAACACCGCTGCCTTGGTCGCCACTTCGGGGCGGGCGTGGCGCCGCAATTCCGCCGCCTTCAGCAAACTGGGCAGCCGCCTGAAAGCCTGTCGTCGCCGGAATCCTTGGCTTCCACACCGCGTGCAACACGACCCTTGCGCGCTTGCTTCCCTTGCGGCGGCCAAGCTCGACCAGCGACTCGGCACCACCCTGCTTGGCAGTACCGGGCAGGGGCCGATTTGCGATAAAATCGCGGCTTTCCCGAGGTGTTGAGAAGAGGCCGCGCTCCCTGCGACCGTCAGCGCGGCTGGCGCCCGTACGTCGCCCGCCGCTGCCGTCCGCCATTGCCCTTCCCGCCCCTTTCTCCACCTCCCTTCTGGCGACTCCAGGAACACCCGACATGACCGCAAAAATCCTCGACGGCACCGTTCTCGCACAAAAACTGCGTGCCGACTTCAAGACCCGCGCCGAAGCCCTTGCCGCGCGCGGCACACGCCCCGGACTGGCGGTGATCCTGGTCGGCGAAGACCACGCTTCGCAGGTTTATGTCCGCAACAAGGTCAACGCCTGCGCGGAGGCCGGCTTCCACTCCGAGAAAATCAGCTACCCGCCCGACGTCGAGCCGGCGGTGGTGCTCAAGAAGATCGCCGAACTCAATGCCGACTCCAGGATCCACGGCATCCTCGTCCAGTTGCCATTGCCAAAACACTTCGACAGCGACGCGGTACTCAAGGCGATCTCGCCGGAGAAGGACGTCGACGGCTTTCATGCCGAGAACTTTGGCGCCCTGATGCAGGGCAATCCGCGCTTCATCCCGTGCACCCCGTATGGCGTGATGAAGTTCTTCGCCGACGCCGGCATCGACCTGAAAGGCAAGGAGGCAGTGGTCATCGGTCGCTCGAACATCGTCGGCAAGCCGATGGCCATGCTCCTGATGCAGGCCGGCGCGACGATCACCGTCTGCCATTCGCAGACGCGCGACCTCCTGTTCCATACCCGGCGCGCCGACATCCTGGTCGCCGCGCTCGGGCGTGCCCAATTCGTCACCGCCGAGATGGTCAAGCCCGGTGCGGTGGTCATCGACGTGGGCATCAATCGCCTGCCGAATGGCAAGCTCTGCGGCGACGTCGACTTCGCTGCGGTCAGCCAGGTCGCCTCGGCGATCACGCCGGTCCCCGGCGGCGTCGGGCCAATGACCATCACCATGCTGCTCGCCAACACCCTCGAAGCCGCCGAAAGAGAGGCGCTCTGATGGCGCAGCAACAGGCTCCGCTGGTCGGCGTCGTCATGGGCTCGGATTCCGACTGGCCAACCATGCAGGCCGCGGCCGTGATGCTCAAGGAGTTCGGCGTGCCTTTCGAAGCACGCGTCGTCTCCGCCCATCGCACCCCGGACCTGTTGTTCGAGTACGCGTCGACAGCTGCCGCGCGAGGCCTGAAGGCGATCATCGCCGGCGCCGGTGGCGCGGCGCATCTGCCCGGCATGCTCGCCGCCAAGAGCACCCTGCCGATTCTCGGTGTGCCGGTGCAGTCGAAGGCGCTGTCGGGACAGGATTCCTTGCTCTCGATCGTGCAGATGCCGAAAGGGATACCGGTCGCCACTTTTGCCATCGGCGAAGCCGGCGCGGCCAATGCCGCGCTGTTTGCCGTCGCCATGCTGGCCACCGGTGACCCGGCGCTGGCCCAGCGCCTCGACGAGTTCCGGCAGGCGCAGGCGACCAAGGTCATGGCCATGAAGCTGCCGGAAGTGTGACGCAGCGCAGCGCCGAGCAGCCCCCCGCTTCCGGCAACACTTCCTTCACGCGCCGCTATCCGCGTCTCGTTCAACGGATCGCCGCGCGCCACGTGAGAAGAAAATGATTCTTCCTCCTGCAAATCTCGGCATGCTCGGCGGCGGCCAACTCGGCCGCTTCTTCGTCGCCGCCGCGCACGAACTCGGCTACAAGGTCTGGGTACTCGACCCCGACCCGCGCAGCCCCGCCGGACTGATTGCCGACCGCCATCTGGTCGCCGGCTACGACGACTATCCAGCGCTCGACGAACTGGCGCAGGCGTGCACGGCGATCAGCACCGAGTTCGAGAACGTCCCCGCCGCCACCCTCGACTACCTGGCCAAGTTCGTCCTCGTCCGACCGTCGGCAGCGGCAGTCAGCGTCTGCCAGAACCGCATCGCAGAGAAGAACTTCCTGCGCCAGCACGGCCTGCCGATCGCCGACTTCATCGCCGTGACGGGCGAAGCGGATCTGCGCAGTGCCGCGCCGGGCCTATTCCCGGCCATCCTCAAGGTCGCCCGTTTCGGCTACGACGGCAAGGGACAGGCGGTGGTCGACGGCCGTGAACAAGCCATCGCTGCTTTCCAGCACTTCCAGGGCGAGACCTGCGTCCTCGAACAGAAGCTCGCGCTCGGCAGCGAAATCTCGGTCGTCCTGGCGCGCGACGAAGACGGCCGGATGAAGAGCTTTCCGGCCGTCGAGAACAGTCACCGCAAGGGCATCCTCGACGTTTCCCTGGTACCGGCGCGCGCGCCGTCCGGGCTGCGCAGCAGGGCCGCCGAGCTGGCCGAGAAGATCGCCGACGGCCTGGGCTATATCGGCACGCTGGCGGTCGAGTTCTTCGTCGTTGACGGCGAGCTGGTGGTCAACGAAATGGCGCCGCGTCCGCACAACAGCGGTCACTTCACGCTCGACGCCTGCCTGACCAGCCAGTATGAGCAACAGGTACGCGCGCTCTGCGGCTTGCCACTCGGCGACCCGCGCGCGCACTCGGCAGCGGCGATGGTCAACCTCCTCGGCGACCTGTGGTACGAAAACGGCCCCGCCGGTCCTCGCTACCGGGAACCCGACTGGTCGCAGCTGCACGCCTTTGCGGGCCTCAAGCTGCACCTCTACGGCAAGCACCACGCACGGCACGGTCGCAAGATGGGGCATTTCACGGTGGTCGACGACGACCCGCAGCAAGCCCGCGAAAGGGCGCTGGCAGCGCGCGCTGCGATCGGCATCGTCGATGCTTCCTGAGCAGGCCGACATCGATCGTGCCGTCGCGCTGCTGCAGGCCGGCGAGCTGGTCGCCTTTCCGACCGAGACGGTCTACGGTCTGGGGGCCGACGCCGCCAACCCGCACGCAGTGGCGAGGATTTTTGCGGCCAAGGGTCGCCCCGCCGATCACCCCTTGATCGTCCATCTCGCCGGCGCCGGCTGTCTCGAACGCTGGGCCCGCGACATCCCGCCACTGGCCTGGGAACTCGCCGAGGCCTTCTGGCCGGGACCGCTGACCCTGATCCTCAGGCGCGCAGCGGCGGTTCCCACCGCGACCACCGGCGGCCAGGACACGATCGGCGTACGCGTGCCGGCCCATCCCGTGGCCCTGGCGCTGCTGCGTGCCTACGCCGAGGCCGGCGGAGGCGTCGGCGGCATGTGCGGTGTCGCCGCGCCGTCGGCCAACCGCTTCGGGCGCATCAGCCCGACCGAAGCGAGACATGTGCGCGAAGAGCTGGGCGAGGCCGTGCCGCTGGTCCTCGACGGGGGTCGCTGCCTGGTCGGCATCGAGTCGACGATCGTCGACCTGAGCCGCGGCGAGACCCAGCCGCCGCGCCTGCTGCGCCCGGGACGCGTGA
>JEMY01000081.1:252-6606 GCA_000585075.1 Candidatus Accumulibacter regalis | reverse complement strand
GAGCACGCTGGACCCGCCGCGGCGTTCGACGCCCAGCGCCAGCCGCGCCTGCCAGCCCGGGCGCGCCGCCTCCTCGAGCGCCTGGCGGCTAGGGCGCGCAGCATCATCGCGCCCCTCCAGACCTCCGCGTGCAGCTTCATCGCGCCCCTCCGGACCTTGGCGCGGCGCTTCATCGCGCCACCCCTCCTCGCCCTGCGCCGCGATCAAACGGCGAGGGCGGCGAGAACCCCGTCTTTCTCCATGTCTTCACCTCGTCCGCGCATGATGATTTCGCCACGTTCCATGACCAGATATTGATCGGCCAGCGAACGCGCGAAATCATAGTACTGTTCGACGAGCAGGATGGCCATTTCGCCGCTTTGCGCAAGCGCACGGATGGCGCGCTCGATGTCCTTGATGATCGACGGCTGGATGCCTTCGGTCGGTTCGTCGAGGATCAGCAGCCTGGGGCCCATGGCCAGCGCGCGGCCGATCGCCAGCTGTTGCTGCTGGCCGCCGGAGAGGTCGCCGCCGCGGCGGCGCAGCATCTGGCGCAGCACCGGGAACATCTCGAAGATGCGCTCGGGAATCGGCGTACTGCCCGGACAACTGGCCAGTCCCATGAGCAGGTTCTCGTGCACCGTCAGGCGCGGGAAGATCTCGCGTCCCTGCGGCACGTAACCGATGCCCGCCTTGACCCGCTGGTGCGACGCGCTGCGGGTCAGGTCGCGGCCGGCAAACTCGATGCTGCCGCCTTTCGTCGGCACCATTCCCATCAGCGACTTGAGCAGGGTCGACTTGCCGACGCCATTGCGGCCGAGAACCGCCGTCACCTTGCCGGCCTCGGCGCTGAAACTGAGGTCGCGCAGGATGTGGCTGCCGCCGTAGAACTGGTTGAGATTCTTTACGTCGAGCATGTTCTCAGCGCCCCAGGTAGACTTCGATGACCCGCGCGTCGGCCTGCACGTCTTCGAGCGCGCCTTCGGCGAGAACGCTGCCTTCGTGCAGCACCGTGACCTTGCCGCCGAGCTGCTTGACGAAAGCCATGTCGTGTTCGACGACGACCAGCGAATGCTTGCCGGCCAGGGTCAGGAAGAGCTCGCCGGTGCGTTCGGTTTCCTCGTCGGTCATGCCGGCAACGGGTTCGTCGAGGAGCAGCAGCCGCGGCTCCTGCATCAGCAGCATGCCGATCTCCAGCCATTGCTTCTGGCCGTGGGAGAGCAGGCCGGCCAGGCGATCGGCGTGGGCAGTGAGGCGAATCGTCTGCAGCGTCTCGGCAATGCGGTCGCCGGCCGCGGAATCGAGCAGCGCCAGCAGGCTGCGCCAGACGCGCTTGTCGGTCTTCATCGCCAGCTCGAGATTCTCGAACACCGTATGGTTCTCGAAAATGGTCGGCTTCTGGAATTTCCGGCCGATGCCGAGATGCGCGATCTCGGGTTCGGAGAGCCGCGTCAGGTCGAGCGTCTGGCCGAAAAAGGCCTTGCCTTCGTCGGGCCGCGTCTTGCCGGTGATGACGTCCATCATCGTCGTCTTGCCGGCGCCGTTGGGCCCGATGATGCAGCGCAGCTCGCCGGCGTCGATGGTCAGGGAGAGCTTGTTCAGTGCGCGAAAGCCGTCGAAGCTGACCGTGATCCCGTCGAGATAGAGGACGACCTTGTGCGACAGGTCGAGCTGGCCCGGCTTGAGCATGTGCCCAAGTTCTGCGGTACCGCTGTCCCAGTCGGGGTTGTCGGTCAGCAAGAGGTCACCCGAGTTCATGCGCTGGCTCCTTTCGCGGCAGCCAGGGGAGCCGACGCCGGCGCGCCGCAGTTTTCCCTTGCCTTCCCGGCCCCCTTCTCGGCATCGTTCGCCGACTCCTGCCGATTGCTCCTCCCGGCGCGCAGCCGCCGGTAAAGCCCGACGACGCCCTGTGGCAGCCACAGCGTGGACACGATGAACAGCGTGCCAAGGAAGAACAGCCAGTACTCGGGGAAGCTGACCGTAAACCAGCTCTTGGCCAGATTGACGATGAAGGCGCCGATGACCGCGCCGATCAGCGTTCCGCGCCCGCCGACGGCCACCCAGATGGCGATTTCGATCGAGTTGGCCACTGCCATTTCGGAGGGGTTAATGATCCCCACCTGCGGCACGTAGAGCGCGCCGGCGATGGCGCAGAGCATGGCCGACAGGGTCCATACGAAGAGCTTGTACCACAGCGGGTTGTAGCCGATGAACATGACGCGCGACTCGGCGTCGCGGATCGCCGTCAGGATGCGGCCGAATTTCGAAGTGACCAGGAAGCGCGCCAGCACCAGGGTCCCGATCAGCGCCAGCGCCGAGAGCGCGAAGAGCACGACGCGGGTTTCCGGTGCGGTGATCGAATAGCCGAGGATGCGCTTGAAATCGGTGAAGCCGTTGTTGCCGCCGAAACCGGTCTCGTTGCGGAAGAATAGGAGCATCGCCGCGTAGGTCAGCGCCTGCGTGATGATCGAGAAGTAGACGCCCTTGATTCGCGAGCGAAACGCGAAGTAGCCGAAGACGAAGGCGATCAGCGCCGGGACGATGAGAACCAGCAGCACGGCCCACAGGAAATGGTCGCTGCCGGTCCAGAACCAGGGCAGCTCCTTCCAGTCGAGGAAGACCATGAAGTCGGGCAGGTCGCTCTGGTAGCTGCCGTCACGACCGATTTCGCGCATCAGGTACATGCCGAAGGTGTAGCCGCCGAGGGCAAAGAAGAGGCCGTGGCCGAGCGAGAGGATGCCGCCGTAACCCCAGATCAGGTCCATGGCCACGGCGACGATCGCATAGCAGAGGATCTTGCCGGTCAGGGTGATGAAGTAGGTCGACAGGTGCAGCGGATTCCCGGGCGGCAGCAGCAGGTGCATGACCGGAACGGCCACCAGCGCGAAGGCGGCGAACAGCCCGATCAGCAGCCAGCTGCGCGCGTCGAGGCTGCGCCCGAGGCGGACGATGAAGGGCGTGCGGGCAGGCGAGGAAGTCATGGACGCTCCGGTCACGATGTCACGAGTCAATGTCACGACTCGACGAAGCGGCCCTTGAGGGCGAACAGCCCCTGCGGACGCTTCTGGATGAAGATGATGATGATCACCAGGACGACGATCTTGGCGACCACCGCACCGGTCCAGCCTTCGAGGAACTTGGTCATCACGCCGAGGCCGAGCGCTGCCCAGACCGCGCCGGCAAGCTGCCCGACGCCGCCGAGAACGACGACCATGAACGAATCGACGATGTAGCCCTGCCCCATGTCCGGGCCGACGTTGGCGATCTGCGACAGCGCCACGCCGCCAAGTCCGGCGATGCCGGCACCGAGGGCGAAGGCCATGGTGTCGATGCGCCCCGTCGGCACGCCGACGCAGCCGGCCATCGGCCGATTCTGGGTCACCGCGCGGACGAACATTCCCATGCGCGAGAGGTTGAGGATCGACCACATGGCCGCCAGCACGGCAACCGAGAAGCCGATGATGATGATCCGGTTCCACGGCAACAACAGATTGGGCAGCACTTCAATGCCACCGGCCATCCACACCGGGTTGGCGACCTCGACGTTCTGCGCGCCGAAAACCGTGCGCGCAACCTGGATCAGGAACAGCGAAATGCCCCAGGTGGCCAGAAGCGTCTCCAGCGGACGCCCGTAGAGGTGGCGGATGACGACGCGCTCCATGAGCACGCCGACCAGCGCCGCGGCGCAAAAACCGACCGGAATCGCCGCCAGCAGGTACCAGTCAAGCAGATTCGGGAAATAGGCCTGGAAGACGCTCTGCATCGCCCACGCCGAGTACGCGCCGACCATCAGCAGTTCGCCGTGCGCCATGTTGATCACCCCCATGACGCCGTAGGTGATCGCCAGGCCGAGGGCCGCCAGCAACAGAATCGACGCCAGCGAGACGCCGGTGAAGGCGCGCCCGACGTTCTCGGCAAACGCCAGGCGTTTCTCGATCGCCCGGATCGACGTGCCGGCGGCCGCACGTACGGCACTATCGGGTTCGGCCCAGCTGTCGCCGCGCTTTTCGGTCAGCGGCCCGAGCAGCTGCAGGACATTGGGATCGCCGCTTTCGCCGAGCAGGCGAACGGCCGACAGGCGGACGACGGCGTCGCTTGAACCGATGCTGCCCTGCGCGTACGCCATCTGCAGACGCGCCTTGATCTCGGGATCGGCTTCCGAAGCCAGCGCCTTTTCCAGCAAGGGCAGCATCTCGGCGTCGGCGCCCGACGCCAGTTCCTGCGCCGCCTCCCAGCGGATTTCGCGGTCGCTGGAGAAAAGACGCAGCGCGGCGAGTGTCGAAGCGAGTTCGCGACGCAGGCGGTTGTTGATGCCGATCGATTCGGTCACTTCCGGCGCCGGCACGATCTCGGCATTGGTCGCCGCGTCGATCACCCGCTCGCCATCGACGATCACCACGCGTTCGCCGGCCAGCGCCAGCGAGCCCCTGGCCATGGCCTTGAGCACCGGCAGCGCCTCGCGTTGCGCGCCATCGACCAGCGCCGTGATGGCGACGATCTTGGCGTCGTTGCCGTCGGACGCCAGCGGGCCGAGCAACGCCGGGTCGATCGCCGCGTGCGCGCATGCAATGCCCAACAGCCAGCCAGCAACGATTAATCGAATAGTACGCATGCTTTCTCCAGGATCAGGCACGGACGGCGACAACGCCCGCCGCCCGTGCCCTTGGCCATCCGTTCAACGAACGACGCTTGCTTACTTACCCTCGGGCTCGCCCTTCTTCTTGTCGTTGCCCGGGATGTACGGGCTCCACGGGGCCGCCTTGACCGGGCCAGGGGTCTTCCAGACGACGTCGAACTGTCCGTCGGCACGGATCTCGCCGATGAACACCGGCTTGTGCAGGTGGTGGTTCTTCTCGTCCATCTTGATGGTGAACCCGGACGGCGCCTTGAAGGTCTGCCCGGCCATCGCCGCGATGACCTTGTCGACGTCGGTCGACTTGGCCTTCTCGACCGCCTGCTTCCACATATAGACGCCGATGTAGGTGGCTTCCATCGGGTCGTTGGTCACCGCCTTGTCGGCGTTCGGCAGGCCCTGCTTGACCGCCCACGCGCGGTACGCCTTGGTGAAGCCGTCGTTCGCCGGATTCTTGAGGGTCATGAAGTAGTTCCACGCCGCCAGATGGCCAACGAGCGGCTTGGTATCGACGCCGCGCAGCTCTTCCTCGCCGACCGAGAACGCAACGACCGGCACCTCGGTCGCCTTGATGCCGGCGTTGCCGAGTTCCTTGTAGAAAGGAACGTTCGAGTCGCCGTTGATCGTCGAGATCACCGCCGTGCGCTTGCCTTCACTCGAGAACTTCTTGATCTTGGCGATGATCGTCTGGTAGTCGCTATGCCCGAAAGGCGTGTACTCCTCCATGATGTCGGCGTCGGCGACACCCTTGGACTTCAGGAAGGCGCGCAGGATCTTGTTCGTCGTGCGCGGATAGACGTAGTCGGTGCCGAGCAGGACGAAACGCTTCGCCGAACCACCGTCCTTGCTCATCAGGTACTCGACCGCCGGGATCGCCTGCTGGTTTGGCGCCGCGCCGGTGTAGAAGACGTTGTACTCGAGCTCCTCGCCTTCGTACTGCACCGGGTAGAAGAGCAGGCCGTTGAGTTCCTTGTACACCGGCAGAACCGACTTGCGCGACACCGAGGTCCAGCAGCCGAACGTCACCGCAACCTTGTCCTGGCTCAGCAGCTGCCGCGCCTTCTCGGCGAACAGCGGCCAGTTCGACGCCGGATCGACGACCACCGGCTCCAGCTGCTTGCCGAGCACACCGCCCTTGGCGTTGATCTCGGCGATGGCCATGAGCACGGTTTCCTTGAGCGCCGTCTCGGAAATCGCCATCGTCCCGGAAAGCGAATGCAGGACACCGACCTTGATCGTCTCGGCGGCCAGCGCGTTGAACGAGGCCAGGCCCAGGGCCGCGCTAACGGCAACGGCGGAAACGGTCTTGACAAAATTGCGACGTAGCATCTGTTTGCTCCTCGAAGGTGGGAAAGTGGCCAATCAGAAAAATTTCTTCCAGCGATAGGCACTAAGCAATCCGCGTGCCAGGAGCGAAACCGGCCACGAAGAGAAGGCTTTAAGGGGGGATCGACGGCGAGCCGCACGAGCGCGCGCGCTTTTGGACAGATGCGCCGCACCAAAGCGGGGCGCGCCCAGGCGACGTGCACCACGATGGAAACGCACACCGCGAGCAAGGCCATACGCCGATCGAAGATCTCACTTGCGGCCGGCGGGACGACCGGCGTGATGTACACTTCGCGGCAAACCATGCAGCCACTCCAGGCCGCACGACGCCGGGGCCACGACGACTTTCGAGGGGGTGGGACCTGCCGAATCACCCGCCTGGCGAACATCCGCCGTCCACGACGCCAGGCCGCCCG
>JEMY01000081.1:0-238 GCA_000585075.1 Candidatus Accumulibacter regalis | reverse complement strand
ACGCCCGCCCCAGGAAGAGTTCCGATCGATCCCTGCCTCACCCCCCTTCCGCACACGCTCTCGCACCGACGCTCGCTGGCCTGGGCCGTCGCCGCGTCGCTGATCGTGCACGCCGTGGCGCTTTTCTTTCCCGAGAAGGAAACGCCACCGACGCAGAGCCCAGTGCGCTTCGACGCCACCCTGTCACGCGCCGCGCCGGCCACCGCGCAGGCGAGCCCGCCGCGGCCGCCCCGCCCGG
>JEMY01000080.1 GCA_000585075.1 Candidatus Accumulibacter regalis | reverse complement strand
CCAATGTTGTAGTGCACGCTGATCTTGTCGAGCACCTTGCCTTCGCAGTAGTTCCACTTGGCGACCTGCGAGTCAACGTACAGCGAGGTGTAGGCCACGCAGGGCTTGGAGTCGTACTGCGTATGCAGCGGGCCAAGGCCGAGCTGGACCTGCGTATGCAGCGCGTCCTGCATGTTGATCACCGGCAGACCGTAGGGATCCTTCGATTCGAACTTTCCGGCCTTGATCGCGGCCATGATCTTCTCGAAGGAGTAGACCGAAACGTGCGTGTCGAGCTTGCCGGAAACGGTGATCAGCTTGCCGTCCGGAGTGACGTCAACGCCGTGCGGCGATTTCGGCTCCGGAACCAGGAAGACAATGCCTTCCTTGACCGAAACATCCAGCGGCAGGACATTGTGGCCGTTGATCTTCTTGGCCTTTCCGGCAGCCACCAGCTCGGCGGCTTTCTTCCAGTTGATCACGTGCATGTAGTCGGTGTCTTTGGCCGAGCAACCCGCTTCATAGGGCGGGCGACCCTTTTCGATACCGCCAACGTAACGCTCGGTACAGAAGGAGTTGGTGAACGACCAGCCGTCGGACGGCCCCTTGCCGGCATCCGACAGGTCCTGGCTGTACGGCGGCAACTCGATCGAGAACGACTGCGCCGGATCGATGCGCCCTTCCTTGCGATCGAACTTCCAGTAGGTGACGCCGCCGCGGTATTTCTCGTTGAACTCTTCGAGCGGCTCGAACTTCTTGTTCGCCAGCGGCGTCGCATACTGCGCAGCCTCGATCACGTACTCGGTGTTGGGCGTGACGAAGGCGCCGCCATGCTCGGACTTGTAGATCGGGTTGACGACGATCTGCTTGGTTTCGAAATCGCGCAGGTCGATCACCGCCAGGCGTGGGTTGGCCTTGTCGTTGATGAACAGGAACTGGCCATCGTACTGACCCTGGGTCTCCGACATCGCCGGGTGGTGCGTGTCACCCCAGGTAATGTCCTTGCCGTCGATCTTGCCTTGGGCAAGGACCGCCTTCGAGCTTTCGTCAAAGCCATAGCCCTGCCAGGGTTCCGGCGTGAACACACCGATGTACTTGAGGATGCGCATCGACGGCACACCATAGACGATGACCTGTCCCGACTGGCCACCGGACGAGAAAGCGATGAACTCGTCGCGCTTTCCGGTCGGCACATAGGTCTTGGCGGCGGCGAGCAGGTCCTGCTGTGACAGGCTCCGACGCTTCATCACATCCTGGAGTGATTCGGCAGCAAAGGTGCTGCCGGAAGCTACGAAGCCGAGCCCTGCTGCGAGCAGCATCGACGCGACTTGCTTCGTGCGAAATTCCATTCTTTCTCTCCCTTTGAGCAATTGCGGTTTAGCTTTCCCGTCCGTATTGCCCGGCGCCATGGCGCCACTGCGGCAATATGTCGCACATTGTGCGGACAAGCGCTGCGCGATAATTTGAGGTGCATCAATTTTCGCCGCGCCTCGCCTTTGCACAATCACGGGCTTGCCATCTCGTCGCGGTACGCTCGCGCTGGCTCCGGGCCCTTGCTTCCCCGGAGGCCGCGGCAGCTGCCCGATCGACCTGCAACAAACAGCCACCGAGCCGACACTTCCCAGATGACCAAGAACCTGCTGCTCGACGCCGCGATCCTGCTCGGCCTGGCGATCCTCGGCGTCATCGGCTACAAGCTGGCGCCGTTGCTCAGCCCGAAGGCCGACATCGCGCTCGCGCTGTCGAGCTGCGATCTGAACCAGCGGTCGTGTGCGGCAGCCTTGCCTGACGGCGGCCAACTCGAGTTCTCCATCGAACCACGGCCTGTCCCATCACTGAAGCCCCTGCAATTGCGGGCGACCGTCACCGGCAGCGAGGTGCGCAGGGTCGAGGTCGATTTTGCCGGCAGCGAAATGAAAATGGGCTATAACCGGCCGCAGCTGGCGAGCGAGCCGGGCGACAAGCAGCGCTTTTCTGGGCAGGCCAGTCTGCCGGTATGCATCACCGGGAGCATGCAATGGGATGTGACGGTACTGGTCGATACCGGCAAGGCGCTGGTTGCCGCGCCATTCCGCCTCCAGACGAGCAACTGACGCGGGCGCGCGCATGAGAAGCCGCCTGCCGTTGATCGCCCTGATTGTCGTGCTGAGCGCGACGCTGGTTTTCGTGACCGCCTTCTGGGATCCGCGCCCGCCGGCGACCGTCATGGCTGTTCAGAATGCGCGCCTGGCAGCAGCGAAGCCAGCGGGAGGTGACTTCATGCTGCAGGGGCCGCAAGGACCGGTCGCCCTTGCCGACTATCGCGGCAAGGTCGTCCTGCTCTACTTCGGCTATACCTACTGCCCCGACGTTTGCCCGACCGCGCTGGCGCTGATCGCCCAGGCGCTGTCTGGATTGGAAGCCAGCGAGCAGCCGCAGGTGCAAGCCCTGTTCATCTCGGTGGACCCGCAACGCGATAGCGCTGACCGCCTGCAGGAGTACGCACCCTACTTTCACCCGAAGCTGATCGGCCTGAGCGGTACGCAGGACGAGATTGCCAGCGTCGCCGCGCGCTATGGTGCCCGCTACGAAGCGCAGTCGCCGAATGAACGAAGCGCAGTCGCCGAATGACCAGGGGCACCCGAGTTCGACAGTTCGCCGCCAAAAACAGCGTTTTTCGGGAGGCATCCCACGTAACCA
>JEMY01000079.1 GCA_000585075.1 Candidatus Accumulibacter regalis | reverse complement strand
CACGCCGCCGCCAGCCGCCGCCGCGGCGCCAGTGCGGTCGGTACCGTCGGTGCCGCCGCCAGCGAACGCCGTGGACGCCGCCAGGCTGCAGCCACACTTTCCGCCGCAAGGCCGCCGCGCGGCAGACAGGCCAGGCGCGATCGCCAGTGCTGCCCCTGCCGGCCGGCGGGCCGACGAAAGGGCCGCTGTTCGCGAGACCACCATTCGTGTCGATACCGCGCGCCTCGACCAGGTACTCAACCTGTCGGGAGAAATCGGCCTGACCAAGAACCGGCTGACCAGCCTGCGCGCCGACATCATCGCCGGCAGAACCGATGCCGATACGCTGCAGGCGCTCGACCAGGCGGTCAGTCAGCTCGATCTGCTGGTCTCCGATTTGCAGAACTCGGTGATGAAGACGCGCATGCAGCCGATTGGCCGCCTGTTCCAGAAATACCCGCGCATTGCCCGTGACCTGGCACGGCAGCTGGGCAAGGATGTCGAGCTGGAACTGGTCGGTGAAGAGACCGAAGTCGACAAGACGATGATCGAGGACCTGGCCGATCCGCTGGTCCACCTGATTCGCAACGCCGTCGATCACGGCGTCGAGACGGCCGAGCAGCGGCAGGCCGCCGGCAAGCCGGTGAAGAGCGTCGTTCGCCTCGAAGCGCGCCAGGAGGGCGATCACATCGTGCTGATCATAGCCGACGACGGACGCGGCATGAGCCCGGAGAAAATCCGCGCCAAGGCGATCGAAAAGAACATCATCGGCGAAGAAGAAGCCAATACGCTGGACGATCGGCAGAGCCTGAACCTGATCTTTCTGCCCGGCTTTTCGACCATGGCGCAGGCTTCGGCGGTATCGGGCCGGGGCGTCGGAATGGACGTGGTCAAGACCAACATCCAGAAACTCAACGGCTCGATCGAGATTCGCTCCGAGCTTGGCAAGGGGTCGGTGTTCAGCATCTCGCTGCCCCTGACCCTGGCCATTCTGCCGGTGCTCCTGGTCCTGCTCGGTGATCAACCGTTCGCCCTGCCGCTATCCATGGTCAGGGAGATTCTCCCCATCGACCACGAGAGAATGCAGGAAGTGGGCGGCAAGGAAACGCTTGTCGTCCGCGGCGAGATCCTGCCGGTGATCGCGCTGTCACGCCTGCTCGGCTGGCCGCAGCTTGCGCGCCCGGAGTACGGGGTGCTGATGCAGACGGCAGAGCGCAGCTTCATTCTGGCGGTCGACAATTTTGCCGGCCGTGACGATGCGGTGATCAAGGCGCTCGACGATTTCCGTCCGCGCGGAGTGGCCGGCGTGACGACACTGTCGAACGGGCAGATCGTGTTGATCCTGGACATGAAGGAGCTACTCAGCGATCTGTCGGCCCATAACGACCGCGATGCGCGTGGCGCACCGACCAGGGCGCTCGAATTTCTCGCATAAAAGCTGTACCAGCAGGCATTTTTTCGGGGGGCTACGGCCCCCCAGTTTTTTTTGCGCGTCCGCAACAATTGTTGCAGGCGCGCTACTATCCGAGAATCGATCTAAATAAAACCTCATACCTCTTTATTTATTAATGTTTTTTCCTATAATAGCCACGAGTACACTGGGAACTCGATATGGCAGAGGAAAGCGACCTCGAAAAAACCGAAGCGGCATCGGCACGGCGCCTTGAGCAGGCGCGTGAGGAGGGGCAGGTTCCGCGCTCGCGCGAGATCGGCACCTTCCTCGTCCTGATGGTCGGCGCGGCGGGCTTCTGGCTGATGGGGCCGTGGATGGTCGAGCGTGTTGCCGGTTTTTTCCGCCGCGGTCTGGTGCTCGACCACGGTCTGGCCACCGAGCCGACGCTGATGCTGGTTCGCCTGGCGGATATCTCGCTCGACGCCTTGTTGTCCTTCGCGCCGATGTTCGCGGCGCTGATCGTCGCCGCGCTGCTGTCGCCGTTTTTTCTCGGCAGCTGGAACTTCTCGCCGAAGGCGCTGCAACCCGACCTCAGCCGCCTCAATCTGCTCAAGGGCCTGGGCCGCGTGCTGTCATGGAACGGCCTGGTCGAGCTGGTCAAGGCGGTGGTCAAGTCGTCGCTGGTCGGCGGCGTTGCCGTGCTCGTCCTGTGGAGCGAGAGTGGCCAGCTGCTGGCCATGTTCGCGCAATCGATCGAGGTCTCCCTGGCCAGCGCCGGACACCTGCTCAGCTTCAGTTTTCTGGCCATCGTTTCGGCCATGCTGTTGATCGTCGCCGTCGACGTTCCCTTCCAGATCTGGCAGTACCACGACAAGCTCAAGATGACTCGTCAGGAGGTCAAGAAGGAAGGCAAGGAACTGGAAGGCAACCCCGAAGTCAAGAGCCGAATTCGCCAGCTGCAGCGCGAGGCCGCCCGCAAGCGAATGATGTCGGCTGTGCCTGCCGCCGACGTGATCGTCACCAACCCGAGTCACTTCGCGGTGGCGCTGGCCTACAAGGCCGGCATGCGGGCGCCGAAACTGCTGGCCAAGGGAATGGGCGAGGTGGCGCTCAAAATCCGCGCGATAGGCGTCGAGAACGCGGTGCCGATGGTCGAGGCTGCGCCCCTGGCGCGGGCGCTTTATCGTCACGCCGAACTCGACGAGGAGATTCCCGCCGCCCTTTATGCGGCCGTCGCCGAGGTGCTGGCCTACGTCTATCAGCTGAGCAGCTGGCGCGCGGAGGGTGGCGTCTACCCGCTGCCGCCGCAGGAAATCGTCGTCCCGGCCGAACTCGTCCCGGAGGCCCTGCATGGCTAACGCCGGGGTCATCGCGGTGCAGGATCTCTTTGCCCGCTTCGCGCAGCGGCAGCTGGCGGGTCCGGTGCTGATCCTGGCGATTCTGGCGATGATGGTCTTGCCACTGCCGCCTTTTGCGCTGGATCTCTTTTTCACCTTCAATATCGCCATTTCGGTGATCGTCATGCTCGTTGCAATGAGCGTGATGAAACCGCTGGACTTCTCCGTCTTCCCGACCGTGCTGCTGGTCACCACCCTCCTGCGTCTGTCACTCAACGTCGCCTCGACACGCGTCGTGCTGCTCGAAGGGCATACCGGGCCAGGGGCCGCCGGACAGGTCATCGAAGCCTTCGGGCATTTCCTGGTCGGCGGCAACTACGCCGTCGGCCTGGTGGTGTTCACGATTCTGGTGATCATCAACTTCGTGGTCATCACCAAGGGCGCCGGTCGCGTCGCCGAAGTGGCGGCGCGCTTCACGCTGGACGCCATGCCCGGCAAGCAGATGGCCATCGATGCCGACCTCAATGCCGGACTGATCGGCGAGGACGAGGCGCGCAAGCGACGCGCGACGATCGCCGAAGAAGCGGACTTCTTCGGGTCCATGGACGGTGCCTCGAAGTTCGTTCGCGGCGACGCCGTGGCCGGCATCCTGATCATGTTGATCAACGTCGTCGGCGGGCTCTTCGTCGGCGTCCTGCAGCACGACATGGACATCGCGGCGGCGGCCAAGACTTATACCTTGCTGACTATCGGCGACGGTCTGGTGGCGCAGATCCCGGCGCTGATCATCTCCATTGCCGCGGGCATGGTGGTGACCCGCGTCGGTGACGGCCAGGACGTTTCGCAGCAGTTCATCGCGCAGCTGTTCACGAATCCCAGGCTGATTTTCCTGACCGCCGGAATCATCGGTTTGCTGGGCCTGATCCCGGGTATGCCGAACTTCGTTTTTCTGCTGCTGGCCGTCATTCTGGCAGCCATCGGCTGGCGCCTGGAGAGGGGCGAGCGTGCCGTCGCACCACTACCGGTCGCTGCTGCACCGCTACCCGCAAGGGAAGCTCAGGAGGCGAGTTGGGCCGACGTCACGGCGCTCGACATTCTTGGCCTGGAGGTCGGCTATCGCCTGATTCCGCTGGTCGACAAGTCACAGGACGGCGAATTGCTGCGTCGTATCCGTGGCATTCGCAAGAAATTCGCTCAGGAAGTGGGCTTCCTCGTTTCCCCGGTGCACATACGCGACAACCTGGAACTGAAACCGAATGCCTACAAGATCCTGCTCAAGGGCGTCGAGATTGGCGCTGGAGAAGCGTTTCCCGGGAATCTTCTGGCCATCAATCCCGGTCGCGTCGCTGGCCAGGTGCCGGGAACGGCGACCAAGGATCCCGCCTACGGCCTGCCGGCGGTGTGGATCGAGCCTGCCTTGCGGGAGCAGGCGCAGGCCTACGGATACACCGTCGTCGATGCCAGCACGGTCACCGCGACGCATCTCAATCAGCTGATTCTGTCGCACGCCGCCGAGCTTCTCGGGCGCCAGGAAACGCAGGCGCTGCTCGATCACCTGGCCAAGGAAATGCCCAAGCTGGTCGAGGACGTGGTGCCCAAGCTGCTGACCCTCGGCGTTTTCCAGAAGGTCTTGCGCAACCTGCTCGAGGAGGGCGTGTCTCTGCGCGACATGCGCACGATCATCGAAACCCTGGCCGAAGTTGCGCCGCGCTCGCAGGACGCCGAGGTGCTCACCGCGCAGGTGCGTATCGCCCTGGGTCGTTCGATTGCCCAGGAGCTGTTCCCGGGCGGCGCTGAAATGCAGGTCATGTCGCTCGATCCCCAGCTCGAGCGGATTCTTCTCCAGGCGGTTGCCGGTGGCGGCGACGGCGCCAGTATCGAACCGGGTCTGGCCGATACGCTGCTGCGCGAGGCGGTCGCTGCGGCGCAGCGGCAGGAAGAGGTGGGATTGCCGACCGTTCTGCTGGTCCCGGGAAATCTTCGTACGCTCCTGTCGCGTTTTCTCCGGCGGAGCATCCCGCAGCTGAAGGTGCTGGCGCACGGCGAAGTGCCTGAAAACAGAATCATCAGAGTCACCTCGATTATTGGAGGCAGGGTATGAACGTCAGGAAATTCATCGCCGCGACCGCGCGTGACGCTTTGCGCAAGGTCAAGGAGACCCTCGGGCCGGACGCGATCATTCTCTCCAATCGTGGAATTCCCGGAGGCGTCGAGATCATGGCGGTTGCCGCCCGTGACATGGAGATGATCGTTCCGACGGCAGAGCGCGAGCCAGCGCCGCGGCGCCGGGACGCTGCCCCGGGTCCGTCGTCCGAAGCGGCTGTTGGGCGCCCGGCGCCCG
>JEMY01000078.1:19704-19946 GCA_000585075.1 Candidatus Accumulibacter regalis | reverse complement strand
TTGGCCCCTTATTCTTCGTGAACGTCGAACTGACGGTCGATTTCACCCATCTTCTTCTTGTAGTAGAAGATCAGCGCGATGAACACGTACATCGCCCCTTGTTGGGCAAACCAGAAGCCCAGGGGATAGCCGCCCAGATGGATGCTATTGAGTGCCGGTGCGAACAGGATGCCCGCGCCAAACGAAACCAGGAACCATACTATTAGGATCTTGGTTAACAACCCGAGCGTCGCCGACCAGTA
>JEMY01000078.1:0-19686 GCA_000585075.1 Candidatus Accumulibacter regalis | reverse complement strand
CAGTAGGCCTTTCCGCTGTCGTCCATGATTACCTCCTCCAATTTTTTTTTCGATCGATTGAGCGGATCCCGAAGCATCCAAGGGAACCACCGGCGCGATTATTGATGTCGATTCTTACTGGAAACTGACACCACACTGGAAAGTCAGGCTTGCGCGGCGAACCCGCATGGAATCGTGCGCTCGCACCTGGCAGCGGCAGTCGCCACGGCGAGGGCTCGGGATGGCGACTGGCTAACGCCGCCAGAAGCCCGGCGTGAGCAAGACCAGCAAGGTGAAGATCTCCAGACGTCCGAGCAGCATGGCCCAGGTGCACACCCAGGTCTGAAAGTCGGTGAGCACGGCGTAGGTCGTCGCCGGACCGACGAGGTTCAGTCCGGGGCCGGTGTTGTTCAAGCAGGCGACTACGGCGGAGAAGGCGGTGATGATGTCCAGCCGCGTGGCGACCATCAGCAGCGTCATCACGACGATGCTGACCACGTAAATGAACATGAAACCGAGGATCGCGTGCAGCACGTGGTCCGGAATCACCGTCTCGCCGAAGCGAACGGTCTGCAGGCCGCGCGGATGCATGGCGCGCGTCAGTTCGCGTGACACCTGCTTGTAGAGAACGACCGCGCGCATCATCTTGATCCCGCCACCGGCCGAACCCGAGCAGGCGACGAAACTGCCCAGAAAGAGAATCCACAGTTGCCCGAACAGCGGCCACTGAACATAATCGGTCGTCGCAAAGCCAAGCGAAGTAGCCAGCGACACGGAGTGGAAACCGACGTAGCGCAGAGTCGTCAGGAAGTCCGGATAGATCGCCTCCGGCCACAGGTAGAGCGACAGCGCCAGGATGCTCAGAGAGCGACAGCGCCAGGATGCTCAGAGCGAGAATGCCGAGGAAATAATGCGCCTCGACGTCGGCCAGATAGGCGCGCAGCGACCGCTGCGACAGATAGGCGCGCAGCGACCGCTGCGAGAAGGCCAGGAAGTGGGTGCTGAAGTTGATGCCGGCGAGCAGGGCGAAAAAGACGACCACGAGCTCTATATCGAGGCTGTCGAAGTGTCCGACGCTGGCGTCCTTGCTCGAAAAACCACCGAGGCCCATCACCGAGAAAGCGTGCATCATCGCGTCCCACGGCTCCATTCCGACGTAATGCAGACTGATGCCGCAGGCAATGGTCAGGATCACATAGACGACCCACAGACCTTTGGCCGTCTCGGTGATGCGCGGCGTGATCTTGGAATCCTTCATCGGGCCCGGCGTTTCGGCCTTGAGCATGCCGCGGCCGCCAAAACCGAGCAAAGGCAGAATGGCGACGGCAAGAACGACGACGCCGAGGCCACCGATCCAGTGCATGAAGGTACGCCAGAAGTTGATCGATAGGGGTAACTGGTCAAGTCCGGAGAGGACCGTTGCACCGGTCGCCGTGAGCCCCGAAACGGCCTCGAAGTAGGCGTCGGTCCACGTCAGTTCGTCGATGTGCAGATACAGGGGAAGGGCGCCGAAAGCGGGCAGCAATGCCCAGATCAGGGCGACCAGCAGAAAGCTCTCGCGCACCCGCATCTCGCGTCGCTGCCGGCCTATCGAGAACGAAAGCAGCAAGCCGCTGAGGATGGTGATCAACACCGCTTCGTCGTAGGCGCCATGCGCGCCGTCGGCGGTCACCCACGATATGGCCAGCGGGATCAGCATCAGGAAACCGAAACCGGTGATCAGGACGCCGAGTACGTACAGGGCCGGCGCGAAACGCCCGCACGCGCGCGCTCCTCGCGACTGCGCGGAAAGCGACGAAGAACCAGACATTTTCTCGATCCTGGTCACCTGCCTTCTTGACGTCCCCAAGAGCGTTCGGAATCGACCCGTCAGCGGCCTATCCGCGCGGGTCAGGGACAGAGCAAATCAGCCGCAGGAGCGACGGGACCTCCGCTCCAGGCAACCGCAATGTGGCGGGCATTCTATACTGAAAGCTTCGCGCAAGCTTCGCCGCCGATCATTCGCCATCCGTATCGCCCACGCTCTAGAGCAGCACGCGTTCGATGCCGCCATTGTTGGCCCGGTTGACGTAGCGCGCCAGCCAGTCTTCGCCAAGCAGGCGCTTGACCATTTCGACGACGATGTAATCGGCCTCGGTAGCGCTGTCGTCGTTGTAGCGCGACAGCCCTTGCAGGCACGACGGGCAGGATGTGAGGATCTTGACCGGGCCGGCAAAGCCGTCTGCCCGCTGCCTTTCGACGCCGCCGGCGATCTCCTCCTGCTTGCGGAAGCGCACTTGCGTCGACACGTCGGGACGGGTCACGGCCAGGGTTCCTGACTCGCCGCAGCAACGCGCGGAGAGCTCGACCGGCTGCGCCATCAGGCGGTTAACCACCTTGATGCCGGGCATCGTTCGCATCGGCGCGTGGCAGGGGTCGTGGTACAGGTAGCGGCTGCCGCTGACGCCGTCGAGACAGACGCCTTTTTCGAGCAGGTACTCATGAATGTCAAGCAGGCGGCAACCGGGAAAGATCTGCTCGAAGTGGTACTTTTCCAGCTGGTCCATACAGGTGCCACAGGAAACGATGACCGTCTTGATATCCAGGTAGTTCAAGGTATTGGCGACGCGGTGGAAGAGCACGCGGTTGTCGGTGATGATCGTCTGCCCCTGGTCGGCCTCGCCAGCGGCGGTCTGCGGATAGCCGCAGCACAGATAGCCGGGCGGCAGAACGGTTTGCGCGCCGATTTCGTAGAGCATCGCCTGCGTTGCCAGGGCGACCTGCGAAAACAGCCGCTCGGAGCCGCAGCCCGGGAAATAGAAAACGGCGTCGCCGTCGTAGTCCGGCGCGCTGACCTTGTGCGGATCGCGGATGATCGGGACGATCTTGTCGTCCTCGATGTCGAGCAGGGCCCGGGCAGTGCGTTTGGGTAGCCCGCCGGGCATCGGTTTGTTGATGAAATGGATGATCTGCGAGCGAAGCTTTGGCGAACCGAGCGTCGCCGGCGGCTGGCGCGTTTGCGCCTGAATCAGGCCCAGCGACTTCGCCGCCCGGTAAGCCAGGCGCTGTGCCCGGTAGCCCCAGTCGATCATCAGCTTGCGCACCAGCTTGATGGTCGCCGGATCCTTGATCGTCAGAAAGGCCATCGCTGCCGCTTTTGCCGGCACGAACTTCTTCTTGCCCTGCTCGCGCAGCAGATTGCGCATGCGGATCGTGACGTCGCCAAAGTCGATGTCGACCGGGCACGGGCTCAGGCACTTGTGGCAGATCGTGCAGTGATCGGCGACGTCGTTGAATTCGTCGAAGTGACGCAGCGAAACGCCGCGCCGCGTCTGCTCCTCGTAGAGAAATGCCTCGATCAGCAAGGACGTGGCGAGAATCTTGTTGCGCGGCGAGTAGAGCAGGTTGGCGCGCGGCACGTGCGTCGAACAGACCGGCTTGCACTTGCCGCACCGCAGGCAGTCCTTGATCATCGCCGAGATGTGGCCAATTTCCGACTGCTCCATGATCAGCGACTCGGTGCCCAGCAGCGAGAACGACGGCGTGTAGGCATTGCTCAGGTCACCGCCGGGCAGCAACTTTCCCTTGTTGAAGTGGCCTTCCGGATCGACCCTGGCCTTGTAGTCGCGAAAGGGCTGGATTTCGTCGTCGCTGAGGAATTCCAGCTTGGTAATGCCGATGCCGTGCTCGCCCGACACCACTCCGTCGAGCGCCCGGGCCAGGGCCATGATCCGCTCGACCACCGCATAGGCGGCCTGCAGCATTTCGTAGTCATCGGAGTTCACCGGAATATTGGTATGCACATTGCCATCACCGGCGTGCATGTGCAGGGCGACAAACAAGCGGCTGCGCAGCGTCTGCTGGTGAATCGCGGCGAGGCGCTCGACGACCGGCCGGTAGGCAACGCCGTCGAAAATCCCTTCGAGCTGCGGTTTGAGTTCGCTTTTCCAGGAGACGCGCAGCGAGTAGTCCTGCAGGCGATGAAAGAGCGTCGGCCCGGGTGCGCGATTTTTCAGCTCGCCGCTGCTCAGGCCACGCGCAGCGAACTGCGCTTCCGCTTCGTGCAGCGGCAGGTCGAGATTGTCGAGCAGCCACTGCCAGCGAGTACGCACGATGGCCACCGCTTCCAGCGCTGCCAGTCGACGGTCTCCGATCAGCAACTCCTGGTCGAGTTCGGCATCGCCACGATGCAAAGGCAGATCGCCGTGCAGGAAGTCGCTCAGCGAGTCGCACAGCGCCAGCTTGTTGCCGATCGACAGCTCGATGTTGATACGCTCGATGCCGTCGCAGTATTCGCCCATCCGCGGCAGCGGGATGACCACGTCCTCGTTGAGCTTGAACGCGTTGGTGTGACGTGAAATAGCGGCGGTACGCGAGCGATCGAGCCAGAATTTCCGGCGCGTTTCGGCGTCCACGGCGATGAAGCCTTCGGCGCCGCGCAGATTGCACAGGCGCACCACTTCCGACGCGGCGCTCATCACCGCCTTCTCGTCGTCGCCGACCAGGTCACCGATGAGCACCATTTTCGGTCGCCCGGCGTTTTCCGCCTTGCGCTTGGCCTTGGTGGCATAGCCGACGGCGCGCAGGTAGCGCTCGTCGAGGTGTTCGAGTCCGGCGAGCAGTACGCTGGCGTCCTGGCCGCCACCGCCAGGCGCGAATAGATCGGTGATCTCGACGATCGCCGGCACCGCCTCGCGGACCTGGCCAAAAAACTCCAGGCAGACGGTGCGTGCATGTTGCGGCATGCGGTGCAGAACCCAGCGCGCAGCGACGATCAGGCCGTCCGTTCCTTCCTTCTGCACGCCCGGCAGGCCGGCCAGAAACTTGTCGGTAACGTCTTTGCCGAGACCCGCCTTGCGGAACCTTGGCCCCGGAATGTCCAGGATTTCCGGCTCGCCGTAGAGCGTCTTGCCGTCCCGACGAAAGCGCCTGATCTCGAAGCGCACACTCTCCTGTTCGTGGATCTTGCCGAAGTTGTGCCCGATGCGCGTCACTTCCATCTCGTGACCGCTGGGGTCAACCAGCTTCCACCAGGCGAGGTTATCGACCGCCGTCCCCCACAGCACCGCCTTCTTGCCGCCGGCATTCATCGCCACGTTGCCACCAATGCACGAGGCTTCGGCCGAAGTCGGGTCGACGGCGAACACCCGACCGGCGGCCGTCGCGGCCTCGGCGACGCGCGCCGTGACCACCCCGGCGCCGGTACGGATCGTCGCGTACGGGCGATCGCATCCGGGCAGCAGCGTTTCCTCGACGGCGCCGATATTGAGCAACTTCTCGGTGTTGATCACCGCCGAAAGCGGCGTCAGCGGAATCGCACCGCCGGTATAACCGGTACCGCCACCGCGCGGAATGATCGTCAGCCCGAGCTTGATGCACGCACGTACCAGAGCGGCGATCTCTTCCTCACTGTCCGGGTTCACCACGACAAAGGGCGGGTTCACCACGACAAAGGGATATTCGATGCGCCAGTCGGTGGCGTCGGTGACGTGCGAGACGCGCGCCAGGCCGTCGAAGGCAATATTGTCGCGGCGCGTGAAGGCAATATTGTCGCGGCGCGTATGCCGGGAAAGCGCTTTCCGGACCTTGCTGCGCAGCGTGGCCGTATGATCGAAATGGCGCTCGAAGGCATCGACCGCCGCCTCGGCGGCGACGATCAACTGCAAGACACGTTCGTTACCCTGGCGGCGCTTCTCGATCTCGCGCAGCCGATGGCGAAGTGCGCCGATCAGCGCCGTCCGCCGCTCACGGCTGGCGAGCAGATCGTCCTCCAGGTAGGGATTGCGCTGCACTACCCAGATATCTCCCAGCACTTCATAGAGCATCCGCGCCGAGCGACCGGTGACGCGTTCGGCACGCAGCCGGTCAAGCAAGGCCCAGTTTTCCGAACCGAGCAGTCGAATAACGATCTCGCGGTCGGAAAACGACGTGTAGTTGTAGGGGATCTCGCGCAGGCGTGCGTTCATTGATGCTCTCGGCTACCGGCAAAAGGCGAATTCTAGCTTATTGCAGTGCAACAGATGGCCGCCGATCGGCGGCCCTGGCCCCCGGCAGCGCCGTGAGCGCGCCCATTCTGTCAGCCGGGCAGCAGCAAAAGCTTCCGCTCACGGCCGTCGCAGCTCGGCTTCCTCGGGTATCCTGTCGCCATCAGCTTGGGAGGGCGCATGAGCAGGATTACTTGTTGGGCGACTGGTTTGGTCAGCGAGCCGCGAACGGCCGTGCTGCGCGGCACGCGTGACCGGCGCCTGACCACGGCGCAGCAGCCACGCACGCGGACGCCAGGTCAGGCAAGGCCTTGCATCGCGCTCGCCAGGCGCGTGGCGCCGACGTCCCGGCTCGCGAGCCGACCCACTTGATTCACGAAACGCTGCACGGGATCCTGGCCAGCGTCGCCTGGCCGGCGGCGATCGCCACCGCCTGGGTCGTCGGCGAACTCGCCTACCGTCTGCTGTCGCTGCCGCGAATCAGCAGTTATGGCATCGCCGGTTTTGCGATGGCGGCCAGCCAGGGGGGATTTCTCGACAACCCATCGGGAACGCCGGTCGCGCTGCTCGCACATTTTGCCTTCGGACTGATCCTTTTCGAGCTCGGCTATCGCATCAACCTGCGCTGGCTGCGCGTCAACCCCTGGCTGGCCATCACCGGGGTGGCCGAAGCGGGCGGCAGCTTTGCGGCGGTGTTCATTCTCGCGCAGGCCTTCGCCCTGCCGATGGTGCCGTCGCTGCTCCTCGCCGCCCTGGCCATGGCCACGTCACCGGCAGCGGTACTGCGCGTGGCCAACGAACTGCAAAGCTCCGGCCAGGTCACCGAACGCCTGTTCCACCTCACCGCCTGCAACTGCGTGCTCTCGCTGTTCGTCTTCAAGGCTGTGGTCGGCTACTGGGTGCTGGCCAGCGCTGGCAGCGCCTTCGAGGCGGTGTGGAACAGCCTGGTGGTGATCGGCGTATCGGTCGCCATCGGCGCGGCCTTCGGTGTTGCCGTTCCGGCGCTGCTCCGCCAGCTCGGTAGGATCGACCGCAACGCGACCGTCGCCTTTGCCGCCGCAGCCCTGCTGCTGACCGCCGTGACGCACGCCTTCAAGTTCTCGCCGCTGCTGGCGGCACTGGCCTTCGGACTGGTCGCCCGGCACCGGCGAGCGATTCTCTCGCAGGCGCAACGCAACTTCGGCACCCTCGGCGACCTGCTGACCGTGCTCCTGTTCGTTTTTATCGCCGCCTCACTCGACTGGCAGCAGGTGCGCAACGGACTGACGCTGGCGCTGGCGGTCATCGCGCTGCGTCTGGCCGTCAAGATGGCCGCGACGACGCTCTTCGCCCGTCCCAGCGGCATCACCTGGCGAAAAGGCGCGCTGACCGGACTGGCCATGACGCCGATGTCCGGCCTGGTCATCGTCCTGCTCGAGCAGACTCGCCACCTCAAGCTCTACGCCCTCGATCAGGTGGCCGGACTGGCGGCGATCGTACTGCTGCTTGAAGTGATTGGCCCAATCCTTACTCGCCAGGCGCTGGTCTGGGCCGGCGAAACGCACCCGCGCGAGGGTCGCTGAGCGTGGCCCTCAACGCCTTCAAGGCCAGCGAACCCCTGAGCATGGGAATCGAACTCGAATTGCAGCTGGTCAACTGGACCGACTTCGACCTTTCCGGCTCGGCCAGCGATCTGCTCCACCTGCTCGGTCACCGGACCTTCCCCGGCGACGTCAAGCCCGAGATCACCGAAAGCATGATCGAGATCTCGACCGCCGTGCATCACAGCCACGCCGAGCTGCTCGCCCAGCTGCGCAACATTCGCGACGCGCTGGTCCGCTCCGGCGACCGCCTCAACGTCGCCGTCTGCGGCGGTGGCACGCATCCTTTCCAGCGCTGGTCCGAGCGGCGCATTTTTCCCAACCCGCGCTTCAATCAGCTTTCGACCCTCTACGGCTACCTTGCCAAGCAGTTCACCGTCTTCGGACAACACATACATATCGGCTGTGCCAGCGCCAATGAAGCGCTCTACCTGCTGCATGCCCTGAATCGCTATGTACCCCACTTCATCGCCCTGTCCGCCTCGTCACCGTTCTTCCAGGGCGTCGACACCCAGTTCGACTCGGCGCGCCTCAATTCGGTCTTCGCCTTTCCCTTGAGCGGCCGTGCGCCCTTGATTTTCGACTGGCGGGAGTTCGCAGAACACTACTTCGCCAAGATGGAAAAAACCGGCGTGGTAAAGAGCATGAAGGACTTCTACTGGGACATCCGCCCGAAACCCGAGTACGGCACGATCGAGCTGCGTGTCTGCGATACGCCGCTCACCGTCGATCGCGCCGCGGCGCTGGCCGCTTACCTGCAGGCGCTCTGCCGCATGTTCCTGCAACGTGATGAAGCGCCGCCGGTCGAGGACGACTATCTGGTCTACAACTACAACCGTTTTCAGGCCTGCCGCTTCGGGCTCGACGGCGTCCTGGTGCATCCCAAGAGCAACGCGAGTCAGCTGCTGCGCGACGACATCCTTGCCACCCTGGTCCGCCTCGAGCCCCATGCCGCGGCCCTGGACAGCGTGGCGGCACTCGATCAGCTGCGCCATGAAGTGATCGGTGAAGGCAACCACGCGAGCCTGCTTCGCCAGCACTTCGCCAACGCCGGCAGCGTGCAGGGAGTGGTCGATGCGGCGGTAACCCTCTTCCGGCGGGGAAGAAGCAGGTAGTCGACCGCCCGCGAAGTGATCGGCGACCGCTTCACCTGCTAGAATCCGCGGTTTCCCTTGCCGCACACTCCCGCCGCCATCATGCCCATGGACTACCTCGAAAGAATTCTCAACGCGCAGGTCTACGACGTGGCAAGCGAAACGCCGCTTGATTTCGCGCCCGGCCTTTCGGCGCGTACCGGCAACCGGATACTGCTCAAGCGGGAAGACCTGCAACCGGTTTTTTCCTTCAAGCTGCGCGGCGCCTACAACAAAATCTTCCATCTCTCGGCGGAGAAGCTGAAACGCGGAGTGATCTGCGCGTCGGCCGGCAATCATGCCCAGGGCGTGGCGCTGGCGGCGGCCAAGGTCGGCTGTCGAGCGGTGATCGTCATGCCGACCACGACGCCGCAGATCAAGGTGCAGGCGGTACGGGCCTTCGGCGGGGAAGTGGTGCTGGTCGGGGAGTCGTTCGACGACGCCTACGCGCACGCCCGCGAGCTGGAAAAGAGCGAAAAACTGAGCTTCGTGCACCCTTTTGACGACCCGGAGGTGATCGCCGGCCAGGGGACGATAGGCATGGAAATCCTTCGCCAGCACGGCAAACCGATCCATGCCGTATTCTGCTGTGTCGGGGGTGGCGGACTGATTTCCGGCGTTGCCGCGTACATCAAGCGGGTCCGGCCGGAGACCAGGATCATCGGGGTTGAAGCCAGCGACGCCGACGCCATGGCGCGCTCGCTGGCGGCCGGCAAGCGCGTGCGGCTCGACCATGTCGGCCTGTTTGCCGACGGTGCGGCGGTCAAATACGTCGGCGAGGAGACCTTCCGCCTCTGCCAGATGTACGTCGATGAAATGGTGCTGGTAAATACCGACGCCATTTGCGCGGCGATCAAGGACGTCTTCGAGGACACCCGCGCGGTCCTCGAACCGGCGGGCGCGCTGGCGGTGGCCGGCGCCAAGGAATACGCCCGCGCGCACAAATTGAAAGACAAGACGCTGGTCGCCATCGCCTCCGGCGCCAACCTCAACTTCGACCGTCTGCGCTTCGTTGCCGAACGCGCGGAACTGGGCGAACAACGCGAAGCCGTCTTTGCCGTGACCCTGCCCGAGAAACCCGGTGCCTACAAGCGATTCGTGTCGTTGATCGGATCGCACAACATCACCGAGTTCAACTACCGCTACAACGACCAGCGCGACGCACACGTCTTCGTCGGCATCCAGGTCGGTTCCCGCGCCGAATCGATAAAGCTCCTCGAACAGCTGCACAGGCACGATTATCCGGCCCTCGATCTGACCGACGACGAAATGGCCAAGGGGCACATCCGCCATCTGGTTGGCGGCCACTCGCCACGCATCAGCAACGAGCTTCTTTACCGTTTCGAGTTTCCCGAACGCCCTGGCGCACTGATGAAATTTCTCAACAGCATGAGCGCGGGCTGGAACATCAGTCTTTTTCACTACCGCAACCACGGCGCCGACTACGGGCGAGTACTGGTCGGCATGCAGGTACCGCCGAGTGAAATGAACGAATTCGAGGACTTCCTGAAGAAGGTCGGCTACGCGCACTGGAACGAGACCAACAACCAGGCGTACAAGCTGTTCCTGGGCTAGTTTCACGCCGCAGACACCCGTAGCGGTGATAGGCTTGGCCGGCAACGCCAGCGGCCTTGACCTCTCACACGCCGCTGTTCGTTCCCGAGCCGGTCCAGACACCGCACACTTTCGAGGAGATCATCGAGATGCCCATGAACATCGTCAACGACGTCACCGGCCTGATCGGCAATACGCCACTGGTCAGACTGCATCGAATCACTGCCGGCATCGAAGGCACCATCGCCGCCAAGCTGGAGTTCTGCAATCCGGCGCACAGCGTCAAGGATCGCATCGCCATGGCCATGATCGACGACGCGCAGGCTGCCGGCCGGATCGGCCCGGAAACGATCGTTCTTGAACCGACCTCGGGCAACACCGGCATCGGTCTGGCGATGGTCTGCGCGGCGCGCGGGATCAAGTGCTGCTTCGTGATGCCGGAAACGATGAGCCGCGAGCGCCGCCTGCTGCTCAAGGCGTACGGGGCCGAACTGGTCCTCACGCCCGGGCCGGACGGGATGGGCGGCGCCATCGGCCGCGCCGAAGCCATGGCCGCCGCCGATTCGCGCTACTACATCCCGCAGCAGTTCGAAAACCCGGCCAACCCGGCCATCCACCGTACGACGACGGCTGAAGAGGTGTGGCGTGACACGCATGGCCAGGTCGACATTTTCGTCGCCGGTGTCGGCACCGGCGGCACGATTACCGGCGTCGGCGAAGTGCTCAAGGAGAGGAAGCCCGGCGTGCAGGTGATCGCCGTCGAGCCCGACGCTTCGCCGGTGCTCTCCGGTGGAACGAAGGGACCGCATCCGATCCAGGGCATCGGCGCCGGCTTCGTGCCGAAGGTGCTCAACACGGCGATCTACGACGAAGTGCTGCGGGTCAGCGCGGACGACGCTTTCGCCACCGCCCGCAGAATGGCCACCGAAGAAGGCCTGCTCGTCGGCATTTCTTCCGGGGCCGCAGTATGGGCGGCGATGGAAGTCGCGCGGCGGCCGCAGAACGCGGGCAAGCTGACCGTCGTCGTCATTCCCTCTTTCGGGGAACGCTACCTGTCGACGGCCCTCTTTGCGGACCTCGAAGTCTGAGTGCATTGTGCCGATGCTGCCGGTGAGTGATTTCTGCTTCGACCGCGTCATCGACCGTCGCCACGGCGACTCGCTGAAGTGGAACCGCTACGCTGACCGCGACGTGCTCCCCCTGTGGGTTGCCGACATGGATTTTGCGGCGCCGCCGGCGATCATCAGCGCCCTTGAAAAGCGCGTCGCCCACGGCTGTTTCGGCTACGCAGAGGCGACCCCGTCGCTGCTCGCTGCCGTCCTCGGGCATCTGCAGCGCGCCTACGACTGGCAGATCGAGGCGGACTGGCTGGTCTGGCTGCCGGGGCTGGTCAGCGGGCTCAACGTCGCCTGCCGCGCGGTCGACGGCGATGTGTTGACGGCGACGCCGGTCTATCCCCCGTTCCTCTCGGCACCCGGCCTGGCCGGCAAGGAACTGGCCACCGCCGCGCTGCAGCAGCTTGGCGGCCGCTGGGTGTGGGATTTCGCCGCCTTGCACAAGGCGGTGACGCCGAGCAGCCACCTGCTGCTCCTCTGCCACCCGCACAACCCGGTGGGGCGCGCCTGGGACGATGACGAACTCGCCCAGATCGCGGCCTTCTGCAAACGCCACCAGCTGATCGTCTGTTCCGACGAAATCCACTGCCAGTTGCTGCTCGACCGACACCTGCGACACCGGCCGCTGGCGACGATCGACGCCGACATCGCGCAGCGCAGCATCACCCTGATGGCGCCCTCGAAAACCTACAATATTCCCGGTCTCGGTTGCGCTTTCGCGGTCATTCCCGACGCTGCGCTGCGGCGGCGCTTCAAGGCGACAATGCACGGCATCGTCCCGCATGTGAATGCCCTGGGCCTGGCGGCAACGGAAGCCGCGTATCGCGACTGCGATGACTGGCAACAGGCGCTGCTCGCCGTTCTGCGCGACAACCGCGACCGGGTGGCGGCGGTACTCGGCGACATCCCGGGTCTGACCGTGAACCAGGTCGAGGCGACCTACCTGGCGTGGATCGACGCGCGCGCCCTCGGCGTCGGCGACGCCGCGGTTTTTTTCGAGAACGCCGGCGTCGGCCTGTCCAATGGCGCTGATTTTGGCCTTCCCGGCTGGTTGCGACTCAATTTCGGGTGTCCGCGCGCGACGCTGGATGCAGCACTCGAGCGCATGCTCAGTGCCTGTTCGGCCTTGCCCGGGCGACTGCCACCGGCGAGAAGCGCATTGCTTTAGTCGAACCGCGCGCCTAGCATGCGAGACTCTGGGTGCCAACAAGGGCAATCGTAGTAAATGGCATTCTCTTTCTTTTCACGCCGGTCCTGGTCTGGCCACGCAGCGATCCTGATCGGCGTCGCCTTGGCCGCTGCGGCGATTACCGGCTGGGTGAGCAGCTCATTGTCGAACGCCGCCCAGGAACGCCTTGAACAACGCTTTCGCCAGGCAGCGGCAACGCGTGCCGACCTCGTCAGGCAGCGGATTGTCGATCAGCTGGACAACCTGACGACCTTGCAACGCCTTTTCAGCAGCGTTGAAGCGGTCGATTGGCGTGCTTTCGAGGCGTTCGCCGGACCAATGGTCGGCGATCGCGGCATTCGCGGTTTTGGCTGGTTGCCCGTCGTCGAGGCGGCTGATCGCGACAACTTCGAACGCCGCGCCCGCCGGATCTGGGGCAACTCCTTTGCGATCAGCGAACGCAACGCTGAAGGAGCAACGCAGCCGGTAGGCGATCGCCCACGCTATTTCCCGGTCCTCTATGCCGTGCCCTACGAGCCCAATCACCTGGCCATCGGGGTCAATCTGCACGCCGCGTCGAACCGCGGGCCGCTCATCGAGCAGGCGATTGATACCGGCCTGCAGGTGAGCAGCGATCTTGGCCCGCTCCTCATCGACAACCGACAGACCGACACCGTGGTCATCTGCGCACCCGTCTACCGTGGCGGCAAAGCCCGTCTACCGTGGCGGCAAAGCCCCTCCCACCCGCGATCAGCGCCGTGCGGCGATCAGGGGCATCGTCCTCGGTGTCCTGAGCATATCGTCCTCGGTGTCCTGAGCATGAATCAGATGTTCGACGCCGCCAACGCCGGGGATACCGAAACCGGCCTGAACGTCTTCCTGGTCGACCAGACGCGGCCGGAGGAACAGCAGCTGATTCGTGCCTGGACCCCTGCCGGGCAGCCTCCGACGCAGCGCGCAAAGGCGGCGGCGATCAACGGCTACCGAGCCGAGGTCGAGATTGGACGGCGGCTGTGGTCGGTAGAGATAGAGGCTACGCCGGGCTGGCTGGAGCGCAATTATTCGCCGATGGTGCCTTACGTTCCGCTGCTCGGCGCGCTGTTCACCCTGCTCCTGCTGATCTACCTGCACAACGTGCTGAACCGGCGCGCGATGGCCGAGGAACTGGTCCGCGAGCGGACGGCCGACCTCCTCGAACGGCAGAACTCGTACCGGACGCTGGTCGAGAATCTGCCGGTGATCATCAGTCGCTACGACGCTCAGTATCGCCACCTGTTCACCAACGCCTCCTTCGAACGTTCGCTGGGCCTTCAACCAGGCAGCGTTCTCGGAAGGACCGTGCGCGAGGTGTTCGCCGACTTCCCCGATCTGGACGCGGCGCTGATCGAGCGCTGGGAGCGTGCGCTGGCAGCAGTCTACGAAACCAACTGTGCGCAGCAGATCGAGTTCGGTTTTCCGACGCTCCAGGGTCCACGCTTCTTCGACGGCGTTCTGGTCCCGGAACACACCAAACCAACTGGCGAAACAAGCATCCTCGGCATTTTCCACGAGATCACCGAACGCCACGTGGCCGAGGCCTGGGCACGCAAGCTCTCGCTGGTCGTCGAGCAGAACCCGGCCACGATCATCATTACCGATACCCAGGGGCGTATCGAATACGTCAACGACAAGTTCGTCGAAACGACCGGTTATGCAAAGGATGAGGTCATCGGCCAGACGCCGGCGATACTCAAATCAGGACGTACGCCAGCGGCCACCTACGCCGACCTGTGGGCAAAGCTCAAGGCCGGCGAAACCTGGCATGGCGAGTTCGAGAACAGACGTCGCGACGGCTCGCTTTATCACGAACGCGCCATGGTTGCACCGGTCGAGGACAGTCAGGGTCGCACCACCAGCTTTGTCGCCATCAAGGAGGATGTCAGCGAGTTGCGGCAGATGATCGACCGTCTGCACGAAAGCGAGAGCCGCTTCCGTGGCGTGGTGTCGGCGATGGCCGAAGGGCTGATGCTGTGGTCGCATGCGGGAAAACTGATCTTTGCCAACCCCGCCGCCGAAGAAATTTTCGCCGACTCGCAGGAAACGTTTTCCGGTGGCGTTTCGCTTGCCGCCGGCACGACCAGGCTGCGCGAGGATGGAACACCCTTTGCCAGCGAGGACTGGCCCTGGGTGATCGCCATCCGCGAAGCTTGCGAAGTGCGCGAAACGGTCATGGGATTGCGCGCCGCCGACGGCAGCGTGCGCTGGATATTGATCAATGCCTCGCCCTTGTGCACCGGCACCGCGACGCAGGCTAACGCCGCCGTAGCCACATTTACCGACATCACCGAGCGCAAGGCCGCGCAGCAACGCGCCGAATTCCTGGCCCACCACGACCCGCTGACAGGGCTGCCCAACCGCCTGCTCCTGCGCGACCGCCTCGAGCAGGCCCTGGCGCTGGCCAGGCGGTCGCACGGCCGCGTCGCCCTGATGTTCCTCGACCTCGACCGCTTCAAGACGATCAACGACTCGCTCGGCCACCCGGTCGGACTCGCTCGGCCACCCGGTCGGCGACAAGTTGCTCCAGGCCGTTGTCGCCCGGCTCGGCACCTGTGTTCGCGAATCCGACACCATCAGCCGGCAGGGCGGCGACGAGTTCCTGATCGTCCTCAGGGACGCGGGCGACAGCGAGTCGGTGTCGCGGCTGGCGGACAAGATCCAGCAGCGCATGGGCGAACCGTTTCTGATCGGCCAGCACGCCTTGTCCACCTCGTTCTCGATCGGTATTTCGCTCTTTCCCGACGATGGCGACGATTTCGACAGCCTGACGCAGAAGGCCGACACGGCCATGTATCACGCCAAGCACTCCGGCCGCAACGCGCACCGCTTCTTCACCGAGCAGATGAACGTCCAGGCGGTCGAGCACATGCATCTCGAAACTCGTCTGCGGCGGGCACTCGAGCGTTCCGAATTCGTCCTGCACTATCAGCCGCAGATCGACCTGGCTTCGGGCGCGATCGTCGGCGTCGAAGCGCTGGTGCGCTGGCAGAGCCCGGATCACGGATTGGTTGCGCCGGCCAAATTCATCCCGATTGCCGAAGAGACGGGTCTGATCGTGCCGCTCGGCAAGTGGGTTCTCGGCGAAGCCTGCCGTCAGGCGAGCGCCTGGCAGGCGGCCGGGCTGCCGCCCTTCAGCGTCGCGGTCAACCTTTCCGGCGTGCAGTTCCGGCGCAGCGATCTGCTCGAAACGGTGATCAACTCGCTGGTCCTCGCCGACCTCGACTCGCAATGGCTGGAACTCGAACTGACCGAATCGATCCTGATTCACGACGCTGAAGCAACGCTCGACACTGCCCGCCGCCTGAAGGCGATCGGCGTCAAACTATCCGTAGACGATTTCGGTACCGGCTACTCGAGCCTTGCTTACCTGAAACGTTTCGCGGTGGACAAACTGAAGATCGCCCGCCCCTTCGTCCGCGACCTGGTCAGCAACGCCGACGACGCGGCAATCGTTCGCGCCATCGTCCAGATGGCGCACGCGCTCAAGCTGCGCGCAATCGCCGAGGGTGTCGAGGATGCCGAGGTCGCCGCGCAGCTGCGTCTCTGTCAATGCGACGAAATCCAGGGTTACTGGATAGCGCGCCCGATGCCTGCCGATGCGCTGGCAGCCTTCGTTCTCGGCCGCCAGCCAGCCTAGCGCAACGGCCGGAAGATACCGGCTTCGGTAACCACCGCGTCGAGGGGCTGGTCGTGCGGCTGGGGAACGATGGTGTCCAGCCGGCCCAGTTCGAATCCGACCCCGACGACCAAGGGTCGCGGCGAGAGCAGGGCCAGGGTGCGGTCGAAATAGCCCCCCCCGTAGCCGAGGCGGTAGCCGGCGAGGTCGAAGCCATTCACCGGCAACAACAGCGCCTCGGGAATCAGAAAGTCGCCGCCAGCCGGGGTTGGAATGCCATAGCGATCGGCGAACATGACGCTGTCCGCGGACCAGGCGCGAAATGCCAACGCCTGCTGCTCGTCGATGACCACCGGCAGCAACGCGCTGAAGCCTCGCCTGCCCGCACTGGCCCATTCCTCGATCAACGGCCTGAGATCGGCTTCATTCTTCATCGGCCAACAGAAACCGACGGCCAGCGCCGACAAATGCGGGAAGCCGTCGCGCAAGTGCGCGCAGACGCGGCTGGAGAGTTGCGCGCACTGCTCGGCAGTCAGCGCCAGGCGGCGATCGAGCAGGCTCTTGCGCACTGCGCAACGCGCCGCCAGGCGCTCGCCGGCCGGTCCGTCGACAGCGATTGCAGAGATTGGTCCGGCAGCCATGTGATATGCTCAAAACCGATATTTTCAGGGAAATCCAGCTTACCATGAAGTTTCGCGACACCCTCCGCCACACCATCCTGATCGTCCTCGGCAGCTGGTTTCTGACCCCGCTCGGCGGCAGCTGGTTTCTGACCCCGCTCGGTGCCGCCGCGACGGGCGCAGACGAGCAGTTTCTCGCCGCCCGCAGCGCCGCTCGCAATGGCGACAGAGTCCGCCTCGAGCAACTGGCGGCGACGCTGCAGGGTTACGAACTGGCGGCCTATGCAGGGTTACGAACTGGCGGCCTATGTCGATTACTGGCAGCTTCTCCTCGACTTGAAGGAGGCCGATCCGGCGACCGTCGCCGCTTTCCTGAACCGGCACCACAACACCTACGTCGCCGAGAAGTTGCGCACGGACTGGCTCCGGCAAACCGGCAAGCAGCAGCAATGGGCGGCCTTCGACGCCGAGTTCCCGGGTCTGCTGCAAGCCCCGGCGCAGGATCTAGCCTGCTATTCGCTGCAGAGCAGGCGCGCACGGGGCGACCCGACCATGCTCGACGACGCCTTGCCGCTGTGGTTGACCCTGCTCGAGCCTCCGGAACCCTGCTACCCGGTGCTGGAGGTGCTGATCCTCGAAAAGCGCGTCCTCGCCGACGCCGTCTGGGCACGCATTCGCAATCAGTTCGAGGCCAACAAGACTACTGCGGCAGCGTACAGCATGAACTACCTGCCGCCCAGCCAGACGCCGGACAAGAAGCTGGCGCAAACGATCATCGGCGCGCCGCTGCCCTGGCTGATCAGATTGCCGGGCGATTTTTCCGGCAATCGCATGCAACGCGAGCTGGCCGTCCTCGCTATCCAGCGCATCGCCCGCAACGACCCGCGCATGGCTGCACAGCAACTGCAGCGGATAGCGCCTTCGCTGAACAAGGATCAACTGGGCTGGGCGTGGGCCCAGATCGGCCGCCAGGCGGCGCAGGACCACATGCCAGAGGCCATCGAGTGGTATCGGCAGGCGGGTGACGCGCCACTTTCGGACGACGTGGCGGAGTGGAAGGTCCGCGCGGCGCTACGCGCACAGGACTGGGGCGCCGTGCGCTCGACGATCGAAGCGATGCCGCCGGAACTGGCCGCGCAGCCGGCCTGGATCTACTGGCTGGGCCGCGCCTACCGTGCCGGCGGTCGACTTGCCGAAGCGAATGCGCTGTTTATGAAGATCGCCGGACAACCCGATTTTTATGGCAACCTGGCCAGTGACGACCTCGGCCAGCCGATTGCACCACCACCGCAGGCGTCACCGCCGAGCAAGGAAGAATTGGCCGCCGTTCACGCCAATCCCGGCGTGCAACGCGCACTGGCTTTCTTCCGCCTCAATCTGCGCTCGGAAGCTGTCCGCGAATGGAACTGGGCCCTGCGCGGAATGAGCGACCGGGAACTGCTGACCGCATCCGCGATCGCCTTGCGTGCCGACATCTACGACCGTGCCATTGCCACGGCCGACCGAACGCGCAGTGAACACGACTACTCGCTGCGCTACCTGGCACCGTTTGGCGATCAGGTGCGGCCGGCAGCACGCAACCAGGCGCTCGACGACGCCTGGGTATATGGCCTGATGCGCCAGGAGAGCCGCTTCGTCACTAATGCGCGTTCGGGTGCCGGTGCTTCCGGTCTGATGCAGCTGATGCCGGCCACCGCCAAATGGGTTGCCGGCAAGATTGGTCTCAAGGATTACCACCAGGGCAAGGTCAACGACACCGAAATCAACCTGCTGCTCGGCACCAGCTACATGCGGCTGGTGCTCGAGAGCCTCGACAATCACCCGGTGCTCGCCTCGGCGGCCTACAACGCCGGGCCGGGTCGGGCGCGCAGATGGCGCGCCGACGTGCCGCTGGAAGGGGCAATCTATGCGGAAACGATTCCTTTCGGCGAAACCAGGGACTACGTCAAGAAGGTGATGAGCAATTCGGTCTATTACTCGGCACTGTTCGACGGCCGACCGCAAACGCTCAAGAACCGGCTCGGGGTCATCGCTCCCCGCACCGGCGGCGAAGCCAAGGGCGAGGATTTGCCTTAGAATCATGCTTTCTCGACACTCATTTCACCGGTAGAACGCTATGGAACTCAAGAACGTGCTGTTGATCGGCGGCAGTGGTTTTGTCGGCGGTTGGATCGCCAGCTGCCTTTCGCAACGCGGCGTACGGGTGACGATCGCTACCCGCCACCGCGACAACACCAAGAAGCTGATCATGCTGCCGACCGTCGAGATGGTCGAAGCCAAGGTGAACGATTCACAGGCCCTCGTCGAACTGATGCGCGGCCAGGACGCCGTCATCAACCTGGTCGGCATACTCCACGACAAGGATTCGCGCCTGCCTTACGGCAAGGGTTTCGCCGCGGCACATGTCGACCTGCCGAGGAACATTGTCGCGGCCATGAAACAAAGCGGCGTCCGGCGCCTGGTGCACATGAGCGCGCTGAATGCAGCCGGCGACGGGGCATCGGAGTATCTGCGCTCGAAGGGTGAAGGAGAAGCCGTGGTCGGGGCGGCCATGGACGAACTGGAGATCACGGTATTTCGACCGTCGGTGATTTTCGGCCCGGGTGACGCTTTCCTCAACATGTTTGCCAAATTGCTCAAACTGTTCCCGATTTTCCCGCTCGGCGGCGCCTCCGCGCGCTTCCAGCCGGTCTTTGTTGGCGACGTGGCGAAGGCTTTCTGCGACAGCCTCAACGATCGCAACACCTTTGGCCAGACTTACGACCTCTGTGGTCCTAAGGTCTACACGCTGCGTGAGCTGGTCGAGTACACGGCCCAACTGGTCGGCAAGCGCCGGCGCATCATCGATCTAGGCAACGGCGGCTGGGCCTACCTGCAGGCCGGCCTGCTGTGGCTGCTGCCGAACCCGCCGATGTCGCCGGA
>JEMY01000077.1:13914-15011 GCA_000585075.1 Candidatus Accumulibacter regalis | reverse complement strand
TCGGCCAGGCGCTGGAACTGCTCGGCGGTCAGGAGCCGGGAAGCGGAGGGCAGGGTGGCTGGCAGGCCGCTCGTGGTCATGGCCGCGTCCGGTTCAAGGAATCAGATCGTCTGGCTGCGGCGGCTCACCGCCCTGGCGCTGCATAATGCGGTCGAAAGCATCAAAATCAGCCCGCTCCCGACGTTCAGCGAAGAACGTCGCGGTGTTCATGGCCGCCAGCTTTTCGGCGACAGCGGTCGCCACGAACTGGTTTAAGCTCGTGCCGTCGGCCTTGGCGCGGCGCACTGCCGTCGGCCTTGGCGCGGCGCACAACTTCGGCCTTGATCGAATTAGGCAGACGCAGCGGGTAGGTGCTTTGAGAATTTCTCATAGTCTGATCCTCCGTAAGGCGGTGATAGGGGTCAATACTTCGATGCCAAATTGCAGGGGCACAGTGCCGAAATCGCGTTGATTAAACGTCACGATAGCCGACGCGAGGCCGTTGGCGGCGGCTTCGAGCACCAGTTCGTCGCCGGGATCGCGCAACAGCGGTCGCCACAAAAAATGCGTCTCAACCGGCGCGACCATGGCGATGACGGCATCCAGAAAGATGCTCACCTGGGCGGGGCTAAGACCGGCAGCTATGCCGTGTTCAGGTCGACAACAGGTCGCTTCGTATTCGAGCGCCAGCGCCACATTGGCCACAAGCGTCACCTCGCCCCGACGGGCGGCCATCAACAAGGCGGCTGAAGCGCCAGTTGGACTGCGCATAGCAGCAACGATGACGTTGGTGTCGAGAACAAGCCTCATATCACCAGCAATATCATATTGCGGGCGATGTGTCTACAAGAAAGCAGATCATGGCGCCATGACGCCCGCACTATTTAGATATTGATAAAATATGTTATCAAGAGTAACGCGGTCGATTGCTACGTGACTATCTTCCGACACCGGGCCAAAGAGCATTGGATGCGCTTTGGTGTCATGTGGGCTACAATGTAGCTCACCAAACCGGGGGGTCAGAACATGTCCGAGAATGCTGTTGTCCGTGCCAGAATCAACGAGCACATTAAGGAAGAGGCGACCGCCGTGCTTGCGGCGATGGGGCTGACCGTGTC
>JEMY01000077.1:0-13909 GCA_000585075.1 Candidatus Accumulibacter regalis | reverse complement strand
ATGGGGCTGACCGTGTCGGACGCCTTCCGCATCATGCTGACCCGCGTCGCACGCGAGAAGGCTCTGCCGTTCGAACCCCTGGTTCCGAACGTCGACACCATCGAGGCGATGAAGGAAGCGCGCCGGGGTGGCCTGAAGTCGTTTGCTACCGTCGAGGATCTGGTGGCGGGCCTGAATGCGGAGGATTGAACACACTGGCCAGTTCAAGCGTGACTACAAGCGCGAAACCAAGGGACCGCACCGGCAAACGCTGCAAAACGATTTCGGTACCGTCGTCACGGCCTTGGCCCATGATCAGCCACTGGCCGAGAAGCACCACGATCATTCGCTCAGTGGTGATTGGAAGGACCACCGAGATTGTCACGTCAAGCCCGACTTGGTCTTGATCTACAGAAAACCGGACGACAATGTACTCCAACTTGTCCGTCTCGGTTCGCACAGCGAACTTGGCCTGTGAGCAACCGGGCTCTGTGACAAGGAAATGAAAGATACAGCGAGCGGAATCACCGATGTGGAACGGGCGCTACACGTTCCAAAGCGACGCCAAGGTGATCGACTGGGATCTGGATGCCCTCGTGGCAGGGCCGGCGTGGGGATGACGGAATTTTCGGCGGTTCCGGCTTACAACCCCATCCTGTTCGGTGGCGATGCTCGTGGCTACACGGATTACGCCACGTACGTCGAAGACGTCCCCTGAACAACGAGGACGCCCATTGTGAAGCCACTGGCCTTACCGAGTATCTCCCGATTGACAACGCACGCTCCCGCGTCGACCTCGAGTTGAACTTGGAGCGACCAGAGCTCTCCGGCCGCGACATCGTAACTATGGACGGCGGAGTGGATGTCCACCAGCTCCGGCAAGCATGAGTCGGTAACCACGCGTTAAGCGCACCAATACGCGGCGCGCTCAGGCAGGCAGACGCGGGTTACCGATCACCGCGTCAATTTCTTCTGGCGGCAGGTCGAAGAAGCAAGCAATCTCCTCCGCGTGTTGCCCCTGTGCCAAACGCTCACGCACGTCCGCTTGCCAGCCTTCGAGCCCCAGGCTAAGCGAGCGACCGGCCTGCTCGCCGGCCAGCGCCTGACCGCCAAAGCCGGCGTATTTGTTGGCGTAGCCACGCGGGGTAATCATCAGGCCGTCTTGGACGAAGGTGCTGCTGTTACCGATCAGTACGGTGGTCAACATGCCGATCTCGCTTTCGGCCATTTGCGCCAGGGTGGTCAGCTGGATCGCCTGCTTCTTGCGGTACGCGGACTTGACCACCGCCACCGGCGTCTCCGGCGCGCGATGGCGCAGCAGGATGCGCTGCGCCTCGATGATCTGGCCGGTGCGCCGGCCGCTCTTCGGGTTATACAGAGCGACAACGAAATCGGCATGGGCCGCGGCGTTCAGCCGGCGGACAATAACCGGCCACGGTGTCAGCAGGTCGGAGAGCGAGATCGAGCAGAAGTCGTGCGTCAGCGGCGCGCCGACCAGCGCCGCGCACGCCGACAGCGCCGTGGCGCCGGGAACGACCTCAACCTCGATTCCAGATCCGGGACGCCAGCCCGCTTGCAGCAGGACTTCGTAGGTCGGACCGGCCATCCCGTAGACACCGATGTCGCCCGACGAAATGACCGCCGCGATCTTGCCCTGACGGGCATGTTCCCAGGCCTCGTTGCAGCGATCGAGCTCTTCGGTCATGCCCTTGCGGATGACCAGCTTGCCGTCGAGCAGGTCTTTCACCAGCCTGATGTAGGTGGCGTAGCCGATGACCACGTCGGCCTCGGCGATGGCCGCGCGCGCGCGCAAGCTCATGTGTTCCGGCGCCCCCGGGCCGAAGCCGACGAGGATGATTTTTCCTGCTTTCTGGATCGGGTCAGTGGCGTTCATTGGTGCTCATGGGTAAATTCTGGCAATGGAGATGGTGGCGTTACGGCCATCCGGGCCGCGCAGCTTGTGTTTTTCGACGATCAGATCGGCCTTGTCGGCACCGGCGACAAGCAGCGCAGCCGCTTCGGAAACCGACGGGGAGCCGGTATACCTGCGTACCGTTTCCGAGGGATTGGGAACGTCAACGGCGGCAAGATCGGCAGCGGGGTAGAAGTGGATGTACCAGGCCTGTTCCCTGGCCACCTGCAGCAGGCCCGCCTCGTCGGCCTTGAGGTCGATGCTGCCCACCGCGCGGACGTCCGACGGCTGCCCGCCGCAGACCGCCAGCGCCTCGCTGATGGCCTGATAGATGGTCGCCGCCGGCGTGCCGCGATCGCAGCCGAGGCCCAGTGCAAGCGCGAACTGCAGGGGGTCTTCCACGCCAGGAGCGCGGTTCAATGCGCGCCCCCCGGCCGGTAGACGATCGCCTTACCGGCCAACTGCACCGCATAGTCGTCCGGCATCGCACGTTGGCTGATCCAGAGCACCGCAGCGAAGCGCTGGGGATCGACGTCTTCGATGCGGGCAAAGCGTTCCAGCGTGGCTGGTAGCGGGCCGCTGCGACCATTCGCATGCCCCGTCCACCAGTCGCCGCTGCCATCTTCCTGGACCAGCGCCACCGGCTCGTCGTTGACCACCGCGGCGCTGACGCGAACGATTTCGGCGTGCGTCGCCTCGATCGTCCAGCCGAGTTCGCGACCGAGGAGGTCGACGGCCAGCGTCTGGCGCGCATCCGAGGCGGTGGTCAGCACTGCCGTCGCCCCCAGCGTGGTGGCCAGGTGGACAGCCAGCGCGTTGGCGCCGCCGACATGTCCCGAGAGCACCGGAATGGCAAAGCAGCCGGCCTCGTCCACCACGACCACCGCCGGGTCGCTTTCCTTGTTGCCCAGATGCGGTGCGATCAGGCGGACGACAGCGCCCAGCGAGACGATCGCGACGATGCCGTCGAACCCGGCGAACAGCGCCGGCACCTGGTCGCCGACCTTGCCGCTGTAACACTGCACGACCGCCGGCGCTGCGGCTTCAGCCTCGGCGCGAAACTTTTCCGGGGCGAACAGCGAGGCACCGGGCAGTGCGGCGACCACCTTGCCGGCCAGGGCAATGCCGTGCCGAGTGATGGCGACGACAGCGACCTTCATGCGGCCTCGGCTGCCGGCGCCACTGCCAGTGCTTCCTTACGCGTGCGGCAACCGCGACGCAATTCGCCGCGTACGCGCTTCGGGTTATGGACCAGCATCAGGGACAGATAATTGGCTTTTTCGCCTTTCAGGCTGGCGACGTCGCGAACCACGCGCTCGTCCGGCGCGCCGACCTTCTCGACAAAACAGGTGCTGTCCAGCAGGCCGCGCCGCTCCAGCAGCTCAATGACTTCGTCCAGCAGAGGCTTGACCTTGAGCAGGACCACGGTATCGAACTCGTCAAGCAGTTGATCGATGACGCCGACGCCGTAGGCCGCCGGAATCACCGCCAGCGTTTCGTCTTCCTCGGCCAGCGTGCTGCCGGTGGTCGCCGCGGCAGCGGCGAAGGAACTGACGCCGGCGATCGTCTCGACGCGCACTTCCGGTGCCAGTTCGCGGACGACGCGGGCAAGGTGACCAAAGGTGGAAAAAGTCGACGCGTCGCCTTCGACCAGGAACACCAGGTCGCGGCCTTCGGCGAGCAGCTCGACCGTGCGCAGCGCAGCGCGCGCCCACGCCTTGCCGAGAATCTCGGCGTCACGGGTCATCGGAAATACCAGTTGCTCGGCGTCGTCCGGCACGGCGATACCGCCACGCGCGACGATTGCCAGTGCGTACGAGTCGTCCTCGGCCTTTTTCACCGGGTACAGCCAGCGTGCACCGGACTGCAGAACCGCCCAGGCGCGGCGAGTGATCAATTCGGGGTCGCCGGGGCCGAGTGAGGCGCCGATCAGTTTTCCGTAGCGGGGCATTCTTCTTCCTTTCTTGCAGTGAGGATCCACACCGGGTTCTGGGCGGCCAGACGGTGCATGTCGAGAATTGGCTGGCTGCGACTGGCCTGTAGCTGGATGAGATCCCAGACTGCGCCGGCAGCAGCCAGCGTGCGCGTGGCGGTGGCCAGATTTTCCAGAGTGACGAAGTTCATCACCAGTCGGCCAGCCGGCTTCAGGCGGCCGAGAACCAGTCCTATCAACGCGGCGAGTTCGCCGCCGGAACCGCCAATGAAAACGGCGTCGGGGTCGGGCCAGGTATCGAGATGCGCTGGTGCCCGGCCTTCGACCAGGGTGTAATTGCTGGCCTGGAAACGAAGCGCATTGGCGCGCGCGTTGGCAGCATCACCAGCGTTCTTCTCGATGGCCCAGACGTGCCCGTGCAGCGCCAGCGCTGCGGCTTCCAGTCCGACGGCACCTGAACCGGCGCCGATGTCCCAGACCGTCGCGTCAGGCGCCAGACGCAGCTTGGCAAGCGACAGCACGCGCGCTTCCTGTTTGGTGATCAGGCCCTTTTCCGGCGCGCGCTGCCGGTATTCGAGGTCTTCGCGGCCGAGCGCAGCGGGCCGGATTGGCCGCCTGCGTTCAACCAGCAGGACGTTCGGCTCGGGGAACTCCCGTCCGGCGATCTCGGCGAGGGTCAGCGACGGAAAGAGCTGCTCGTCGGGCAACTGCAGGCGGCAGGCCACCGACAACGTGAGATCGTCGCCGTGGCCGACGGCGATCAGCGCCCGCGCCAGACGCGCTGGCGTGTTCTGCACACCGGTAAACACGGCTACCAGCGGCTGCAAGGCAATCGCCCGCAGCACGCAATAAAGGCCGTGCGACGGCGAGGCGCCGGGCAGCCACTCGCCGGCGTCGGCACCGTGGCAGGAAGCAATGCGCAGGGTCTGCCAAGGTTTGCGAAAGCGTGCGCAGAGCAGTTGTACGGTGGATGGCGCCGGCAAGACCTCGATTTGCGCCGCGCCCAAGCGGGCGATGAGCAGGGGTGCGATGCCATGGCACAGCGGATCACCGGTGGCCAGCACGGCGACCACTTGGCCGGCGGCGTGTGCCGCCTTGATCCATTCCGGCACCTGCGCGATGGCGGCGTCCATGTCCTGCAGGCGGCAGCCGGCCGGAAGCTTGGCGCGCACCAGATCGAGCGTGCGCCCGGCACCAATCACCAGGTCTGCGGCAAGCAGCCGCTGGCGTGCGCGCTCGGACAAGCCGCCCCAGCCGTCGTCGAGAATGCCGATCACGGCGCAGGGTTCATAGGACTTCATTTTCCTCCACACGAACAATGAAGCGGCCTTCGAAATCGCAGACCAGGACGGTCAAGCGATAGCTGCCGGGGTAGCAGGCCTTGAGACGGCGTATGGCGCGCATCGCCAGCGCCCGATGGAAGGCTTCACCGAGTCCCAGCGTGGCCAGTCGTTCGGCTGCGAAACGGCCGGTTTCGGCGTGGCGGATGGCCTCGACGAGGTCTGGCGGCGCACCGACCACCTGCGCCGATTCGGCGAGTACGTCACGGTCGATCTCGGCCTTCCAGGCGTGCGTCACTGCCAGGCCCTGGCACATCTTGGTCAGCTTGCCGACCATCGCACCGACAAAGACGTGCTGCATGTTCTGCTTGATCGCGGCCAGGAATCCGGCCTTGACGAAGTCGCCCATCTGCACGAAGCAGCTTTCTTCGAGTTCGCCCAGCTGGCGCATGGCGAACTTCTCGCTGCGCCCACCGGTGGTGAACACGACGCTGCGCTGGCCCTGCCTGGCGGCCACCTCGACCCCCTGAACGACACTGGCGCGAAAAGCGGCGGTCGAGTACGGACGGACGATGCCGGTGGTGCCGAGAATGGAAATGCCACCGAGAATGCCAAGACGCGCGTTGAGCGTTTTCCTGGCCATTTCCTCGCCACCGGGAACCGAGAGGGTCACCCGCAGCCCGTCGTGCTCGAGCAGTTCGCCGCCGGCGAGGCGCACGTTGTCGCGGATATTGCGCTGCGGCACCGGGTTGATCGCCGGCCCGCCCAGGGTCAGCCCGAGTCCCTCGCGGGTCACCGTACCGACGCCGGGGCCGGCACACAGTTCGATCTCTCCGGCACGCTGCGGCAACCGCTGCACAGCGGCGGTTAGATGCGCGCCGTGCGTGATATCGGGATCGTCACCGGCATCCTTAACAATGGCTGCGCAGGCGCGGCGCAGCAGGCCTTCCCCGACAATGCCGGCATCGATCACAGCGAAGCACACCTCCTGGCCATTGGGCAGTCGGCACAGTACGTGCGCCGGCACCTGCCCGGTCAGCAGACCGATCGTCGCCGCGCGAGCCGCCGCTGCCGAGCAGGCGCCGGTGCTGAAGCCGGTGCGGTTGCCACGCTGGCGACGCGTGGCAGACTTGCGCAGCTTGGGCGGAGCAAGCTCTTGAGAGGTGTCGCTCATGCCACCCGTTGCTGCTCGTTCTCTGCGAAGGAAAGCAGCGCATGAATGGCCGCGACGACCAGCGTCGAGCCGCCCTTGCGGCCGTGGATGGCCACCCACGGGACGTCGTCAACGCCCATCAGCAGGTCCTTCGACTCAGCCGCCGAGACAAAGCCGACCGGCATGCCAATCACCAAAGACGGCCGGACGCCCTCTTCACGAATCAGGCGCACCACTTCGATCAGCGCGGTAGGCGCATTGCCGATGCCGACGATGGCACCGTCGAGTTCGCCCTCGCGATGCGCTTTGCGCATCGCCTGCACGGCCCGCGTCGTGTTCTCGGCGTGCGCCCGCTCGATGACGACCGTGTCGGAAATGTAGTGCCGGGTGTACAGCGCGAAGTGCTGTAGACGCGGCCTCGACAAACCGGTGCAGATCATCTCGACGTCGGTGACGATCGGCGTGCCACCCTTGAGCACGGCGGCGAGACCAGCGGCCATCGCCTGCGGGTGAAAGACGGTCAGCCCGTTGAATTCGAAATCGGCATTGGCGTGAATCATGCGCCGCACCAGGGGCCACTGCTCTGCGCTGTAGTCGTGCGGCCCGACTTCGGCGTCGATGATGGCGAAGGAACCGTGCTCAATGGCGCGGCCGCTGGCAGTCAGTTGTTCGGTAACGGCAGGGATGGTCATGGCAGCTCAGATGTGGACGTGTTGATGATCGTCGTGATCATGCGGATGAACGTGCCCTTCGCCTGCATGTGCGTGCCCAGCGCCGACGAGGTGGGTTGGGGTTTGCGTGTGGCTGTGATCGTGCAGCTGTTCGGCCTCGGCCGCCTGCCGGTATTTGCAGCCGTCGCACTCGAGCAATGCCCCGCTCGGCAGCTCACGGCCGGAAACGCGCGCATCGAGCAGGTCGAAAATGCCCTGATCAAACCCGAAGTAGCTACCGGCGGCGAAGGCGATCTGTGGGTACTGCTTTTGCAGCCGTTCGACCTGCGCCTTGATGCGCTCGATGAGAACGCCGTTGAACAGGTACACCGGGACGATGGCGATCTGCGTCATGCCCAGCCGCACCTGCCGCTGGACAACGGTTTCCAGACGCGGCCAGGTAACGCCGGTGAATGCCAGGTCGACCAGTTCATGCTCGTTGTCCTCGAAAAGCCAGCGCGTCAGCTTGGCCAGTTCGCCGTTGGCGCCGGCGTCCGAGGAACCGCGGCCGAGCAGGATCACACCGGTGGTTTGCGGGTCCGGCATGGCCAGCGATTTCATCAGGCGCGCGAGCTGTCCCTGCAACACGGCGAAGATCTGGCGGCCCATGCCGAGATGACGGGCACAGTGGAAGCTGACCTGCGGGTAAGCCACACGGGCGGCATCCATGGCCGCCGGCAACTCCATCTTGACATGACCGGCGGCATTGAGAATCAGCGGTACGACCAGCACCTGCCGGGCACCGCGCGCGGCACGCTGCAGGCCCTCGGCAAGGAGCACGGCGGCATGCTCGATGAAGCAGACCTCGATGCGCCAGGCGGGATGGCGTTTCTGCCACTCGCCGGCGAAGCGGCGGATTTCGTCGTTGCCCTCGGGATGGCGTGAGCCGTGGGCGGCAAGCAGCAATGTGGTCGAACTATCCATCTCGTTTTACTCCGATGCCCGGCGAAAGCGGTGCGTGAATGTTGCGTCGTAGAGTTTCGATTTCTTTAGCTGCGGCCAGTGACGCGCGCCGAGCGTAGGACTGGCGATGATCATCGCCTGGCTGGCGATCTTTTCCGCACGGCACTTGTCGCGGATGTCGGCCAGCGTGCCGCGGATGATTTTCTCCTCGCCCGGCCAGCTCGCCTTATGAACCACCAGGATCGCGGCGTCGTCACGCCAGCCGGCCGCGCGCAAGTCCTCGACCACCTGGTGCAGGAGGGTGATCGAGAGAAATACGCACAGCGTGCAGTGGTGCTGCGCCAGTTCCTGCAGCGATTCGCCGGCCGGCATCGGCGTGCGGCCTGCAACGCGGGTCAGGATCACCGTCTGGGTGACCTCGGGCAGGGTCAGCGTCTCGACGGCGGCGGCCGCAGCGGCCATCGCCGACGAGACGCCGGGCACCACGCCAACCTCGATACCGGCGGCATCGAGTGGCTGCGTCACCTCGATCAACGCGCCGAACAGCGCCGGGTCTCCGGTCTGCAGACGAACGACGATGGCCTTCGTCTGCGCCTGCTCGACCAGCCAGGCGGTGATTTCCGCCAGCGCCATGTCCTTGGAATCGGCGATCACGCAGCCCGCCGGCGCCCAACGCATGGCTGCCTCCGAAACCAGCGACCCGGCGAAGAGAATTGCCCCGGCGCCGGCGATCAGATCCCGGCCCTTGACGGTAATCAGGTCGGGATCGCCCGGACCGGCGCCAACGAACCACACCTTGCCCATGCTCAGTTCGCCAGCTTGAGCGACTGGATGTTGAAGCAGGTGGCAATCAGGCGCTTGTTTTCGTGGCGCTTGAGAAGGCGAACGACAGCCAGCGTGAACAAGGGCTCGCAGATGACGATCAGCAGGTAGGAGCTGGCAAACGCCGCCCAGGCGGCCAGCGGCGTCGCCACCTCGGCGGCGAGCAGCCAGAAACCGACCATGGCCGTGACGCCGGCGTAGTACATGGCGTCGAGCTTGACGATCGCCCCCCAGCTGACGACACGGCCGGCCAGCTCGGCGCGCAACTGGCGACCCACACTGTAGTGAACGGCGATCAGCGGCACGATCAGGGACAGCGAGTTGACCGCCAGATGCGGCAGATCCACGGGTTCGAAGAGCAGGCCCTGGAGCAACAGCCCCGCAGCGAAACCGAGCAGCGTCGGCAGAAAACCGAGTGTCAGATAGATCGCCATGGCGCCGACGAAGTGCAATTCCGAGGGGCCGACGTTGACGTGAAAACTCTGCATGAACAGCGAGAAAAACAGTGCCGCGAGCAGCGTGCGGACGATGTCCGCCGGCTGTCTGAGCAGGTCCCTGCCGTAGTAAGCGACGAGGCCGACGGCCGAGGCATTGGCCAGAACGACTTTCGCCTGGGCGATGATGCCGGGTTCGATATGCATGGTACTTTCCTTTCTTTCAGGTGGACAATGAAGAAGCCGCTGGCGCAAACAGCTGCGCCACCGCCTCCGGGTTTGAGGGGAAGTAGAGGTGCATATACGAGGCATGCACACGGCCGATGCGATAGACCGCTTCGCCGCGCCGTCCCGCCCGCGCGCCTTCGCTGATCGCGATCGGCGACAGCGGCGTCTCCATCTGCGAGTAGTGGAAGCTGTGTCCGCGCAGCTCGCCTTCGGGCAGAGCGACGCGGTGCAGGCCGAGGTTGGCGAGGCGGCCGAGCATCTGGGCGTTGCCTGGCAAGAGCCCGACCATCTCGGCCCGGCAGCCGTCCTTGTCGGCCAGTGACTCGAGCAGATAGAGCATTCCGCCGCACTCGGCGACTAGCGGTTTGCCGGCGGCATGGTGAGCGCGAATCGCGGCGTGCATTGGCCCGTTGGCGGCGAGCGCTGCGAGGTGCAATTCGGGATAACCACCCGGCAGGTAGAGCACTTCGGCCTCTGGCAGCGAGCCATCGAGCAGCGGCGAAAAGAAGCTCAGCTCGGCACCGAGTTCGCGTAGCAGATCGAGATTGGCGCGGTACAGGAAGGCGAAAGCGCCGTCCCGTGCCACCGCGACGCGCACGCCGGCCAGTGCTGGCGGCTGCGCGCCAGTCGCTGTCGGCGGCACGGATGATGCAGCAAAGCTGACGGCCGCTGGCAGCAGCTTGGGCACCGCCTGCAGCGCGGCCGCCGCGCGGGCGATGCGCGCCTCGAGATCGGCGACTTCAGCCGCCTGTACCAGACCGAGGTGACGCTCGGGCAGAGCGATGTCGGCGTCGCGCGGCAGCCAGCCAAAGCTGGCCAGCCCCGACGGCAGGCTCTCGGCGAGCATCTCGTAGTGGCGTTCGCCGGCGACCCGGTTGGCAAATACCCCGGCAAAGGGCAGCCCCGGCCGGTAGGTAGCCAGGCCATGCGCCAGCGCGCCAAAGGTCTGAGCCATGGCGCTGCCGTCGATCACCACCACGATCGGAATGCCGAACAGGGCCGCCAGATCGGCACTCGAGCAGTCGCCGTCGAAGAGTCCCATGACGCCTTCGATGAGGATCAGGTCGGCTTCGGCCGCCGCCGCCTGCAGGAGTTGCCGACAGTGCTCCTCACCGCCCATCCACAGGTCGAGCTGATAAACCGGCGCGGCAGAGGCCCGCTCGAGGATCATCGGGTCGAGAAAGTCGGGGCCGGTCTTGAAAACGCGCACGCGCCGCCCCTGCCCACGATGGTGCGCTGCGAGAGCCGCGGTCACCGTCGTCTTGCCCTGGCCGGAAGCAGGCGCGGCGATGAACAGCGCCGGGCACGCCGGCACAGCGCTCACAGATCGACCCCTTTCTGCGCGCGTACGCCAGCGCGAAAGGCGTGCTTGACGTCGCGCAGCTCGCTCACCGTGTCGGCTGCGGCGCCCAGTTCGTCCGGCGCGCCGCGGCCGGTGATCACCACGTGCTGCAGCGCGGGGCGGGCGGCCAGATCGGCGAGCACGAGCGGCAAATCCAGCCAGCCGTTCTTCAGCGCATAGGTCAGTTCATCGAGGACGATCAGCCCCAGCGACGGGTCACCGAGCATCTCGGCAACCACGGCCCAGGCGCGGCGCGCGGTTTCCCGATCGCGGGCCAGGTTCTGCGTCTCCCAGGTGAAACCTTCGCCAAGCACATGCCAGGTGACCCCTGGCTGAGCACGGAAGAAGGCCTCTTCGCCGGTGTCCGAGCGCCCCTTGATGAACTGCGCGACACCGACCCGCAAGCCGTGTCCGAGGGCACGGGCGACCATGCCGAAAGCCGAACTCGACTTGCCCTTGCCGTTACCGGTGAGGACCAGCAGCAAGCCCTGGTCGCGATCGGCACGGGCGATGGCGGCGTCGACCACGGCTTTCTTGCGCTGCATGCGCGCACGGTGCGACTCCTCGCGATCGGTCGCGCTCATGCTTGCCGCCTGGCGAGGGATCGCTTACTGCTGCTAGCCGAACGGCTACCACAGGTACGGTATGGTGGTTTGCCGCGTTGACAACGCGCATCGCCGAGTGGACAAAGCGCGTCGCCGCGCTGGCACGAGCACGCAAGGAGCGCGCCCGCCCGGGTCGATGGGAGTAATGGCGGCACCTGGTTCTCCTTTGCGCACACCCGCGCGCAAGCCGAACGAACGAAACAACGGCAAAAGGAGGAAGTGCAACCGGAAACAGGGGTCAGAGCGACCAGAGTACCGAGACATCGCCCTCCGCAATGCCGATCCGCATGCCTCAGGCAGGTCTCCGGGCTCACGAGCGGGAAAATCCCTGGATCTGCGCCTTCCCATGCTGTTGCACAGTGGCGTGTTGCAGTTCCTTGCTCTCGTTTACCGTTGCGGGGGCAGCGCCGGGATGCTCTCGGCCTGTGGAACAGGCTCGAAACACCGGCTTCCCATTTCATCCCTCGGGCAATAGCCCTCGGGAAACCTGAAGCAAGTAGTCCTTCTACTCCGCCCGGGAGAACATTGTCAAGGCAGTTCGCGCTAGCTACCCGCGCTCAGTTGGACGGAAAGCGGTCGATAAGACGGGGCGGTAAATCGGCAACAGGTCGGCCTTCACGTGGCATTCACGCTAGCCGCTCAGGTCATGGTGGCGGTCAACGGTGCCCGGTAGCTTGAGTGGATGCGGTTAAGCGAGTTCGCGCAAGCGATCTCGCCGTCGGGGGGAGCCTAGCGGCGGGGGTCTGCCGCAGGCAATCCCCAAAGAGCGAGCAGCCGCTGAACGCCTTGATGCCTTCTGATCCCCTCACGTACTACCCGACCACGAGCAAGGCCAAAAACACGTCATCGCAGCACAGCCTGCGATGACGCCATATCTGTTACCCCACCTTCACCGCTCTGCGCAGCCGCTGCTCCCGTTTTTCGACCTGCTGCGGTAGCTCGACACTCGCCACCTGATGCCGCTCGATCACCTCATCGACCACCGAACAAACCTGCCGCTCGATACCTTCCCGCCCGAACACGCTCTTGGTGGCCAGATCGTTGAAGTCGGCAAAGCCCTTCGGGTTCGCAGCTTGCTCGCCGGGTGCGAAGATCGGTAGCAGGGCCTTGCCGCCGACGGCCTTGGCCGCTTCCTCGGCTTTGCTGCGGCCGGGGTTTATTCCCTGCGTGGCTTCGAGGTGCCGATCGTCGTCGCCGGCGATCAGGATCGGCTTGTCCGGGAACTTCGCATGCAAGGCCTTGGCAACAGGTAGCAGGTTGCCCGAGTCGAAAGCAGCGACGGTCGCGAAACCCAGCGTCTGCTGCAGGCTGCTGGCCGTCGCGTAGCCTTCGCCAATGACTAGGGCAGGGGCCTTGGCCAGGGCGTCCAGGCCGCCGATTGCGTGGAAGCAGCCTTCCTTGCGGCTGTCCTTGGCGAAGCGCTTGGTGCCGTCCTCCTGGATGTACTGCATCGTCCATTGCTTGCCGTCGGTATCGGTGGCCGGGATGTAGGTTTCCCGGCCTTCCTTGTCCGTGAAAACACCAGCCTGTGGCTCGATTCCCTTGGTTTGCATGTAGGTGGTCGGTGCGATAACCGGCAGCAGGTGCGCCATCTGCTTGGCCACCCGCTGCGCCGTCTGCTCTTGCAGCCGCTCCTGCTCGGCAGTGCGCGCTTGCAGCTTGTCGGCTGCTTCGGCTTGCAGCCTGGCCTTCTGCTCGGAGTCGAGCGCGTAGCCTTTCGACTTCCACTTCATCTCGACGCCGGTCTTGTTGTTCTTCACGTAGCCGGCCGGGTGGCCGTCCAGGTGGCCAACGTAGAAACCCGAGCCGGCTTTCTCGCTGAGCTTCTCGCCTTTGACGCTGATGCGGTGTTTCTTGCCGTCCATCATCGGATGCTCGCCGTTCACCACACAGCCAATCGAGCGCAAGGCCTCGGCGAACTCGTCTCGCGGCGACATGGCCGGCCCTTGCTGGCCAGGGACGTTTTCCGGCAACCAGCGTTGCAGCCGGCTCTTGTCGGCCTTCGCGCCGGCAAACCAGGATTTCGCGGCCTTGTCCCACAAAGCGCCGGCGGCCTTGGCGGCGGCGCGTTCGCCGTAGGGAACGGCGAGATACTGGCGCTCCTGAGTACGTTGTTTCTCGGGCTGGGTCGGACGTTCTGGAGCTGCGGTGTCGGCGTTCCGTGCCCATTGGGCGAAGGGAGCAATGTCCTTGATGCCTGCCGGAAGAAACCAGGACTGTTCCTGACGATCCCAGCGCGCACCCAGCGCCTTCGCCTCGTCTTTCTGGTGGTACGGCACATCGAGACGTTCTGCCCCCCTTCTCCGGGCCGTAGTCAAGATGGGGGTTGTCCTGGAACGCCAGGCGGATCAGCTTGCCGATCAGCTCCCCGTTGAGCACGCAGTGCGAATAAGGGCTTCGTGAAGAAGGACGACCCGCCTGCGGGTGGGCCTACTTCACACATCCTGCCCGGCCCTACAGCGTTGTTACACCAGAAATAGAACGACACCGCGCGTTGTTTTATCGTTGTTCTACCTTTTTTCTACCGTTGTTTTACCGTTACTGCACCGTTGTTTTGACAACACCAGCCCGGACAAACAACGGCGACAAAGCGCCGTAACCACGCTTT
>JEMY01000076.1 GCA_000585075.1 Candidatus Accumulibacter regalis | reverse complement strand
GGCGGGTGCGGCAGGCGCGCCCCCCCGGCGCCAGCGCGCGCCCCGGAAACGCTAGCGGTGGATTCTGCGGCGGCTGCACGCCTGCCGAGCCGCGCCCGTTCCCCGGCGATGGCCCTGGTGCACGGATTCCCGTCCCGCCGGTCGGTCCTTGCCCTGCTTGGCTTCCTCGCCGCCTGTGCGGGCGTCGGCCAGCAGGCGGGGGAAATGGGGGTTCGTACCGGCGTGGTCGAACAGATCGTCGACGTCCCGTTGCCGACCTCCCATCACGCCGGTGTCGGCGCGGTGGTCGGCGGTCTGGCCGGGTTGAGTGTCGGCAGCCTGATCGGTGCGGGTAGCGGCCGCGACGTGGCGATGGTGCTGGCAGCGGTTGGCGGAGCGGTCGCCGGTAACGAAGTCGAGAAAACCCATGCGCAGCCCGTTCCCGGGCAGCAGATCGTCGTTCGTACCGGCAGCGGCATCCTGATTTCGGTCACCCAGCCCGGCGTCGCGGGCCTGCGCAAGGGGCAGGTGGTCTATGTCGAGGGGCATGGCGACGGCGCTCGCGTCGTTGCCCGCTGACGGCGAATCGCGTCGGATCCGCCTCCTCGCCATGACTTTGGTATGGTGACCAGCACTACACGAGCGCTCGGTATCGGTCGCTTGCCTTTGCTCGGAGACGGGAATGAAAGCACACGCCTTTGTCGCCATGCCTTTCGGCAGCAAGCCGGGGCACGATGGGCAGCTGATCGACTTCAATCGCGTGTACGCCGAGTACATCCGGCCGGCGCTGGAGGCGGCCGGGATGGAGGTCTTCCGGGCCGACGAAGAGGAGCGTCCCGGCGACATCCGCGCCGACATGTTCCAGGAGCTGCTGCTTGCCGACCTGGTCGTCGCCGACCTGACGCTCGACAATCCGAATGTCTGGTACGAGCTCGGCGTCCGCCACGCGCTGCGCGCGCGCGGCGTCGTGCTGGTGCAGGGGCCGCGCCCCAGCCAGCCCTTCGACATCTATACCGATCGCAAGCTGCGCTACACGCTGAAGGACGGCGCCCCCGACCCGGCGACTCTGGCGGCGGACTGTGCGGCGTTGACGGCGATGGTGCGCGCCAGCATGGCCAGCTCGACGCGGCGCAAGGTGAGCCCGGTCTTTCAGCTGATCCCCAATCTCGAACAGCCGCAGTGGCGGCAGTTGCTGCTCGAGCAGCGCAACGAGTTTTCCGACGCCCATGCCAGCTGGGATCGACGAATGGAGATTGCGCGGCAGAAAAACCGTCCCGGCGACATTCTCGTGCTCGCCGACGAGACGCCGATCCGCGCCCTGCACCGCGAAGCCAAACGCACTGCCGGCAACGCCCTGCTCAAGCTCAAGCAGTATCAGCTGGCACTCGAGCAATTCGACCTGGCGCTGGCCATCGACGCCGACGACAAGGCCAGCCGGGAGAAAAAGGCGGTCTGCCTGGGTCGCCTGGGCCGCTTCGAGGAGGCGCGCGAGTGGGTGCGGCAGCTGACCCGCGACTATCCTCGCGATGCCGAATGCTGGGCCCTGCTCGGGCGCGTCGAAAAGGAGAGCTGGCTGGCGCGCTGGCGCCAGCCGGGGCTCACGCCAGCACAGATGCAGGCCGCCGCCAGGCACGAGAATGCGGCGCTCGGCGAGGCCATCGAACCCTACTACCAGGCTTTCATCGCCGACCCGGCGCACCACTACTCGGGGATCAACGCGCTGACCCTGCAACTGCTGCGCCGGCATTGTGGCGGCGAGACCAGCCAGACGGTGATCGACAACCTCATCGGTGGTGTCCTGTGGTCCAGCCTGACCGCCCAGGAGCGCGACCGCAAGGACTACTGGGCGCGCGCCAGCTACGCCGAACTCTGTTTGCTGGTCAATCCGCTGGCCAGCGTCGGCAAGGAATACGCGAACATGGTGGCGGCGGCCAACCGCGACTGGTTCGCGCTCGATTCGAGTCGCCAGACGCTGTACCTGCTGCGCGACATCGACTTCCGGCCAGCCGAGACGGCTGCCGCGCTGGCCATCGTCGAACGCGAGATCGAGCGCAGCAGCCCGCCGTTCGAGCCGCGCCAGGTACTGCTCTTCAGCGGTCACATGATCGACGCTGCCGGCCGCGAACCGCCGCGCTTTCCGGCCGACAGGGAGGCGCTGGCGGCGGCGAGGATCGCCGAGGCGCTCGACCAGCTCGGCGCGGGCGCCGGTGATCTGGCGCTGTCGCAGGCCGCCAGCGGTGGCGACCTGCTGTTTCTGGAAGCGTGTCAGGCGCGCGGCGTCCGCCTGCAACCGATGCTGCCTTTCGAGGAGCCCGAGTTCATCGAGCGCTCGGTCCTGCCGGCGAGCAACGGCGAGCACTGGCGGCAGCGCTATTTCACGCTGACCGCCATGCTCGCCGACGAGCCGCGCATCATGCCGGCGGAGCTCGGTTCGCTGCCGACAGACGTGCGCGGCGAAGCGGCGAACGCTTACGAGCGCTGCAACCTCTGGCTGCTGTATACGGCCCTGGCCTGGGGGATCGACAAGGTGCGTTTCATCTGCCTGTGGAACGGCGGTGGCGGCGACGGCCGCGGCGGAACCGCGCACATGTACCACGAAGTCAAGCGGCGCACCGGGCGGGTGAGCTGGCTCGATACGCGCAAGCTGTGGTGAGCCGCCGCTCCCCCGCCGCTGCTCAGCGCCTCATGGCTCGATGCGCGTTCCCAGGACCTTGAGGAACTTGGCCAGCCAGTCGGCGTGTGCGGGCCAGGCGGGCGCGGTGATCAGGTTGCCATCGACCACCGCCTCATCGATCGGGATGTCCGCGAAGTTGCCACCGGCCGCGCGCACCTCTGGTGCGCAGGCCGGATAGGCGCTGCACGAGCGTCCGCCCAGGACACCGGCGGCGGCCAGCAGTTGCGCACCGTGGCAGATGGCGGCGATCGGTTTTCCGCTGCTGGCGAAATGCTGCACCATGGCGATCACCGCCGGGTCGAGACGCAGGTATTCCGGGGCACGGCCACCCGGAATGACCAGCGCGTCGTAGTCTTCGGCATTCACCGTCGCGAACTCGGCGTTGAGCGTGAAGCGGTGTCCCGGTTTTTCGCTGTACGTCTGGTCGCCTTCGAAATCGTGGATGGCGGTGCGCACCTGTTCGCCGCCGGTCTTGCCCGGGCAGACGGCGTGCACCGTGTGGCCGACCATCTGCAAGGCCTGGAAAGGGACCATCGTTTCGTAGTCTTCGGTGAAATCACCGGTCAGCAAGAGGATCATTTTTGCGGCCATTCGGGTCTCCTTGGCGTGAGGGTGGTGAGCGCTTGAAAGAAGCGTCACGAGGTTGATACGCCTCGATTGTATACAAAGCGTGTCCGGCGCGCAGGCGCGGGTCGGTGGCGGGGGCCGGGGCAGTGCCGGGCGGCGCGCCGTTTCCTCTACAATGTGGTGGCGGAGGATTAGGGTCTATTATTAGGCAGTCGCCTGTCAGAACTCGCTCACAGCTGCCGCGACGCAGGCCGCGCTGGCGGATTGTCCAACCGGGGAAAGAGTCGCACTGCCAGCTATCTGCCTGTTTCCCGTAGCTCGCACAATTCCGTCCGGAGGTCCTTCATGTCGCACTCGCCGTTCAATACGCTCTCCCGTTTCAATCCGCCCGCTCAGCCCGAGGCGCTGTTCTACTCGCTGCCGGCGCTGGCCGCGGCCGAGGTCGGCAACATTGCTCGCCTGCCGGTGTCGCTGCGCATCGTGCTGGAATCGTTGCTGCGCCATTGCGATGGTCACCGGGTCAGCGAGCGGAACATCCTCGAGCTCGCCCAGTGGCAGCCACGTGCGCCGCGCAGCGAGGAGATCCCCTTCGTCGTCGCGCGCGTCGTGCTGCAGGACTTCACCGGCGTGCCGCTGCTCTGCGACCTGGCGGCGATGCGCCACGCGGCGCAGGCCAGCGGCCGCGACCCGCGCAGCATCGAACCCCTGGTGCCGGTCGATCTGGTCGTCGACCATTCGGTACAGGTTGACCATTACGGTACGCCACAGGCGCTGGAGCAGAACATGCGCCAGGAGTTCGCGCGCAACCACGAGCGCTACCAGTTCATGAAATGGGGCATGCAGGCGTTCAACACCTTCCGCGTCATTCCTCCCGGCGTCGGCATCGTGCACCAGGTCAATCTCGAACACCTCTTTGCCGGCGTGCGCCGGCAGGAGACGGCGCGCGGCAACCTGTGTTTTCCCGACACGCTGGTCGGTACCGACTCGCACACGACGATGATCAACGCCGTCGGCGTCGTCGGCTGGGGCGTCGGGGGCATCGAGGCCGAGGCGGCGATGCTCGGGCAGCCGGTCTATTTTCTCACCCCGGACGTGGTCGGTGTCGAACTCGTCGGCCGCCTGCGCGAGGGGGTGACGGCAACCGACCTGGTGCTGACGGTGACCGAGCTGCTGCGCCGCCAGAAGGTGGTCGGCACCTTCGTCGAGTATTTCGGCGAGGGCGCCAGTACGCTGACGGTCACCGACCGCGCAACGCTGGCCAACATGGCGCCCGAGTACGGCGCGACGATGGGATTTTTCCCGGTCGACCAGAAGACGGTCAACTACCTGCGCACCACCGGCCACAGCGAAGCCGACTGCGAGTTGTTCGAGGCCTATTTCCGCGCCCAGGGGCTGTTCGGCATCCCCCGTGCCGGCCAGATCGACTACTCGCGCACCGTGCGCCTCGACCTGTGCAGCATCGTTCCCTCGCTGGCCGGCCCGAAGCGGCCGCAGGACCGTATCGCGCTGCCCGATATGGCGAGCAAGTTCAATGCCCTGTTCAGCGCACCGGAAGCGGAAGACGGCTTTGCCCGGCCGCCCGAGGCGCTGATGCAACGCTACCCGACCGAAAGGGCTGGGGTCGCTCTCGGCAACGGTGACGTGCTGATCGCGGCGATCACCTCGTGCACCAACACCAGCAACCCGGTGGTGATGATCGCTGCCGGCCTGCTGGCGCAGAAAGCGGTGGCCCGCGGGCTGCACGTGCAGCCGCACATCAAGACTTCCCTGGCGCCCGGATCGCGCGTGGTTACCGATTACCTGGAGAAGGCAGGCCTGCTCGCGCCGCTCGCCGAACTTGGCTTCGCGCTGGCCGGCTACGGTTGCACGACCTGTATCGGCAATGCCGGCGACCTCGATCCGGCGTTCAACAAGGCGATCAGCGAAAACGGGCTGGTGGCCGCAGCCGTGCTTTCCGGCAACCGCAACTTCGAGGCGCGCATCCACCCCAACCTGCGCGCCAATTACCTGGCTTCGCCGCCGCTGGTCGTGGCTTTCGCCATCGCCGGGCGGGTCAATATTGACCTCGACAGCGAAGCGCTGGGTGCCGGTGCCGACGGCCAGCCGGTCTTTCTGCGCGACGTCTGGCCAACGTCGGAGGAAATCGACTCGCTGCTCCCCTTTGCGCTCGATGCGGAGACCTTCCGCCGCCGCTACGCCGACGTCAGCGCCGACCAGGATCTGTGGAAGGCCATCGAGGCGCGCAGCGGCGCGCTCTACGACTGGCCGTCGTCGAGCTACATCGCGCGCCCGCCGTTCTTCGAATTGCCTGCCCTGCCAGCGGGCGATATCACCGGCGCACGCGCGCTGCTGCTGCTTGGCGACTCGGTGACCACCGATCACATTTCGCCGGCCGGCTCCTTCGGCGAGGCGACGCCGGCGGGCGCCTGGCTCAGGGAGCAGGGCGTCGAGCGTGCCGACTTCAATTCCTATGGCGCACGGCGCGGGCACCACGAAGTCATGATGCGCGGTACCTTCGCCAACGTCCGCATTCGCAACCTGATGTTGCCGGCGGACGCCGCAGGGCGTCGACCGGAAGGCGGCTACACCCTGTTCGATGGCCAGCAGATGACGGTTTTTGACGCCGCGATGGCCTACCTCGAACGTGGCACGCCGACGATCGTCGTCGCCGGCGAAGAGTACGGCACCGGCTCGTCGCGCGACTGGGCGGCCAAGGGAACGCGGCTGCTTGGCGTGCGCGCCGTGATCGCGCGCAGCTTCGAGCGTATCCACCGTGCCAATCTGGTCGGCATGGGCGTGCTGCCCTTGCAGTTCATGGCCGACGACTCGGCGACGGCACTGCAGCTGCGCGGCGACGAGAGCTTCGAAATCCTCGGTCTGGGGCCGGAGCTGGTGCCCATGCAGAACCTTACGCTGGGCATCACTCGCGCCGATGGCGAGCGCCTGGAGCGCCCGCTGCTGTGCCGCATAGACACCCCGATCGAGGTTCAGTACTACTGGTCGGGCGGCATTCTGCCGTACGTGCTCGGCGAACTGATGGCCGAAGGGGCGGCAGGTCACTGAGTGCCGGCTGCTGCCGGCGGCGTCTTCCCGGCACGCCCGCGGCCGGGTCTATGCGAGCGTTGCCGGTTCGCTATCGGGACGGCCGGCGATAGGCAGTGACACACGAAAGCGCGTGCCGACGCCCGGGGTGCTGAAGACCTCCATTCGCCCGCCGTGCTTGTTGACGATGCCATAGGAAACGGAAAGTCCGAGGCCGGTTCCCGTTCCGACCGCCTTGGTGGTGAAGAACGGTTCGAAAATGCGCTTGCGAACCTGCTCGCTCATGCCGCTGCCGGTGTCTTCGATCTCGAACCAGGCCATGGCTCCGTCATGGCCGCTGCGGATGCTGATCGTGCCGCTGCTTTCGATGGCCTGCGCGGCATTGACCAGCAGGTTCATGATCACCTGATTGACCTGCGGCGCATTGCACCGCACCTCCGGCAGGTCACCCGGAACGAAATCGATTTTCGCCTTGTATTTGAGCTCGTTCCAGACCACGTTCAGCGTACTCTTGATGCACGCGTTGAGGTCGACCGCTGTCCACTCGCCGGAATCGATGTGCGAGAAATCCTTCAGGTCCTGGACGATCTGGCGAACGCGTTGCAGACCATCGTCCGATTCGTGCAGGAGGTCCTTGAGGTCGTCGCGCAGATAGTCGAGATCGATCGCTGTGCGCAGCGCCTGCAGTGTGGCGGCGGCGTCGGCCGGCAGTTGCAGTTTCTCGGTCACCGCCGCGTAGGCGTCGATCAACTTGAGCAGGCCGTCGGTGTAGGTGGCCAGCGTGCGCATGTTCGAGCTGACAAAGCCGACCGGATTGTTGATCTCGTGCGCCACCCCGGCGGCCAGCTGGCCGATCGAGGCCATTTTTTCCGCTTGCAGCAGCTGGCTCTGCGTGTCTTCCAGACGGCGGTTGCTTTCCTTGAGCTGCAGCAGATTCTCTTGCAGCGCCTCCTCGGCGCGCTTGAACTGGCTACGGTCTTCGACCAGCCAGATGGTTCCCTTGCCCGGATCCTCCGGATCGATCAGGTAGGCGATCATGTTGGCCCAGAATCGACTGCCGTCGGCCCGTTGCAGGAACTGTTCGTGCTGGAATGGCCTGCCCTGCGAGAGCAGCGGGGACGCCAGGCGACCCATTTCGGCATAGTCCTCGTCGCTGGGATAGAGCGCCCGGCCGGGCAGGCCGATGGCGCTCTCGCCAGGGTAGCCGAAGAGCTCGGCGAATCTCGGGTTGTAGCGCGCGAGTTTGCGTTCGCGGGTAAAAAGAATGGCCACCGAGGCGTTGTCCATGATCGCCTGCATTTCAGCCAGCGCCTGCCTGTGCGCTTCATGGACACGGCGTGCTTCGCTGACGTCTTCGAGAATCCAGACCGTTCCCTGATCGGTGCGCTGCGGATCGACCGCGCGCCCGTAGACGTGAAACCAGACGAGCTGCCCGTCGCGGCGCTTGTATTGCCAGTCGCTTTCGAAAGCCAGGCCAGCAGCGAGCAGGGGACCTGCCTGTCGACCGATTTCCTCGTAGCTTTCCTGCGACGGATACATGTCCCGGCCGGGCAGCCCTTCGAGTTCGCCCGGACGGTAGCCGAGCAATTCGACGCTGCGCCGATTGCAGCGATAGATGGTCCGATCGCGGGTGAAGACGATTCCCACCGCCGCGTTGTCGAAGATCGCCCGGTATTCCCGCAGCGCGTCGGCGCCATGCGTTTGCCTGCTCACGTTCATTTCGCAACCACCTGCGCCGAAGGGCGTCGTTGGCGGGCGATGATGCACCAAAGCTGCACACCTATCAAGGGAAAGGACAAGCGCCGTGGTGGGCGCAGTACGGAACCTGGGAATGCCAGCGCCGACAGGGTTTCAAGCGGCTGTCCGGCGTGCTGAAAGTCGCGTCGGAGATGCGGCGCCAGAGCGCCCTGCACGTCATTGCGAGGAGGCGTAGCCGACGCGGTAATGACAGTGGCTGGGGAATGCCTGGCCGGATGTGGCGGCCAGGGCAGCTCTGCACTGGCCTCCCGGGTCTTGTCGTGCCCGACTTCCGGCGTGCGCCCAGCCAGCGCCGGGTGACGGTCGCGACGGGCACGCCTGACGTACCATTGACGCTGCTGCTTCATCCGCCAAGCTACCGCCATCCTCCGGGAGAACCTTTTGCAGTCCTGCATTTCGATCACTGTCGCGCCGTCGGCGAGTGCGCTTCCGCGCTCGGCGTGGGCGCGCCTCTGTCCGGCCGGGCATCCGTTTCTGAACGCCGATTTTCTGACCATCATCGAGCAGCACGGGGCTGCGGCGCGTGCGTGGGGATGGGCCGCCCGCCATCTGCTGGCGAGCGACGAAAGCGGCGCCGTCGTCGGTCTTCTGCCGCTCTACGTGAAGACCCATTCACATGGCGATTTCATCTACGACTGGTCGTGGGCGGCGGCTTACCGGCAGCTCGGCCGGGAGTACTACCCGAAGCTGATGAGCTGCCTGCCGCACACGCCGGTGGCCGGGCCGCGCTTTCTCGTCGCCGCCGGGCTGCAGGCGGCCAGCGTTCGCCAGGCGCTGGTCGATGGCGCGCGCAAGCTGCTCGCCAGCGCCGGACTGTCTTCATGGCACGTCGCCCTGCCCGACGACGACGAGGTGCAACGGCTGCACAACGCGGGCCTGTTGATCAGCCACGACGTGCAGTTCCACTGGCTGAATCCCGGCTGCGGCGATTTCGACGGCTATCTGGCGACCTTCAGCGCCGCCAAGCGGCGCAAGGTGAAAGCCGAGAGGCGGCGGGTGCAGGAGAGCGGCCTGGCAATAGAAACGCGCCACGGGGATCAGATCGATGCTGCCGAATGGCCTCTGCTGCACGCCCTCTACGCCGACACTTTCGAGAAATTCAACAATCATGCCGTTTTCTCGGCCGCCTGTTTTGCCGACCTGGCGACCGCGCTGGGCCGCCGCATGGTCGTCTTCGTCGCCCGTGATCGCGGGCTGCCGGTGGCCGTGGCGATCTGTTTTCGCAGCGACGAAGCGCTCTACGGGCGCTACTGGGGGAGCAGCGGCCACTACCACAGCCTGCACTTCGAACTCTGCTTCTACCAGGGCATCGCCTATTGTCTGGAGCACGGACTGGCGCGCTTCGAGCCCGGCGCCGGCGGCGAACACAAGCTGTCGCGCGGCTTTACGCCGACCGTCGTACATTCCGCACACTGGATTGCCGATCCGGAAATGCGCGCCTTGCTTGCCCGTCATCTGGCGCAGCAGGGGCAGGCGCTGGCCGACTATCGCGACCAGGCGGCAGAGCACCTGCCGTTCCGGCGTGATTGATGGCCGTCGCCGCCGGCCTGCGGCGGGCCAAGGCGATCCTGGCGCGACTGCTGCCGACGGGCGAGTGCGTTATTTCTGGTCGAGACGCGCAGCGATGGCGCGCAGGGCTTCCAGTCCCCCGCCGGCGATCGCCACGCCGGTGCTTCCCTTTCCTTCGGGCAGTTGCGGCTCCCCGGGGTTGATGCGAATCAGATGCCCCTTGAGGCGCTCGCCGAGCCGACGCACGGTGGGAATGTGGGTGCCCGCGCCGACTTCGATGACCAGCAGGCGTTCGACGCCGCGCAGCCAGGCTTGCAGGCGACCTTCCTGGGCGTCGCTGCGCTGCGCCAGCCATCCCCAGTCGCCGAACATGAGGATATTCGGGCGGGCGATTTTCCGGCAGCGGGGGCAGAGCGGCCACTCGCCGGTGAGCAGACATTCGCTTTCGTCGATCTCCGGGTCGAAGTCGTCGGCGGGCCAGATGTCGCCCGGATCACCCGTGCAGTCGGCGCTGCACTGCAGGTGATGGATGGACCCGTGGCATTCGCTGATGCGATGGTCGGCGAAACCGGCTTTCTGGAATTGCCCGTCGACGTTGCTGGTGAACACGAAAGCGCCTTGCGGCAGCATTGTGCCGATGCGGCGCAGGATGGCAAAGCCGGGGTGGGGAACGGTCCGCCGGTAGAGCTTGAGGCGATGCCCGTAGAAGCCCCAGGCGAGGCGGGGGTGGCGTGCGAAGGCGGCCGGGTTGGCGATCTGCTCGAAGGCGATGCGTGCGCGACCGAGCGCCGGGTAAGCGCCCCAGAAGCCCTGCGTGCCGCGAAAATCGGGCAGTCCTGAATCGACGCCGATGCCGGCGCCGGCAGTGATCAGCAGGCCGTCGGCCTGGGCGATCAGTTCGGCGCAGCGTGCGTAGTCGGTGGCCACTTACAGCCCCCGCGCCCAGTCCGGGCGCAGCGCCGCGCCTTGCGGATCGGCGATCGCCTGCCGTACCTGCTTCAGGAGGCGCTGCTTGTCCGCCCCCAGCGTGCCCTTGAGGACCAGCCAGTTCGACGCGTGATCACTGCGAAAGACCGTGCGCGTCAGTTGCAGCTGGTCGAGAAAGGCATCCATTTCGACGAACAACTCGCGTTGGCTCAGCGCTCGCCAGTCGGGAAAACCGGCGCGGAAGCGCTCTTCGCCAAGAGGGAAGCTGACGACCAGCGTCGCCAGGTATTCGGGTTGTGTGGCGTTGACCAGGCGCGCCGAGTTTTCAGCGTGGCGCAAGGACAGCGCCGGGCCGCCGAGGCCGTTGAGAATCATCACCGAGCGGGTGATGCCGGCGGCGCCGAGCTTGTCGAGCGCGGCCCGCGTCGAAGCGAAGGTCTCGCCCTTGCCGACCCGTGCGAGGACTTCATCGTCGCCGGACTCGGCGCCGACGTAGGCGATCGACAGGCCGGCGGCAGCCAGTTCGCTCAGTTCGTCGACCGACTTGCGGCGCAGATTGCGCGGCAGGCAGTAGCTCGAAACACGGCGCACGGCGGGCAGGTGCTGGCGGATGGCGTCGAGGACGGCGAGCAGGCGGCGCGTCGGCAGGACCAGGGCGTCGCCGTCGGCCAGGAAAACGCGGCGGATTTCGTTGCCGAAGCGTTCGCCGGTGCGCGCGATGCTTTCGAGCACCTCGGCCTCGTCGCGGGCACGAAAGCGCTTCTGCGGCGCGGTGTACATCTCGCAGAAGGTGCAGCGATTCCACGAACAACCGTCGGTGATCGGCAGGATCAGCGACTGCGCTTCGCTGGGTGGCCGGTAGACGGGTTCGATGTAACGGATCGGGATCACGGATGACATGGCCTTGGTGACGGCGACAGCTTGGGCAGGCGATCTGAGGGGTTCAATGGTAGCCTGTTTTTGGGCCTTGGCGCTGGCCCGCAGCGCGGCGTGCCGCGCTCAGGACTTCCGGTCATGGTGGGCTGGCGACGGCCGACCTTCGGGGCCGGAGCGCACCAGTGCGTAGTCGGCGCTGCGCACTTCGCGCAACAGCAGGTCGGTTTCGGCATTGCTGATACCCAGCGACTCCAGGGTTTCGGCGGCCAGGCGCAGGCTTGCCTCGAGCGTTTCCGGATAGGCCTTGCTGACGCCGGCTCGCAGCAGGGCTTCGCAGCTGGACAGGTCGCGCGCACGGGCGACGATGTTCACTTGCGGCAGCTGGGAGCGAATCAGCGACGCGGCACGCACCGCCGTATGCCGCTTGTCGATGGTCAGCACGACCAGGTCGACGTTTTGCAGCGAGGCGGCGATCAGCAACTGCGGGTCGCCGAGGTCGCCGTAGAAGACCGGATGACCCTCGGCGCGCCATTTGGCGACCAGCGCGGCGTCGGTGTCGAAGGCCACGTAGGAGATGCCGGTACTGGCCAGGATGGTGCCGACCGTGTGGCCGACGCGGCCGTAGCCGCCAATGACCACGCGCACGGCCGGTTCGTCGCCTTGCCCGGCGTAGTGGAAGCTCTGGTGCACGGCGGCGGGGGCTTCGGAAGCGCGTTCGGCGAGCGCGTTGCCGAGCTTCACCAGCATCGGGGTGAGCAACATGGTGATCGAGATGACCGCCGCGCCCATGACGAAGAGGCGATCGTCGATGATGCCCAGCGCCTTGGCGGCGCCGAAGAGAACGAAGCCGAACTCACCGCCCTGGGCGAGCAGGAAGGACACCTTCAGGGCAATGCTGCGCCCGGTTCCGAAGCCCAGACAGAGGAGGTAGAGAACGAGAGCCTTGATGGCGATGATCGCCAGTAAGTGGCCGCCGAACTCGAAGGGGTGCTGGACGAGGACGCCGATGTCCAGCGACATGCCGACAGCGACGAAGAAGAGGCTCATCAGCAGCCCCTTGTGCGGCTCCATGCCGGCCTCGATCTGCAGGCTGTAGCGCGAGGTGGACAGCATCATTCCCATCAGGAAAGCGCCCAGGGCCATCGACATGCCGGCGTGGTGCATCGCCCCGGCAGCAATGAACACGGCGCCCATGGCCGCGAGCAGAAAGGCCTCGCGATTGTTCTGCCGTGCCAGATGGTCGAGGATGCGCGGTACCAGGTAGCGACCGCCGACGACGACCAGCGCGACCATCGCCGCGGCCAGTCCAATCTGCTCCCACAGGGGCATGTCCTTGGGCAGGGGCCCGACGTCGGCGAGGACAGGCACCAGCGCCAGCAGCGGCACCACCGCCAGATCCTGCATCAGCAGCACGGCGAAGGCGGTCTGTCCGTGATGGCTGGCGATATCGCCCTGGTCCCTAAGCATTTGCACGACGAAAGCGGTGGACGAGAGGGCAAAGCTGCTGCCAATCAAGAGGGCCGTACCCCAGCCATGCTCGAAGAGCCTGAAATAGCCGGCGATCAGCAGCGCGGAAAGCAGAATCTGCAGAGAACCGAGGCCGAAGAGCGTGCGCCGTAGGTCCCAGAGGTGGCGTGGCTTCATTTCCAGGCCGATCAGGAACAACAGCAGCACCACCCCGAGTTCGGTGAACTGGCGCACGTCCTCGACGTTGGCGGTGACGAAAGGCCCCGCCGTATGCGGGCCGACGATGATGCCGGTGACCAGCAGGCCGAGGACCGAACCGAGGCCGAAGTGCCGGAACACGGCCACGGCGATCGAGGCGACGACTAGCAACAGCACTGCGGAGTCAACGAAGGACTTGGGGTCCATGGGACGGTATCCGAGAGCTCGCCCGGGTGGGCCGACAGGCCAATACTAACTTGCTTTCGCACACTTGGCGTCTGCGCCAGGGGCGCACCGTGGTGCTAAGATCGGCCGCCTGGCCTGCCCGTAGCCCTGCACCGGGCCCGGCCGTCGCCACCCACTGTGCAGAGAGGGAGTTGCCTGTCATGAAACACCGGATTGTCGTCGCTGGCGTGTTGCTGGCCCTTGCCTTGCCGCCCCCGGCGCTGGCGCAGAGCACACTGCAGTTGCAGTTGCCGAGTGCCGAAGATACCTATCGCGAGATGCAGCAGGAGCAGCGTAGCGGGCCTTGCGACCGTTGCGGTGTGGTCTATCGGACGCGCACCGAGAATCGCCAGGGGCCGGGTCGGCGCGATCCTGGCAATGCTGCGGGACGTGATTTCGATTCACCCGACGCGCACATGCTGACCACGCCGATCTTCGGCTCCGGGAGCACGGTCAAGGACGCCCGCCAGGCGGCCGCGCCGATGTTGGTCCACATCGTCACCGTGCGCTACGAAGACGGCAGCTTCGCGGCCTTTGAACAGGTCGACGAGCCTGTGGTGCGCGAGGGTGACCGGGTGCGCGTCGTCGACGGCCGTGTCGAGCTGCGCAACGATTGATGGCGCAGGGACTTGCTGCCTGGCAGCGGGCCGCGCCGCCGTTGCTAGAAATACGCGCGCGCCGTTTCGAAGCGCTGCGCGTAGTAGTTGGCGGCCAGCTTGTCGATGCGCACCTGGCCTTGCGTCGACGGCGCGTGTACGAAACGATCGTCGCCGATGTAGATGCCGACGTGTGACAAGGAGGCGTTGCGGGTGTTGAAGAAGACCAGGTCGCCTGGACGCAGCTCATCGCGGTCGACCGGACGGCCGCGGCGCGCGATGTCTGCCGCGCTGCCGCCGACCTTGACCCCGGCCGCCTGTCCGTAGATGTAGGCGACCATGCCGCTGCAGTCGAAGCCGGCTTCGGGGTTCTTGCCGCCGAAGCGGTAACGCGTATCGACCAGGCCGAGCGCGAAGATCACCACGTCCATGCCTTTTTCACTGGCCACCGGTCTGGCTGCCGACTGGCTCGCCCTGCGCTCGGGCGTGGCGCTGCACGCGGCCAGCAGCAGCGCCATGACGATAGCGACGAGGATCTGTAGTGCACGCATGGCGCACAGTATAAACTGCGGTTTTCAGAAATCCGGAGATTGTCATGCACCTGAACGATCCGCGCCTGTTGCGCTCCGATTGCTACATCGATGGTCGCTGGGAAGCCGCCGACGATGGCCGTACGCTGGCCGTCGTCGACCCGGCGAGCGGCGTGGCGATTGCCGATGTGCCGCTGATGACCGCCGCCGAGACGGGGCGGGCGATCGAAGCTGCTGCCGTGGCGCTGCCGGCATGGCAGGCGAAGACGGCCAAGGAACGCGCCGCGCTGTTGCGCCGCTGGTTCGATCTGATCGTCGACAACACCGAGGACCTGGCGCAGTTGATGACTGCCGAATGCGGCAAGCCGATCGTCGAGGCGCGCGGGGAGGTCGCTTACGGGGCGTCGTTTGTCGAGTGGTTTGCCGAAGAGGGCAAGCGTGCCTACGGCGAAAGCATTCCCAGTCCGGCCGCCGACCGGCGGCTGCTGACCATTCGCCAGCCGATCGGCGTTTGTGCGGCGATAACGCCGTGGAACTTCCCCCTGGCGATGATTACCCGCAAGGTGGCGCCGGCGCTTGCCGCCGGTTGTACGGTGGTCGTCAAACCGGCCGAGCAGACGCCGCTGACGGCGCTGGCGCTGGCCCGGCTGGCGCACGACGCGGAGCTGCCGGCCGGCGTCTTCAACGTCCTCACCGGCGACCCGCAGACCATTGGCGCGACGCTGACCGCCAGCCCGCTGGTGCGAAAGTTGTCGTTTACCGGTTCGACCGAGGTCGGCCGCCTGCTCATGGCGCAGAGCGCGCCGACGATCAAGAAGCTTTCGCTCGAGTTGGGCGGCAACGCGCCATTCATCGTTTTCGACGACGCCGACGTCGATGCGGCCGTCGAAGGGGCGCTGGTTGCCAAGTATCGCAACACCGGCCAGACCTGCGTCTGCGCCAACCGGCTGCTGGTTCAGGACGGCGTTTATGACGCTTTTGTGGCCCGGCTGGCCAGGCGCGTGCAGTCGCTGCGCGTTGGTCCGGGCAATGACGAAGGCGTTACGCAGGGACCGTTGATCGACGAAGCGGCGTTGAAGAAGGTCGAGGCGCACATCGAAGACGCGCTGCGCAAGGGCGCGCGGGTGGTCACCGGCGGCAGCCGGCATCAGCGCGGCGGGACTTTCTTCGAGCCGACGGTGCTCGCCGACGTGACCAGCGAGATGCGCGTCGCGCGCGAAGAAACCTTCGGTCCGCTGGCGCCGGTGTTCAGATTTGCCGACGAAGAGGAAGCGGTACGCATGGCCAACGACACCGAGTTCGGTCTCGCCGCCTACTTCTATTCGCGTGACGTCGCGCGTTGCCTGCGCGTCGGCGAAGCGCTCGAATACGGCATGATCGGCATCAATACCGGCCTGATTTCCAACGAGGTGGCGCCTTTCGGCGGCGTCAAGCAGTCCGGGCTGGGCCGCGAAGGCTCGAAGCACGGGCTCGACGAGTACCTCGAGATCAAGTATCTCTGCTTCAGCACTGTTTGATGCACGCCGGCAAACGTCGACTGCCTCGGCGGCCTGGCGTCCCGGGCGGCTCTGGCGAGCGTCGAACCGCCCTGCTTTGAGCGGGGTTTTTGCAGATTTGTGTATCATGCAGGGAATAAATGATTGGTGACCACGGAGAGAGAGATGAATTCGCTTCCCACCCACAAGCGCGAAGATCTGCCAGTCGGCACTGCCGGGGAGGACTGAGCCATGGACAAGCCGATCAGTCGCTTTCCGGTGCCGTCGCTCGACGAAATGCCCGAGGACCTGCGCAGTCGCATCCTTGCGGTGCAGGAAAGAGCCGGTTTCGTCCCCAACGTCTTTCTCACCCTCGCCCACCGACCCGACGAGTTCCGCGCTTTCTTCGCCTATCACGACGCGCTGATGGAAAAGGAGAGCGGTCTGAGCAAGGCCGAGCGCGAGATGATCGTCGTCGCCACCAGTGGCGCCAACGACTGCCAGTACTGCGTCGTCGCGCACGGCGCGATCCTGCGCGTGCGCGCCGGGAACCCGCAACTCGCCGATCAGGTGGCGGTCAATTACCGCAAGGCCGATATCACGCCACGGCAGGGCGCGATGCTCGCCTTCGCGCTCAAGGTTTCGCTGCACGCCGCGGAAGTCGGCGAGGCTGATTTCGCTGCCTTGCGCGAGCACGGATTCTCCGACCCGGACATATGGGACATCGGCGCCGTGGCCGCCTTCTTCGCGATGTCCAATCGCCTGGCGAACATGACGTCCATGCGGCCGAACGACGAGTTCTACCTGATGGGCCGGCTGGCGAAGTCGTGATCGCCTTGTCGGCACTGGCGAGACTCGCGCCGCGATTTTTTTGGAGATAAGCGCGTGATGATGGAGCGCCTGCATCGGCCGATCCTGCTGGTCGAAGACAATCCTGCCGATGTCGATCTGACCTTGCGCGCCTTTGCCAAGCGGCACCTGGTCAACCCGGTGCACGTCGCCCGCGACGGCGAGGAGGCGCTGGCCTGGATTCCTCGCTGGGAAGCTGGCGAGACGCCGCCGCTGCTGATCCTGCTCGATCTCAAGCTGCCGCGCATCGACGGCCTCGAGGTGCTCTCCCGGTTGAAGGCGCATGCGGTCAGCCGTACGCTGCCGGTGGTCGTGCTGACCACTTCGGAAGAGGACAAGGACATCGAGGCCGCGTACAGCATGGGCGCCAATTCGTACATCGTGAAGCCGGTCGATTTCGTCAAGTTCATGGACGTTGCGGCGCAGGTCGAGATGTACTGGTGCCTGCTCAACACGCCGCCGCGCTAGGCTGTCGAATGAAGTCGCCCACGCAGCATGGCGCTCCGCGCCGCGTTCTCTATCTCGAAGACAACGCCAGCGACGCCGACCTTGGCCAGCGTGCGCTCGCCCGCAACGCACCCGAAACGGCGGTCGAAGTCGTCAGCAGCGTTGCTGCGGCGCGCGAACGGCTGCAAGTGGGCGCCGCCGACTTCGACATCGTTCTTGCCGACCTCAACCTTCCCGACGGCAGCGGCCTCGATCTGCTCGCGCATGTGCGCGGGCAAGGGCTGCCGCTGGCCTTTGTCGTGCTCACCGGCTCCGGTGACGAGGCTTCGGCGCTGACTGCGCTGAAGGCCGGGGCAGACGATTACCTGAGCAAGCACGGCAACTATGGCGAGCGACTGGCGCGCGTTCTGGCGGCGGCGCTCGATCGTTTTCGCACCCGCTCCGCGCGCCAGGGGCGGCTCATGCGCGTCCTCTACGCCGAGCACAACCGTTTCGATATCGACCTCACCCAGCGCCATTTTGCCGAGCACGCGCCGCTTTTCCGCTTCGACGTCGTGGACAGTGGCGAGGAGGCCCTGGCGCATCTGCCCGAGCACGCCGACGAAGCTCTCGGCTACGACTTGTTGTTGCTCGACTATCAACTGCCGGCGCTGAACGCGCTCGACGTCGCCAAGACGGTGCGCGATCAGCGCAGCCTCGACCTGCCGATCGTCCTCGTCACCGGCCAGGGCAACGAGGACGTGGTCGCCGCTGCCCTGCGTCTCGGCCTCGAAGACTACGTGATCAAGAAGAGCGGCTATCTTTCCGGCTTGCCGACGATTCTGGAAAATGCGCTGCGCCACGCGCAACTGCGGCGCGAGCAGTCGAGCCTGCGCCAGACGAGCAGCCGACTGGCACACCTGCTGGCGGCGAGTCCGACGATCCTCTACGCGCTACGCGTGGACGGCGAACGCGGCGAAGGCAGCGAACGCTTTCTGCCGGTGTGGGTCAGCGAGAACATCACGCGCGTGATGGGTTATGCGCCCGCTGACTGCATGGCGCCGGACTGGTGGTCGGCGCACCTGCACGCCGACGATCGCGATCGTGTTCTTGGCAGCGCGCAAACGCGCCTGCTCGACGACGGCGAACTGACGCACGAATATCGCTTTCTCGACGCCAGCGGCGGCGTCCGCTGGCTGCGTGACGACATGCGCCTGATTCGCGACGCCAGCGGGCAAGCGCTCGAAGTCATCGGCAGCTGGAACGATCTCAGCGCCGAGCACGAGTTCAAGGAACGCCAGCGTCTCTATGCAACGGCCCTGGAAAGCACTCGCGACGGCGTGATGATGATTTCCCTGGGCGGCGAGATCATCACCGTCAACCCGGCCTTTTGCGAGATCACCGGTTACGCGGCGGCTGACGTGGTCGGCAGGAATCCGCGCTTCCTGCAGTCCGGACGCCACGATCGGGCCTTTTACCAGGCGATGTGGGCCAGCCTGACGCAGACCGGCCATTGGCAGGGCGAGATCTGGAATCGCCGGGCGGATGGCGAGATTTATCCGCAGTGGGCAACCTTGAGCGTGGTCAATGACGAGCAGGGTCAGGCGTCGCATTACGTCGGCGTGTTCACCGATCTGACCAAGCTCAAACGCAGCGAGGAACAGGTCGAGCGTCTGGCCCATTACGATCCGCTGACCGACCTGCCGAACCGTTTGTTGTTGCGCTCGCTCCTGCAGCACGGTCTCGACCGCGCACAGCGTCAAGGCGGCAAGTCGGCGGTGCTGATCATCAACCTGGATCAGTTCAAGAACGTCAATGAAAGCCTCGGGCACACGCTCGGCGATGAACTGCTTCTGGCCGTCGCCGCTCGCCTGAAGGCCCGCCTGCGCAAGGAAGACACACTCGGGCGCCTGGCGGCCGACGAATTCGCCGCGGTGATCGAGGGTCGGCAGGACGCCGAGAATGCGGAGAGCACCGTACGCGCCCTGCTGGCCGCACTCGCCACGCCTTTCATGCTGGCCGATGGACATGAAGCCTACGCCCGCGCCAGCGTCGGGATCAGCGTCTTTCCGCAAGACGGCACGACGGCGAACGAGCTGCTGCGCACGGCCACCGCAGCCATGTCGAGGGCCAAGGAGCGCGGCGGCAATCAATACGCCTTGTACACCGATGAACTTGGCCAGGGTGCACTCGAGCGCCTGGAAATGGAGAGCGCGCTGCGGCGGGTGCTGAGCAATGGCGAACTGCTCCTTCACTACCAGCCGAAGCTTGATCTGGCCAGTGGCGTGATCGTCGGCGGCGAGGCGCTGCTGCGCTGGCAGCGACCCGGTGCCGGACTGGTGCCGCCGGCCAGTTTCGTGCCGCTGGCCGAGAAGACCGGCTTGATCGTGCCCATCGGCGCCTGGGTCATCGACGAGGCCTGCCGGCAGATCCGCGCCTGGAGCGATGCCGGCCTGCCGGTGGTCAAGGTGGCGGTCAATGTCTCGGCGCGCCAGTTTTCCAGCCCGGAGCTGGAGTCGGTACTCGCCGCGGCCTTGAGCCGCCATTCCGTCGCCCCTTGGATGCTGACGCTGGAGCTGACCGAAAGCATGCTCATGGCCGCGCCGGACCAGGCCATCAAGCGACTCGAACGTCTGCGCGAGATCGGGGTCGGCCTTTCGCTCGACGACTTCGGTACCGGCTATTCGAGTCTCGCCTACCTGAGTCGCTTCCCGGTCGACGAGCTGAAGATCGACCGCTCCTTCGTCACCAACATCGTTAGCGATCCCAAGGACGCCAATATTGCCACTTCGGTGATCGCGCTGGCGCACCGCATGCACCTCAAGGTGGTCGCCGAAGGGGTCGAGACCGAGGCTCAACTCGGCTACCTGAAAAAGAACGGCTGTGACCAGATGCAGGGCTATCTGTTCAGCAAGCCGTTGCCGGCGGACGATTTCGCCACCCTGCTCAGCACGGGCCGGTCGCTGCCGGTCGGCGGAACGCCGAGTGAGCGGCACAGCCTGCTGGTCGTCGACGACGAGCCGAGCATCCTTTCGTCGATTCGCCGCGTCCTGCGGGGCCAGAGCTACCGCGTGCTGACCGCGAACAGTGCTCTGGAGGCGCTGGAAATCCTGGCCCGAGACGAGGTGCAGGTGATTCTTTCCGACCAGCGCATGCCGCAGATGAGCGGTACCGAGTTCCTGGCCCGGGTCAAGCTGCTGCACCCGGACACCGTGCGGCTGGTCATTTCGGGCTACACCCAGCTCGATTCGGTGATCGACGCCGTCAATCAGGGATCGATCTACAAGTTCCTGACCAAGCCCTGGGAAGAGGAGCAACTGCGCGAGCACCTGCGCGATGCATTCGCTTACTACGAGGCGATTGTCAAACCACGCGGCAGCCACGACGGATTGCCCGACTGAGGCGGGCCGGGATTCTGGCGTCGTCGGCAGTTCCAGAGCGGGCCCGCCGCGCAGCCCCGGCGCGGCTAGTCGGCCAGCCTCTCGACGGCTTGCCTGCTGACCGCCGGCCACCAGGCGGCAGCGCTGCCGCGGCCGGGGATCGGCGCCTGCGGTGCGATTTCGAGCAGCGGTGCGATGACGAAGGCGCGCAGGTGCATGCGCGGGTGAGGTAGGCTCAGGCGCTGGCTATCGACGACCAGGTCGTCGTAGAGCAGCAGGTCGAGGTCGAGTGTGCGCGGGGCGTGATGATACTCGCGGCGGCGTCCGAACACCCGTTCGATGGCCAGCAGGGCGTCGAGCAGCTGCGCCGGTGTCAGGCGGGTGTGCAGAGCAGCAACGGCGTTGATGAAATCGGCCTGGCGGCGGATTACGCGGCCTCCCACCGGTGCCGTCCGATACAGCGAGGAGAGGCGCTGCAGCCGGCATTCGGCGACGCCGGCCAGCGCGCGCGCGGCGGCGCGGACCTGCGCCTGTGGGTCGGCCAGGTTGGCGCCCAGCGCGACGTAGGCCAGGTGCTCGGTGGGGGTGGCGAGAGCGGAGTGGGAGTGCTCGGGTTGCTCGGGGTGCGTCGATGTCTTGTCGCCGTCACTCATTCTGCAGCGTCGGGATTTTGCTCGCTGCCCTCGGCTGGGCGACGGCGACGACGACGGCGTTTCTTGACGCTGGCCGGCGCCGCTGGCAGCAGCATCTCCGCGCGCGCCTCGTCGCCTGCGTGCAGAAATTCGCTCCACCAGTCGCCGATCGCCGGGTCGATTTCGCCGGACTCGGCGCGCAGCAGCAGGAAGTCGTAGCCGGCCTTGAAACGCGGTTGCTGCAGGACGCCGTAGGGTCGCTTTCCCGAGCGTTGTTCGAAGCGCGGTTGCAGACCCCAGATATCCTTGATGTCGCCGGCAATGCGCCGGGTGATGGCGAGCTTTTCCGCCTGTACGTGCAGGACTTCGTCCATGGCCACGAAAAGCGACGGGATCGGCGGTTCGCCGCGGCTTTTCAGCGGCTCCCAGGTGGCCAGGACCTGATGCCAGAGCAGGGTGGCGAAGAGGAAGCCCGGCGAGATCGGCTTGCCTTCTTCGACGCGCCGGTCGGTGGCTTCGAGCGCGAGGGCGACGAAGCGCTCGCCAAGCGGCTGCTCGAGAATCACGTCGAGCAGCGGCAGTACGCCGGCGTGCAGTCCCTCTTCACGCAGGCGCGTGACGCAACGCAGGGCATGCCCGGAGGTGAGCAGCTTGAGCATCTCGTCGAAGAGTCGCGACGGCGGCACGTTGTCGAGCAGATCGGCCATTTCGCGGATCGGCCGCCGCGCCGCGGGGTCGATGGCCAGGCCGATCTTGGCCGCCAGACGCACGGCGCGCAGCATGCGCACCGGGTCTTCGCGGTAGCGTGTCTTCGGGTCCCCGATCATGCGCAGGGTCTTCTGCTGCAGGTCGGCGACACCGTGGTGGTAATCGATGATCGTTTCCGAGCTCGGGTCGTAGTACAGCGCGTTGACCGTGAAATCCCGGCGCGCGGCGTCGTCCGACTGGCTGCCGAAGACGTTGTCGCGCAGCAGGCGGCCCTGCGCGTCGGTCTGCGCCTTGTTGCCGCCGTGCTCGCCTTGCTCGCCGTGATGGCCGCGGAAGGTGGTGACTTCGATGGTCTCCACACCCATATTCACGTGCACGATCTGGAAGCGGCGGCCGATGATCCGCGAGCGGCGGAAACAGCGCCGGACCTGCTCCGGCGTGGCGTTGGTGGCGACGTCGAAGTCCTTCGGCGTCAATCCGGCGAGCAGGTCACGAACCGCACCGCCGACGATGTAGGCCTGGTAGCCATTCTCCTGCAGGGCCTCGACGGTCTGCCGGCAGCCACGGCTGATCTGTTCACGCTGCAGACCGTGCTGGCTGGCCGCGATGATCGCCGGCTGGTTGCGGTTGCCAGCGTTTTTTCTTCCGAGAACGCGGGATATGAACTTGCGGATCATCGCTTGCTTCTTGTTCCTGTGTTGTGGCCCTATAGGCGCGGCATGATAGCCGATATTGCCCGCGCGATCAGCGCTCGATCCGCCGTCCGCTTCAGCCGAGGAGGCTGATGACCGGCCAGCCGGCGGTTTCGGCGTGCGCACGCAGCGTCGGATCAGGGTCGACCGCGACCGGATTGCTGACCTTCGACAACAAGGGCAGGTCGTTCTGCGAGTCGCTGTAGAACCAGCTGCGCTCGAAACTGCCCCACCACAGGCCCATCGCTTCGAGCCAGTCCTCGACGCGGATGATCTTGCCTTCGCGGAACGAGGGTGTGCCGCGCGGCTGGCCGGTGAATTGCCCGTTCTCGTGCGCCGGAATGGTGGCGATCAGGTGCGCGATGCCGAGATTGCGGGCCAGCGGCGCGGTGACGAAGCTGTTGGTGGCGGTGACGATGGCGCACAGGGCGCCGCTGTCGAGATGGTGGTGAACCAGCGCGCGTGCCTTGCGACCGACAATCGGCAGGATGTGTCGACGCATGAATTCGCCGAGCCAGGCGTCGAGTTGCGCGCGCGGGTAGCGCGCCAGGGGCTGCAGCTGAAAGTCGAGAAAGATCTCGATATCGAGCGTTCCGGCCTTGTACTGTTCGTAGAACTCGAGGTTTCGGGCTTCGTACAAGGCGCGGTCGAGAACGCCTTTGGCGATCAGGAACTGCGCCCATTCAAAGTCGCTGTCGCCGGCGATGAGGGTATTGTCGAGGTCAAAAAGAACAAGATCCATGGCTATGCCTTTCGCGCAGCTCAGCGCTCCAGTGGCGTCTGCAGAACTTCGCGCAGCAAGCTCAGGGTGACCGGGCGCTGGTGCTCGAGCGAGTAACGGTCGATGGCCATCAACAGGGCCGTCAGGCTGCGCATGTCGCGTGGCGCGCGCAGGAAAAGATAGGCGAAGGCCTCCGCCGGCAGGAGCAAACCGCGCGCCCGCGCCTGCTCGCCGAGCGCGGCCAGCTTTTCGCCGTCGCTCAGGGGCTGCAGCCGGTACACCAGGCTGCTGCCGAGGCGCGTACGCAGGTCCTCGCGCAAGCGAAGTTGTAGCGGCGGCACGCTGGCTGCGGCGAGCAATCGCCCGCCGCTGGCGCAGAGGCGATTGATCAGGTTGAACAGGCTGATTTGCCCACGCGCGCTGAGCGCTTCGACGTTATCGACGGCGTGCGTGCAGCCATCCGGCGCGATTTGCGCGAGATCGGGGTCGATGCGCGCGTCGCTGTACGCGGCTTCGCTGGCCTGCAGCAGATGCGATTTCCCGGCACCCGCCTCGCCCCAGAGAAAGAACAGCGGCTCGCGGTTGACCGGCGCCAGCCAGGCGGCCAGTCCGGTCAGCGCTTCAGCGTTGCCGCCGGCGACAAAATTCTCGAAGCTGGGCCGCTCTTCGGGCAGCAGGTCGAGAATCAACTGGCGCATCCGGGGGGGGTCAGGCTTGTCGGTTTGCGGTGCGATCAGCACGCGGGAGGGCCATTTCGGATAAGATTCGGGATCGGGCAGAGCAAAGTGGTCCATTCTACCACTACGCGGCATCTGCCTGCCTTGCTCGGGACGCGCTACAAGATGACTCTGGAATCTCTCTCCTATCGCGATGCCGGTGTCGACATTGACGCCGGCGATGAACTCGTCGAACGTATCAAGCCCTTTGCCAGGAAGACGCTGCGCGAAGGCGTTCTCGGCGGTATCGGCGGCTTTGGCGCCCTGTTCGAGGTCCCGAAGCGCTACCGTGAGCCGGTTCTGGTCTCCGGTACCGATGGCGTCGGCACCAAATTGAAGCTCGCATTTCAGCTCAGGCGGCATGACACGATCGGTATCGACCTGGTGGCGATGAGCGTGAACGACATTCTCGTGCAAGGTGCCGAACCGCTCTTCTTCCTCGATTACCTGGCCTGCGGCAAGCTCGATGTCGGGACCGCGGCGCGCGTCATCAAGGGCATTGCCGAGGGCTGCGAGTTGGCCGGATGCGCCTTGATCGGCGGCGAGACCGCCGAAATGCCGGGGATGTATCCCGAAGGCGAATACGATCTCGCCGGTTTCGCGGTCGGCGTCGTCGAAAAGTCGGCGGTCATCGATGGCGCAACGATCGTCCCGGGCGATGTGCTGCTCGGGTTGCCGTCGTCGGGGGCGCATTCCAACGGCTATTCGCTGCTGCGCAAGATCGTTGCCCGTTCCGGTGCCGACCTGGCCGCGCCGTTCGACGGCGAGCGGACCCTGGCCGACGCGGCGATGGCGCCAACACGGATCTACGTCAAGCCGCTCCTGGCGCTGATGCAGGCTCTGCCGGTCAAGGGGATGGCGCACATTACCGGCGGCGGGCTGACCGGTAACGTTCCGCGCATCCTGCCCGAAAATGTTCGTGCCGAGATCGCCCAGGCGGCGTGGCAGCGGCCGAAATTGTTCGACTGGCTACAGCACGAAGGCGGCGTCAGCGATGACGAAATGCACCGCGTCTTCAACTGCGGGATCGGCATGGTCGTCGTCGTCGCTCGCGAGAACGCGTCACAGGCGGTCAGGATTCTGAACGACGCTGGCGAGCCGGCACTGGTCATCGGCAGCATCAAGGCGCGCAACGAGGGCGAGGCGCAGACCACGCTGGTGTGAAGGGCGTGCGCCATGACGACGGGGGATAGGACTTTCTGCGCCAAAGCCGGGACAGCGGCGCTGCGCGTTTGCCGGCGCCTTTGCCGGCACTCGTTGTTCGCCGCCGTGTGGCGAGCGCCTGGTGGTCAGACCTTGATGTTGATCTTGACGTCGCCGCCGGCTTTTCGACGCCCGCGTTCTGAACGGGTGTCGAGTATCACCGCTTGCGTGCTGGAGCGGCGTTCCTTCTGCCGGCGCTCGACCGCTCCGGGCGGAGTTGCCGCCTCGGCCGTCTCGGCCGGCGTGGCTTCGGGGGTTTCTTGCTGCGCGCGCCGCGCCTGCTCTCGCGGCCGCCGCTCACGGGCAGGCCAGGGGTGCTTGGGCAGCGCGGTCGAGAGGCCGCTGCCGATGCCTTTTGCACCGGTGACGGGCTCCGGCTTGCTGACATCGTCGGGCTCTCTGCCGACGTTGGTGGCGGGCGGTACGACTTCAGCGGGAATTCTCACGGCTCGGCTTTCTCCTCATTCCTCGCCAGCGGCGGTCTCTCGATTCGCAGGGCCGCTGCACAAGCTATCCGAGTGGCCTTCAGACACTCGGCAGACAAACGGTTAACGGCAGGTCTCGGGGCGAACTTTAGCACTGGCGGCCGGCGGGCGCCGCAGCTTGCGCACCCCGGCTGCAGCGGGGTTGGCGATGCGAGCTGGCTTCGGTACACTTCGCCCGCCGGCGGCCAGCATGCTGTTGGCAGCTTTGCAGACCCTTCACTTGGCCGCTGCGGCGGCGGATTTGGATCGCCATGTCGCGCGGAAATCATCGATTCGTGGTTCTGGCTGTCGCAATGGTCGGACTTGTCGCCGTCGGCTACCTCGCCTATACGGGTTTTCGTCTGCCCAGTGCGCCGACGCTGCCGCCGGCGCCAGCCGCTGGCGCCGGCAAGGAAGTCGCCCGCCCCGCGCCGCCGGGTGCTTTCCCGATGGCGGTCGAGACAGCGCGCGTGCAAGCGTCGGAACTCGCGGTCGATGCCACTGCAGTCGGCTCCCTGCGCTCGAACGAGTCGGTCGTCCTGCGCCCCGAGATCGCCGGCCGTATCGCTTCGATCAACTTCAAGGATGGCGTCGCAGTCAGCAAGGGCGCGCTGCTGGTGGCGCTCGACAACGCGACGCAGGCAGCCGAGCTCGATCAGGCGAAGGCGGCTCTGGCGCTGGCCCAGGCCAATCAGCAGCGGACGCAGGACCTGTTCGCCAAGAAATTCGTCAGCGGGCAGGCGCTGGACAATACCCAGGCGGCGCTGAAGGTACAGGAGGCGGCGCTGGCCCTGGCGCAGGCCAGGCTCGACAAGACGCGTATCCGGGCGCCGTTCTCCGGGGTCCTCGGTATTCGCAATGTCAGCGTCGGCGACTACGTCAAGGAAGGCCAGGAACTGATCAATATCGAGGACATCGGGACGCTGAAGGTCGACTTCCGCCTGCCGGAATCGTATCTGGCGCAACTCAGTCCAGGGCAGCCACTGGAAGTGTCCAGCGACGCGCTGCCGGGGCAGGTCTTCGCGGCGGTGCTCGAGGCGATCAATCCGCTGGTCGAGGCCAGCGGTCGTGCCATTTCTCTGCGCGCGCAGCTGTCGAACAGCGAGCGGAAGCTGCGCCCGGGGATGTTCGTCCGCGTCCGCCTGATCTTCGACCGGCGCGACAAGGTGCTGTTGATTCCGGAGCAGGCGCTGGTTCCCGACAGCAAGGCGCCTTACGTCTATCGCGTCGTCGATGGCCAGGCGCAACGCGTGCCGATCAAGACCGGCCTGCGCCGCAACGCCCAGGTCGAGGTTGTCGAGGGCTTGAGCGCCGGCGACGAGATCGTCACTGCCGGCCAGCTGAAGCTGCGCGATGGTGCTCCGGTACGCTCGCTGGGCGCGGGCGCGCCCGCTGCTGCGCCGGCGAGCGACGGCAAGGCGGCCGCTGCGGCAGGTAGCGGAAAATGAAAATCTCCGATCTGTGCATCCGTCGGCCGGTGTTTGCGACGGTGCTCTCGCTGGCCATCATGCTCGTCGGGTTGGTCTCGTATACCCGCCTGCCGGTGCGCGAGTATCCCAAGATCGACGAACCGGTGGTCACCGTCGACACCACCTATCGCGGCGCCTCTGCCGAGATCGTCGAATCGCAGATCAGCAAACCGCTCGAGGACTCGCTGGCCGGTATCGAGGGGGTGGACGTGATTACCTCGATTTCGCGCCAGGAGAACAGCCAGATTTCAGTGCGCTTCAAGCTGGAGCGCAATCCCGATTCGGCGGCGGCGGACGTTCGCGACCGTGTCTCACGGGTGCGCAACAAATTGCCGACGGCCATCGACGAGCCGGTGATCGCCAAGGTCGAAGCCGACGCCAATCCGATCATCTGGCTGGCGTTCTCGTCCGACCACCATTCGGCGCTGGAAGTCACTGACGTCGCCAACCGCATTGTCAAGCCGCGCCTGCAGACGCTGCCGGGAGCCGCCGACGTGCGCGTTTTCGGCGAACGCCGGTACGCCATGCGCATCTGGCTCGACCGCGATCGCCTGGCGGCCTTCAATCTCACGCCACAGGATGTCGAGGATGCGCTGCGCCGGCAGAACGTCGAAGTGCCGGCCGGGCGCATCGAAAGCCGCAGCCGTGAGTTCTCGGTGGTCGCCAGGACCGATCTGACCGAGCCGGAACAGTTCGCCGCGATCATCGTAAAGCAGGCCAGCGACGGCAAAGGCAGCTACCCGGTGCGCATCGCTGACCTCGGGCGGGTCGAAGTCGGCGCCGCATCCGAGCGCAGCAGCGTTCGTTTCAAGGGTCGCTCGGCCGTCGCTCTCGGGGTCATCAAGCAGGCGACGGCCAATCCGCTCGAGCTGTCGAAGGCGCTGCGCGGCGAACTTCCGAAAGTGATCGACGAGCTGCCCGAGGGAATGACGGTAAATATCGCCTACGACTCGTCGGTGTTCATCGCACGTTCGATCGACGCGGTTTTCGAGACCATTGGCGAAGCGATGTTGCTGGTCCTGCTGATCATCTTCCTCTTCCTGCGCAACTTCCGCGCGACGCTGATTCCACTGGTGACCATTCCGGTGTCGCTGATCGGCGCTTTTGCGTTGATGCTGATGCTCGGCTTCAGCATCAACACGCTGACCCTGCTGGCGCTGGTGCTGGCCATTGGCCTGGTCGTCGATGACGCGATCGTCGTCCTCGAGAACATCTACCGGCACATCGAAGCGGGCATGCCGCGGCAGCAGGCAGCCCGGCAGGGAGCGCAGGAGATCGGTTTCGCGGTCGTGGCGATGACCATTACCCTGGCCGCCGTGTATGCGCCGGTGGCGTTCATGACCGGTCGCACCGGCAAGCTGTTCGTCGAGTTTGCGCTGACCCTGGCCGGCGCGGTGCTGGTTTCGGGTTTCGTTGCCTTGACCCTCTCGCCGATGATGTGTTCGCTGCTGTTGAAACACGAGACGCGCCACGGGAAGGTCTACGTCTGGGTCGAGAACGTCCTCAACGGGCTGACGCGGGGCTATCGTCGGGCGCTGACCATGGCCCTGCAGCGGCGCTGGCTGGTGATGCTGGTTTTCGCCGTCGTTGCCGGGTCGAATGTCTTCCTGCTCAAGGCGCTGAAGTCCGAGCTGGCGCCGGTTGAAGACCGGGGCATCATTCTCGGCGTCTTTCTGGCCCCGGAAGGCGCGACGCTGGACTATACCGACAGGTACGCGCGCCAACTCGAAGACATCTACGCCAATACCAAGGACGTCGAGCGCTACTTCGTCGTCGCTGGCAACCCGACCGTCAGTCAGGGCATTTCCTTCGTCGGGCTGAGCGACTGGGACGAGCGTTCGCGCAATTCGGGTGCGGTGGTCAAGGAGTTGTTTCCGAAGTTCATGGGCATTCCCGGCGTGCTGGCGTTTCCGGTGCAGCCGCCTTCGCTCGGTCAGAATCCGCGCGAGCGGCCGGTCAACTTCGTCATCCTGACCTCGGCGTCTTACGTCGAGCTGGAGCAGATGACCGGCAAGATTCTCGCCGAGGTGGCCAGGAATCCGGGCTTTACCAACGTCGATACCGATCTCAAACTCAACAAACCCGAGCTCTCGGTGCTGGTCAATCGTGACAAGTCCTCGGATACCGGTGTGCAGATCGAGACCGTCGGGCGCACGCTGGAAACGATGCTCGGCGGTCGCCAGGTGACGCGCTTCAAGCGCGCGGGCGAGCAGTACGACGTGATCGTGCAGGTCGCGGACAGCGATCGTGCGACGCCTTCCGACATCCGTGACATCTTTGTCCGCGCCAAGGACGGCAGCATGATTCCTCTGGCCAATCTGCTCTCTGTCAGCGAAACCGTCAGTCCCCGTGAGCTGAACCATTTCGGTCAGCGTCGGGCGGTGACCATCACCGCCAACCTCGCACCGGGCTACAGCATGGGGGATGCGCTGCGCTTTCTGGACGAGGCCGCCGGGCACGTTCTGCCGGCCGGCTACGCGGTTGATTACGCGGGCCAGTCGCGTGAGTTCAAGCTTTCGTCGTCGTCGCTGGCGCTGACTTTCGTTCTCGCGCTGGCTTTCATCTATCTGGTGCTGGCTGCCCAGTTCGAGAGTTTTCGCGATCCCTTCATCATCATGCTCACGGTGCCGCTGTCGATGACCGGTGCGCTGCTGGCGCTGCTGCTCAGCGGCGGTTCGCTCAACGTCTATAGCCAGATCGGGCTGGTGACCCTGGTTGGCCTGATCACCAAGCACGGCATCCTGATTGTCGAGTTCGCCAACCAGTTGCTGGAGCGGGGGCAGGCGGTCGGTGAGGCGGTGATCGACGCTGCGGAAATGCGCCTGCGGCCGATTCTGATGACCACTGGTGCGATGGTGCTGGGGACGATTCCACTCGCCCTGGCCAGTGGCGCCGGCGCCGAGAGTCGCCAGCAGATCGGCTGGGTGATCGTTGGCGGCCTGCTCCTCGGCACCTTCTTCACACTCTTCGTCGTGCCTACCGTCTACAGCCTGCTGGCGCGGCGCAAGAGCGCCGCTGGCGGTGACGCTGCCGCTGCCGCGGTGAGCATCGCGGTGCCTTAGCGACCTTTGCGGCCTTCTGCATCACCGCTCACCGGCGCGGCTGCTGGCCGGTTTTCTTTCCTAGCTCAGGCGAGTATGCTGTCGAGCTAAGTGCCGGGCGATCGTGCGCTGGCCTGGTCTGCCGTGGAGAAGGTGCTCATGAATCTCGAGAAGGTGATTTTCGGTTTTTTCATCGTTCTTGCGGCAACGCTGAACTTCGGCTTCTTCATCGGCGATATCGACAATCCGACGCACCACCACATCTACGAGCTGTTTGCCGCGATCGTCGTCAACCTGATTGCCACTGTCCTGAAGTTCGGCGACCGCACGCAGATCGGCGCGGTGCACCTGTCGACCAGCCTGGTGGCCGACCTGCAACTGGTTGCGGCGGCCTGCGTGTGGGCCATCGCCGTGCATGTCACCGGCGAGGGAATGTCGGCCGACGTCACTACCAGTGTCGTTTCGCTCAGTGGCGGGGCCTTGCTGGCCAACTTCGTTTCGCTGGTGTTGTTGATTGCCGAGACGGTGATGTTGCGGCGCTGATGGCGACGCCGGAATGAACACCAGCATCTTCTTTCTCGCCCTGCGGCGGATGCGCGTGCCGCTGATCGTGCTGATTGTCCTGTATGCGGTGTCCACGCTCGGACTGACGCTGGTTCCCGGCATCGATGCGCAAGGTCGGCCAGCGCCGCCGATGAGTTTCTTTCACGCCTTCTATTTCGTCAGCTACACGGCCAGTACGATCGGCTTTGGCGAGATTCCGGTGCCCTTTTCCGACGCCCAGCGGATGTGGGTCACGGTGTGCATTTTCCTCTCGGTGATCGGCTGGTCATACTCGATCATCAGCCTGCTCGCGCTGGTCCAGGACAAGGGTTTTCAGCAGGTCCTGCAGAGCGGCCAGTTTGCGCGCCGGGTACGGCATCTCGGCGAGCCTTTCTACATCGTCTGCGGCTGTGGCGAAACCGGGATGCTGATTGCGCGCGCGCTCGATCGCAGCGGCATCCGGGTGGTGGCCCTCGAGCGTAATGACCAGCGCATCCAGGAAGTGGAACTCGAGGATTTCGCGGCGGACATTCTCGTCCTCTGTGCCGATGCTGCGCAACCGCAAAACCTGATTCTCGCCGGCTTGAAGCACCGTAGTTGTCGCGGCGTGCTGGCGATCACAGACGACGATTCGGCCAATCTTGCGGTGGCCATTGCCAGCCGGTTGGTCAATCCGCGGCTGATGGTCGTGGCGCGCGTCGCCAGCCCGTCGGTGGAGCGCAACATGATGTCCTTTGGGACGCACTACGTGGTCAATCACTTCGAGAAGTTTGCCGACTATCTGGCGCAGGCGATTCATTCACCGAGTTGGTTCCGTCTGGTCGACCTGCTCACCGGGCTGCCCGGACAGAAAGTACCCGAGCGGCACGATCCGCCGGTTGGCGACTGGGTCGTTTGTGGCTATGGTCTGTTCGGGCAGGCGGTGGTACGTAATCTGGAGCGGCAGGGCGTCAGCCTGACGGTCATCGCGCCGGAACAGAATCTGCCCGCCACGGTTCGCCACATCGTCGGCCACGGTATGGAAGCGGAGCCCCTGCGGCTGGCAGGAATAGAAACCGCGGTGGGCATCGTCGCCGGTGGCGACAATGACACCAACAACCTGTCGATCGCGATGACGGCCAAGGAGATCAACCCGGCGCTATTCGTCGTGGTGCGCCAGAACCGGGTGGCCAACGAAGTCCTCTTCGACGCCTATGATGCCGACTTCACCATGGTTCCGTCACGGATCGTCGCACGCGAGTGCATGGCGCTGATCACCTCGCCATTGCTGACCCGTTTCCTGCGCCATGTCCGCGCCTGGCCGGACACGCGCGCGGCAAGCGTCGCCCGGCAACTTGAGGAGCTCTGTGTCCACCGCGTACCCCTGGTCTGGAGCGTGCGACTGAATGCCGCAGACGCGCCGGCAGCGCACAAGCTTCTCATGATGGAGCAGGTGACCATCCGTATGGAGATATTGCGGCGCGATCCGGCCGCGCGCCAGGACTTCCTGCCCTTGCTGCCGCTGTTGCTGGTGCGCGACGGACGCGACCAGGAACTGCCCGAAGATGAAACGGTCCTGAAACCGGGTGACGAGCTGCTGTTTGCCGGCACGCGGGCCGCCAAGACAGCGCAGAACCTCGCGCTCGACAATCGCAATGCCCTCGAATACGTACTTACCGGGCATGATGCGCAGGGCTTGCTGTGGCGCTGGTTCAACCCGACGAAGCGCGCCGGCGACCCCGGCAGGGGCTAGTGGCGCTCGACACGCGCTCGGGTTCGCGGCGGCCGGGAGTCTGTGACCAAGTCGGTCGACCTGGTTGGCCAGCGGCTAGGCTGGGGTGTGCGAGTGCGGCTGTCCTGCGGCGTGAGACAGGACAGCGATGCCAACGAGAGGCTTTTCTGCTTGCCTTCAGCTAGACCGAGAACGAGGAACCGCAACCGCAGGTGGTCGACGCGTTCGGGTTCTTGATGACGAATTGCGAGCCTTCGAGGCCTTCCGTGTAGTCGATTTCAGCGCCCACCAGGTACTGATAGCTCATCGGGTCGACGAGCAGCGTTACGCCATTCTTCTGCAGTGCCGTGTCGTCGTCGTTGGCGACTTCGTCAAAGGTGAAACCGTACTGGAAGCCGGAGCATCCTCCGCCGGTGACGAAAACGCGAAGCTTCAGATCGGGATTGCCTTCGTCCTCGATCAATTCCTTCACTTTTCCGGCCGCGTTGTCGGTAAAGACGAAAGGCATGGGTATTTCAGTTGCTGCGTTCATTGGTGATCCTCCTGAAGCTGTTATCTGATGAGACTGCTGACGAGAAAGTCAGCCACTTGAAGCAAGTTTTAGTTTCGCTGTGCCGGTGCCTGCCTGACGCATCAGGCGGCCCTCGACAATGGCTCCGAGCTGAACTTCGCTTTGACGGTATTCAACGTCACCTCTGACACGTACGTTGGGGAGGAGTTCCAGCGCGTCGCTGGCCACAATCGAACCCATGACGTTGCCATTGATTGCCGCATGCGACAGCGTGATCCTGCCCTCGACTCTTGCTTGTTCGCTGAGCGCGAGCGCGCCGGCATCTGCCGGGCGCGAAGCTGGCCGTCCTGCAAGACGCGAGCTTCGACGTTTTTCAGCGTGGCGCCAACGGACACTGAAAAAAACCCTTCAATGCGCTGAGTGTGCTTGATTTCAAGACGATACTCCGATGATCGCTGGGCCGCCTTCGACGGCAAGCGGATGATAACATTTTTGCCTTCCTGGCGGACCGCGAGCAGCCGCTCAAGCGTTCGCCTGGCCTCCTTCGCCGTTGGCCCGGCGCTGTCGATGAATAATATCCTATGGAGCTACTGGCCGGAGGCGGACGGCGGGCGCCGCGCATGCGCTCGAGGCGTTGATGCCCACGCGTGCTGGCGCGGGCGTTCGAGCCTTAGGGAAGCACCGCCAGTTGCCAAAGGCCTTCGGTTTCCGGTCGGCCGAACATGATGTTCATGTTCTGCACCGCTTGTCCTGCGGCGCCCTTGACGAGGTTGTCGATGACCGCAAGCACGACCAGGACCTTTCCCTGCTGCGGCCGGTGCAGGGCGATGCGGCAGAGATTGGCGGCGCGGACCGAACGTGTGTCGGGGTGCGATCCGGGGGGCAGGACGTCGACGAACGCTTCGCCACGGTAGCGTTCTTCGAAAAGCCGCTGAAAGTCGGCGTCGTTCTTGATACGCGCGTAGAGAGTGGCATGGATACCGCGGATCATCGGCGTCAAATGCGGGACGAAGGTCAGGCCAACCGGCTGTGCGGCCATGGTCGACAGGCCTTGCTGGATTTCGGGCAGATGGCGATGCCCGGGGACGGCGTAGGCCTTGAAATTGTCTGAGGCTTCCGCGAACAATGTCGGAATCTCGGCCTTGCGACCGGCTCCCGAGACCCCCGACTTGGTGTCGGCAATCAATTGGCCAAGGTCCACCACTCCCGCTTCAACCAAGGGCATGAAGCCGAGTTGGACGGCTGTCGGATAGCACCCCGGGTTGGCCACCAGGCGAGCCTTGCTGATCCCGGAACGGTCGTGCTCGGGCAATCCGTAGACGGCTTTTTCCACCCAGTCGGGGCTGGCATGCGACATTCCATACCAGCGTTCCCACTCGGCGACGTCCTTGATGCGGAAATCGGCAGCCAGGTCGATTACCCGTACCCCGGCGTCGAGCAGTGCCGGCGCCTGGGTCATGGCGACGCCGTTGGGAGTGGCGAAGAAAACGAGATCGCAGCTGCGCAGATCAGCGCTGGCCGGATCCTCGAACTTGAGATCCAGCCGTCGCCGCAAGCTGGGAAACATGTCCGAGACGGCCGTGCCGGCCTCGCCACGCGAGGTGATGGCGACAAGTTGCACCTGTGGGTGTTGTGCCAGCAAGCGCAGCAGTTCGACACCGGTGTAGCCAGTGCCGCCGACGATTCCAACCTTGATCATGAAAGACTCCCGGATAGCCTGCCATCATAGTTCCGAGTTTCCCAAAACACAAAAGCCGCCCTGAGGCGGCTTCTGGCTGGGCAATGGTTCGCAGCCGATTCGTGACCGGCGGCTTATCGTTTCGAGAACTGCTTGCGCCGACGGGCCTTGTGGAAGCCGACTTTCTTGCGCTCGACTTCACGTGCATCGCGAGTGACGAAGCCAGCCTTGGAAAGCGCCGGCTTGAGCTCGTTGTCGTAGGCGATGAGCGCGCGCGTGATTCCGTGCCGCACTGCACCAGCCTGTCCGGATTCGCCACCGCCGCCGACGTTGACCAGAATGTCGAAGTCCGGCAGTTGCTCGATGAGTTGCAGCGGCTGGCGAACAATCATTCGGCCAGTAACGCGCGTGAAGAACTCATCGACCGGCTTGCCGTTGACCACGAAGCTGCCGTTGCCGCGCTTCATGAATACGCGCGCTACGGCGCTCTTTCGGCGACCGGTGCCATAGAAATAGTTATCAGCCATTTGTGACCCCTTAGAGTTCCAGAACCTTGGGCTGCTGGGCAGCGTGCGGATGGGTTGTGCCGGCGTAGCACTTCATTTTCTTGAGCATGGCGTAGCCGAGCGGCCCCTTGGGGAGCATGCCCTTGACCGCCTGTTCAAGGACGCGGCCCGGGAAGCGCTGCTGCATCTTGCTGAAGTTCGTCTCGTAGAGACCGCCAGGATAGCCCGAGTGGCGATAGTACTTCTTGTCTTCGGCCTTGTTGCCGGTCACGCGCAGCTTCTCGACGTTGGTGACGACGATGTAGTCGCCGGTATCGACGTGCGGGGTGAACTCAGGCTTGTGCTTGCCGCGCAGGCGACGAGCAATTTCGGTTGCAAGGCGACCCAACACCTTGTCCGTGGCATCAACCACAAGCCACTCGCGTGTCACTTCATGCGACTTGGCGGAGAAAGTCTTCATCAAAAACGCCGTCCTTATTTGCCTGATCACGGAAAGCCCAGCATCTTAGGGTAACTGTACAGTGGGTGTCAATCGATCTTTGGCCGCGGCGGAGAATAAATTCGTTTGCGATGGGCGGCTGCGCAGGCGTTGGGCGGGCAGCGAGCGGGGCCACTGCTCGTTGCAATCATCGACGGCCAATCGCAGACAAAAAAAAAGCGCGGCTCGTTGGAGCCGCGCTAAATCCACACCAAAGGAGGAGGGTGGAGGAGACAACCGGAAAAAAAGGCCGATCAGCAAGGTGCTTACTGCTTACGTTGAAAGCATTATGGCTCGCCCGAGTGTAAAGGTCAAGTATTATTTGTGCGCTGCGCCATCTTTTTCCGCAAATCTAGAATGAAATGAAAGGAGGCAAATACAAAACCCATTAATACAATGTGGTGGAATGTCGTTGGTACATGCGTTACACAATAGGCAATTCAAGTAGACCTTCTGGGAACGATGTTTTTTGGCGTAAATGCTGCAATGCAGCATTGGTGCGGGCTGCCGGGTCTATGGGCCTTGAGGCTACAATAGGGGGCGGGCGCAGGTCTTTGCGGTCGGGGTCTGACACCTTGTCATGCCCGCTGGGAAAAGAGGGGAGGAAAGGGCATGGACTGTAAGGTGAAGTGGACCGGCGACGGGATGTCGTTCATCGCAGAAACGGGGACCAATCACACGGTAGTCATGGATGGGGCGATCGAGGCTGGGGGCCGCAACCTGGCGCCCCGTCCGATGGAGTTGATGCTTGCTGGCGCCGGTGGTTGCGCGGCCTTCGATGTCGTCCTGATTCTCAAGAAAGGGCGGCATGCGGTTAAAGGCGTCGAGGTCAGCCTTCAGGCAGAGCGCGCGGACGTCGAGCCGCGGGTATTTACCCGCATTCATTTCCACTTTCGCGTCACCGGGAAGCAGCTCAAGCCGGAGGCGGTGGCGCGTGCCATCGAGTTGTCGAAGGACAAGTACTGCTCGGCGACCAGCATGCTCAGCAAGACCGCCGAGATCACGCACGACTTCGAAATCGTCGACGAGTGAGGTGCGGTGCAGGGTGCGCCCGGAAGTCAGCAGTGGCTGCCGGCCCGCGTGCCTCGCTACTCGTGCGCCGCCGCGTCCAGCCTACACGTAGTAGGCGGTGCCCGTCATCGTGCGCGATACCAGGCGCATCGCCAGCCTGGCGCCGGCCGGCAATTCGCGAGCGCCCAGGCGCACGGCGGTCGCGGCGTGTGAAATCTCGTCCAGGCGCATCTGCTCGACGATCGCGCGTGACTTGAGGTCCTGCCATGGTAGATCGCTGAGATGATGGTCGAGGTGTGCCTCGACCTGTCTCTCGGTCTCGGCAAGAAAACCCAGGCTCCACGTGTCGCCCAGCTTGCCTGCGCCGATTCCGATGGACAGGGCGCCGAGGTACCAGAGTGGGTTCAACAGGCTGGTCCGCCCACGCAGTTCGGCGAGGCGGCGCTCGGTCCAGGCCAGGTGTTCCGTTTCTTCATGCGCGGCTTCTTGCAGCGCCAGCCTGACCTGCGGATCGTTGCAGCTCAACGCCTGCCCCTGGTAGAGGGCCTGCGCGCAGACCTCGCCGACATGGTTGATACGCATCAGGGCCGCGGCGTGCGCTCGTTCCTTGTCCGACAGCTCCGCTTCGGGCTGCTCGCTGCCGGGCACCCGACGAGTGGTCGGCGCGGGCGCAAAAAGCGTACGCAGAGCCTTGTCGAACTCGATGACGATACGGTCGGTGATCATGCGCGGCCTTTGCTCTTCCCGTTGTCGTGTCGAGAGTTAAAGAAATCGGCGAGCCTAGGGCCGAAGGTTGGTTCGATTGCCACCGGAGCGGAGAATCCGGCGCGCGTCATCGGCATCGCGCAGGCTGGTGCCGACGGTGCAGAAATACTCGCCAAACAGTGCTGCGTGCTGCCGGTTGACCGTGCTTTCCTCGATCCGTAGCCACTGTTCGCTGCGTGCTTTGGACCAGGTGTCGTCGGAGCGACCAAAGCCAAAGACTCGGCGCTCGCCGGTGGCGCAGCGTATCGCTTCATAACTGACGTTGCGCGCGCCGGCGGAACTCACGATGACCAGCGTGTAGTAGACGACGCGCTCCGGGGTCACCGATAGTGACTCGCTGTCGATCATGAATTTGTTGTCTGCGGTCGCACTGACCGTGAACGGGATCAGGTTCTCGGCCCGCGGAAACGGTGGGAAGCGGACTTCGATCGCTTCTGCGCGTTGCTTTGCAGAGCTGCCACCATCGCTATCGTCGCTGGCCGAAGAGGCCGGCGACGACAAAAAGGCGACCAGCGGCAAGAAGCAGCAGGCCAGGCGCGAGAGGGATACGGCACGGCTGGGGCGCGTGCGTCGCCGCAGTTCAGGGACGGTGGATTTCATTTCTTTCCTGTCGCCTCGATCGCCAAACCCATCGCCTCAGGCGTCGTGGAACGGCGTGCCCGCCGGTGGTCGGCGTTCAGGAAGCGGGCGAGTTCGTTCAATGCCTCTTCGTAGACCCTGCGCTTGAACTCGATTACCGCGTCGAGTGACACCCAGTAATGATTCCAGCGCCAGGCATCGAACTCGGGATGGTCGCAGGCGCGCAAGGAAACATCGCTGTCGCGCCCGATCAGCCGCAGCAGAAACCAAATCTGCTTCTGGCCTCGGTAACTGCCACGCCATTCGCGTCTTACCCAGTGCGTCGGAACGTCGTAGCGCAACCAGTCTTTGGTGCGACCAAGGATGAACACATGTTCCGGCAACAGGCCTACCTCTTCGTGCAATTCACGGTACATCGCCTGTTCCGGCGTTTCGCCCCGCTTGATGCCGCCTTGCGGAAACTGCCATGAATGCTCTCTGATACGCTTGCCCCAGAACACCTCGTTCTTGGTATTACAAAGAATGATGCCGACGTTCGGGCGATAGCCTTCACGATCAAGCATTTATGGAACCTGCGATTCTATTGATTGAGCGCATTTTTTCACACTTCGATGCCCTTGCAAAGGAGCGCATACGCCCGCCGGCGCACGCTCACCGAAGCGCGAAGTAGAGACGCTCTGCCGCCGATGACCAGCAGCTCGGGTGGAGGTTGGCGCAATTAGATCAAAGTCATGCCCGTCAGCCAGGCGATCGCCAGCAGGACTCCGCGCCGGAGGGGCGCTGGCCCGCCCTGCCGGTGGCCCGAACTGCGTGCGCCTGCGCGCGCAATAGGCGTCGCCGATCGGCTCTCTGTCGAGTAAAATCGCCGTTTCCATCCTTTTGCCGCGGATTCTCATGCGCACTTCCCGTTTCTTCCTGGCGACACTCAAAGAGGCGCCTTCCGACGCTGAGGTGATCAGCCACCAGCTGATGGTGCGCGCAGGAATGATCAAACGCCTGGCCGGCGGGATCTACACCTGGATGCCGCTTGGCCTGCGCGTGCTGCGCAAGGTGGAGAGGGTGGTGCGCGAGGAGATGGACCGCGCCGGGGCGATCGAATTGTCGATGCCGGCGGTGCAGCCCGCCGAGCTGTGGCAGGAATCCGGACGCTGGGAGAAGTACGGTCCCGAATTGCTGCGCTGCAAGGACCGTCACCAACGCGATTTCGTCATTGGCCCGACGCACGAAGAAGTGATTACCGACGTCGTGCGCAAGGACGTGAAGAGCTACCGTCAGCTGCCGCTGCACTTCTACCAGGTGCAGGTAAAGTTCCGCGACGAGATCCGGCCACGCTTCGGGATCATGCGCGGCCGCGAATTTCTGATGAAGGATGGCTATTCGTTCCACAGCAGTTTCGCCGACCTGCAGCGCGAATACCGCAACATGTTCGAAACCTATACGCGCATCTTCACCCGCCTGGGGCTGAAATTCCGTGCGGTCGCGGCGGATACGGGTTCGATCGGCGGGACCGGATCGCACGAGTTCCACGTCCTGGCAGACTCCGGCGAGGACGCACTGGCCTATTGTCCGGATTCGGATTTTGCCGCCAACGTCGAGCTCGCCGAAGCCCTTGCCCCGGCAGCCGCGCGCCCGCCTGCTGCCGAGTCCATGCAGAAAGTTGCCACGCCGGGCCGCATCACCTGTGCCGACGTCGCCGAGTTTCTCGGCCTGCCGCTGATCCGAACGGTCAAGGTGATTGCCGTGGTTGTCGACCCGGAAGCCGAAAAGCCTGGCCCGTTGGCCATGATCCTGCTCCGCGGCGACCATAATCTGAACGAAGTCAAGGCGGCCAAGCAGCTTGGCGAGTTTCGCTTTGCGCGCGAAGACGAGATCATCGGCGCCCTCGGCTGTCAGCCCGGCTATCTCGGCCCGGTCGCCGTTGGCGAGCGGCCGATCTACGTTGATCGCAGCGTCGCGGCGATGGCCGACTTCGTTTGTGGAGCAAACGAGGCCGGGTACCACCTCACCGGCGTGAACTTTGGCCGTGACGTTGCCGAGCCGACGCTGGTCGCCGATTTCAGGAACGTCGTCGCCGGCGACCCGTCGCCAGACGGAAAAGGCCAACTGGAACTTTGCCGCGGCGTCGAGGTGGGCCATATCTTCCAGCTCCGGACCAAGTATGCCGAGGCACTCAAGTGCAGCTTTCTCGACGAGGGCGGGCAGAGCAAGATCATGGAAATGGGCTGCTACGGGATCGGCGTTACGCGTATCGTCGGGGCGGCCATCGAGCAGGGGCACGACCAGCGGGGAATTTGTTTCCCCGCGGCGATCGCTCCGTTCGAGGTGTGCATCGTCCCCATGGGTTACGCCAAGAGCGAAACCGTCAAGGCCGCGGCGGAGACCTTGTATGCCGAATTGAGCACTGCCGGCATCGACGTTCTGCTCGACGACCGCAACGAGCGTCCGGGCGTGATGTTTGCCGAAATGGAACTGATCGGCATTCCGCACAGGGTCGTCGTCGGCGACCGGGGTCTCGCCGAAGGCAAGCTCGAGTACAAGGGACGTGGCGACGCCGAGTCGCAGATGTTGCCGCTCGCCGAGATCGGCGCCTTCCTGAAAGCCCGGCTGTGCGCCGCGTCCTGACGCTCATTCCGCTGCTGCTCGCGCTGCCGCTGCTGGCGCCGTCCGCGGCGCTCGCCGGGGCGCAGAAGTATGAACCGCTTTCGGCCAGCGTGCATGGCGCGCTGTCGCGATCGGTCTCCGATCGCGCGCCGCAGCACAGCTCGTTCGAGGATTCGGCGGTCGCCAGCGACTGGCTCAGCGAGATGTCGGGACGCCTTGTCAAACGCATTCCCGACCGGGTGGCCCGCCAGGAATTCCTGCGTTCGGTGCATTACGAAGCGACGCGGGCGGGTCTCGACCCGCAGCTGGTCCTTGGCCTGATCCAGGTGGAAAGCGGCTTCAACAAATACGCCGTCTCCAGCGCCGGCGCGCGCGGCTTCATGCAGGTGATGCCCTTCTGGGTCAAACTGGTCGGACGTAGCGACGACAACCTCTTCCATCTGCGCACCAATCTGCGCTACGGATGCACCATCCTTCGCCACTACCTGGACATCGAGCGCGGCGATCTCTACCGCGCGCTCGGCCGCTACAACGGCAGTCTTGGCCAGGCCGCCTACCCGAACATGGTGCGCGCAGCCTGGCAAAACCAGTGGAAGTTCACCCCGAGCACACTGGCCCTGCGCTGATCCGGCGTTCGGCTTGACCTGCCGGGTGCACCGTCGTCAGCGCATCCCCGGCATCATCCCTTTCAGTCCGCGCATGAGCTGGCCGATGCCGCCTTTCGAGAACTGCTTCATCATCTTCTGCGTCTGTTCGAACTGCTTCAGCAGGCGATTGACCTCCTGCACCTGAACGCCGGCACCGAGCGCGATGCGGCGCTTGCGCGCGGCCTTGAGCAGCTCCGGATTGACCCGCTCGGCCGGGGTCATCGAGTTGATGATGCCCTCGATCCTGGCCACCGCCTTCTCCTCGCCGCCTGCCGGCAACTGGCCCGCCGCCTGCGAAAACTGCGCCGGCAGTTTCTCCATCATCGACGACAGGCCGCCCATCTTGCGCATCTGGCTGATCTGGCCCTTGAAGTCGTTGAGGTCGAAGCCCCGGCCTGACTTGAGCTTCTTGGCGAAGTCGACCGCCTGCTGCTCGTCGATGCCCTTCTTCGCGTCTTCGATCAGCGACAGCACGTCGCCCATGCCGAGGATTCGCGACGCCATGCGCTCGGGGTGGAACGCTTCCAGACCGGTCAGTTTCTCGCCGACGCCGGCGTACTTGATCGGCCGGCCGGTGACGTGGCGTACCGACAGCGCCGCGCCCCCCCGCGCGTCACCGTCGAGCTTGGTCAGGATGATGCCGGTGAGCGGCAGCGCTTCGCTGAATGCCTTGGCCGTATTGATCGCGTCCTGACCGAGCATGGCATCGACGACGAACAGCGTTTCGATCGGCTTGACCGCCGCGTGCAGCTCGGCGATCTCCTTCATCATCGCCTCGTCGATGGCCAGGCGGCCGGCGGTGTCGACGAGCAGCACGTCGTGAAAGTGTCGTTTCGCCCAATCGAGCGCGTTGCGGGCGATGTCCACCGGCTTTTCGCTCGACGTCGAGGGCAGAAACTCGACCCCTGCCTGCGCAGCGACGGTCTTCAACTGCTCGATGGCTGCAGGACGATAAACGTCGCAGGAAACCACCAGCACCTTCTTCTTCTGCGTCTCGCGCAACATCTTGGCCAGCTTGCCGACGGTGGTCGTCTTGCCGGCACCCTGCAGGCCGGCCATGAGCATGACTGCCGGTGGTTGGGTGGCCATGTTAAGGCCGCTGTGGGCGTCACCCATGAGCTTGGTCAGCTCACGATGGACGACGCCGATCAGGGCCTGCCCCGGGCTCAGCGAGCCGATCACTTCCTCGCCGATCGCTTTTTCGCGGACCGCGGCGATCAGGTCCTTGATGGCCGGCAAGGCGACGTCGGCTTCGAGCAGGGCGAGGCGAACTTCACGCAGCGCCTCACCAATATTGGCTTCGGTCAGGCGCGCTTCACCGCGCAGCGTCTTCATGACGCGGGCAAGGCGTTGGGTCAGGTTGTCGAGCATTTGGATTCCGGCTTGGTGTAAACTCAAAAAATGCCAGACATTCTACTGCAGCTTCTCCCGCACATCGTTTCATCGCTGATTTACGCGGTGATGGGCGTGCATTTCTGGCATACGCGCTGGCGTGAAAGCGACCGCCCACTGGTCACCCTGCCGATGCAGGGATGGGAGCGGGGGGTCCTCTTCGGCGCCCTCGTGATTCAGGGTTTCGGGCTCTACCAGGGGCTCTTCAGCGCTGGCGGCATGCGCTTCTCGTTCAGCTTCGCGATGTCGCTGATGCTCTGGCTGGCCGTTCTCATCTACTGGCTGGAGAGCTTCCGTTCGCGCATGGATGGTCTGCAGCCGATGGTCCTGCCGCTCGCCGCACTCGGCGCCCTGTCACCGGCCGTGTTTCCGCAACTGCGCGTCATCGCCCATGCCGGCGCCTGGGGTTTCCAGCTCCATTTCCTGACCGCGATGCTGGCCTACAGCCTGTTTACCCTCTCCGCACTGCACGCCATCTTCATGGGTTTCGCCGAGCGCAAGCTGCATCAGCGGGCGATTACCAAGAGCCTGTCCAGCCTGCCGCCGATCCTGACCATGGAAGCGCTGCTCTTTCGCATGATCACTGTCGCCTTCCTGTTGCTGACCGTGGCGCTGGTCAGCGGTGTCATGTTCTCCGAAGCCATTTTTGGCAAGGCCATGGTCCTCGACCACAAGACCTTGTTCGCCTTCGCTTCGTGGGGTATTTTCGCCGCCCTGCTCGTCGGCCGGCGTATCTATGGCTGGCGCGGGCGCATCGCGCTGCGCTGGACGCTGGCCGGATTTCTCGTTCTGCTGCTGGCCTACATGGGCAGCCGCTTCGTCGCCGAAGTCCTGCTCCATCGCTTGTGAGCCCGTACTCATTCTCGCGTACCTGTTCTCCACCGGCAGAGCATCGCCATCCCTTTCGAATGACAAACCGAGGAGTATCAGCATGGAAAAGCCCGCAAATCCGGTTGGATGGTTCGAGATCTACGTTTCAGACATGACCCGCGCGCGCGACTTCTACACGGCGGTATTCGGGCGTGAGCTGATCGCCCTGCCCGAAATCGGCGAAGGCGGCGAAATGTACGCATTCTCGTGGGTCGAGGGCGGGGGTGGCGCTGCCGGTGCGCTGGTGCGGCACCCGATGAACGCTCCGGGAAAGGGCGGCACGATGGTCTATTTCAACTGCGACGACGCTGCCAACGAGGCCGAGCGAGCGGTCGAGGCGGGGGGCCGGGTCATCCAGCCGAAGATGGCGATCGGTGAATACGGCCATATCGCGCTGGTCCAGGATAGCGAAGGCAATATCATCGGCCTGCACTCGATGCAGTAGGCACGCTTCCCTGGCGCTCCCGCCGGCCGGATGCTGCAGAGCGGTCGTTTTGCCGGAGCGCTGTCGTCGTGCAGAGAGCTTGTCGACCGTCGCTGAAGATGGCAAGCTCCTCCCCTTCGATGAAGACCTCGAGGTGCCTGCGATGCTGCAGATTCTTCTCTATGGCGATTCCCTCTCCTGGGGGATCATTCCCGAAACGCGTCGTCGGCTGAGTTTCGACGAGCGCTGGCCGGGGGTGATGGAAAACCTGCTCAACGCGGATGGCCGCCGCGTGCGCGTCATCGAGGACTGCCTCAACGGTCGTCGGACCGTCTGGGACGATCCCTTCAAGCCCGGTCGCAAGGGCATCGACGGCCTCGCTCAGCGCATCGAGAGCCACTCGCCGCTGGCGCTGGTGATCCTGATGCTGGGCAGCAACGATTTCCAGTCGATTCACCCGCACAACGCCTGGCACTCGGCGCAGGGCCTCGCTGCCCTGGTCAACGCCATCCGTCAGGCGCCGATCGAGCCCGCTATGCCGGTGCCGCCGATCCTGCTCGTCGCGCCGCCGCCGCAGGAGGAACCGCGCGGAACGATCGCGCCGAAGTTCGTCGGCGGCGAGCGCAAGTGCATCGGCCTCGCCGCCGCCTGCCGCGAGGTCGCCGACACGCTTGGCTGTCCCTACTTCGACGCCGGCACGGTGGCAGCAGTCAGTCAGCTCGACGGCGTGCATCTCGACGCCGACCAGCACGCCCGCCTGGGGGCCGCGCTGGCGAAAGTGGTGGAGGGGCTGTTGCCCGAAGCGCTGCTCGGCGTGCGGCCGGGGTAGCGCTCCTGAAACGGCCGGGCTGCCGGCCGCTCAGTCGGGTGATGTGGCAAAAACCGGTTCGCAACGCACTTCCGATTTCACCGAGTTGGCGATGAAGCACTCCGCGTGCGCCTGCTGGTGCATCTGCATCACGTCTTCGCGCCCAGGCGCGCGATTGCCCGCGAACGCCACCTCCGGTTTGAGCGTGACGACGGTGATTGCCAGCTTGCCGTCGCTGTTTTTCGCCATCACGCCGACCGGGCTGTCGGCGTAGCGGTCGACGCAGAAACCACGCCGGGCGGCGATGGAAAGGAACCACAGCATGTGGCAACTGGCCAGCGAAGCGACAAAGGCCTCTTCCGGATCCACGGCCGCCGGATCGGACATGGGTACCGGAACGACGTGCGGCGACGACGAAGCAGGAATTTCGAGGCCGCCATCGAAGCGCAGCAGGTGGCGGCGGCTGTAGCGGTTGGCGAGGAAATCCTGCTCGCCACGAAGCCAGAGAAGCTGTGCGCAGTACTCGGCCATGGTCAGTCTCCCCGGAGCGGGGTTGATCGGGAACGGCAAGTAATAGCACAGCTGCCGCGTCGCGTGGAAGCCGCGAGTGGCGCGGCGGGTGGCGCCGCCGCTCTTTTCGCACAGCGTGCCTGCCGCCATAATTGCCGGCGTGCAATCACCATTCGCAGAGGAAACCGACATGAAAGCCATCGTTACCGGACACAGTCGCGGCCTCGGCGCGGCGATTGCGGAAACCCTGCTGGCACGCGGCATTGCCGTGCTCGGCCTGGCTCGGCACGGCAACGCCGGGCTGGTGGCGGCCTGCCCGCAGTTGTTCCACGAGCGGGCCATCGACCTGAGCGACGTCGCAGCGCTGCAATCCTGGCTTGGCGGTGACGACCTGCGGCTATTTCTGGCCGGCTGCACGTCGATCCTGCTGATCAACAACGCCGGCACGGTGCAACCCGTCGGCGCGGTCGGCAGCGCGGATAACGCGGCGATCGCCAGTGCCCTGAACATCAACGTTGCCACCCCGCTGATCCTCGCCAACGCCGTCATCGCGGTCGCCGCGGAAGTCCCGGAAAAGCGCATCCTGCACGTTTCCAGCGGCGCTGCGCGCAGCCCCTACCCGGGCTGGAGCGTCTACTGCGCGAGCAAGGCGGCGCTCGACCAGCACGCGCGTTCGGTGGCCCTCGACCGGGTCCCGGGTGTGCGCATCGCGAGCGTCGCGCCCGGGGTCATCGATACCGAGATGCAGGCCGAAATCCGCGCCACGCCGCTGGCCCGCTTTCCCGTGCGCGGCAAGTTCGAGGCCCTGCAGCGCAACGGCCAGCTTGCCGACGCCGGCGAGTGCGCCGGGCGTCTGGTGGCGTATCTGCTGGACGACGGCTTTGGCGCCGAGCCGGTGACCGACCTTCGCGATTAGCTTCGCGCGCAGCGGATGTCGGCCATGCGAAGAGCAGGGGGCGGCGAGCGAGGTCAACGCCCTGGCCAATGGCTGGACGGGCACGCCCATTCTGACGCAGGCCTTGAAGCGGTGGCCGCCGAGCGTGCCGCCGCAGCTAGACTTCGAGCAGGCGAAACTCTTCGCTCCGGGCAAAGCTGAGGACATCGCCAGGACGCAGCCACTTCTCGCCCGCGATCCGCTCACCGTTGACGAAGGTGCCGTTGCCGCTGTCGAGGTCGGTCAGCGTGCAGATGCCCGCATCCAGCTCCATGCGGGCGTGATATCGGCTGACCGAGGGGTCTCTGATCACCAGATCGTTCTCCTCCGCCCGTCCGATGCTCGTCGTCCCGTCGTTGATGACGTGGCGCAGCAGCGTGTTGCTGCGCGAGATCAGCACCAGGCCCGGCGCGGGCGATTCAGCAGGCTCCGGGCGCGCTGGCGGAAACGCCCGCAGTACCTGCGTTGTCACGTTGTCGGAGCGGGGCGCCGCCCGGCGTTCCCAGTCGCTTTCGAAGACCGCGTTCAGGCGCTGCAGGACCTCGCCATCGTCAACCGTGATCGACAGTTCGCGGCGCCGATCAAGGCTCTCCGTGCGCAGGTTCATGCTGCCGATGACCGCCGTGGCGCCGTCGATGATCGTGCACTTGGCGTGCAGCCGGTAGCGTGCAACGGCGCGAAAGGCGATCTCTGCCGGCAGCCTGCTGGTGTGCCGTTCGTCGCCGAGGACGCGAACCGGGATACCGCTGCGCGCCTTCTTCACGAGCAGGGCGACAATGGCCGGATCCTGCAGCTTGGCGTCGGTGATCTGAATCGAACTCGTCGCAGCGGCGAGCAGGTCGGTCATCTTCTGCCGGCTGTTGAATGGACTGACCAGCAGGGGCGAGTCGTGGTCGGCTAGGAAAGGCCGGTCGTGCCAGTCGGCGTCGAACAGACGGTTGATCTCGCCGGCGATGGCCGGGCTGAAGACCTCGATGCCAAAGTCGCGCGCGTAGTGCAGGTTTTCGCGCGTCGGGTTGAAGGTGAATACGAAGGCCTCCTTGTCGTCCACCGTCATCATCTTGTAGTGGTAGCGCGCGCGCTTGCTGTCGCCAGCGGGTTCTCGGGTGGCGATACCCGCCTCGGTGGCTTCCTTGACCAGCTTGTGGTTCTGCTCTCGCCAGCCGCGGGCGCTGCTGGAGATGAGCACGCGAATGCGGACATCCCGCTGGCGGGCCTCGATGAGTGCGCGCTGGATGATCGGGTCGTCCATGCGGAAGACGGTCAGGTTGATCGTGTGATCGGCATGGTCGATCGCCCGAACGATCGGGAAGAAGCTGTCTCCGGGTTGCACGATGAGCGAAATCTTCTGGTGCATCGCGAGGATCCTGTGGTCTTCGACGCCGGCCGAGCCAGCGGGCTGGCTTGGCGCAGCACGGCGAGCCTTGCCGGCCCGCGCCGCCAGCGAGCCAGTTCGGCAGGCAGCATGGGGCGCGGGCCTTCGCCAGTGGTGATGCCGTGGCCGGAAGTGTAGCGGGGTGCGGCGTCTATGGGCTTGCCGTGTCAGGCTGATTCTAATCCTATTAGTATCGCCCGCCCGCCGGCTCTCGGCACAGGCGCCCCAATGCAGTCACCTGACGGGATCACGAGCGGGCAGGTCCGACGCCGCGAGAGAGGTCCCCGTTCCCGCCGCCTCGGGCGAACGCCGCGGGAGGTCAGCGCAGCAACAGGGTCGGGATGGTGGCCGAGCGCAGCAGATCAGAGGTCTTGCTGCCGAAGAGCAGACTGCGCAGTGCGTCGCCGCTGGAGAGGGCGACTGAGCAATTCTTCCTGGGCGCGTCGGCGCCGATTGCCCCGTCGTCGTCGCCAAAGCCGATCTCCGGATGGTGGTCGACGACGTGCAGGAACTCCAGCGGCGTCGCCAGGCGTCACGCGGCCCAGGCCGCGTAGTCCGGCCAGATGCTCGGGAAAGTGCGATTGATCGACGCAGGCCATCGCAATGCGTGCCACCCCGTCACCGGCGAAGGCAGTCGATGCAGCGTGAATGCCGCCCGCGTGCGCAGGAAAAGGCGAAGTCCCCTTAGTCGTCGTTCCGGACTCGGGCCGCGCGGCTGAACCGCGGCGAAAGGCATTGTCGCAAAAATGCGCCGGGGCCACCGTGGTGACCCCGCCGTAAGTGACCTCCCTTGCCGCTCTGAGCGGCTCTCAGCCTGATGCCGCCGACTTCGCGGCAGGTCGAGGCTTAATGTGTCGCGCGTTCGATGATCTGATGAACCTCCCGCTCGAGGCCGTCGGAGGGGATGACCACCACCTTCTTGCCGCCAACCTCGGTTGAAAAGCGCGGTGCAGCGCTGGCATGCTCATACGCTTGGCCCAGTTCATTGATCATTTTCCCGACTTCGACCTGCGACAGTTTGTGGTCGTCTGCCAGCTCCTTGAGGCCACTCACCTTGTCGTCGTGGACCCATGCGATGCCAAAACGTTTTGGAGGTTTGCCAACAAAAACAAAGGCCTGTCTGTCGGCTGGAACCACCTCCAGGGGGTCTGAAACGCGCTGGGCCAACTCTTCGAGAGGGCCTTTCACCTGCTCAAGTCTGGCCTGTGCCGCATTGTCTTCCGGCAGCGGTGGGTAGTCCTTCGTGCCGCCGAACAGCTTGTCGAGAAATCCCATGGCGTCCTCCTTGTCTTTTCCGGATTGAAAGAAATCCTGATAACACGCTCCGGATTGCGCACAGCGAAGTGTCAGCAGGTCCTATAACCCTAGTCGCCTGTCGCCGATATTTCAAATGCGAGTGGGCGATCACCTGGCGTGATCGGGCGTGTATCGCTCGCCGCGTGCTGAGCTCCGACGGCGTCCCGGGCTTTTGCATCGACCGTGTGCAGGCAGTTCAGGGAAAGTGCTCCGGGAACTCCGGCTGGTGGCTGCCGCCATTAGAGTGCTGCACGCAGTGTGGAACATAGGGATGCCAGCGACGAGTTGGTTTCAAGGGCTGTCCGGCGTGTTGAAAGCGTCGTCAGAAAGGTGGCGCCACACCCGCCCGCACGTCATTGCGAGGAGCCGTAGCCGACGTGGCAATCCAGAGGTTTTGCTATTCGCCTGGCTGATGTGGCGGATAAGTCGTCAGAGAATGGAACTGGATTGCCGCGTCGGCTACGCCTCCTCGCAATGACGGTGGCTGGGGAATGGTTGCCCGGAGTGGGTGACGAGGGCAGCGGTATCGGCCGGGCGAAAGCCGGTCGCGACACGGGCTTCACGCTGCTGTCAGGGTCGCTGAAAGTCTGATCACGTTTGCAGCATTCCACTTGCTTGCCAGCGCGGCGAAAGCCATGTATTGCATGACGCCCTCGATTGAGGAAGCGCGTTGGCTGCTGCCCCTCGCCGTCGGGGTCAGCCGGCTGCTGCCGGGCATGTGTCCTCGAAGCGCTCGATGATCTGCCGGGTTGCCGCCGACATCCTGGCGCTCAGCGGCAGGTCTCCGCGAGCGAAGAAATGCAGCGCCATGGCGTCGTCGCCGGCGAGCGGCGTGCCGCTGGCGCTGGCGCGGAAGACATGGTGGCAATTGGTCTGCGATTCGTGGCTGAAGAGGAACTGCAGCGAAGCGCAGAGCAGGCGGGTTTCTTCAGTGAGTTCGCGGGCGGCCGCCTGGGCGTGCGATTCGTCCGCGTTGATGCCGCCGCCGGGCAGCAGCAGTAGTCCGCCGCGGTTTTCGACGAGCAGGATCTTGCCGTCGATCTCGACGATGACGGTGGCTCTCTGGCGCTTCATGGGGGTACTCCGTGTGGTTCAGGGGCTGGTGGGCCCCGACGATTGCTTTCGGCGGCGCCTCAGGCGACCGCCAGCCCGCTGCATTCGACGGCGACCAGCGCTTTCGCCTGGTTGAAGTCGCTGGCGCGGCCGCAGGCGTAGAGGCAGCAGGCAAGCTGATTGGCGATCGGCAGCGGCAGCGACGCTTCGCCGGCGAGGACGCGGTGCATCCAGGCGACGGTGCTGCCGGCGTCGCAGGTGGCGGGCAGTTGCGGCAGGACCCTGAGGCTGTCGCGTTCGGCTTCGAAGAGGACGTCGCAGGCACCATCGTGCAGATGCTCGATCTGCGGGCGGCGTTTGGGATTGGCGAAGGGCTCGCCTTCGCTGCCGCGCAGGAGGAGGGCGTGTGCGCCGGTGGCGGTGAGCACGGCGCGCATGCTGGTGATGTAGTCGGGGTGCGTCGCCGCTGCCAGCAGCAAGGCTTCGCCGTGGAAGGGGTCGAGCATCTTGACCAGGCTGTGGGCGCTGTTGCGCAGGCCGAGACGGCTGCGCAAGGCAAGTTGTCGATCGAGGCCGGGCGAGAGGAGTGGCAGCGGCACGTAGGCCAGGCCGAATTCGTCGATCGCCAGCTGTGCCTGGGCCAGGCTGGCGCACGCCGGCAAACCAAACTCGGCGAAGATCTGCTCGCTGGTGACGCGTCCGTAGTCGTCGGCGAGGCCGTGTACCAGGACGGGTACGCCAAAGCGTTGCACGAGCAGCGCCAGCAGCGGCGTCAGGTTGGCGCTGCGGCGGGCGCCGTTGTAGGTCGGGATGACGACCGGGCGCAGCTGGCCGGGTGGGCGGCCAAGGCCTGGCAGGCGCGCGTTGGCCGCGGCAAGAAAGCCGGCCATCTCGTCGACTGTTTCGGTCTTCATGCGCAGGGCGATGGCGATGGCGCCCAGTTCGAGGTCCGGTACCTGCCCATCGAGAATGGCGCCGTAGAGCTGTTCTGCTGCGCCGCAGGGCATGTCGCGCGCACCGGCTGCGCCGCGTCCGATCTCCCGGATGACCGCTGCCAGGTCGATTCCTTCCATTTCCTCGCTCTTCGCCATTCTCTCTCCGTGATACGTCTTCAGGCCACCGCTTCAGTGGCGCTGCGCTGCGCCTGACTGGCGACCATCTGCCGCAACTCGGGCAGACACGATCCGCAGAAGGTACCGCATTTCCGCTTCTCCTGCAGTATCGTCAGCGTCGCGCCACCGTCGAGGTCGGCCTTGATCTGCGCTTCGCTGATGTCGGCGCAGTTGCAGACCACGCGGCTGCGCTGCGGCAGCTTTCCCGGTCGTTTTCCGATCGGCGCGAGCGCCCAGCGGATGAGCGCCGGATCGAGCCCTGCGGCGGCGCCGTCGCTGCCTCCGGGCCCTTCGACCTCGGCGGCCATCACCTCCTTGAGCCACGACTGCGCCAGTGTTTCGCCGGCGAGACGAATGCCGATCAGCTTGCCGTCCGGGGCGATGGCGCGCTTGCTGATCTGCCGGCGCTGATCGGCATAGACGATCGCCGCGTCATCGGCGTCAAGGCCGAACAGCGCGTCGATCTCCTGCAGGCGGGATTCGGGCAGCGCTTCGCCGTGCGCGGCGCGGAAAACCACCAGCGGTTCGCTGCGACCGTAGAGTCCGACGCTGGCAAAGGCGAAGTCGGCGAGCAGCGTGCGCGCCCTGGCGAGCAGGGCGAGCGCTGCCAGTTCGCCGGCGCCCGCCTGGCGCAGAATCACCAGTTGCCACGGCAGGTCGGCCCTGGCGACAGCGACCGCGGCATGCTTGAGCTCGGGTTGTTGCGAGAAAGGGTCGCACGCCGAGAGGGTGAGCGCGTTGACGCCGGCGCTGTTCATGAACTGGCTGCCCCAGTGCATCGGCAACCAGGCACGTCCGCGCAGCAGGCCGGCGTCGGGCTTGACGCGCACGTGCAGCTGACCGCGCGCATTGCCGACGTGCGCCACATCGCCGCTGACCAGGCCGCGCTGGCGCAGGTCGGCGGGGTGCATCGAGAGCAGGGGTTCGTCGTCGAGATTGAACAGTCGGGCGACGGTGCCGGTGCGGCTCATGCCATGCCACTGGTCGCGCAGGCGGCCGGAGAGAAGGCTGATCGAGTGCGTGTCGTCAGTGCTCTCGGCGGTCGGCCGGTGCTCGACGGCGACGAAGCGGGCGCGACCGGAGGGAGTCGGGAAGACGCCGTCGGCGTAGAGACGCCGGCGGCCGCTGCTCGCGCCTTCGGGGAACGGCCATTGCTGCGGTCCGGCGCTGTCGAGCAGCGCGTAGCTGAGGCCGGTGATGTCCAGGTCGCGGCCGCGCGTGCTCTCGCGATGTTCGTTGAAGATCGCTTCGGGACTGGCGTAGGGGAAGAGCTGCCCGGTCAGCGGCTGTGCGAGGCGGGCGCCGAGCCGGCGTGCGAAGTCGACGACGATTTCCCAGTCAGCGCGCGCCTCGCCCGGGCGGGACACCGCCGGCGTGATGTGCGTGATGCAGCGCTCGGAGTTGGTGACCGTGCCTTCCTTTTCGCCCCAGGTGGTCGCCGGCAACATCAGGTCGGCGTAGGCGGCGGTGTCGGTATTGGCGAACGCTTCCTGGAGGACGACGAAATCGGCGGCCTGAAGGGCCGCGCGCACGGTGCCCTGATCGGGCAGCGATTGCGCCGGGTTGGTGCACGCGATCCAGACCGCCTTGATTTCACCGCGCTTGAGCGCGGCGAAGAGTTCGACCGCCGCCTTGCCGGGTTGCGCGGGAACCGACGGCAGGCCCCACAGGCGCGCGACTTCGGCGCGGTGTTCGGGGTTGGCGAGGTCGCGGTGTGCAGAGAGCAGATTGGCCAGACCGCCGACTTCGCGGCCACCCATGGCGTTTGGCTGGCCGGTGAGGGAGAAGGGGCCGGCACCGGGCCGGCCGATCTGTCCGGTGGCCAGGTGCAGGTGGATCAGCGCGGCGTTGTTGTGCGTGCCGTGTGACGACTGGTTGAGCCCCTGGCAATACAGCGACAGTGCCGCTGCCGACCTGCCGAACCAGCGTGCGGCCTGGATGATCTCGGCCTCGGCGAGGGCGCAGATTTCGGCCACCACGGCGGGCGGGAAAGCGGCGACCGTCTGTTCGAGTGCGGCGAAGCCCTCGGTATGCGCGGCAATATATTCGCGATCGACCAGATCCTCGCCGAGCAGGACGTGCAGCAGGCCGTTGTACAGCGCAATATCGGTGCCCGGTTTGAGCGCCAGATGCAGGTCGGCAATCGCCGCGCTTTCGCTGCGCCGGGGGTCGATGACGATGATGCGCAGGCCGGGATTGGCCGCGCGCGCATCCTCGATGCGGCGGAAGACGATCGGATGGGCGACCGCCGGGTTGGCGCCGGCGATCAACAGGCAGTCGGTAACGGCGATGTCCTCGTAGCAGCACGGCGGCGCGTCGGCGCCGAGCGTCTGCTTGTAGCCGGCCACCGCCGACGACATGCACAGACGCGAGTTGGTGTCGACGTTGTTGGTGCCGATCAACCCCTTGGCGAGCTTGTTGAAAACGTAGTAGTCCTCGGTGAGCAGCTGTCCGGAAATGTAGAAGGCAACGCTGTCCGGACCGTGCGCGGCGATGATTTCGGCGAAGCGCTCGGCGGCATGGTCGAGCGCCTGCTCCCAGCCGACGCGCTGGCGCGGCAGCTGGCGTTGACGGCGCAGCTCGGGATGCAGCAGGCGATAGTCGGGGCGCGCGGTGAGGTGCAGCGAGGCACCCTTGGTGCACAGGCGGCCAAGGTTGGCCGGGTGCTCGGGGTCGCCGCGCACGCCGACGATGCGGTCCTTGTCGGTCTCGATCAGCAGTCCGCAGCCGACGCCGCAGTAACAACAGGTGGATTTGACTTGCTTGTGCATGGTTTCCTGGCTCCTGCTTGTGCAAAGCAACAGCCGTGCCATGGCTGCAAGTCGTTGATCTGGAGGGCGTGACACGCGGGCGATCGCCGTTGGCGCCCCCTCGTGGTGCGCCGCGGGCCGGAGACCGCCTTGATGCGGGGCGGTGGCGGCGGCCGCTCATGAGCCGGCGCGCGGCGCCTGACGGCGCCGGGTGACGAACACTGGGCTATACTCATTCCCCATTGCGCACCTTTCGGAAATTCGCCATGGGCTTCAGCCTGCTCCGTCGCACCCTGCTTGCCGCGCTATTCACGGCGCTTCTGACCGCCTGTACCTCGACTTCGGTGATCTCCGAGTGGCGCGATCCCGCTTATCGCGGCGCGGCGCTGAAAAAGGTTCTGGTCTACATCGCGGCCAGCGACGACGCCGTGCGCCGCACGGTCGAGGATCGTCTGGCGTCGTCGTTCCCCGAGGGGACGCAGGGCGTCGCCAGTTACACCCTGTTCCCGGAGGCGAAGGAAATCAACGAACAGAACGAGAAAGCACTCTCGGCGCGTCTTCAGAAAGAAGGCTTCGACGGCGCGTTGACCGCCCGCCTGGCGTCAGTGGATAAGGAAAACGTCTATGTGCCGCCGCAGACCTATTTCGCGCCAGGAATGCTCGGTCCCTACGGGTCTTTTTACGGCTACGGCCGTTATGCCTACGCTTCGCTGTATGCCGTCCCCGGCTATGCCTATCAACAGACCAGGTACATGATCGAGACGATCCTTTACGACGTCCCGGGCGGGAAAATGCTGTGGACGATGACCAGCGAATCGGTGAGCCCGGATTCCCGGCAGCAACTCATCGACGAGGTCACGAGCCTTATTGACGGCGAGTTGAAGAAACAGGGATTCATCGCTGGCTGAACGTCTTCCGCCCAGCGGCGACCTTCTCGCCATCACCAGTGCAGCACCGATGAAGCGCGGCCATTCGCCGTAGAAAGCCGAAAAGGCGTCTGGCAAGCGGTTGTTCTTTCATGGCTCGAACGAGCCGTCAACCAAGGATTGATGATGATATTGCGTACTTTCATTGCGGCCACCGTCACAGCCTCTTGTTTCCTTGCCGCCCCGGCAGCGGCCGAGCAATCGACCCTGGCCCGGATCAAGGAAACTTCGACGATCAAGCTCGGCTACCGCGAGAACTCGCCGCCGTTTTCGTTTGCCGCCGACGACAAGAAGGCCCAGGGCTACAGCGTCGACCTGTGCATGCGCGTGGCGGACGACATTGCCAGGCAAATGGGCATCGCGAAGCTGACTGTGCACTGGGTGCCGGTGAGCGCAGAAAGCCGCTTTGACGCGGTGAAGAACGGTGAGATCGATATCGAGTGCGGCAACAGCACGCAGACGCTGTCGCGCCGCGCCGACTTCGACTTCAGCCTGATGACTTTTGTCGATGGCGCCAGCCTGCTCTATCTGCGTGGTGAGAACCCGAAGTCCCTGCAGGACGTCAAGGGGCAGCGCATTGCCGTGGTCTCCGGGACGACCACCGAAAAGGCCATGGCTCAGCTGGCGGCCGACGACAAGCTGGGCGTGCAACTGATCAAGGTCAAGGACCACAACGAGGCCTTGGCGGCTCTGAAGAGCAAGAAGGCGACCGCCTATGCCGCCGATCGCACGGTATTGATCACCACCGCGCTGCTCGGCGGGGGCGGAACGGAATATTCCCTTGCTGAAAGTCAGTTCACCTACGAACCCTACGGCCTGATGATGCGCCGCGACGCGGACATGCGACTGGCCGTCGACCGTTCGCTGGCGCAGTTGTATCGCAGTGGCGAGATCGGCCCCGTCCTCAAGAAGTGGTTCGGACCGCTCGGCGACCCGGGCGAAGTCCTGAAGGTGATGGTTCTTCTCAACGGCCTGCCCGAGTAATCGACAGCGGGCGCGACCCCTGCGCCCGCGGTTGCGCGCGCCTTGCCCGGTCTTGCCCCTTCGGGCATCGCTGCGCGAACGTCGCGCCGCCAGATCAAGCGTTTCGCGCGCTGCTTTCCCGGCCGGGCAGGGTGAAGCCGTCCAGGGCGACGAAGGGCGGCTGGCCGGCGATGAGGTCGGCGAGCACCCGGCCGCTGGCCAGCGCCAGCGTGAAGCCGAGTGCGCCGTGGCCGACGTTGAGCCAGAGCTTGCGGCAGCTGCTGCGGCCAAGGATCGGCCGGCCGCTCGGTGTCGCCGGGCGCAGACCGGCCCAGGCCTCGGCCTGCTCGTAGTCGGCCGCGCCGGGGAAG
>JEMY01000075.1:6256-22033 GCA_000585075.1 Candidatus Accumulibacter regalis | reverse complement strand
GGCGACTGTCGAGTTGAAGACCGACTTCACCCAGAGCATTGGCGACGCCATCGACCAATACCGCTTCGATCGCTTGCCAAAGCCAAAGGGTCAGGCAGCCGAGCCGCTGCTCGCATTCCCGCGTGGCGCACTGGTCCATTTCGCCGTGAGCAACACCGAAGTCCATATGGTGACCAAGCTCGCAGGGCCGGCTACCGCCTTTCTGCCCTTCAACCAAGGCGACAACGGTGCCGCCAGCAACCCGGTCAATCCGCACGGTGGCCACCGCACCGCCTACCTTTGGGAAAAGGTGTGGGCGCGCGAAAGCTGGCTGGAAATCATCGGCCGTTACCTGATCGCCCAGCGGAACAAGAAGCAGCAGATCGAGACGATCATTTTTCCCCGCTTCCATCAGCTTGACGTCACCCGCGACATTCAGGCCGCAGTGCTCAAGGAGGGCCCCGGCGGCAAATACCTGATCCAGCATTCGGCCGGTTCGGGCAAGACCAACTCCATCGCCTGGACGGCGCATTTCCTCGCCGAATTGCACGACGCGGAGAACAAGAAGGTCTTCGACTCCGTGCTCGTGGTTTCCGATCGCACCGTGATCGACTCGCAGCTTCAGGAAGCCCTCTTCGATTTCCAACGCACCACCGGCGTGGTGGCGACCATCACCAACAAGGACGGCAGCAAGAGTTCGAAACTTGCCGAGGCACTATCTGGCGACAAGAAGATTGTCGTCTGCACGATCCAGACCTTCCCCTTCGCGATCGAGGCCGTGCGCGAACTGGCCGCCACCCAAGGCAAGCGCTTCGCCGTGATCGCCGACGAAGCTCATAGCTCCCAGACCGGAGAGGCGGCGGCGAAGCTCAAGGCCGTGCTGAGCCAAGAGGAACTGGCGGAGTTGAAAGACGGTGGCGAGGTCAGCACCGAGGACATCCTCGCGGCCCAGATGGCAGTACGCGCGAGCGACACCGGCATCACCTACGCCGCCTTTACGGCGACGCCGAAGAACAAGACGCTGGAACTGTTCGGCACCCGCCCGGACCCGACACAACCCGCCGGCCCGGGCAACCTGCCAGCGCCCTTCCACGTCTATTCAATGCGGCAGGCTATTGAGGAGGGATTCATCCTCGACGTATTGCAGAACTACACGAGCTACAAGCTGGCCTTCAAGCTGGCGCACGAGGGAGCCGACTACGACGAGAAGGCGGTAGAGAGAAGCGCCGCGCTGAAGGGCATCATGAACTGGGTGCGCCTGCACCCCTACAACATTTCCCAGAAGGTCCAGATCGTCGTCGAGCACTTCCGCGAATTTGTGATTCCGCTGCTCAGCGGCAAGGCCAAGGCGATGGTCGTCGTCGGTAGCCGGGTCGAAGCAGTACGCTGGCAACTGGCCATCGACAAATACATCAAGGGCCAGGGCTACAAGATTGGCACGCTGGTCGCGTTCTCCGGCGAGGTAAATGACAAGGAATCCGGCCCGGACGGCTTCACGGAGCACAGCAAGACCCTGAACCCGAACCTGAAGGGTCGCGACATCCGCGAAGCCTTCAAAGGCGACGAGTACCAAATCCTGCTCGTCGCCAACAAGTTCCAGACCGGCTTCGACCAGCCCTTGCTCTGCGGCATGTACGTGGATAAGCGATTGGCCGGCATCCAGGCTGTGCAGACCCTCTCCCGTCTCAACCGCGCCCATCCCGGCAAGGACACGACCTACGTGCTGGATTTCGTGAATGACCCCGAGGAAGTCCTCGCCGCGTTCAAGACCTACCACACGACGGCCGAACTCGCGGCGACCACCGATCCGAACCTCGTCTTCAACCTGCGTGCCAAGCTGGATGCCGCAGGCCACTATGACGACTTCGAGGTCGATCGCGTCGTCGCCGTGGAGCTGAAGCCCGATGCCAAGCAGAGCGACCTGGTCGCCGCCCTCGAACCGGTCCGCGACCGCCTGATGAAACGCTACAAGGTCGCGCAGGAAGCTCTGGAGGCTGCGAAGGCTAAGCAGGACGACAAGGCTGCCGAGGATGCCCAGAACGAACTGAACGCCCTGATCCTGTTCAAGGGTGACCTCGGTGCCTTCATCCGCCTCTACACCTTTCTGTCGCAGATATTCAATTACGGCAACACCGCCATCGAGAAACGCGCGATCTTCTACAAGCGCCTCCTGCCGCTGCTGGAGTTTGGCCGTGAGCGGGAAGGCATCGATCTGTCGAAAGTCGTACTGACCCATCACCATCTGAAGAATCTGGGCCAGCAGGGCATGCCGCTCAGCGATGGGGACAAGCCACTGCTCGATCCAATTACGGACACGGGTAGTGGCCGCGTGCAGGAAAAGGAAACGGCGCTGCTGTACGAAATCATCGCCAAGCTGAATGACCTGTTTGACGGCGAACTCACCGAGCAGGACAAGCTGGTCTATGTAAACCAGGTAATCAAGGGCAAGCTCCTGGAATCGGGAAAGCTGCAGCAACAGGCAGCGAACAACTCCAAGAAACAGTTCGCCAACTCCCCCGACCTCAAGACCGAACTCATGAACGCGATCATGGGCGCGCTGGACGCTCACACTGCGATGAGCACCCAAGCACTTAACTCGATCACGGTGCAGAACGGGATGAAGGACATTCTGTTGAACCACGCTGGCCTCTGGGAGATGCTGCGCGAACAGGCAGCTGGGCAAAGGCCGTCGGCGTGAATCGGGGGCCCCTGCGTCCGTCCGACCGACCGAAAGAGCTCACCAGAGGAGATGGAGCGTATGTATGCTGTTTCGCCACGGCGGATTACGCCCATTGTGGTTGGCGATGCGATCCGCCGTGGCGAAATGGCGAGCACCCGCCGCGAGGATCATGAGGTCAGCATGCTTGCACTGCACCTGCTCCAGAATTACATGGTCTACTACATCAATACGCTGATGATTTCTCCTGAGCGACCGCTACGCGGCGCGCAGCAGCCGGTGGGCGCAGGATGGCGTCCGTCGGCTACCGACTCGTTGCTGTCATTCAATACGCCCAGGCACTACATCCACCTCTAGACCTAAAGCTGCCCTTTCTTGCAGGCGCAGTAGGCCGAGGCCAATGAATCATTAGATGCCACCGAAAACACGATTGAATATTCGAACACGGGTTAGATTTTCAACTGCCTTCTCAGAGTTTGAGCAAGCGGTGCATAAAAAAGCATGTGATATGAGTTCTCAGGCGGAGACGGAGGTCGTCAGCATGACAAATTGCCCAAATAGCGGCAATTCTGGGGGCAGGAGCTGCGGACGTAACGCTGAGAAAACAGAATGGCCGTTGGGTTCGTGAGTGCCTGCACGATTCCCTTTCCGAACAGCGGCCGGGGCTCCGTCGGGCTGGAATACAAAATCTTGTCAAAACGCTGCCTGGATGCCGACCTGGGGCGCAGTACCCGTTGGGAAAATACTTCAGATGCAAGAGGTATACTGCTGCAGGATGCAGAATAGGTAGAGAAAGAAAGGGTTCCGTCTTGCACATCATTCCGTTCGAAATTCAACCGCCCAAGAATGAGGCGGATTTTGAACGCATGTGCGCGCAGGTGTACGGCGTAGTCTTCAACGACCGGATGCCGAAGATGAATGGCCGCCGCGGCCAAGTTCAGGGCGGGGTTGACGTATTCGTGAAGGAGCCGGGCATTGGGCGTGTGGGCATCCAGTGCAAGAAGTACACGATGAAGCCGGTCAAGTGGGAAGATGTCGAGGGCGAAGTTGGCAAGGCCGACAAGCACAAAACGCCCATCAAGAAGCTCATCCTTGCTACCACTGCACCAAACGACGCCGCGCTGCTGAAGAAAGTCCAAGAACTTTCGGATGACCGTGAGGCCAAGGGGCTGTTTCCCGTCGAGGTGGAGTTCTGGGACGATATCTGCAACCACATCGACCGGTTCCCGGTTCTTCAGGACAGCTATGCGCCACACGCCCCGGGCGCAGCCTTTCATCGGCAAGAGGCGTCGCTCAATGCGATTAGCGACATCGTGCTGGAAACGAATACAGCTGTGCGAAGCCTTGCCGGTCTGGCACCCGCGCGACCTGACTCCGTCGACCGGCTCATTTCGGACCAACTCGACCGCACCCAAGCGCTGCTGCAGGCTTGCCGGTACCGTGATGCGCTTGACCATTTGGCGGCCGTTGGCAAGGACCTAGGGCCGTTCGATGCGCACCAAAAGGCTCGTTGGCACCTGCAGAAGGGTTTCGGCCTCTGGCTCACATGCGTAGACGACCGGGAGTCAGCCAATCTTTTTCTTAAGGCTTTCGAGCTCTATCCGGATGACGAGCGGATGGCCGCCGCTCAGGTTCGGGGCTTCATGCTTCAGAAGAAGCTTGACGAGGCGCGTGCAGCTGGAGAATCAGCCCTTGAGCGATTCCCGGACTCTCATCAGGTCTGGTTCGCGCTAGCCAACGTCCGTCTCCTGCAAGGCGAGCCCATCCAGATGAAGGATGTGCCCGATGCACTAAAGAAAGAGCCCGACACCCTTCAGTTCGTTGCACAGGCAGAACTCAAGGCAGGGAACCTCGACGAAGCCATCAAGCTCAGCCAAGAGGCCGCCAAACACCCGGCGGCGGGATTTTTCATTCGAGCTAATGCCGTTCGGATTGCCGCCGAGTGCGGTTCCCGGTTCCCTGTCGGAGCGATGGCGGGTGCGCTTCCGGTGCGTGAGACGAACGCACTTGCGTTCGCCGTCGAACTGTTCAACCCGTGGCACGAACGCCTCTGGGACGTTCAGTCTGAATCAGTGGGCGAGACAGTTTCCCACTTAGGCTACGCGCTGCTGATGCTGCATCGGTTCTCGGCAGCACTCGCCCTTGCGCGGGACGCCGAGGCCCACGGGTACCGCTCGGCTGAAATTCTGCGCACCCAGGTAACTGCTCTGTTTGAGCTGGATCGGGAGAGTGAGCTCCTGAGTCTCGCCGCTGAAAGGTTGGCCGAGATGAACGCCGCTAGCCTCGGCATTGTAGGCCAGGTCGCGGCCAAAGACGGCAACCTAGCGCTGCTTAAGCAGACTTTAGATGCAGCACTTGGCTGTGACCCAGTCGACGACGAAACGACCGAGCTGCTCACTGCACTTCGCTGGGACGCCTTGATGCGTGCCGACCAGCAGGAAACCGCTGTCCGTGAGGTGCTTGAGGCCAAGGTCGAGGTCGCTGGTGGACTCGTGTCGGCTTGCGTCGCGGCGCGCGTACTGAATCGAGCGGGACGAACCCTGGAAGCGGATGCAATCGTGCAACGGGCAAAGGCCTTGGTGACACCCGAGAGCCATGATGCCCAGAAACTCATGCTTGCCGAACTGCTGTTCAACGTCGGACAGTTTGCAGAGGCAGGAGCACTATTTGAGCGGTTGGTGACTCCGGGTAGACTCTCTGACCTGCACAACAGGCTGCTTGCATGCTATGTGCGGTCTCACAATCGGCGCAAGGCAAAGGAGTTGATTTCTAGGCTACCTGCCAATTGGATTGAGAGCGACAAAACCCGCAGCCTTGCCATCGAACTTGGCCAGCAAGCCGCGGACTGGGCCTTCCTGCGTCCGTTGGTGGATGCGCAGCTGAGAAGACATCCGGATACTGCTGGAAGCTGGCTCTTCAAGTTGACTGTTAGCTTGCACTCGTCGACACCGGCCGAGTTCCAAAACGACCTTCGCAACGTCCCAGAATTGCTCGAGGGACCGATACGGGGTACCACCCAGTTGGCCGGCCTAGAACTTCGATACGGGGAGGCCGAGCGCGGGATGCGACGGTTGTATCGAATGCTCCGGCGCAACCTGGATGAGCCGGAAGCCCTGTCCGCGTATTTCATCTCTATTGTGGCGGCGCCTGGCGAGCTTCCTCTGATGGAGGAGAAACTGCCGGCTGTCGCATCTGGCAGCTGCATCACTCTGGTCGATGAGTTCGACCAGCCCACGCGGTTTGTCATTGACCCGACTAATGTTGGAGAGCTTCCGAAGCGTGAGGGCTACTCGGAGGCTGTTGCACCGCAAGCGGCGGCGTTGCTGGGGGCTGTTATGGGGCAGCAAGTAAACCTTCCCACACTTGCCTTCGGCGACACCAAGCGATACACGGTGACGTCCATTCAATCGGCCTATAGGCACATGCTGCGGGTCGTACAAGAGCGTGCCAACGCGCTGGGCGGGCTGCCTCATTTGAAGATGGTCCACGTCGGCACGACGGGCGATAGCGAACACGACTTGGCCTACATGAAGGCTGAGGTCATGCGCTCCTCCGCCATCTCGCACAAACTATTCGATGCCTATGCCACTGGGTACATGACGCTTTCGGGGTTTGCCGAGCGTCAGGGCTGTAGCGCGGTCGAGGCTGTCCTGGGTTGGCCGACCGACGGCCCTCCACTCTTCGTTGGAACTGGCATAACAGCGGAGCGCGTTGCGGCATTGGAACTCTTCGCGCGTCCTCATGCGACCTACGTCCTCGACGCAGCAACCTTGGCTGAGTTCGTCTACCTCGAGGTTCAGGAGGCCTTGGGCCAGCTACCAAAGGTGCTCGTATCAACAGTGACGAAGGTGAAGTTGGAGGACCTCCTCCGTGAAGCGGAGGAGGACAGGAGCGTTGCGACCAGCACAGAGGTGAACGGAGAGCTTGCCCTTATCGAGCACGACTCTCGTTACCATGCGCGGCGAATCGAGTTATTCAAAGCGGTCCTCGTAGCGCTCGATAAATACTGTGAGGTGCAACCTGCGTATGGTGAGCTGGGCGATGAAGGCGCAATGTCCCGCCTGGCCGACGTGCTTCAGGACGAGGAAATGGAAGTGCTGCTGCTCGCTAAGGCAGCCAACGCCACGGTTTTGACGCTGGACGGCCGTTTTCGCGTCGTCTTGGAGGTTGTTGCGAAGGTCGCCGGGGTTTGGCCACAAGCCTTGCTGTTGTACTGTGCGAGCAAGGGGCTCGTCGCTCCGATGAAGCTTGCTTCGGCCACGGTTCGACAGTTCCTTCTGAATCGAAGCTTCATATCACTGGGCGCTGACGACCTCATATGGATGGTCCTGCAAGGGGGGGCGTACCTACAGCAGGGCATGCGTCGATTCAAGGTCTATCTATCGTCTGACGACACTGATTTCGCTTCCGCGGTTCGTGTGGCGCTCGAGTTCTTGGAGCGAATCGCGTCATGTCGAATCCATCTTGGGGCCCTCGGGGAACTGTTCGAGCACGTGGTTGAAGCGGCGATGAGGCACAAGCAATGTCCGCCCGATTTTGAGCGCCACCTCGTCGTCTTCGTCGAGAGTTTGACCGACTCGTTAAACAACTGCACTCATCTCTGTGGGTTCGTGAATGCCGTTCCCACTAATCGCAAGCAGTTTCAGCAGCAGCACTTGGCGGTGCGGTTTATACGCGCACAGAACCGTCTCAAAGCTCCTCCGGACAATCGACCAGTCGCAGTGCGCGCGCTCTTCTGCAGCAGTATCCCCTGTTTGGTGGAGGACAAGTCGAGTCCGGTTGCCGAGTCGGCAACGGATATACAGTTGCCAGCTCAAACAGTCGAGCCAGATCAGCAGACGCAGGCTGCGTCGCCAAACGACGTGCCAGCAAAGTCAGGGCATCCGGAAAGGCATTCCTAGTCGCCGAGCCGGCGACTAGGTTCAAGCGCCGCTGAACACAAAACCAACCGAAACAACTGAGTGAAGGATGGTGCTGGACTGTGCCATCCCTTATGGTTGGTAGATTGCAGTGGTCAACGGCTGCTTCGTAGAATTCTGTTTCGCAGAAATTTGGATTGGTACCCAAGGGCTGCTATGGAAAAAGCTGAACAACCGCAACGAGGCGGATGCCGTCCTACACGGAAGATGAAAGCAAACTTTCGTCGCCAGATCAATTCCACAGGCCGCTGACCGTCAGTCAGATGCCGACCGGTCATACGGTACCGGCTGTATGTCCGCAGTGGCCGAGAACTGGACCGACAGCGAACAGAGCCGGGCGGCGGGTTACGGATCAGTTAGCCGACGTTCGCGCCGGGCGATTTTTCGCCGCCTCTATGTCTCTTGATGGCCGGCTGCCGACGGACGCCATCCTGTGCCCACCGGCTGCTTCCCGCAGAGTGGCGGTCGGTCAGGTAAGAAAATTGACATTCCCAGGGGAGTGGCTGCTTACGGCGAATCGCTCCAACTAAATGACGTTGGCTTTGGAGAAGAATCGCCACCGTCCGCTCCTGGCCGTAGTGAGCAATTCACCGCCAGGCTAAGATCAGCCCCGTGAAAGCAACTTCAGGCCATCTGGACGCAACTCGCCGTTTGGCGAGACGTGCCGGTATAACGTCTGTCGAGTGACGCCGAGTTCCCCACACAGATCACCAACCACGGTTTCCGGCTGCCCCATCGCCGCCATGGCCAATCGAAGTTTCGCGGCGGTCATCTTGAACGGCCGCCCGCCGTTCCTGCCGCGTGCTCGTGCCGAGGCAAGTCCGGCCACGGTTCGCTCCGAAATCAACTCCCGCTCGAACTCGGCCAGCGCAGCAAAAATGCCGAACACAAGCTTGCCCGCAGCGGTTGTCGTGTCGACCGCCGCACCGTGACCTGTCAGGACCTTCAATCCCACGCTACGCGCAGTCAGGTCGTGCACGGTGTTGATCAGATGGCGTAGATCACGGCCGAGCCGATCGAGCTTCCACACGATCAGCGTGTCGCCTTCACGGAGCGCTTTCAGGCAAGCAGCCAATCCCGGTCGATCATCTCGTCTGCCTGAAGCCAGATCCTCGTAGAGATGTGAAGGACTCACCCCGACGCCGATCAATGCATCGCGCTGCAGATCAGTGGATTGGGAACCGTCCGCCTTTGATACCCGCATGTAGCCGATCAACATCTCTTCACCTGTCACATATACGTTCGATTATGTGACAGCGTGAGCTTGTCATTTTCAGAAGACGACTGCACCAGTTCATTGGGCTGGCCGCCGTGTGTGCAGCGGACTTCTGACCGTCAAAGGTCAGGAGTTCTATGCACGAAACGCCGCGAGGGGCTGGGATTGCTCAGAAGTCCAATGCACGGCGCGACGAAGCCGGAACCGCCGGAAATTCCGGCGATCACCCGGCAATCTGCTTGATGTGCTCGACCAGGCGGCCGAACACCTCGTTCACGTATTCCAGCACCTTGGGTTCTGCGCCCTGCGCACGCAGCGAGTCTTTGAAGGCGTCCAGGTCGGACAGCCATTGCCGATGCAGTCGGCCCAGCTCGTCGAGCTGAGGCCGGAAGACTTGCAGGTTGCCGCTCGCACGAAATGCCTGGTAGCCGCGCTCAAGCGTGGCCGCAGTGGTCAGCAGTTGCGCTCCCATTTGCTTGTGCTGTTCGGAGAACTCGGCCATGCCGTCATAGGGCCGCGATGCCTTGTTGCGTTCGGCTTCGGACGCCTCTTCCATGATGCGGGCGTAGCGGTAGAACCCTGGGAGCTCGCGGGACAGCGCCATGAGTTGCTGGTCGGTCGTGCCGACCCATATCCTGTGCAGGTCAGGCACGTACCCCATCATGCGATTGATGACGGCATGGGCCTCGCTGACGCCCTGGGCGGCAAGCTGTTGCATGTGCTGGTCGATCTTCGCGGCCAGTCGGCGGAATTCGTTCATGCTCATGTCCGTCACAAAAGGCGCGTTGATTGCCCTTGAGCCGTGAGAAGTGCCACCGCCTTCTTATCGAAGGAAACGAAGGTTTCCCCGCCAAGCCAATTGTTTCCCCGCCAAGCCAATTGCCCTCGTAGGCAATAACGCCATCGGCAAAATCTCCGCCCGCGTCGAGCACCAGCAAGCCGGCCTCCACGGCGGGCCGGTTCACTTCCACGTTCGCAGCGGCAAGTAGTGCCCGGATCGCGCCGGCCGCGTCGGCTTGCTGGAAGCCATATACCCGGAGCAGCACCCAAACAAATTCGCATAGGCACGGCGTTGCTACCGCGATCAACTCGGCGTCGGTCAAGACTGTCGCGGCAACGTTCGCTTGTACGGGATCGTCGCGCACAACAGCACGCACAAGGACATTGGTATCGACTGCGACCTTCATTTCTTGCCTGCCCATCCAAGCGCCGCCGCCTCGTTGATTTCTTCGATGGTGGCAACCTTCTGCGTCCTGCCCGCGAGCAGGCCGACGAAGCTGGATATCGTCCCAGCGGGCCGCGCCGCCTTGAGTACGCCCCGACCATCTGGCAGTAAGTCCAGCTCGATCTTGTCGCCTGGCCTGATGCCGAGGTGTTGCAGTACGTCCTTCCGAAACGTCACTTGTCCCCGTGCGGTAACAGTCAATGTGGTCATGGTGCTGTGCCCTCGCAATCTCGTAGGTTGACGCTTTGCAGAGTAATGCAAAAATGCCTTACAGTCAATGTCCGTCAAACGATCATTAGGCGGCCAAGCCGGACAGTGTCCGGCAAAACACTTGTTTAATGGGTTGTCGGACATTAAGATAGGCGGACGGAATGACGGACAAAAGGGCTGACAATGGCACTGATCGGCTATGCGCGGGTATCGACTGCGGAACAAGACACCGCTTTGCAGACGGACGCGCTGAACAAGGCGGGCTGCGAGCGCATTTTCGAGGACACGGTTTCCGGGGCCAAGGCCGACCGTCCCGGCTTGGCTGAGGCGCTGCCCTATCTGCGCGACGGCGACGTGCTGGCCGTTTGGCGGCTGGATCGGCTCGGGCGCTCCCTGCCTCATCTGATTGATACGATAGCCGCACTGGAAGCGCGTGGCGTTGGATTCCGTTCGCTGACTGAGGCCATCGACACCACGACGCCGGGCGGGCGGCTCATCTTCCATGTGTTCGGCGCATTGGGCCAGTTCGAGCGCGACTTGATCCGCGAGCGCACCAAGGCCGGGTTGACCGCTGCCGCCGCTCGCGGGCGAAAAGGTGGACGCAAGCCGGTCGTTACCGCCGACAAGTTGCAGCGGGCACAGGATCACATCGCCAACGGGCTGAACGTCCGCGAGGCTGCAACGCGGCTCAAGGTGAGCAAGACGGCGCTGTATGCCGCCCTGCAATCGGCCAGTGCAGCCGACTCCTGACTGGCTCCTTCTTCCGCTCAACCGCCGACAGGCCGTTGGTGAACCCGGACTGCAGCTCCGGCAGAAACAGCACAGCCAGTTCCCCAAGCAGGCTCAGCACCTTCGATTCGATCAGGTCGATGGTGGTGGCCGCCGCCTCCAGCATCTGCAACTGCGCCTCAGACCCCAACGTCAAAAGCATCGCTGCCAATGTTACGCGTCCCGCCTCAGCTACTGGAAAGGCGCATTTCGAGTTGGACATCCCGGTACGGGACTTCAGGTCGGACAGCGCCCCTCACCCCTTTGTGCAGGCGGACAAGACCATAGCGCTCCATTGTCCGCAGGGTGCGAGACAGGTTGCCTGCCGTGCGCCCGGTGGTTGAAGCCAGGGCGTTGAGCGACTCTGGCCGCGTATCGACAATGACGCCCAGCAGCGTGCGGTTGCGATTAGACAGCAGCTTAGCGAAGCTTTCCGGCGAGGTGAACCAGACCGTCGGATCTCCTGCCTTGGGCTTCAGTGCGCCCTTGGCGATAGCCATGGTGCGTGCCTTCATATCCTCATACGAGGCAATGCCAACTTTCAGCGTTTTCATAACCAGACTCCTTTTTCGCGCATAACGGCCTCGACTTCTGACCAGAAATCCGCGACGAGTGAGGGGGCGTCGCGATATGCGTAGGGCTTGACCGTTCGCAAGCGGTGCTTGTGGTCATGCTCGGCGCGGCGCTTTCCTTCAACCTGGTGGGCGTTATCGAACCCGACCAGGCGCGTGCCGTCCGGCGCGTGCATGGTCATCGAGTAGTCCAGACCGTGCGGTTTCTGCGCGGTCACAGGCACTTGATGAACGACGAAGCGCACCCAATAGCCTGCGGCATCAATCACCAGCACCTGGCCATGCAGGTCTAAGAGGTTGTCGAGTGAGGTATCGCGCGACGGCATCATTTATCAGTATCACATACTGATAATCAATACAAGCGTTTCGGCAAAAGTCATTGTGGTCGCACCGCCTCGCGCTTGATCATCGTCGCTACACCTATTAAGGAACAGCAAATGCTTATGTGGCCTCAAATTGGAGCTTCGCCCCCACTGGGCCAATCCGTCAGTGTCGCTACCAAATGGCGTCATGGCTTCACAACGTCGTGACGTTGTGATAGCTTGACGCCACCATGAAAAAAATCGCTTTCCTCTCCCAGAAAGGCGGCAGCGGCAAAACCACCCTTGCCGTTCATACCGCCGTCGCAGCCCTCGAAGACGGCCAGCGTGTCGTCATCGTCGATACCGACATCCAGCGTAGCGCCACCATGTGGAGCGAAGCCCGCGAGGCCGAAACGCCAGTAGTCGCTGCGGTGCCAGCCGCCGAGCTTGATGCCGTAATGAATGCAGCACGCCATGACGCCATGACGCTATGCATCATCGACACCGCGCCCCATGCCGCCCCGGATGCCGCCCGCGTCGCCCGGGCCGTCGACCTGGTCGTTATTCCATGCCGACCTACCGCCTTTGATCTTGCCGCCGCAGGTAGCGCCGTCGAAGTCGTTAAGGCCGCCGGAGCCCGCGCCGTGTTCGTCCTTTCGGCCTGCCCTTTCCGTTCCCCGGAAATTGCCGAAACCCGCACCGTCCTCGAGGGCTACGGCTTACCGGTCGCCCCGGCCGAAATTACCGATCGCCGGGCCTTCGCCCGCGCCGTTGCCACTGGCCGCGCCGTTACCGAGTTCGATGCTCACGGCAAGGCCGCCGACGAAATCAGAGCCTTCTGGAACTGGCTAAAGGAGCAGATGAAATGACCAAACAAACAACAGGATTAGCAGCATTCACCACCCGCAAGACCACCGTTTCCTCTGACCTAACATCCGCCACACACACCACCAGCCCCACCGAGCGCCGACGCGGCAAGGGAGAGGTTGTTGCCTTGACCGTTCGCCTCACTCGCGCAGAGTGGGAGCGCGTACATCAACTGGCGGTTTCCGAAGGGACGAGCATCCAACAACTTGCCCTCAAGGGACTCTCCAAGGTATTCACGGAAAAAGGACTTCCGGGCATCGCTAAGTGACGCCATGACTTTACGAAGGCATGACGTCATGACAACATTAAGGCATGACGCAAAGTGGTAAGAATGACAGGGCAGAGGGGCAAATATGAGTGACAACGGCGCTAAGCCCCTCATGGATACGGTTGAGCGCATCATGGAGAAGGCCAGGCAGCGTGAGGCAACCCAACCTCTTCAACTCCCGCTATGGCCCGAGCCCAAACGCGGCACACCCAACAGCTTCATTCGCTCCGCCCTCTTTGCCGCCATCCAGAGCAAAGACCGGGTGTTCCTCAAGGAAGCCACACTTGCCAGCCAGAAAGGCATCGCCGTGAAATTCACCGGCGAGCAGCTCAATCAAGAAGATTTGAGTGTTTGGGAAACCCTAGCGCACCTAGCGCGCCAACACCCTCTCGGTTGTATGTGCGAATTCACCGCGCATGGCCTGTTGAAGTCCCTTGGCCAGCACACCGGCCAGACTCAGCACAAGCAACTGCACTCCACTATCATCCGGCTAACAGCCTGCGCCGTCGAAATCACCCACGAGGGCAAAACCTACTTTGGCCAACTGGTGAAATCCGGTCTCAAAGACGAACTGACCAGCCATTACCGCATCGAGCTGAACCGCGAGCTAATCCGGCTTTTCGGCGAAAACCAATGGACAGCCCTCGATTGGCAGCAGCGCCAAAGACTACGCGGGAAGCTTCTGGCGCAAGCTTTGCACGCTTTTTACAGCAGTCACCGCCAACCTTTCCCCATCAAGCTTGACACGCTGCGCGGCTATGTCGGCAGCAGGAACGTCCAGCGAGCCGGGTTCAAGGTCAAACTCCGCATCGCCCTCGATGAACTGGTCACTATTGGCTTCCTCACCAGCTACGACATCACCGGCGACACCGTAACCGTCAGCCGTACCCTCGTAGCCCTGCCAAAAACCAACGAATAAGGGCTGTTCGTGGCACGGCATCCGAGACACATTGGCACGGCATCCGAGACACATTGGCACGGCATCCGAGACACATGGCACGGCATCCGAGACACATCAGGCACGGCATCCGAGACACATTGGCACGGCATCCGAGACACATTTTTAACGTGTGGACAAACCTGTTTCTTCTGGCGTATCAATGTATTGCCAACCACCAAGAAAAGGCCCTAATCTTTCTTTAATCGTTTTTTTAATTAAAAGAAGGGCACGGCATCCGAGACACATTTCATAGCCGAAAACTAAGAAGTGATCGGCCTACGGCCTCAGAGGAACCACCCTGTCGAGCGCCCGGCCAGAGGCCGGACGGAGGCAACGAACACTTGCCCATCCAACCCTTTACAGTACTCGAAGGAACCAGAGGCTACCCACCTCCGGAAAAGCGGTTTAGCAGAAAGAGCCTGAGCGTCTCGACCGTCTGTTCCAGAACCCCCCGTCAGCCCCTGCTGATAGGCCAGCAGCAAAGGGAGAGGCAAGGGCGGAAGGCTGCGCAGCTCAGGGTTGCCCTGCGGCGAGAGGGTGCGGTAAAGCGTGGTGGCGTTCAGCGCCGCCTGGTCGGCCAGTACTCTGCCGCCCTCTCGATGTCAGAACTTTGGCTGCGCTTGTCGCCGCTGCAGAGCAGCAGCACCAACACCAACACCAACGTTTGACCCGCTTACGCGTAATACACGCGATAGCCCAGCCCGGCGTCGATCCGCAGCTCCCACACGCACGCCGTCACGGCAAAATTTGTGGTCGCCGAAGTTTGCCGACGCCGCCGCCCGGCAGCGTAACGCTCAGTCCCCCGGACGGCTGGGCATTGAGTAGAGGAAAGGGGAATCGTGGAGCACCCGCGCTCGTGGATGCCCCGTAGAACGACGATAGCGGGTCGCTGACTGGTTTTCTGTCTTGGCCTAACCCCATGGGGTAGCCACGCCCGCGCGGACGCGCCTGAAGGGCCGTTTTGCGGATGGTGACCGTACTCAGCCAAGTGCCACTATTTGCCTTGAAGAAGGCGGTTAAACGCCATGAAAAAGAAATTGCCAAGACTGCCGACCGATAAGGCGGCGGAAGACTTTGTCGCGACGGCAGATCTGACCGATTACGACCTGTCCCGCATGACCCCGATGCACTTCGAGTTTCAGCCGAAGGATCGCAGCATCACCATGCGGTTGTCGGAATCGCTGTTCGAGGCCATCAGGGAAGAAGCCGATCGTTCCGGGATGCCGTACCAGCGCTTTATCCGCAAGGCGCTCGAAGAGGCCGTGCATCAGCCGTCAGGCACCTGACGACCCTTGTCTGAATTCACCCGTGCCGCCAGTTCCCGACCCGCCTTGAAGTGGGGCAGGGCCTTCGCCGGAACCGGCACGGTGTCGCCGGTCATGGGATTGCGCCCGATGCGCGGTGGTCGGTAGGCCAAACGGAAACTGCCGAACCCGCGTATCTCGATCCGCTCGCCGTTCGCCAGGGTTTCAGTCATGCCCTCAAAAATGGCCTTCACCGCCGTTTCGACATCTCTGACGGTGAGCGCCGCCGAGCGGGCGGTGATCCGGGCGATGAGTTCGGAACGGGTCATCGGGCGGCATTCTACGCGGCCCAGCCGCTGGCCGTTATCCACAGAATCCGTGGACGAAACTGTGCAGAGGGGTGGCAACCCCAGATCCAGCCGCTGTTTTCGCCTCGCTTCGCAATGAGGCGGCGGCGCGACGCCCGCGCCCCGGCTCCCGTCAAAATTCTTCCCCGTGGTCTTGCTAAATTATGGTAATTACCGTAAAATTATTATCGTAATAACGATAATTTCAGAACACTCTTTCAAGGACATAAAATCATGGCCAAG
>JEMY01000075.1:5846-6208 GCA_000585075.1 Candidatus Accumulibacter regalis | reverse complement strand
CGTGTTTTCGAGGTGGCACAGGCCCTGACGGACCAGGGCACGGCGCCGACGATCTTGAACGTGCAGGAGGGGATCGGCGGGGGCAGCTATACGACGGTCAAGCGCTATCTGGATCAGTGGCGGGAGGCGGCGCCGAAGCAGCGGCAGCCGGTAGAACTGCCGGAACACGCGGTTGCCCGGCTGATGAGCCTCGGCCGGGAGTTCTGGGGCCTACTGGACGAACAGGCCGGGGCGGCGACGCGGGAAGAGGTCGCGGCGATCCAGACGCAGCTCGACCAAGCGGAGCAGGCGATCGGCCGACTGGAGGCCGAGAGAGAGCAGGCCGACAACCATGCCGCTGCGCAGGAACAAGCACTACGCGA
>JEMY01000075.1:5543-5770 GCA_000585075.1 Candidatus Accumulibacter regalis | reverse complement strand
GCCGCCGCCGAAGCCAAGGCCGGCGAACTGGCGGCGCGGGTCGAGGACCTCAAGGGCGAACTAGAGCGAGCCCATGTGCGACAGACGGCCGAACGCGAAGCGGTGACTGCGGCCCGCGCCGAAGCCCAGGCCGCTGCGGTGGAAGCTGCCCGGTTACAGGGCGAACTGACGGCACTTAAGAAACCGCGTTCAAGCGCTTGAACGCGGGTGAAGGAGGGCACGGCAAC
>JEMY01000075.1:0-5348 GCA_000585075.1 Candidatus Accumulibacter regalis | reverse complement strand
GGTAGAACAACGATAAAACAACGCGCGGTGTCGTTCTATTTCTGGTGTAACAACGCTGTAGGTCCGGGCAGGATATGTGAAGTAGGCCCACCCGCAGGCGGGTCGTCCTTCTTCACGAAGCCCTTTCGTCCTTCTTCACGAAGCCCTTATTCGCACTGCGTGCTCAACGGGGAGCTGATCGGCAAGCTGATGCCGCGCTTGGAGCGCGCGCAGCGCGGCATTGGTTGGCACGGCCTGCTGCTCGCCGCCGGCATGTTCGGCAGCGGACACTCTCACTGAACGTCGGAGAGCGGTCATGAAGGCTTAAAGCGCATCAAGGAGGCGTCTCAGAAAACGGACAATAAAGCACGGCCACCCCGTCCGGCGGCGAGGACTTTCCCGCCCTCGAGGGCGGGGGCCTCAGATTTGCTCAAGCCAGTCGAACGTATGACAATAGGTACTTTGGGCCAATAAGAACAACCATGAGCGACCCCAACCTTTCATCCTTCATCTGGTCGGTCGCTGATCTTCTGCGCGGCGACTACAAGCAATCGGAGTATGGCAAGGTCATTCTGCCCTTCACCGTGTTGCGACGCCTCGACTGTGTGCTGGAACCGACCAAGGTCGCTGTCCTTGCCGAGAAGGGAACCCGCGAGGCAGCCGGGCTGAACCCTGAAGCCTTCCTATTGCGCAAGTCCGGGCAGTTCTTCTACAACACGTCGCCACTCGACCTCAAAAAGCTCATGGGCGACCAGGATCACATCGGCGAGAACCTGCGAGCCTACATGCAGGCATTCTCGCCGGCAGTGCGGGACATCTTCGAGAGCTTCGACTTTCACACCCAGATCGACAAGCTAGCCAAGTCCGGGCTGCTCTATCTCGTCACCGAAAAGTTCGCCAATATTGACCTGCACCCCGAGGTGGTCAGCAACGCCCAGATGGGTGCCGTCTTCGAGGAACTGATCCGCAAGTTTGCCGAGTTGTCCAACGAGACCGCCGGCGAGCATTTCACGCCGCGGGAAGTCATTCGGCTGATGGTCAATCTGCTCTTCATCGAAGACGACCAGGTACTCACCCGGCCCGGCGTCGTGCGCTCGATCTACGATCCCACCGCCGGCACCGGTGGCATGTTGAGCGTCGCCGATGAGCATCTCAGCAGCCTGAATCCCAGCGCCCGGCTGGTCATGTACGGCCAGGAACTGAATCCCGAGTCCTACGCCATCTGCAAGGCCGACATGCTGATCAAGGGTCAGGACGTGGCCAACATCATCTTCGGCAACACCCTGTCCGCCGACGGCCTGCACGGCAAGCACTTCGACTACATGCTTTCGAATCCACCCTTCGGCGTCGAGTGGAAAAAGATCGAGAAGGACATCCGCAAGGAAGCGGCGCAGCTGGGTTACAACGGTCGCTTCGGCCCCGGCCTGCCGCGCGTCAGCGACGGCTCCTTGCTCTTCCTGCTGCACCTGATCTCCAAGATGCGCCCGGCTGTCGATGGCGGCAGCCGCTTCGGCATCGTCCTCAACGGTTCGCCGCTCTTCACCGGGGGCGCAGGCTCAGGCGAGAGCGAGATTCGCCGCTACGTGCTCGAAAACGACCTCGTGGAAGCGATCATCGGCCTGCCGACAGACATGTTCTACAACACCGGCATCAGCACCTACGTCTGGATCGTCAGCAATCGCAAGCCAGCCGCGCGCAGGGGCAAGGTGCAGTTGATCGACGCCAGCAGCTTCTGGCAGAGAATGCGCAAGAGCCTGGGCAGCAAGCGCAAGGAACTGAGCCCCGAGCACATCGAAGACATCACCCGCCTCTTCGGCCGGTTCAAGAAATCGACCCGCGATGGCGTGCCGATCAGCCGCATTTTCAACAACGAAGACTTCGGCTACTGGACGATCACCGTCGAGCGCCCTCAGCGCGATGCCGCCGGCCAGATCGTCCTCGGCAGCAAGGGCAAAGGCAAGGGCAAGCCGATGCCCGACTCCAGCCTGCGCGACACCGAGAACGTCCCGCTCAGCGAGAACGTGGAAACCTACTTCAAGCGCGAGGTGCTACCGCATGCGCCCGATGCCTGGATCGACCACGACAAGACCAAAGTGGGCTGCGAAATTCCCTTCAACCGGCACTTCTACGTCTTCAAGCCACCGCGCCCGCTTGCCGAAATTGATGCCGAACTGAAGGGTGTCACCGACCGCATCCTGACCATGATCGGCGGGCTGACGAAATGAGCTTCCCGCGCTACCCGAACTACAAGGACAGCGGCGTAGAGTGGCTGGGGGAGGTGCCTGCACATTGGAATGTGACGCGCCTCAAACGCGCATGCCGTGTGTTCCCGAGTAACGTGGATAAGAAGTCGTATGAAGGGGAGACACCCATCCTGCTCTGCAATTACACGGATGTGTATTACAACGAGGCCATCAGCGCAGGAATGGACTTCATGGCTGCGACGGCCTCGAACGAACAAATCGCAAAATTTTCTCTTCAGGCTGGCGACACACTTATCACGAAGGACTCCGAGACCGCTGACGATATTGCCATTGCCGCCCATGTTCCGAAGGACTTGCCCGGCGTGGTTTGCGGATATCACCTGTCTATGCTTCGTCCGACACCTGCCACTGACGGCGCATTCGTGAAGCGGCTCTTTGATTCAGCCTTCGTCAAGTCATGCGTTGCAGTGCGTGCCAACGGACTCACCCGCGTTGGCCTAGGGCAGTACGAGCTCGACAACCTGGAACTGGTTTTTCCCTCATTGCCAGAACAAACCCAGATCGCCGCCTTCCTCGACCGCGAGACCGCTAAGATCGACGAACTGGTCGCCGAACAGCGGCGGCTGATGGAACTGCTGAAAGAAAAACGCCAGGCTGTCATCTCCCACGCCGTCACGAAAGGCTTGAATCCTGACGCTCCCATGAAACCTTCCGGCATCGAATGGCTGGGGGATGTGCCGGCGCATTGGGAATGCGCATCGCTGGCTCGAATTGCCAACCGTGTCGTTGTCGGCATCGCGGAAGCGACCACTCACGCCTATGCCGACCAGGGCATAGCTATTTTGCGCTCGACGAACATTCGGGCAGGAAGAATTATTGGTGACATCCTATTTATCGACCCAGTTTTTGCCGGCGATCGGGGCTCGAAACAGATGAATGCTGGCGACTTGGTCACAGTTAGAACAGGAAATGCTGGTGTGACAGCGGTCATCCCACCAGACCTTGGTGGGTGCCAATGCTTTACGATGCTTATCACCACGCTGAATAGTGAATCGTCGAGCGAGTACTACTGCTACTGGATGAATAGCCTCCCTGCCCAATGCTACTTCAGCCTCGAAGGTTGGGGTACAGCACAGGTAAATATCAGTGTTCCGATCCTGAAGGCACTTCCAATTCCGATGCCGACGAGGGCGGAACAGAATGAAATAGTTTATTTCCTCGACCGAGAGATAGGGAAATTCGACACCCTCACCGCCGAAGCCCAGCGTGCGATCGACCTGTTGCAAGAACGTCGCACAGCGCTGATCTCCGCAGCTGTCACCGGCTCGATAAATATCGGAGGTTTTGCATGACCACTCGACCCGCGCTTCCACCGTTGTATGTCCGCAATCCAGAATACGTCGGCGACGCACCGTTTAAGGACGACCTCTTTAACCGCAGCGCCTTGGCCGAAACTCTTACTGGGTATATCGACCGCACGAAAGACGGTTGCGTCATGGGCATCGACGCCCCGTGGGGCGAGGGAAAGTCGTGGTTTGGTCGAAATTGGCGTGCAAAGCTGAATGCCGAAGGCTACAAAACGATTTACCTCGATGCTTTTGAACGAGATTACACAGATGATCCATTTACAATACTGACAGCAGAAATCCTCGATGCCGTTTCAGAAGGCGCAAGTAGACCAGTTGAAAAGAGATTCTTGACGGCCAGTCTTAAACTTGGGAAGGCGTTATTGCCAGCTGCGGCAAAGATTACAATAAATGCCATTGGAAAAACCTTTCTGGGCGCTCAAGACATCACTGGCGATGTCGCGGAGATGGTGAAAAAACTAGACGAAGAAGCTGCTGATGTTGCGGAAAAATACATAGCTGCGAGACTGGCAGAGAGCGAGGCCGAGAAAAAGAGCGTTGTCGGGTTTCGTACTGCATTGACAGATTTTGCTGCCGCACAAGCCAAGCCGGTCGTTTTCTTCATCGATGAGCTGGATCGTTGCCGCCCCGATTTTGCCGTTCGGGTTGTCGAGCGGGTAAAGCATTTCTTTGATGTCCCGAATTTGGTATTTGTTCTGTTGCTGAACCGTGATCAGCTTAGGCGAGCAATCGAAGGGGTCTATGGACACGGCTTCGATGCCGATGCGTACTTGGGTAAATTCATCCACTTGTTCCTCGCTCTCCCGAAGAGCACGTCCATAGATTCTGACAAATCGAATGCAACATCAGTATATGCCTCGCACGTAGCAAAGAGATACAGGTTCGAGAATTCAGTCGCGCTAGATAATTTTGTATATGCTTTCGGCCAACTGTCCGCTGCTTTCGACATGTCGTTGCGAGACGTTGAAAAAGCTTTCACTTTATTAGCTTTAGCTGGTGTGTCAGAGTCCGCCGCTCACTTGGCTTGGCCTATCGTGGTGAAGCTGAAGTATCCAGACGTCTTTCGTGGATTGCTGGCCGGCGATCGGGCAAGCCACCAAAAAGCGATTGATCTTTTGCAGAAGATAGATCCCGGCGACAATAACTGTTCGATACGGGACTACTTCCTCGCCATACATACCCAGCGAGTGAAAGGTAGAGAGGAGTTGCCAGAAACACTGAAGCAGGCACTAACAAACTTCGCTCCCAGGATTACCTTTCACGGCGATGTTCTACGTTTCTTGATGAAACGAATTGATATTGCTCTAATGGATTGATTGGGATCGGCGTACAGAAGGATTAACGGCATGAGCCTGCACCAAGAGAACAGCTTCGAGACCGAGATTTACCAGCGCCTCGCTGACCGTGGTTGGCTCCATGCCGAAGGCGACGCGGCAGCCTACGACCGGGCACGCGCACTCTTCCCTGCCGACGTGCTGGCCTGGGTGCAGGCAACCCAGCCCAAGGCTTTGGAGACGCTAACCAAGAACCACGGTGCGCAAGCTGCGGAAACGCTGCTGAACCGCCTCCACGATCAACTGGAGCAGCGCGGCACCCTCGACGTGCTGCGTCACGGCATCGAGCTGCTGGGCCTGAAGCAACCACTGAAGCTGGCTGAGTTCAAACCGGCGCTGGCCATCAATGCCGACATCTTGGTCCGCTACGCCGCCAACCGGCTGCGGGTGATCCGCCAGGTTCGCTACTCGCTGCACAACGAAAACTGCATCGATCTCGTGCTCTTCCTCAACGGCCTTCCCGT
>JEMY01000074.1 GCA_000585075.1 Candidatus Accumulibacter regalis | reverse complement strand
CCCGCCTGCCCGACTTCCAGCCCGAACTGGCGGCCTTGCAGCCGTTGCGCCTGCTCGCCCTGCACCTGCTCGCGCGCGGCGCCGTGGTGCCGCAGATTCTTGCGCTGAAGGGCCAGGAAGTTGGGCTGCGCTGGCTACCGGCGACCCTCGACCCGGCCGTGCGGGCGCTGTTGCAGCGCGTGCAGGCGGCCCTTCCGCCGGGCCGGGTGACGGTGCGCGAAGGCCGCAGGACGCTGCCGCTGAGCGCCGAGGCGCAGGCGACCGTCCTCTGTTCGCTGTTTCTCGATCACTTCATCCACGAGTGGAGCACGGCCGACGGCGACAAGGCTGCCGGCGACAAGACGCTGGCGCTGTTCTTCCTCGGCGGTCGGGCGCTCTACGACGGCCCTGGTGAAGGATCGGTCGCCGCCGGTATCCACGCCTGGCTGGCGCGCTTTCACCTCGCCCGTCGCGAGCACGCGCCGGTGCTGTGCCTCGACGACGGAGCGGCGCAAGAGGACGAGCATGGTGAGCGCGATGAGCGCGCTGGGCACAACGACGACCCCTTCGAGTTGACCCTGGCCGCGGAAAGCGGCGCGGCGCTGCAGCCGCCGGTGGCGCTGGCGACCGTGCTCGCCGACCCGGCCTGGGCGCAGTCGCGCTTCGGAATTCTGCAAACGGTTTCGCTGCTCGCCGAGTTCTACCCGCCGCTCAACGCCTACGTCAGCGCCGGCGCGCGCACGCCGCTGCGCATTGCCGCCGACGCGCTGCCGGCTTTCCTCTTCGACACGCTGCCGGTCGTTCGCCTGCTCGGCATCCGCGCGCTGCTGCCCAAGGCGCTGGAGCGCCTGCTGCGACCGCGCCTGTCGCTGCAGGTCAAGGGCCAGGCGGCTGATGGCGGCGGCTTCCTCAACGCCGACGACGTTTTCGGTTTCGACTGGCGGGTGGCGGTCGGCGACCGGCTGCTGACGCAGGAAGCGTTCGAGGAACTGGTGCGCGACGCCACCGGCGTGATCCGCTTCAAGGGCGGCTACGTCTATCTCGACCCGGCCGAGATCGAGCGCCTGCGCGCGCAACTGGCGCGCCCGCCGGCGCTGTCGAACAGCGAGCTGCTGCGCGCCGCGCTCGCCGGCGAGTACGGCGGTGCGGCGATCGGCCTCGACGACGCCGCACAACGCCTTCTGCAACAGCTGCGGGAAGCCGGCGACGTCGAACTGCCCGGCGCCATAGAGGCGACGCTGCGTCCGTACCAGCAGCGCGGCTACGCCTGGCTCTACCGCAACGCCTGCCTCGGTTTCGGCAGCGTCATCGCCGACGACATGGGGCTCGGCAAGACGCTGCAGGTGATCGCCACGCTGCAGAAGCTGCGCGACGACGGCGCGCTGGACGACGGCAAGGCGCTGGTCATCGTCCCGACCAGCCTGCTCACCAACTGGCAGAAGGAGATCGCCCGCTTCGCGCCGACGCTGAGCGTCGCCGTTTTTCACGGCACGCGGCGCGAACTGGCGACCCACGCGGGGGAACAGCGCCCGGACGTACTGCTCACCACCTACGGCATCGCGCGCAGCGAGGCCGCGGCGCTCAAGGCGCTCGCCTGGCGGGTGCTGGTGATCGACGAGGCGCAGAACATCAAGAACCCGGCGACCGCGCAGACGCGGGCGGTGAAGGCGATCCCGGCGAGCAGCTTCATCGCCATGAGCGGCACGCCGGTGGAGAACCGCCTCTCCGAGTACTGGAGCATCATGGACTTCGCCAACCGCGGCTACCTCGGCAGGCTGCCGCAGTTCGTCAGGGAGTATGCCGTTCCGATCCAGACGCATCGCGACCAGCAGGCGGTCGAGCGCTTCCGGCGAGTCACCGCGCCCTTCCTGCTGCGCCGGCTGAAGTCCGACCGGACGATCATCGACGACCTGCCGGACAAGATCGAGCAGGACCAGTACTGCAGCCTGTCCGCCGCGCAGAGCGCGCTCTACGAGTCGGTGGTCCAGGAAGGCTTGCGCGTCATCGCCGGCGAGTCGGACACCTTCCGGCGCCAGGGCCTGGTGCTGCAGATGATTCTGGCACTGAAGCAGATCTGCAACCATCCGGCGCAGTACCTGAAGCAGGGGCAAGCAGACGCCGCGCTCTCGGGCAAGGCGGAACGCTTCCTCGAACTGATCGACGAGATTCACGCCAGCCACGGCAAGGTGCTGGTATTCACCCAGTTTCGCGAAATGGGCGAACTGCTCGCCGGCTGGCTGCGCCAACGCTACGCGCGCGAGCCGCTGTTCCTGCACGGGGGTCTGGCGCGCGGCCGCCGCGACGCGCTCGTCGAGCGTTTCCAGAACGATCGCACCGAGCAGGTCTTCCTGCTCTCGCTGAAGGCCGGCGGCACCGGTCTCAACCTCACCACCGCGTCGAGCGTGATTCACTACGACCTGTGGTGGAACCCGGCCGTCGAAGCGCAGGCGACCGACCGCGCCTACCGCATCGGCCAGCAGCAGAACGTGCAGGTGCATCGCCTGATCACGCGGGCGACCTTCGAGGAACGCATCAACGACATGATCCGCGCCAAGCGCGAGCTCGCCGAGCTGACCGTCGGCAGCGGCGAGCAGTGGATCGGCCATCTTGGCCGGGACGAGCTGGCGGCGCTGTTCACGCTGCACTGACCAGCGGCGAGCGGCGGCGAGCGACGGCCCGCAGCGCAGCACACGCGGTAAGATGGGCGCAGCGCCCGCGGGCGCGTGGCGGACAAGGAGAAAACGGCAACGATGCTGATCTGGCTGCGGCACTATCGACGCGACATGCTCGCCGGCGATATCGGCGCCGGCGTCATCGTCACGCTGATGCTGATTCCGCAGAGCATGGCCTACGCGCTGGTCGCCGGCCTGCCGCCGGTCACCGGCCTTTACGCCAGCATCCTGCCACCGCTCGCCTACGCGCTGTTCGGCAGCAGCATGGTGCAATCGGTGGGGCCGATGGCCATCACCTCGCTGATGATCGGAACCTCCCTGGCCGGCCTGGCACCACCGGGATCGGCGCTGAGCATGGTTCTCGCCGGCCAGATGGCGCTGATCGCCGGCGCGATCCTCCTGCTGAGCGGCGTTTTCCGCCTCGGTTTCGTCGCCGGCTTCCTCAGCCGGCCAGTGATGAGCGGTTTTACCAGCGGCGCCGCGCTGCTGATCGCCAGCGGTCAGGTCGAATCGCTGCTCGGCGGGCCACTGGCGAGCATCCATCTGCCGAGCGCGAGCATCGGGCTGGCTTCGCTGCTCGCCCTGTGGCTGGCGAAGACCTTTCTGGCACGCGCTCTGAACGCCCTTGGCGCGTCGCCGAAAGCGGCGGAAATCCTCGCCAAGCTGGCGCCGGTGCTGGTCCTGGTCGCGGCCACGGCCGCCGTCGCCCTCCTCGACCTGGCGCAGGCCGGGGTCCGGGTCGTCGGCGAGATTCCCTCCGGACTGCCGGCGATCGCGCTGGCCGTGTCGGCCGAGCATTGGCAACCCCTGCTCAGGCCCGCGCTGCTGATCGCCTTCATGATCTTCCTGTCCAGCCAGTCGGCTGCGCAGTCGCTGGCGCACCGGCGCGGCGAAAGAATCGTCAGCAACCGCGAGTTGCTCGGACTCGGCGCCGCCAACCTGGCCAGCGCGGTGTCCGGCGGCTTCGCGGTCACCGGCAGCATTTCGCGCTCGGCGGTCAACTACGCCGCCGGCGCCAACACGCCGCTGGCCAGCGTGATTTCCGCCGCCCTGATCGTCCTCGCGCTGCTCGTGCCGACGACCTGGATATCGTGGCTGCCCTTGCCGGCGCTGGCGGCGACGATCATTATCGCCGTCCTCGGGATGATCGACCTGGCGACCTTGCGCGTCGCCTGGCGCCATGACCGCAGCGACGCCGCGGCGCTGCTGGCGACCGCCGCCGGCGTGCTGCTGCTGGGTGTCGAGGAAGGCGTCATTCTCGGCGTCGTCCTGTCGCTGGCGACGGTCATCTGGCGCGCCAGCCGGCCGCATATCGCGGTCATCGGCCGGATCCCCGGCAGCGAGCACTTTCGCAACGTCGAACGACACCGGGTCGAGACGCTGCCCGAGCTGCTCATGTTGCGTATCGACGCCGACCTCTTCTTCGGCAATGTCGACGCCATCGTCGACCACCTCGAACACCTGCTCAAGGAGCGCGCGGCAAAGGGGCAATCGACGCGCGACGTGCTGCTGGTGATGTCGGCGGTGAGCAGTATCGATACCACCGGCCTCTACGTCCTCAACGAGATCAACCGCAGCCTGCACGAACAGTCGATCAAACTGCACCTGAGCGAAGTCAAGGGGCCGGTCATGGACCGCCTGCAACGCAGCGAGCTGCTCAAACGGCGACTCGGCGGGCGGGTGTTCCTGAGCACGGCCGAAGCCTTCAAGCACTTCAGCGAGCAGGCGGCGCGGGAGACCTGGTGCATTTGATGCCGGCCCACGTGACCGCTACGGCCCAGCCGACGAGCGGTCGTCAGCGGCCATCCGTCCTGGTCATCGGCACCGGCTGGACCAACGCCGCCAAACGCCGCGTCGCGCGCATGATCGGCGCGACGCTGGCCGACGCCGGCCTGGGGCTCGTCGCCGGGAATTCCACGGGCGTCGACCATTGGGTTGCCGACGCCTTCTGCGCAGCGCTCAGGGAACGCGGCGAAACGCCACAGGGTGCGTTCTGGCAGATCTCGCTGGGCTGGAGCCGGCTCTTCGAGCGCGGCGGTTTGCCGCTGCCGGGCTACGCCGCCGACGACGAATGCATCGTTGCCGTGGCCGACGTCGAGGCCTGGAAGCGCGAAGCGATCAGCCGCTGTTCTGCCGCCGTGATGGTCGGCGGCGGGCGTGGCGCGCTGGACATCGCGCGGCGCATCATCGATCAGGGAAAACCCGTCTTTCCCCTGCCCTTCATGGGCGGACTCACCGGCAACTCGGACTCCGTCTTCCAGGAAATCCTCAAGACCTGGGAAGGCCACCCGGTCCCCGGGGTGAGCCGCGCGCAGTTTCTCCAGCTCGCCGAGCCATGGGTGAGCGGCACCGGCCAGCTGGGCAATCTGCTGCGCGGCACCCTCGCCGCGACGCCCGACGTCTTCATTTCCTACCGCCGCAGCGATGCGCCGGCGGCGGCCGGACGCATTGCCAACGACCTCTCCGAGCATTTCGGCGGGCGGCGGGTTTTCCTCGACATCAGCGACATTGCGCCCAGCCATGCCTGGGATGACTCGATCGACGACGCGCTGCAGGCGTGCAAGGCCGGTGTCGTGGTCATCGGCCGATCGTGGCTGCTGGCCGGCGCCGACGGCCGCACGCCACGCCTGCACGAAACCGGCGACGTCGTCTGCAAGGAGATTGCGGACCTGATCAGGCAGGGCAAGGCCATCTTTCCGCTGCTCGTCGAGGGTGCCCGCCTGCCGGAGGCGGCGGAACTTCCGCAGGAGTTGCGCGCCCTCCTGCGCTTCCAGGCGACGACGATCGACAACCCCGGCTGGGGAACGACGATGCAGTTGCTGATCCGCGAGATCGAAGCGGTCGTTCGTCAGCAGCAGAACGCTGGCGGCCAGCCCGCGGGTCGAACAACGGGGTCAAGCGTGGACACCTGAAGACGCCCCACCCGCCCGCACGCCCGTCATTGCGAGGAGGCGACGCCGACGCGGCAATCCAGTTCCATTCTCTGACTGCTTGTCCGCCACATCAGCCAGGCGAAAAAGCAAGACCTCTGGATTGCCGCGTCGGCTGCGCCTCCTCGCAATGACGGTGGCGGGGGGATGGTTGCCCGGACTTGGCGACACGGGCAGCGCTACGCCGCGGGCGAAATCGAGCCGCCGCAAACAAGGCCCTCGTCGAATGCCCTTCGATCAGTTGGCTTGCGTGTGCCCTGCGAGAGAAATGGCGAGGTCGGGCGCAGCGGAACGCAAAAAACCGCGTCAAGTCTGGATCGAGTGCCGATCTCGGTTTCCCCACCCGCCAAGCTCGCGAAAAGCGCTAGATCTTTCGATCAGGCGCGGCCGAGCGAAGCTAGGGAACCACAAGCGCAGCTTGTGGCTGTCCCCTGGCTCCGTAGCGTTCGCCGTCCGGAATTCATGGGTGAGCAGGCGAAGCAGAAAGCTTGACGCCGAGAGCATGCAGAAGCTTGAGCATGGTGTCGTAGCGTGGCTTGGCGCCCGGTGTGAGAGCCTTGTAAAGGCTCTCGCGGCCCAGGCCTGCATCTTTAGCCAGTTGGGTCATGCCCTTTGCTCGTGCGACGTCCCTCACTGCAGTGAGAAAAACATCGGGGTCCGGGTCTTCAAGCGCCGCAGTCAGGTACTCGGCGATGGTTTCTTCATCGTCGAGATAGTCAGCAGCATCGAAATGGGCGTACTTGGTCATGATTACTCCTTCTCAATGGCTCGCGCCATTTCAATCGCGCGCTTGATGTCGCGCTTTTGGGAGGATTTATTTCCTCCCAGCAAGAGCAGATAGAGCACATCGCCTCGACGAGTGAAGTACACGCGATAGCCCGGCCCGAAATGGACACGCATTTCGGAAACGCCTTCCCCGACAGGCTTACAGTCACCGAAGTTCCCGTGTTCCGCTGCGCGGATGCGGTGAATGATCCGGGCACGACCGATCTTGTCCTGTAGCGACGCGAGCCACGCGTCAAACTCATCCGAACGAAGAAAAGTATTCATCAGCTCAGTGTATCCGTATGGATACGCATGTCAACCTGGGCGGCTACTTGAAGGAAGACGTCGAACGTTAGAGGTAACGGGCTGCGGCGCAAACGCCTTCTTTGGGGTCACAGCACTTCGGCAGCCAGACCTTGCACGGTGGCTTCGCTGTCGGCGCGGTTCAGGCGCAGGTCGGCGCGGTTCAGGCGCAGGTCGGCGCGGTTCAGGCGCAGGTCCGCGCGCGTTCTGGCGGCAGCAAAGCCCCCGCCAACGCTAGCCCAGACCTGCCGATCCGCTAGATTTCGACGACCACCTTGCCAATTGCCTCACCGCTGCTCAGGCGCGCGTAGGCCTTACCGACGGCGTCCAGGCCAAAGCGCGTTTCATCGAGCAAGGGCATGAGTGCGCCCGTATCCACGATTTCAGCCAGCTTCGCCAGAATGGCGCCATGCTGCTCGCGCTGCTGGTTGTACAGCATCGGGATAAGCATGAAGACAACGTGCAGCGACAGCCCTTTGAAGTGAGCCGGCGTCAGATCCAGTTCCAGCAAGGAGACCGTCGTGGCGACCTGTCCATTCAATGCGGCGGCGGCAAAGGAAGCCGTCAAATTGGCCCCGCCAACGGAGTCGAAAACGACATCGAAACCGGTCCCGCCGGTATGCCTCGCCACATAATCGGCGACCTTGTCGGTGTGATAGTTAATGGCGGTGGCACCATAGCTGGCGATGATATTCATCTGCTTCTCGCCACTGCAGGTGGCATAGACGTCGGCGCCGAAGTGCTTGGCCAACTGCACGGCAACATGCCCCACGCCGCCGGCACCCCCGTGAACCAGAACTTTCTGCCCGCCCCGAGCGCCGGCCCTTTGCAAGCCTTCGTAGGCGGTAATACCCACCAGTGGCAACGCTGCCGCCTCGCGCATCGAAATGTTTTTCGGTTTGTGGGCAATCAGCCGCGCGTCGGCCAGCATCGTCTCGGCAAGCGCGCCTTGCAGATCGGCAAGCCCGCCGGCGCAACCGTACACTTCGTCGCCCGGCGCGAAACCGGTGACGCCCTCGCCGACCGCTTCAACGGTGCCGGCAAAGTCCATTCCAAGCACCGCCGGCAAGTCGGGCGACAGGGGCAGATCCTTGCCCATCTGCCGGATCATGGTGTCGACCGTGTTCACGCTCGTGGCGGCGACACGCACGAGCACATGCCCGGCTTTTGCGCAGGGCTTGGGTAGTTCGGCTGCTTGGAATTCGGCGTTGGCGCCATATTCGCGGAGGATCATTGCTTTCATTGTGCGTCTCCTGTTGATTGGTGATTGGGTGTAGGAAGCACGATATCGCCGCTGGAAACGTTTAGAAAGCCGCTAGAATTGAGTTGATAATTCGTAAAATCTATACAATCGATGGATACTGAAAGCGTTCGGCTCTTTGTCCTGGCGGCGGAACAACTCAACATCAGTGCGGCAGGTCGAGCGCTGAGCATGGCTCCGGCTGTCGCCAGCGCCCGGCTGGCCAAGCTGGAAACCACACTCGGGGCCGACTTGCTGCACCGCTCGACGCGGAAGGTGGCGCTGTCGCTGGCAGGAGCCGAGTTCCTGCCCTACGCCAGAGAAATCCTCGCGCAGGAAAGTGCAGCGCGCGCAGCCCTGGGGCTGGGGCGTCCGACCGTGACCGGAACCTTGCGCTTCGCGGCATCCAGCACCTTCGCCCAGCTCCACATCGCGCCGCTCGTTCCGGAATTCCTGGCGCGCAACCCCGGCATCAAGCTCGACCTGCGGCTGTCCGATACACCATTCGATCTGATCGAAGGAAGCTTCGACCTTGCCCTGCGCAGCGCGGCACTGGCCGACAGCAGTCTCAAGTGTCGAAAACTGGCTGATGACCGACGGGTTTTGTGTGCCTCGCCCGGCTACCTCGATCAGCGCGGCATACCCCTGCACCCGGATCACCTGGCTGGACATCAGTTGATCGGGTTCAGGGACGCCTCGCCGAAAGAGCTCATCGGTCGTGACGGGCAAACAGGACTGTTTCATCCGGGTCAGGCAGGGGGGCGACTGGTTCTGGATGACGGTTTGAGTCAGAAGGTCGCGACGCTTGCGGGGGCGGGAATTTCGATGAACTCGCTATGGAGCGTTTACCGCGAGCTTGCCGATGGCACGCTGGTTCGTGTCCTTCCGGAACATGAGATCAACGACCAGTCGTCCCTGTGGCTCGTCTATCCGAAATCAAATGTATTGACCGCAAAAGTCAGAATCCTTATCGACTTTTTGTTGGAGAAGATCGCCACATCTCCCGTCTGGGCCTAGTCTCCACGGTTTGGCGGAGTCTGCAGAGGTCTTTTTCCTCACCTCGGTGAGGTGGCGGACGGACCGTCAAGGAATGGAGCTGGATTGTCGCGTCGGCTTCGCCTCCTCGCAATGACGGTGGCGGCGATGCCGCCGTTCGACCGGGTTCGCGGAAAAGGTCTGCGCCGGCGACGCCGGGCGGGGGAAGCGTCGGCTGTCCCGGATTTCCCTCCGGGTTTCCTGCTCCGGGAGCATCGAGCCGTGCCCCGGGGTGCCATTGCGCAGGGCTCGCCTGCGCATGGTGACGCCTGCCGGCCCAAGATCGGCGATTGACGGCCGCAAGCGGCGTCAGCCATACTTCTCCGAGGCCGGTTGGATTCCCTGTCCCTTACGCGGCCACCGGGCCTGCGCAGACACCATGACGCCATGCCGCAGGGCGTTTGTCCGACAACGCCATGCGCGCCTCTCGCGAGAACGCCAAGAGGCGCGCCGGCCGCCAAATCGCCGCGCCGTGTTCTCTGGTCCGGTTCATGGCGGCGAGGCACCGACAGTGACGGGAGACGAAATGAGCAAGCTTGCTCTCTCTCGCAGGCGCGTCTCCGACGGAGTTGCCAGGTCGGCGCACGCCGCGCGCCCGGCGACGACGGCGACGACGCCGGGCATGCCGCGCTACCTGGAAGGTCCCCCTGACGCAGTGGCCCAACCGACCGACGCAAGCGCAGTGGCGAGCGCTGCGATCGCCGATCGCGTGATGTCGAATGCATCGTGCCCCGCGTGCGCGGCAGGTGTGCCATGCGCGGCTTGCGGCAAGGGGATCGAGCGCTCCGAAGGAAAGCCCGCGCCGCCGAGTGGCGGCCGTCGCCCTGAGAGCGGCGCTCCCGCGCCGGGCCTGGGGGCAGGCGCGCCTGCCT
>JEMY01000073.1 GCA_000585075.1 Candidatus Accumulibacter regalis | reverse complement strand
GGCGCTGCTCGATCCGGCCGTGATAGCAGGCCGGCCCGCCGAGCGCGAGACCCAGGCTGCCCGCGCCGGCGGCCATCACCGGGCCGGCGTTGGGACTTTTCCAGCTCGCCGCCTGCGCGTGCCAGCAGCGCAGCGCGCTGCGCGTACGGCCACAGAGCGCGTACGAGAGCGCGGTCAGGCGCGCGGGGACGTAGTTGAGCAGGTCGTCGAGACGTGCCGCCGCCCAGCCGAAATCGGCAAAGCGCGGGCTGCGGTAACCCCACATGGCGTCCAGCGTGTTGGCCAGACGAAAAAGCAAGGCGCCCGGGCCCCCGAGCAGGGCAAACCAGAACAGCGCCCCGAAAATGGCGTCGTTGCCGTTTTCCAGCGTCGACTCGACGCAAGCGCTGGCCACACCGGCAGCATCGAAAGCGCTGGCCACACCGGCAGCATCGAGGTCTTCGGTTTGTCGCGAAACCAGCCAGCCGACGTGCTCGCGTGCCTGCGCCAGATGGCCGCTCGCCAGATCGTCGGCAACGCGGCTGGCGTGCTCGCCGAGACTGCGACCGCCTAGCGCCAGGGTGAGCAGCAGCGCGTGCAGGAGCCAGCCCGACAGGTCCTCCGGAATCAGCCCCAGCGCCAGAACGAACAGCGGCAGGACCAGCAGGGACCAGGCCAGCAGACCGCGCAGGCGGCGCCCGCCACCCCGGTTCGCGGCGCGCTCGAGCGCGTTGGCCACGGCGCCGAAGCCGACCAGCGGATGCCAGCACCGCGGCTCGCCGAGCAGTCGATCGAGCCCGGCAGCGGCGAGCGCAGCGAGCGGCAGAAAGAGCGCGGCCGGCACCTGATCGGCGAGGAATGCTGAGGAGGACACGGTCGGCATGAGAGAATCGCGGCAACGAAACCCCGGATTCTACGATGAACGACCGCCGCACCCCCAGCCTGATGGTGCAGGGCTGCACTTCCGACTCCGGCAAGACGACGCTGGTCGCTGCCCTGTGCCGCATCCTGCACCGCCGCGGGGTCCGTGTCGCGCCCTTCAAGCCGCAGAACATGGCCCTCAACTCGGCGGTCACCGTCGATGGCGGCGAGATCGGACGCGCGCAGGCGCTGCAAGCGCAGGCGGCAGGCGTGCCGACGCACTCCGACTTCAACCCCGTACTGCTCAAGCCGGCGACCGACACCAAGGCGCAGGTGATCATCCACGGCAAGGCCCTGACCGACCTCGATGCGCGCGACTACCACGCCTACAAGCCGCGCGCGATGCAGGCCGTGCTCGCCTCGTGGCAGCGTCTCGCTGCGCAATACGAGTGCCTGCTCGTCGAGGGCGCGGGCAGCCCGGCAGAGATCAACCTGCGTGACCGCGACATCGCCAACATGGGTTTCGCCGAAGCCGTCGATTGTCCGGTGATCCTGATCGCCGACATCGATCGCGGCGGCGTCTTCGCGCATCTGTGTGGCACCCTCGACCTGCTCTCGCCATCCGAACAGGCGCGCGTCAAGGGCTTCGTCATCAACCGCTTTCGCGGCGACATCGGCCTGCTCGAAAGCGGCCTGCGCTGGCTCGAGGAACGCACCGGCAAGCCGGTCCTCGGCGTCCTGCCGTATCTGCACGGCCTCTATCTCGACGCCGAAGACGCGCTGCCACGCGAGGCCCTGCGCAAGGAGGATGCGGCGCTGCGCGTCGTCGCGCCGGTGTACCCGCGCATTGCGAACCACAACGACCTCGACCCGCTGCGCTTCCACCCGGAAGTCGATTTTCGCTTCGTCGGCCCCAACGAGACGGCGCCAGCCTGCGACCTGATCGTCCTGCCCGGGTCGAAGGCAGTCCAGTCCGACCTCGCCTGGCTGCGCGCGCAGGGTTGGGAGGAAGCGATCCGGCGTCATCTGCGCTACGGCGGCAAGGTGGTCGGCATCTGCGGCGGCCTGCAGATGCTCGGCCGCCAATTGCACGACCCGCTCGGACTCGAAGGCCGTCCAGGGAGCACGCCGGGACTTGGCTGGCTGGACTACGAAACGCGGCTGGCGAGCGAAAAAACGCTGCTCAACGTCAGCGGCGAACTGCTGCTCCCGGGGGCGGCGAGCGTCAGCGGTTACCGTATCCACATGGGGGTCACGCAGGGCGCAGCGCTGGCGACGCCGGCGCTGCGGCTCGCCGGCCAGCCGGACGGCGCGCTGTCGGCCGATGGCCAGATTCTGGCCACCTACTGCCATGGCCTGTTCGACTCGCCATCCGCACTGACCGCGCTGCTCACCTGGGCAGGCCACCGGCCCAGACACGAATTCGATTCCCGGCAGCGCCGGGAAGCCGACATCGATCGTCTCGCCGACGCCGTCGAAGCGCATCTCGACCTGCGCCAGCTGGCGGAGTGGCTGCCCGCGCAAGCGGTCGTTCCCCTGCCGCGCACGGGCCAGCCCGCCGTCCCTGGCGGCGCTCGATCCTAGTCGTCCGGATCTTCGCCGCGCACCAGGAGCAGCGACCGGCGCCCCTTGCGTACCAGGCGCTCGGCGACGCTGCCGACGAAGAAGCGCTCGATGCCGCGACGGCCGTGCGTTCCGACGATCAGCAAGTCGGCGTGCCATTCGGCCGCCGCTTCGATGAGCATGTCGGAAACGTGCATCTTCTCCGATTCGACGACCTTGATCTCGACGTCGACTCCGGCCGCGCGCACCTTTTCGGCAGCCTTGCCGAGAAAGCCTTCCGCGCCCATGCGCAGGCGCGCTTCGGTCTTGCCGACACTGTTCGGCAGCATCATCGCCACGTCACGCTGGGCGAGCACGGTTTCGTCAATCGCGTGGCAGATCGCCACCTGCGCGCCAACGCTCTTGGCCAGTTCGATCGCCGTTTCCAGCACCCTGTCGGTCATGAAACTCTGGTCCAGGGCGACCATGATTCGTTTGTACATTGCTCGCTGCTCCTCACTTGGAAGACGCGCCAGACAAGTTGTCTGACAACTGCAAGAATACCACTCATCACCCTGGTCGAGAACAGCGCGAACGTACGCCGCGCGCGACACCAAGCGCCGCGCAGGGCAGCACCGATCAGCGCAGGGTCAGCGGCAAACCGGCAACCACCAGCGTCACCCGATCACACACCGCCGCCACCCGCTGGTTCAGCCGGCCCTGCTCGTCGGCAAACAGTCGCGCCAGCGCCGCCATCGGCACGCCCCCCCAGCCGACCTCGTTGCTGACCAGAATGATCTGCCCCGGCAGTTGCGGCAGCGTCTCGATCAAGGCCGCCGTCGCGCCAGCGAGAAGCGGGCAGTCAACGCTCGCACCGGCCTCGACCTGGCGCGCGGCGGCGCCGGCAAAGAGCAGGTTCGACAGCCACAGCGTCAGGCAATCGACGAGCAGGCAGACGCCGGGCGCAGCGTGTCTGCGCAGGGCGCCCGCCAGGTCGATGGGCTCCTCGACCAGGCCCCAGTCGGCACTGCGGCGCTGGCGATGGTGAGCGATGCGCCGTGCCATTTCGCCGTCGAGCGCTTGCGCTGTCGCCAGGTAGACCACCTGCCGGCCGCCCTCGCTTGCCCGACGCTCGGCCAGGGCACTCTTGCCCGAACGGGCACCGCCAATGATCAGTTCTCGCATGCCGCCAAGATTAGCATGGCCAGGTAGCGGCTATACTCGGCCCTTTGCCGAGGCTCGCCCGACCATGCAATTCTCCATCCCGCCGACAGCCCCCTTCCCCGCACTGCAAGCGCGCATCGACGGCAAGACCAAACCAGCAGGCTCGCTCGGCCAACTCGAGCGCCTGGCGCTGCAGATCGGCCAGGTGCAGCGATCGCTGGCGCCGACCCTCGGGCAGGCGCATCTGCTCGTCTTCGCCGGCGACCATGGCGCAGCCCGTGCCGGCATTTCGGCGTACCCGCAGGAAGTGACCTGGCAAATGGTCGAAAACTTCCTCGCCGGCGGCGCAGCAATCAATGTCTTCGCTCGCCAGAACGGCTTGCAGCTGCAGGTGATCGATGCCGGTGTCGCCCACGACTTCGGCGTCCGCGCCGGTCTGGTCGACGCCAAGATCGCCTTCGGCACGAACAACTTCATCGAGCAGGCGGCAATGAGCGACGACGACTGCCAGGCGGCGATGACGCGTGGCGCAGCGATCGCCCGCCAGCATGCCGACCGGGGCTGCCGGGTGATCGCTTTCGGCGAAATGGGAATTGGCAACACCGCCGCCGCGGCGCTGCTCACGCATCAGCTCACCGGCACGCCTCTCGCCGACTGCGTCGGCCGCGGCACCGGCCTCGACAACGCCGGACTGGCGCGCAAACAGGCGCTGCTCGCGCAGGCGGCCGGGCGTGCCGCGCTGGCCCCCGATGCGCCAGCCCTGCGCGTGCTCGCAGAGTTCGGCGGCTTCGAAATCGCCATGATGAGCGGCGCCATGCTCGCCGCTGCCGAGCGCGGCATGCTGCTGCTGATCGACGGCTTCATCGTCACTTCGGCCCTACTGGCCGCCGCCGCCATCGCCCCGGCGATTGGCGACTACTGCGTTTTTTGTCACCGCTCGGCCGAGCCCGGCCATCAGGCGCAGTTGCGCGCCCTGCACGGCGAACCGCTGCTCGATCTCGGACTGCGTCTTGGTGAGGGAACCGGTGCCGCGCTGGCCTGGCCGCTGGTCCGCGCCGCGGCGGCTTTCGTCAACGAAATGGCCAGCTTCGCGTCGGCCGGGGTCAGCGAGCAGCGCTGACCGGCGCGGAACCCGGCTCGAGTCGCTGCCCGGCGTCTTCAAACTCGGGGCGAATCTGACTCGCGTCGCGGTAGCGCGGTTGAATGTGCGCTTCCGGCGTTGGTGCCACGTCACGTGGCAGCGGCGAAAACACCACGGGCGGAGGGTTCGGCGCAAAACGCCCGCCGTAGTTGCGCTCGTAGCGCTCGAGGAAACGGCGCAGCTGCTCGTAATCCGCACAGTTCGGAATCAGGCAACGTCCCCACGCGTCGTAGGCAAGCGATGGCGGGAAGGCGGCGCCGTAAGGTGAGTACCAAGGCCCGACGATCAGCCCACCGCCAACGGCAAAATCCCGCGCAATGGCACTGAAGACAGTCAGGGCAAGAATTGCCGCAAGGAGTGGAGACGGGCGCATGCAGGGGAGTGTAGCACCTCGGCACGGCGGCTCCGACGTCAGACCGCCGCCTGTTCAGCCTGAAGCGTGACAATAGGCACGGACTCCCAGCCGTAAGTTTGTTAAACTTAACCCTATCAGGATCACTGGTTTCCACCACCCTTTGGGCCCCCTTGCGGGGACTCAAATCACCGATCGGAGTCTTGCGTTCAATCATGAAATGCCCTAGCTGTAACGCCGAAGACGTCCGCCGTTCAAGACGTAGCGGCCCGAAGGAAGGAATGGCGCTGCGCTTCAGGAACGAAGCCCCGTTTCGTTGCCGCGCCTGCGGCTTGCGATTCGTTGCCAAGACCGAACCTGACGCTAGCGGCGGCGCCCGCGGCCCCGTGTCCTTCGCTGACTATCTCGGCATGAGGGGCTGGACAAGGCGGCTATTTACGGACCAGATGATTCTCGGTAGCCTGCTCGGACTGGTCCTGCTGCTGGTGACCGTCGTCTTCTTTGCCTTCGCTTTTGGCTGGATCGACCCGTTCTACCTGCATTCGACGAGCCACTGAACGTCCGGTAATCGCTGATCCCCGGCACCTTCGTCGGCACCCGCAGGCGGTGAGCCCGCACCTTCGCAAAACGTAGTGCGGCGCACCATGTTCTGCCTGCCAATGGTGGCAAGCGGTGTTAAAATAACGCCTTGGCCGATGTGCACTTCGGTCAACCATTTTTATTTTGGCGCGTTATATGCCCTTTCACCGTCGATAAGGAACCCCACCATGAATCGTTCACTACTGCTTGCCGCCCTGCTCGCCCTCGCCGTTACCGCCTGTGGCAAGAAAGAAGAAGCCAAGCCTGTCGCAGTTCCGGAGCCTGCTGCTGCGCCTGCCGCCGCTCCGGCAGCCGCCCCGGCCGCCGCCGCTCCGGCAGCCGCCCCGGCCGCCGCTCCTGCTACCGCCGCTCCTGCTACCGACGCTGCCGCCCCGGCCGCTGCTCCTGCTGCCGACGCTGCCGCCGCTCCTGCCGCCGCTCCTGCGGACGCCAGCAAGACGGCCACCGACGCGGCCATGGACAAGGCCAAGGAAGTTGGCGGTGCTGCCGTTCAGGGCGCGACCGATGCCGCCAAGGACGCAATGAAGAAGTAATTGTTGCGCCTCCAGAGCAGCACCAGAAGAGCCGGCGAAAGCCGGCTTTTTTCTTGCCGGCCGCCTTCACCGCACGGCCCGTTCAGCTCAGCTGCCGCCAGGCGAAGCCCCCTTCCTGGTCGGCGACGCCGATCCAGTCCTCGCTACAACCGAGGACTGCGGCGAGAGCACTGACCGCCAGTTGCGGCCGATTGTTCTCCTCGCTGAGGTGGGCTGCGACCAGGTGTTGCAGGCGGCCGCTGTCGATCTGGCGCAGGAGGCTCGCCGCCTGACCGTTCTCCAGATGCCCGAATCGCCCGCCGATGCGCTGTTTGAGGGCGGCCGGATAGCGCGACGCGGCGAGCAGGGCCTGGTCATGGTTGCACTCGAGCACCAGTGCGTCGCAGGCGCGTAGCACTTCGACGACGTGCGGAGTAATCGAGCCGGTATCGGTGAGCACGCCCAGGCGATGCTGGCCGTCGCCAAACCGGTATTGCACCGGTTCGCGCGCATCGTGAGGGACCGGGAAAGGCAGCACCTCGAGACCATCGATGGCAAACGCGCTGTGCCCGTCGATCAGACGACACTCGGGCAGGGACGCCGAGCCTCGCGAAGCGGCGGCATGGGTACCGTGGGTGAGATAGACGGCAAGCCGATGGCGACGGGCGAAGGAAAAAACACCGCCAAGGTGATCGCCATGCTCGTGGGTGACCAGGATCGCCGCCAGCTGCTCGGGAGCGGTGCCCAGCCGGGCCAGCCGGGCAGTCGCGACGCGCGTCGAAAAACCGCAATCGACCATCACCTTCGTCTCGCCGGCGTCGACAATCAGGGCGTTACCCCGACTGCCGCTGCCCAGCGACGCGAAACGCATCACTTCAACTGGTCGTAAAGCAGATTGAGAATTTTCTTTGCCGTCGGCGACTGGTCTACGCCCCCCTCGGGGCTCAGCACCTGGACAGCAGACCGGCTCCCTGCTTCCTTGATGAAAATACGGTACTGGATCTGCTGCTTCTCCGTCGGACTGGACTTGAACGGATTCAGCTTGGAGAAGAAGCCGTCCGCCGCCTTCTCGCCGTCCGTTTCGGGATCGACATAGCGAACAAAGTACAGGCCGCGGGAACGATCCCGATCGATGACCGTAAAGCCGACCCGATCGAGCGCCAGGCCGACTCGCCGCCAGGCACGATCGAAGGATTCATCGACGTCCAGCGTGCCCGCGCCGTCGGTGCCGCGCGACAGGGTCGCACGCTCGACCGGTTTTTCCTTGGCCGCCTGAATGGCTGCGGTGGCGCGCTTCTCGTCGCTGCCCAGGCGAATCATCAGCAGACGCAGCATCTCGGCCTCCAGCTCCGGATCGGCCGGGCGCGGCTGCCACTTGGTCTGGTCCTTGCCCTCGGAAATGAAGATCTCGTACATGCCGCGATGACTGATGAAGATGTCGGTCGTGCCGGGCGTGATGCCGGGCTCGAGACGGGTGCGGAACTTGTCCCTCTCGGCCGTCGAGTAAACGGAATCGATCACCTTGCCGAGGATGTTGCGGATGAAATCCTGCGATATCTTGGCGCGGTTTTCGGCCCAGTCGGTCTCCATCACACCGGCGTCGGGCAAGTCGAGCTTGATGACGAAACCGGATTCCTGCCAGAAGTCCTTGACCGGTCCCCAGAGCTTGTCGGGAGAACCCTTGACCACCAGCCAACGCTCGTTGCCGGCGCGTTCGATGCGCGCGTTGTCGACCTCCGGCAGGACGTCGCTCTTCTGTTGCGCCTGCGCCTGTGGCGAACGTTCGGCGCTGTACGCCGAGTAGGTCGCCGTGCCCTTGCCGCCACCGGTGTCGGGGATGGCATAACGATCATCGCGCGTCGGCGAGGTCAGGTCAGGCGGTATTTCGAGTGTCGGGACCTGGCTCTTGGACGCCGTCTTGTAGTCGATCTTCTTGGTCTCGAAGGTCGTGCCGCAGGCCAGCAGCAGCAGCAGCGGCGCCAGGAGCAGGCCGAGCAGTCGAACGCGCACAACGATAGAAGGCATTTGGCAACCCCGCATCTAGACGAGTACGCCGGCCTGGCGCATGGCAACACGAACCCGCTCGTGACAATTCACCGATAGCGGCGTCAGCGGCAGCCGCAATCCGGCCTCGATCAGGCCCAGTTCCTGACACGCCCACTTGACCGGAATCGGGTTCGCCTCGCAGAACAACTGCTGGTGCAGCCCGAGCAGGCGCGCGTGCAGCGCGCGCGCGACGACGGCGTTGCCGGCCAGCGCCGCGGCGCACATCTCGTGCATCAAACGCGGCGCGACGTTGGCCACCACCGAGATGTCGCCCTGGGCGCCCATCAGGATCAGGGCACAGGCACTGGCATCGTCGCCGCTATACACGGCAAAGCCCTCGGGCGCGCGGGCGATGAGGTCGGTCCCGCGCTCGATGTTGCCGGTGGCGTCCTTGATGCCGACGATATTCGGAATTTCGGCCAGGCGCAGCGCGGTGTCGTTGCCCAGATCGGCAACGGTGCGACCCGGCACGTTGTACAGGATGACCGGGATATCGACGGCTTCGGCGACCGCCCGGAAGTGGCGATAGAGGCCTTCCTGCGTCGGCTTGTTGTAGTAAGGCACCACCGAAAGCGCCGCGTTGGCACCTGCCTGGTGGGCGAAACGGGTCAGCGCGACGGCTTCAGCGGTGGAATTGGCACCGGTGCCGGCAATCACCGGGATGCGACCGGCGGCCTGGTCGACGGTCAGCCTTATCAGTTCGCAGTGTTCGTCGACATTGACCGTCGGCGACTCGCCGGTCGTCCCGACGATGACGATGGCGTCCGTCCCCTCGTGCACGTGGAAGTCGACCAGGCGGCGCAGGGCCGGCAAGTCGAGGCTGCCGTCGGCGTGCATGGGGGTGACGATCGCGACGATCGATCCAGTAATCATGGTCATGGGTGAGCGCCCGAGCAATAGCCGAAAGCATTCGGCCGTGGGAAATCAAGCTTCCAATTTTACCCGAAGGCAAGCGCCTTGGCCATGGGAATGGCCTCGGACCGGAGAATGCAAAGCACCGCTTGGCGGAAAAACCGCGTCAGAAATCAGCCAGCACCCGCAGGTGGGCGACCACGCTGCGCGCCAGCGCGGAGAGCGCGTAGCCGCCCTCGAGCATCGACACGATCCGCCGCTGTGCGCACTCGTCGGCGAGTTCGGTAAGCTGTCCGGTGACCCAGGCGTAGTCCTTTTCGAGCAGCCGCAAGCCGCCCATCTCGTCTTCGTAGTGGGCGTCGAAACCGGCCGAAATGAGGATCATCTCCGGCTGGAACTCGCGCAGGCGCGGCATCCACAGCTCGCTGACCACGTTCCGGAACTCCTCGCCGTCGGTGTCCCGGCTGAGCGGCACGTTGAGCATGTTCGACGCCGGCTTCTCGGTCCCGCTGTAGGGGTAGAAGGGATGCTGGAAAGTGCTCACCATCAGCACGCGCTGATCGCCCTTGAAGCAGTCCTCGGTGCCGTTGCCGTGGTGCACGTCGAAATCGATCACCGCCACCCGCGACAGCTTATGCGCTTCCAGCGCATGCGCCGCGGCAACGGCGATGTTGTTGAAGAAGCAGAAGCCCATCGCCGCCGCGCGCTCGGCATGGTGGCCGGGCGGACGGACCGCACAGAAAGCGTTCTGCACCTCGCCGGCCATCACCAGATCGACCGCCAGCACTCCCGCCCCGGCCGCACGCAGCGCCGCTTTCCAGGTATGCCGGTTCATGGCCGTGTCCGGGTCGAGGTGCACGATGCCGAGTTCGGGCGAGGCACGCTTGACACGTTCCAGATGCGCAGCCGAGTGCACCCGGCGAAGCTGTTCGAAGCTCGCCAGCGGCGCATCGTGGTAGGCAAAGTACGAATCCAGACCCTGCGCAATCATGTGATCGCTGATCGCGGTGAGGCGCTCCGGACACTCCGGATGATACGAACCCATGTCGTGCAACTGGCAATCTCGATGGCTGATGAATGCGGTACTGGTCACTGTTGCCTCTCTACCGCAATCGGGGCTGGCCACGGGCACCGGGATCTGCGGGAAATCAAGTTATCTGATGATGGTTTATTATCGTCGCAATTGCGCCGCCACGACAAGCCATGCGACCCCTCACCCGACAATCCCCGCTCGACGAAATCCTTGCCGCCGCCAACCAGGTCGTTCTCGGCAAGAGCCGGCAGACCCGCCTGGCCCTGTGCTGCCTGCTCGCCAGGGGGCACCTGCTTATCGAAGACCTGCCCGGCGTCGGCAAGACGACGCTGGCGCATACCCTGGCTCGCCTGCTCGGTTTCCAGTTCTCACGCGTCCAGTTCACCAGCGACATGCTGCCGGCGGACATCCTCGGCGTTTCGGTTTTCGACCGCGAGCGCGGCGACTTCCGCTTCCTGCCCGGCCCGGTCTTCGCGCAGGTCCTGCTCGCCGACGAAATCAACCGCGCGACGCCGAAGACGCAGAGCGCGCTGCTCGAAGCCATGGAAGAGGGACAGGTGACCACCGAGGGCGAAACGCGCCCCCTGCCGCAACCGTTCTTCGTCATCGCCACGCAGAACCCGTCGAACCAGATTGGCACCTTCCCCCTGCCCGAATCGCAACTCGATCGCTTCCTCATGCGCATCGAACTCGGCTACCCGGACCATGGCGCCGAACGCGCGCTGCTCGAAAGCGGCGGTCGTCGCGAGCAGTTGCCGACGCTGACTTCGCGCCTGAACGCCGGCGATTTTGCCGCCCTGCAAGCGCAGGCGGGCGCGGTGCACGCCTCGGCCGCCGTTCTCGACTACCTGCAGCAGTTGGTCGGCGCGACGCGCCAGGACGCCCGTCTGGTGCACGGCCTGAGCCCGCGCGCCGCGCTGTCGCTGCTCGCGGCAGCGCGCGCCTGGGCGTTTACCGAAGGCCGCGAGATGGTCCTGCCCGAAGACGTGCAGGCCGTCCTGCCCTCGGTTGCGCGCCACCGGCTACGCCTGCTCAGCGGCAACCACGCCAGCGCAGAAGACATCGCGGCGCTGATCCGCGCCGTGCCACTGCCCTGATGCCGGTGCTGGCCTCCCTGCAGCGCTGGCTGTTTCGCCTGCGGCGTGACGAGCAGCTACCGATCGTCCTCGGCCAGCGGCGCATCTTCATCGTCCCGACGCGCGCCGGCCTCCTCTTCGCCCTGGTCCTGGTGGTCATGCTCGTCGGGGCCATCAACTACAACCTGAGTCTCGGCCACGCGCTGATCTTTCTCCTCGCCGGCCTGGGCATCGTGGCCATGGTGCATACCTTTCACAACCTCTTTGGCCTGCGCCTGACCCCGGGGCGGGTGGCAGCGGTATTCGCCGGCGATCCGGCGTACTTCCCGCTGCAGCTCGAGAACCCGCGCCGGCAGGCGCGCCGCGCGCTCGAGTTTTCCTTTGCCGGGCAAACCGCGAGCTGCGTCCACCTGCCGGCGCAGGGACGCGCTGCCGTCGCCGTCAGCTGCGCGACGCAGCGCCGTGGTCGCCTCGACCCGGGCCGGGTGACGCTGGCCACGCGCTATCCGCTGGGGCTCTTTCGTGCCTGGAGCTATCCGCACCCGCACTGGTCGTGCGTGGTCTATCCGCAGCCCATCCGCACGCCGCTACCGGCGTCCTCGCCGACCGCGCACGCCGATCGTCTGCACGGCGACAACGGCCAGGAAGACTTTGCCGGCTTGCGGCCACGTCAGATCAGCGACTCGACGCGGCACATTGCCTGGAAGGCGGTTGCCCGGCGCACGGACGAGCAGCCCCATCTGGTCAAGCAGTTCGCCGGCGGCGCCAGCGAAGAACTGTGGCTGGCCTGGTCGCTCACCCCGGCCGGGTGCGGCGCCGAAGAACGCCTGTCGATACTCACCGGCTGGGTCCTCGCCGCCGACGAGCAACAGGCGCGCTACGGCCTCGCCCTGCCGGGCGTCCGGATCGCCGCCGGGCAGGGCGACGCGCACCGGGCGAGCTGCCTGCAAGCCCTGGCGCTGTATGGCGAGAAACCTGAAAACGATCGGCCGCAGTAGCGCTGCCGCGTGGTCCAGCGCCGCGCTCGAACACGGCGCCGTGCCCTGGCTGCTCGCCGTCGCCCTGGCCACCGCCGGGCCGCACTTCGCGCACCTGCCCTGGTGGCTGTCGCTGCTCGTCGGCGGCACGCTGCTGTGGCGCGCCTGGCTATGGCAACGACGTCGCCCGCTGCCGCCGCGCTGGGCGCTGGCGCTGCTCGTCGTCGGCAGCATCGCGGCCATTGCCTGGCAATTCCGCACCCTGCTCGGGAAGGACGCGGGGGTCGCCCTGCTGGTCGTCTTCATGGCCCTCAAACCGATGGAAATGAGCAGCCGGCGCGACGCGCTGGTGGTCGTCATGCTCGGTTACTTCCTCCTCCTCACCCACTATCTGTACTCGCAGAGCATCCCCACCGGCGCCTGGCTGCTGGCCGCCATCGGCCTGCTCACCGGCGCCCTGATCCGGTTGCACGGAGGCCCCCAGCCGGTCGCCGCCGTGCTCCGCCATGCCGGCCTGCTGCTCGCCCAGGCCCTGCCCTTCATGCTCATTCTCTACCTCCTCTTCCCCCGCGTTTCCGGGCCGCTGTGGGGCTTGCCGCAGGACGCCTACTCCGGACTCAGCGGCCTCTCCGACGAAATGTCGCCGGGTTCGATCAGCGGCCTGATCGTCTCCGGGGCGATCGCCTTCCGCAGCCGCTTCGCCGGCGAAGCGCCGGAGAAAGCCGACCTCTACTGGCGCGGACCGGTGTTCGACGAGTACGACGGCCAGACCTGGCGCGCGCGCGCGCTGCCGGCCAGCGCGACCGGGCAGCCGCCGGTCGTCGAGGGCATCGGCGAGCCGCTTGCCTACAGCAGCATCCTTGAAGCGCACAACCAGCGCTGGCTGCTGGCCCTCGACGTCGCCACCCTACTGCCGCCCGAGAGCACGCTGGCACCGACGCTGCAGGCCCTGGCGCGCGAACCGCTGCGCGTGCGCGCGCGCTTTTCCTTTGCTTCGGCGATCGCCTATCGGGCCAACGTGAACGAGGCGCCGGCCATCCTGCAGCAGGCGCTGGCCCTGCCGGACGAGATCAATCCGCGCACCCGCGCGCTGGCCCGCGAGTGGGCGGCGCGCCCCCCCGAAAAGATCGCCGAAGCGGCGCTGGCGATGTTTCGCAACGAGGATTTCTACTACACACTGCAGCCGCCCCTGCTCGGCGCCAACGCCATGGACGAGTTTCTCTTCAGCACTCGCCGCGGCTTCTGCGAACACTACGCTTCGGCCTTCGTCTTCCTCATGCGCGCCGCCGGCGTTCCCGCACGGGTGGTCGCCGGCTACCAGGGCGGCGAGGTCAACCCGGTCGACGGCTATCTCGTCGTGCGCCAGTCCGACGCCCACGCGTGGGCCGAAATCTGGCTCTCCGGACAAGGCTGGGTACGCTTCGATCCGACCGCCGCGGTCGCGCCCTCGCGCATCGAGCAGGGAATCGTCGCCGCCCTGCCGCAGGGCGAGCCCCTGCCGATTCTCGTCCGTCTCGACAGCGACTGGCTGCGCCAGTTGCGCAACCGCTGGGAAGCCGCCAACAACAGCTGGAACCAGTGGGTCCTCGGTTACAATCCGCAACGCCAGCGCGAAGTGCTCTCGCGCCTCGGCTGGCGCGACCCCGACTGGCGCAGCATGAGCGCATCGCTGGCGGTCCTCTGTGGCATCGCCCTGCTCGTCGTCACGCTGTGGACACTGCCGCGCCGACTCGCCGTGGATCCCGTACAGCGCGCCTGGCTGAAATACTGCGCCGAGCTCAAACGCCGCGGAATCGCGCGCGCCGACTGGGAAGGGCCGCTCGCTTTCGCGCAACGGGTGGCGCGCGAAAGACCTGATCTTGCCGCCCTCACCGACGAAGCGGCGGGCTATTATGCCGAGCTGCGCTACGCGCGCGGCGACGGTCGGGACCATAAACTGCGCTGCCTGCAACAATGCGTACGCCGCCTGCCACCGCGAAGGAGAAAACGCTCTTGAAAATAACACTCACCGGCCTGCTCTGCGCCCTGCTCACGGGTCTGCTCACCACCCTGCTGCCCGTCTCCGGCCACGCCCAGCAGGGCCCCCCGTTCAGCGAGCAGGCCGAGGTGCAGGCCTTCATCGCCACCATGCACGAGCAGCACGGCTTCGACATCAGCCACCTGACCAGCCAGTTCGCGGCCATTCACTCGAACGCCACCGTCCTGCGCCTGATCCGCCCGCCGGCCAGCCCCAGCAAGCAGCGTTCGTGGCAACGCTACCGCGCGCGCTTCGTCAACGGGCGCCGCGAAGCGGCCGGGCAGCGCTTCTGGGACGAGAACGGCGCGCTCCTGCAGCGCGCCGAAGCGATCTACGGCGTACCGGCCGAAATAATCGTCGCCATCATCGGTGTCGAAACCGAGTACGGACAGAACACCGGCAACTTCGGCGTTCTCGAAGCCCTCGCCTCGCTGGCGTTCGACTACCCGCCGCGCGCCGAATTCTTTCGCGGCGAGCTCGAACAATTTCTCCTCCTGGCGCGCGAAAACGGTGTCGATCCGCTCGCCGTCCAGGGCTCCTACGCCGGCGCCATGGGCATCCCGCAGTTCATGCCCAGCAGCCAGCGCCGCTACGCGGTGGACTTCGACGGCGACAATCGCGTCGACCTGCGCAACAGTACCGCCGACGCGATCGGCAGCGTCGCCCGCTACCTGCAGCAGTACGGCTGGCAGAAGGGCGCGCCGGTGGCCGTGCCGGCGCGCGTCAACGGCGACCCCGCGGCACTCATCGCGGCCGGAATCAAACCCGTGCTGACGGTCAAGGAACTGCTCGCGCGCGGCGTCTTCAGTGCCGCCGACGATGACCCGCAGCGCGCGGCAGCGCTGATCGATCTCGAGACGCCGGGTCAGGCGACCGAATACTGGCTGGGCTTCGACAACTTCTACGTGATCACCCGCTACAACCGCTCGAGCTTCTACGCCATGTCGGTCTTCCAGCTCGCCGAAGTGCTCCGCGAAGTGCGCAACAACCGCCTGGCGGCGACGCGCTAGGGTGGCGTTGCACGCACGATGGAAGCTAGGAATTCCCGCGACGGCATGGTTTCAAGCCGCTGTCCGGCTGGCTGAAAGTCGCATCGAAAAGCGGCGCGCCACCGGCCTGCACGTCATTGCGAGGAGGCGCAGCCGACGCGGCAATCCAGAGATCTTGTTTTTCGCCTGGCGGATGTGGCGTAGAGGCAGTTAGAGCATGGAACTGGATTGCCGCGTCGGCTGCGCCGCCTCGCAATGACAGGGGCTGGGGGATGCTTGTCCGCCTCCTCGCAGTGACGGGGACTGGGGAATGCCGGCCTGCGCTTTGGCGACGAGGACAGCCGTAAGGAGCGGGTGAAATCCAGCCGACCCGCGCGGTTCACGCTGCTCTCGGCGGCGCTGCGCGTCTCGTCAAGACGGTGCAACGCTAGAGGAGATTGTCGCGCGTCACGCCGCCGCGGCGGATGATGCGGCGCAACTGATCGAGCGCTTCGATCTGGATCTGGCGGACGCGTTCGCGGGTCAGGTTGAGATCGAGCGCGATTTCCTCGAGGGTGCTCGTCTCGCCACCGCCCAGGCCATAGCGGCGCAGGAGCACCTGCTGCTGCTTCTCGCCGAGCTGCCCGACCCAGGTGCGCAGCAGGTCGCCGATCTCGCTGCTCTGCAACAGCTCGTCAGGATCGACCAGGCTGTCGTCGGCGATCACCTCGCCGATGGTCCGGCTGGGGTCCACCTGCAGCGGCGCGTCAAGCGAAGCGATGCGCTCGTTGAGGGCCATCACCCGGCGCACGTCGTCGACCGGCCGGTCGATCAGGTGGGCAATCTGCTCAAGGCAGATTTCCCGCCCGTTCGCCGCTTCGAGGTGGCGAATGGCGCGCAGCACGACGTTGATTTCCTTGACCACATGCACCGGCAGGCGGATCGTCCGCGCCTGATTCATGATCGCCCGCCCGATGCCTTGCCGAATCCACCAGGTGGCGTAGGTCGAGAAGCGGAAGCCGCGGTCGGGGTCGAACTTCTCGATCGCGTGAATCAGCCCGAGGTTTCCTTCCTCGATCAGGTCGAGCAGGGGCATGCCGCGGTTGAGGTAGTGCTTGGCGATGTTCACCACCAGGCGCAGGTTGTGCTCGATCATCTTCTGCCGCGCCGGGAACTCGCCGGCCCTGGCGCGGCGCGCCCAGTCCGCCTCCTCGGCGGGCGAAAACAGCGGCTTGGCGCCGATCTCGTTCAGGTAGTGCTGGGTGACGTCATTGAGCAGTTCGGCTTCAGGCGACTGAAAGGCCTCTTCGGGCTCCGCGGCGGCGAAGGGCAGACCTTCGGAAGCCGCGAACTCGGGCTCGTCGAGATAGTTCTCCAGGCGGTCCGCGTGATCCGAATCGGAATCGAAGGGCGCCGACATCGATGCTCAGCGCAGCGGCAGATGCTTCAGTGGATCGACCGGCTTGCCCTGCTGCCGGACCTCGAAGTGCAGCTTGACCTGGTCGGCGTCCGTATTGCCCATTTCGGCGATCTTCTGCCCCTTGGCGACGCTCTGGCCTTCCTTCACCAGGATGCTCTGGTTATGCGCGTAGGCCGTCAGGTAGGTGCTGTCGTGCTTGACGATGACCAGTTTTCCGTAGCCGCGCAAGCCCGTCCCGCTATACACCACCTTGCCGCCACTGACGGCGAGCACCGGGTCGCCCGCCTTGCCGGAGATGTCGATGCCCTTGGCACCGCCTTCGCTGAAGGTGCCGACCACCTTGCCGCTGGCCGGCCAGATCCAGTTGCTGTCCGCCCGCTCCGTGGCGTCCGGCCTGCTTTCTTCCCTGGCCGCTGCCGCTGGCGTCGGCGCCGCGCCGGCTGCTGCAGCAGGCTGCTGGACCTGTGCGCGTGCCCGCGCCAGCGTCTGTTCGGAATAGGCTTCCTTGCCCACCTGCGGCTCACGCTTGAGCGTCTCGCCACTGCCGCCGAGGTTGCGCTGCTCGACCGCCGAGGGAGTGTCTATCGGGCGCACCACCGTCCCCTCGCTGGACGCTGAGGAAGCTGAGGACGCGGACGACGAAACCGACGCAGAAGCCGACGACGAAGATCCGGGCGGCCGCGTGCGCAGCGCCTGGCCGACAAGAATGTGGTTCGGATTCTCGATTCCGTTCCAGATCACCAGGCTGCGAAAATCCAGGCCATGCGCAGCGGCGATGGAATGCAGGGTATCGCCCTTCTTGACGACGTAGAGGTCCTTGCCGACGGCGGCGGTCGCGCCCGTGCTGACCGCCGCCGGCGGCTTGCTGGCACAACCGACGAGCAAGAGCACGGCGAGCACGGCCAGACACCCCGCGCGTCCCGGCACTGCCCCGTAGCCACAGAAAAAGCCCTGATCGTTCATTCGACTCCTGTCAATAGCGGAACGAAACGCACCGCGTCGAGACGGGTTTCGACAAAAGTCTCACCCTGCTTCTCGATCAGCGTCAGCTGCTGCGTCGCCACGCCCAGCGGCATGATCATGCGCCCGCCGGGTGCGAGTTGCTGCACCAGCGCGGCGGGAACGCGCGCCGCCGCCGCGGCGACGATGATGCTGTCAAAGGGCGCCGCTTCCGGCAGCCCCAGGCGACCGTCCGCGTGCTTCAAGCGCACCTTGAGCTGCTTGATCGCGCGCAGGTTGAGCTTGGCCTTGGCGAGCAGCGGGGCGATGCGCTCGACGGCAAAGACCTCGTCCGTCAACTGCGCCAGCACCGCCGCCTGATAGCCACAGCCGGCGCCGATCTCCAGCGTCCTGCCGAGCCGGCGGCCACCGGCACACAGCGCCTCGATCATCCGCGCCACCACATAGGGTTGCGAAATCGTTTGCGAAAAACCCAGCGGCAGCGCAGTGTCCTCGTAAGCCCGCGAAGCCAGCGCCTCTTCGACAAATACATGCCGCGGCACGGCGGCAATCGCCGCCAGCACGTCCTCGTCGTCGATTCCCTGCTCGCGCAGGCGCTCGATCATGCGCGCCCGCGTGCGCTGCGAAGTCATGCCCACCCCGGAAACGACGCGATTCATTCTACCAGCCAGCCGCGCACCAGCGACAACTGGGCATTGTGGGTCAGATCGACCTGCAGCGGCGTCAGCGATACCTGATTGTTCAGCACGGCGTGGAAATCGGTCCCCTCGCCGGCATCCTGCGCCTCGCCCGCGGCGCCGACCCAGTAAACCGTCTCGTGGCGTGGCGACAGCGTGCGCACCACCGGCTCCGCCTTGTGCCGTTTGCCAAGGCGGGTGACGACCCGCTCGCGCAACTGCTCGTAGGGCACGTCGGGGACGTTGACGTTGAGCAGCACCGGCTCGCGCAGCGTCTGTTTCTGCAGCATGGCGACCAGTTCGAGGGCCACCCGTGCAGCGCTGTCGTAATGCTCGCCGGCCTTGCTGCACAGCGAAACCGCCAGCGACGGAATGCCGAGCAGGAAGCCCTCGGTGGCTGCGGCGACGGTTCCCGAATAGATCGTGTCGTCGCCCATGTTGGCGCCAATATTGATTCCCGAAACGACCATGTCGGGCAACTCGTCGAACATGCCGGTGACCGCCAGATGCACACAGTCGGTCGGCGTCCCGTTGACGTAGTAGAAACCGTTCGCCGCGCGCTTCAGCGACAGGGGCCGATCGAGGGTCAGCGAGTTGCTCGCCCCGCTGCGGTCGCGCTCGGGAGCGACGACGGTGACCTGGGCGACGTCCGCCAGCACCCGCGCCAGGTGCTCGATCCCGGGTGCGAAGTAACCATCATCATTGCAGAGCAGGATCCGCATCATCAATCCACGAACACGGGCAAACGGACAAAAAAACCGGCAAGCTGCCGGCCTTCGCGAAATCGGCGGGACGCATGTCAATCGCCCGGGGCGCGCCATCGAGCACCGGGAAGTGGCTCGAAAACGCCTTTTCCGGCGCCATTCCGTGCCACCCGACCACCATCACGCCGACGCCCATTATAACCGCCCGCGCGTATCGCTGAAAACTGAGTTGGCACGCCGCGAACACGGGATTGCTGGCCCCCGAAACCCGCCTGGCCAGCACGTCATTGCGCGGAGGCGCCAGCCGGTGCGGCAAGTCAACCCGCCCGTCATTGCGCGGAGGCGCCAGTCGGTGCGGCAGGTCAACCCGCCCGTCATTGCGCGGAGGCGCCAGTCGGTGCGGCAGGTCAACCCGCCCGTCATTGCGAGAAGGCGAAGCCGACGCGGCAATCCAGGGGTATTGCTTTACGCACCTTGCCCATGCGGACTGCGGCCGCAGTGACCGTCAGAGAATGGAACTGGATTGCCGCGTCGGCTAACGCCTCCTCGCAATGACGGCGTGGGGGTGGGGGGTGTGGGAATGCCCTACGTGTCGTGGCCCAAGGCCAGCTCAAACAGTGGCGGCGGCTTGCACGTATCCTCGCATGCTCGTTGGCGCCGCCGCGCCTTCGCAGCTGCCTGGCGTCACGGGGTCTCGTCGCCAGGAAGCGCGGGCGCGTCCGGCACCATTCCCAGGTAGCGCTCAAAGTCGCTGCGCTGGCCTTTGGCGGCTTCCGCCCTGAGAAAATCGAGCGTCATCAACGATGCCATTTTTTCTGATACCGCGCTGGCGATGAATTGGTTCACGGAAATCTCATCGCGCGCAGCGAGTTCCTTGACTTTCTGGTGCACAGAGTTGGGCAGACGAACAGTCAGCGCAGTCATGGTTTTCTCCTCAGCAGCTGCAAGAAATCGCCCGGCGTGATCGCTTGGATCTTCAATTCTGCCACGCGGCGAAAATCCTTCATGTTGTGCGTGACGATGTATTCACTACCGGACGATGCCGCACACTCGAGCACCATGTCATCGTCCGGGTCGCGCAGAAAAGGTCGCCACAAGAAATATACCTCCTGCAGGTGAGCGATCGTTGCCAGATAGCGCACGAAGCCCAGCGCAACGTCGGCGCTGGCGCCGGGTGGCAGGTGCTCGGCACGGGTCAGAACGGCCTGCCACTCGGTGTACAAGGCCACCGTCAGCGCGATCTCAAAGTCTCTACTCGGCAGCATCGAGAGCAGTTGGAAACTGGCGCCCTTGCGTGAACGAGCAGCAGCGACCAGGACAGAAGTGTCGAGAACCACACGCACAATGCTTGTATCGATAGGTTGGTATTACAGATGCAACCAAGTATCGCGCCCGTTGACGTTTTGCGCAAGAAGAAAACCCGGTGTGCTGTGCAGGCAGACGCGAGCGGTGCGGCAGGTCAACCCGCCCGTCATTGCGAGGAGGCGCCAGCCGACGCGGCAATCCAGACGTTTGGCTCTACGCGCATTGCCGATGCGGCAGCCGCCGAAATAGTCAGACGATGGAACTGGATTGCCGCGTCGGCTGCGCCTCCTCGCAATGACGGCGTGGGGGTAGGAGGCAACGCCTGTGCGTCTTCGTAATGACGGCGCGGGGGGTGGGAGGCAATCGGCTTCGCTCGCCGCGCGTTGCCGGCCGCCGGCCCGCGATCGCACAAACACCGCTTTTCTTGTCTCCACACCCTCAACTTTGCCGGCCGCCTGCCGCTAAAAGTCTTACACGGCGGCCAGGCAAAAAATCACTCAAGTTTTCCCGAGGCCCGTCGTAAGTAAAGTTGTCAGCGAACAAATCGCCACACAGGATGGACCGGCAAGAGCCTCGCCAGGCAGTCACCGGAAACTGAAGTCTGAAGTCAATTTGACCGTGATAGGAGAAGCAAAATGCCCCAAGTCATCAACACCAACGTCGCCTCGCTCAACTCGCAGCGCAGCCTCAACATGTCGCAGACCTCACTGGCGACTTCCCTGCAACGCCTCTCGTCCGGCCTGCGCATCAACAGCGCCAAGGACGACGCCGCCGGCCTCGCCATCTCCGACCGGATGAATTCCCAGATCCGTGGCCTGAATCAGGCCACGCGCAACGCCAACGACGGCATCTCGCTGGCGCAGACCGCCGAAGGCGACCTCGAACAGATCAGCAACAACCTGCAGCGGATGCGCGAACTCGCCGTCCAGGCCGGCAACGCCACCAACTCGGCGTCCGACCGCCAGGCGCTGAACGCCGAAGTCCAGTCGCTGGCGTCGGAAATCGACCGCGTCGCGCAGAACTCGTCGTTCAACGGCACCAAGCTCCTCGACGGCTCATTCGTCGCGCAGAACTTCCAGATCGGCGCCAACGGCACGGCCAACGACCGCCTGGCGATCACCGGCATTGGCAGCGCCCGCACCTCGGCCCTCGGCGGCACCGGCACCAGCTTCGCCGCGACCACCACCGGCACGGCGACGACCACCGCCCTGGCCGCCGGCGACCTGACGCTGAACGGCTTCCAGGTCGGCGCGTCTTCGCTCGGTACCGGCCCGGGCCAGAGCGCCGCCAGCGCGTTTTCGATCGCCGCGGCGATCAACGGCATCTCGTCCAACTCGGGCGTCACCGCGACCGCCAACAGCAACGTCGTGACCGGCTCAGCAGCGACGGCCTTTACCGCCATCGCCGCAAACACCTTCAGCATCAACGGCATCAACGTCGGCGCCGTTGCCGCCGGCACCACAGCCGCCGGCCAGGGTGCGAACGTCGCCGCCGCGATCAATGCCATCGCCACGCAAACCGGAGTTAACGCCTCGGCCAGCGCAACGACGGGCGCACTGACACTCACGGCAGCCGACGGACGCGATATCAGCATCGGCCTTAATGGTGCAGCTGCAGGCGTGACTGCCGGCGCTCAGACGACCGCGGCAGCCGCAGCCAAGACCGCTTTCCTGAATCAAACGGGGTTTGCCACCGGCGTTGTAGGTACGCAAGGAACGGTCGGTATAAGTGCCACGACTTCCTCCACGGGCGTCCTTGGCGCCTTCACAGCTGGTGGGGTCGAAACCGGCGGCGCGGCTGGCTACAACACGCTTATTACCCTCACCGGCACAAGTGATACGGTCGTCATTACGGACGCTGTCGCTGCCTCTGGAACCGGGGACCGCGCGACGATGGCAACCGCGCTGACCACGGCAGGTTTTGCCGCTGATGGCGACACAGTTGGTGGTTTTACCATCAGCTGGAATGGGGCAACCAGTCTTGCCAATGCGCTCGCCGGCACTGGCGGGTCGCTCAGCTTCTCGCGCGCAGACGGCGATAACTTCACGACAGTGGTAAGCAAGACGGGAACGGGTGCGACTACCGCCACAGCAGCATTCGCTACGGGCACAAGCCCGACGACCAATGGTGTAACCGCAGTCGCAGCGACGACCGGGGTAGCCACGGCCAATCACGGTACAGTCACCTTGAGCAGTACCAATTCCGACGGGATCGTCTGGGGCGGGGCGCACGCCGCCTATGCCGGGCTCGCTGCCTCCGGAACCCAGGGTGCCACGGTGTCCTCGACGGTGGCCAGCATCGCCAGTGTCAATGTGCTCACCGCCGCCGCCGCCACCAGCGCCCTCTCGGCGATCGACGGCGCGCTGGCGACGGTCAGCGGAGCGCGCGTTTCGCTCGGTTCGTACCAGAACCGTTTTGCTTCGGTGGTTTCGAGCCTGCAAACGACGTCGGAGAACCTGTCGGCGTCACGCAGCCGCATCGTCGATGCCGACTTCGCGGCGGAAACGGCCAACCTGACGCGGGCGCAAATCCTGCAGCAGGCGGGTACGGCGATGCTCGCGCAGGCCAACTCGCTGCCGCAGAACGTGCTCTCGTTGCTGCGCGGCTAAGCGGAAGGGTTTGATTAGCGGTAACATCGGGGCGCGCTCGCGGCAACGTGATCGCGCCCCGGCGTCTCTTCACCAAGGAGTGTGAGATGAATATTCCACCGACAGTTTCCTCGCCAGCGCCGCAGGGCCACCAGGCGATCAGCTCGGCCGCCCGCGAAGCCAGGGCAACGGCCAGCGGCGGCAACACGGCGACGCCGGCCAGTCCGGCGCAGGCCCTGCAGCAGGTGCAGGCGCACTTGCAGGCGCAGGCACCGGTGCAGGCACCGCCGGACAGCGAAAAGCTCGAAAGCGCCATCCAGAGCGTTCGCGAGTTCGTCAAGCCGACGAACAGCAATCTCGAGTTCAGCGTGGACGGCGACACCGGTCAGCTGGTGGTCAAGATCATCGACCGCTCGACCAAGGAAGTGATCCGCCAGATGCCGTCGGAAGAAATGATGGCCATCGCCAAGACGCTGGACAGCATCAAGGGGCTGTTCGTCACGCAAACGGCCTGAACATCGCCCGCTCAGCCCCATGCAGCAAGCATGCCGGTAGCGGCGGCAGGAGAAGATCATGGCGCTTTCCTCACCGGGCCTGGGCTCGAACCTTGACGTAAACAGCATCATCAGCCAGTTGATGTCGCTGGAACAGCGGCCGCTGACCGCTCTGTCGCAGAAGGAAGCGAGCTACCAGGCCAAGATATCGGCGCTGGGTTCGCTGCAGGGATCGATCTCGGCGCTGCAGACGGCGGCGGGAACGCTGGTCCCGGCGACCGGAACGACGGCGACGCAGAAATTCACCGTTTTCGCGACCCGGCTCAGCGACTCGACCGTCGCCGCGGCGACCACTTCCTCGAGCGCCGTCGCCGGCACCTACACGCTCGAAGTGAACCAGCTGGCGCGGCAGCACAGCGTCGCCAGCGGCACCGGCGCAGCGACCCCCTTCTCGGGCGCCGGCGACACCCTGCCGGTCGGCGGAACGCTGACCCTGTCGCTCGACAGCCTCGCTGGCAGCAGCCCGCACAAGAGCACCGAGATCACCATCGCCGACGGCGCCACGCCGGAGAACATCCGCGACGCGATCAACGGCGCCAACGCCGGCGTTTCGGCGCTGGTGATCAACGGCGTCGCCGGCAAGCAACTGGTACTGACCAGCAACGACGCGGGCAGCAACCAGTTCATCAAGCTCTCGGGAATCGCCGGCCTGACCTACGATCCCGACGCAGCACCGGCGCCGAGCGATACCTTCGTGCAGTCGCAGGCGGCGCAGGGCTCGGCGTTCAAGCTCAACGGCATTGCCGTCGAAGGGGTCAGCAACCAGGTCAGCACGGCCATCGACGGCATCACCCTGAACCTGCTCAGGGGCCCGGAAGCGCCGGAAACGGCACTGAGCACGACGCTGACCATCAGCAAGGACAACTCCAGCCTGACCACCGGGGTCAACGCGCTGGTCCGGGCGTTCAACGACTTCAGCACCACCGCCAGCGGTCTCGGCAATTACAATGCGGCAACCAAGAAGGCCGGCGCACTGAACGGCGACAGTACGCTGCGTACGGCGCAGAACAGCTTTCGCAACGTCCTCGGCAACATCCCCGCGACGCTCGCCGGCCGCGATCTGCAGCGCCTCTCGGACATCGGCGTCAGCATGCAGAAGAACGGCACGCTGAGCGTCGATTCGGCCAAGCTGAGCGCCGCGATCGGCGACGATCTCTCGGCCGTCGCCGATCTCGTGGCCGCCGTCGGCAGCGCTTTCAAGACCGCCGCCGACGGCCTGGTGAGCAGCAGCGGCCTGATCGCCGCGCGCCGCGACGGACTGAACAGCTCGATTGCCAGCCTCGGCAAGCAATCGGGAGTGATCAGCGACCGCCTGGCGGGAATCGAGGCACGCTACCGCAAGCAATTCACGGCCCTCGATACGCTGATCTCCGGGATGACCACGACGAGCAACTTCCTCTCGCAACAGCTCGCCAACCTGCCCACTTACTCTTTGAGGAACTAAGGATGTTCGGCCACGCAAGACATGCGATTTCCGCCTATCAGAAGGTCGGCGTCGACGCCGCCGTCGAGGTTGCCGACCCGCACCGGTTGATCCTGCTGCTCTTTTCGGGAGCGCAGGCGGCGATCGGCAACGCCCGTGCGGCGATGGAGGCCAAACGCACCGCAGCCAAGGGCGAAGCGATCTCCAAAGCCATCGACATCATCGGCAACGGTCTCAAGGTCAGCCTCGACCTGGAACAGGGCGGCGAGATCGCCGCGCGCCTCGACGCGCTGTACGACTACCTGGTCCTGCGCCTGCTGCACGCCAACCTCGACAACGACCTGCCCGCGCTGGAGGAAGTCGCCGCCCTGCTCGAGGAGATTCACGGCGCCTGGCGCGAGATTTCGCCGAGCGCGACGCCGCAGAAAGCCGCGCTGGCATGAGTGCCGGGCTGAGCGCGCTGGAGCAGCTGCTGGCCTACTCCGAGGCGATGCTTGGCGCCGCAGAAAGCAGGGACTGGCCGGCGCTGGCCAGGCACGAAGCCGATCGCCGTGCGCTGGCCGAACGCCTCTCCGACGCACTGAGCGCCGAACTGCCGGCAGACGAACAACAGCGCGCCCGGGCGCTGATCGAAAGCAGCCTGCGCTGCGACGCCTTGATCCAGCCACGGCTGGCGACGCGAATGAACGAGCTGCGCGTCCTGCTCCGCGCCGCGCCGCCGGGCGCAGAATGATCGTCCCCGAAGTCACCGCCCGCGTCCAGCCGAGCGCCGACCTCGCGCTGCGGCCGACGCTGCCGGCGCAGGAAATCACCGACAAGCTGCCCGGACTGGCGGCTGGCCAGCGCCTGCTGGCCGAAGTCCAGGCGCTGCTGCCCAACGGCACCTACCGCGCGCTCATCAACCAGCGCAGCGTCACCCTGGCGCTGCCCTTCGCCGCCAAGAGCGGCGACGCCATCGAACTGGAAGTTTCGGAAAGCAACGGCAAGCTGACCCTGGCGGTGATTGCCCGCGGCGGCGGCGAGGCCGGCAAGGGGGGCAACGAGTCGACGGCCACCCAGCTCAGTCGCACCGGGCAACTGATCGGCACGCTGCTGGCCGGCGCGCGTGACGGCAAGGCCGGCGCCTCCGCAGCGCTGCCGCTGAACGGCAATCAGGCGATTGCCGCCGGCCCGCCGAACAGCGGACCCGATCTCCTGCCGCTGCTCAAGCAGGCGATCGTGCAGAGCGGCATGTTCTACGAAGCGCATCAGGCGGAATGGGTCGAAGGCCGCTACAGCAAGGCGCAACTGCTGCAGGAACCGCAAGGCAGGCTGCCGCCGGCAACGACACCCGCGCAGCCGGGAGCGACGGCTCAACAGGGGCTGGCCACCGGCGCTGGCGAGGCGGCAAACCGCAGCGCCACGGCGGGCAGCCAGGCCGGCGCGGCCGCTCA
>JEMY01000072.1:329-5628 GCA_000585075.1 Candidatus Accumulibacter regalis | reverse complement strand
AATATGGAGTCGCCGCATGAGCTTTGCTGATCAACTCAAGGGCTGGCCGTTCAAGCGAGCCGCTCCCGACGCCGATCCCCGGCGTTCCCATGAACCGATGGCCGGGGGGCGCCGCAGCGGCGAAAACGAGAACCCTTACCTGGCTGCGCGCCGCACCTGGAACGAACACGTCGGCAGCGTTGTTTCTGCACGGCAGACGTGGCAACTGCTCAGCATCCTGTCGCTGTTGATCGCGCTGGCCGGCGTCGGCGGGATCATCCACATTGGCAGCCAGGCGAAGTTCGTGCCCTACGTCGTCCAGGTCGACAAGCTCGGGCAGGCGCTCGCCGTGGCACCGGCTGAACGGGCGGCGCCTGCCGATGTGCGGGTGATCGAAGCGTCGGTGGCCTCGTTCATCAGCGACGCGCGCGTGGTCACGCCGGACGTGGCCCTGCAGCGCAAGGCCGTGTTCCGCGTGTACTCGATGCTGGCCCCGCACGATCCGGCCACGGCCAGGATGAATGAATGGCTGAATGGCAGCGAGGAATCCAGCCCGTTCAAGCGGGCGGCAAAGGAGACGGTCAGCATCGAGGTCGCCTCGGTGCTCGCGCAAACGCCAGAAACCTGGCAAGTCGATTGGCTGGAGACCACCCGCGATCGGCAGGGGATCGTCAAGGGTCAGCCTTTCCGCATGCGCTCCCTGGTGACGATCTATGTCGTCGAACCGACCACCGAGACCAGCGAAGAACAGGTACGAAACAACCCGCTGGGTATCTATGTCCGTGATTTCTCCTGGTCGAAACAGCTTTGAGAGGGGCACCCCCATGAAGAAGGTTCTCTACGCAATGATCCTGGGCGCCATGCCCGCAGTCGCCCTGGCGGCTCCTGGCGACGATCTCGCCGACCTGTATTTCTCGGGCAAGAACCCGACCCTGACCAAGCAGGAGAAAGTCGCCATTGCCATCGCCGAGAAATGGAAGGCCTCCGGGGGAACGGGCACCGCCCCGGTGGCTGGGCCAAACGGATCGATCAAGTTCCTGTACGGCGCCCAGCAACCGAGCATCGTTTGCGCCGTGCTGCAGGTGTGCGATGTCGCCCTGCAACCTGGCGAACAGGTCAACTCGATCAACCTCGGCGATACGGCTCGTTGGACGGTTGAACCGGCGATCACCGGCAGTGGCGGCGGCGAGGTTCAGCACTTGATCATCAAGCCGCTGGATGTGGGACTGGAAACGTCCCTGGTCGTGACCACCAACCGGCGCACCTATCACTTCCGGCTACGCTCGCATCGCACGCGATACATGCCACAGGTCGCCTTCACCTATCCCGAAGACGCCATGGCCAAGTGGGAAGCGATCAAGACCCGCGAGGTGAGAGAACGCCGAGACAACACGCTGCCGCAAACCGGCGAATACCTGGGCAACCTGAGCTTCGATTACGAGCTCTCGGGCAGCGCGGCCTGGAAGCCCTTGCGTGTCTATAACGACGGCAGCAAAACGATCATCCAGATGCCCTCGACGATGGCCCAGGGTGAAGCGCCGACCCTTCTCGTCGTACGCAAGGACGGTGGTCTTTTCTCCGATGACGAAACGGTGATGGTCAACTATCGCGTGCAGGGCAACCGCTACATCGTCGATGCCGTATTCGACAAGGCCATCCTGATTGCCGGCGTCGGATCCGGCCAGGATCGAGTGACCATCCAGAAGGGGCAATGACCATGCGCAAGCTCCTGGGCCTCGCGCCCCTCCTGTTCCTGTTGGCCGGCCTGGCCGGCTGCGCCTCGATCGAGCCTTACGGCAATTTTCTTGGCGCCAATGCCCCGGCCACCCTGAATGAAAAGCTCGCCGCGGACACGGTGAAGCAGCTCACGGTCCTATACCCACCGGCGAGCACCCGCTTTGACCTCGGCCAGCCGACGCCTGACGCCTACGGCAGCGCGCTGGTCGAATCGCTGCGGATCAAGGGCTATGCCATCCTGGAGTTCGAACCGGACGAGGCAGCACAGGCGGACAACCCGGACAACCCGGACACCGCCAGGCCGGGACTGAGCCTGCGCTATGTGCTCGATGCGCCGGCCAGCACGAACCTCTACCGCGTGACGGTGATGGTCGGTTCACAGTCTCTGAGTCGCGCCTACGTGGCGCAGAACGATACCGTGGCCCCGGCCGGTTCCTGGGTTCGGAAGGAGTGAGCGGCCATGGCTGAGCACATCACCGAAGAACAGATGTCACCGGACGCCTCGCCTGGCGAACTGTCCAGGCGCTCGGGTGTGCGCCGGGTGAACAACCTGCCCGTGTACCTCGTCGGCGGCGTCATGAGCGTGTTCCTGATCGTCATGGTCCTGGTGGCTGCGGATCGCGCGGCTCAGCAGAACGAGCCGGCGCAGGGCGCGAAAGAGAAGGGCGGCAACAGCAGCCTGTTCGCCAACGAAATCGCCGGCAAGCAAAAGGACGGGATCATTCCGGCCGAAGCCGCGAAACCGCTACAGGTTCCGGAACTTGCTGGCCCCGCGACGCCACTCGGCGCAATCCCCATTGCCCGCCCGGAAAACCTCGACGCGCCGCCATTGCCACCCCGCTCGACAGGGGATGGCACGCTCCAACGCTCTCCCCGCGACGATGAGCTGGATCGTATCCGCATGGTGAAGATGCAGCAGCTCGAAGAGGCGGTGAAGGCCAGGACCACCGTGCCGGTCGTCGCCCCGCGCAGCGCTGGCTCGCCACCGGGCGGTGTAACCGGCGCTCCCGGAAGCCGCGAAGAGGCCATTGCCCGGCTGGCTGCCGTGCGGCAGCAGATCGACGCTGCCGGCCGGGATGACCCGACGGCGGCCTACAAGGCTCGCCTGGCGCAGTTGCAGGGCTTGAGTGGGGCAGGGGGGAGCAGTGCCTCGTCTGCCCCGCAACTGCTGCCAACGGCGGCGACTGGCGGCAAGCACGGCGTTGCGCAATTCGGCAACACCGGATCGGGCGACCGCTGGAGGCTCGATTCCCAGCCGGAAGCACCGCGTTCGCCGTATGAACTGCGCGCCGGATTCGTGGTGGCGGCGACGCTGATCTCGGGGATCAATTCCGACCTGCCTGGCCAGATCATGGCCCAGATCGCGCAGAACGTTTTCGATACGGCTACCGGCAAATACCTGTTGCTCCCGCAAGGCTCGCGCCTGGTCGGCAGCTATTCGAGCGACGTGGCCTACGGTCAGGCGCGGGTGCTGGTGGCCTGGCAGCGCATCGTTTTCCCGGACGGCAAGGCGATGGACATTGGCTCGATGCCGGGTGCCGACGGTGTCGGCTACGCCGGCTTCAAGGACCAGGTGAACAACCATTACCTGCGGCTGTTCGGGTCCGCATTGCTGATGTCTGCCGTCACCGCCGGCATCAGCTATAGCCAACAGCAGAACCAGACGCAGACACCCTACGGCACGCCAAGTGCCAGTAGCGCCATGAGCGAGGCCCTGGGGCAGCAGCTCGGGCAGGTGACCGCGCAATTGATCGCCAAGAACATGAACATTGCGCCGACGCTGGAGATCCGGCCCGGCTATCGCTTCAACGTCATCGTCACCAAGGACATGACGTTTTCCAAGCCGTACCAATCCTTTGACTATTGATGACGCCAAGGAGAAAAGACGATGAAGCCCGGGAAGAAAATTTTAGCCGCTAAAATTTTCCTGGCGATGGCCCTCTCGGCCAGCCCAGTGATGATGGCGCCGGCACATGCGACCGGGATCCCTGTGTTCGACGCCGGCAACCTCACGCAGAACGTGATGACCGCCATGGAAAGCGTGGCGCAAACGCTGCAGCAAATCGAGCAATACCGGACGCAGCTGCAGCAATACGAAAACATGCTGAGGAATACCGCTGCGCCGGCCGCCTACATCTGGGATCAGGCGGTGACCACGATGAACCTGCTGCGCGGCGCGATCGACACCCTGGACTACTACAAGGCCAATCTCGGCAGCATCGACAACTACCTGGGCAAGTTCCAGGACACGGCCTACTACCGCAGCTCGCCTTGCTTCAACCCTGGCGGCTGTACGGCGGCGGAATGGGCAGCGATCAGGGACAGCCAGCGCCTCGGGTCCGAAGCGCAGAAGAGGGCGACCGATGCGCTGTTCAAAGGCCTCGACCGTCAGCAGGACGCGATGCAAGCCGATGCACGCACCTTGCAGCGCCTGCAGTCGAGTGCGCAAGGCGCAACGGGCCAGATGCAGGCCATCGGCTACGCCAACCAGCTGGCCAGCCAACAGGCGAACCAGTTACTGCAGATCCGGGGACTCCTGATCGCGCAGCAAAACGCCATCGCTACCCGCAATCAGGCGCTGGCCGATCGTGAAGCACAAGAAGCCGCTGCCGGCGAGCAACTGCGCAGCGGCACTTTCCGCAGTAGTACAGGGCGTACTTGGTAAGAAGGAGATGACATGAATGCAAGACAACTCTCGAGCGTGGCGCTGGTTGCCATGGTGATAGCGACCGTCCCGGGTTGTGGCGACAAGCCCGAAACCAAAAATCCCGTCGCCAGCCCGGCCTGCGCCGATCTGGACAAGGTGCAAGATCCCGCTCAACGCGCTGAACTTCTCGATAAGTGCCCACGACAAGGAGAGTTCAAACCTAGCCAACAGAAAGCTTGGTGAGGTAGCGATGAGAAGAACGCCCGCCCTATTAGGTGCCACCACCGGCGCGCTGTTGCTGTGGCTACTGCTCTTTTCCGTCGAAGCGCAGGCGGCGATCGACAGTTCGGATGTGCTGGATAACGTCCTGGCACGTTATTCGGCCGCGGCCAGCATGTGGGCGGCAACGATCACGGCACGGGCCTCGTGGTTGTTCTGGACCCTGGCCTTGATCTCGATGGTCTGGACCTTCGGCATGCTGGCCTTGCGCAAGGCCGACATTGGCGAGTTCTATGCGGAGTTCGCGCGCTTCACGATCTTCACAGGTTTCTTCTGGTGGCTGCTGACCAACGGCCCGACTTTCGCCACCGACATCATGAATTCGCTGCGCACGATCGGCGGTACGGCAAGCGGCACAGGCCCGGCGCTGTCGCCTTCAGGAATCGTCGACATCGGCTTCACCATTTTTTACCAGGTTCTCGATCGCTCCTCCGGATGGTCGCCAGTCGATAGTGCGGCGGGCATCCTCATCAGTGCGGCAATCCTCATCATCCTGGCCTTGATCGGCGTGAATATGTTGCTGCTCCTGGTGAGCGGCTGGATCCTGGCTTACGCCGGCGTTTTCTTCCTCGGCTTTGGTGGCTCGCGATGGACTTCGGACATGGCGATCCATTACTACAAGACCGTTCTGGGTATCGCCGCGCAGCTGCTCACCAT
>JEMY01000072.1:0-133 GCA_000585075.1 Candidatus Accumulibacter regalis | reverse complement strand
CATGCTCTGGGCGGTGGTTTCGGAACCGGCGCGGCGATGGGCGCTGCCGCCATGGCGGGTGCGGCCGTCGCCACGGGAGGTGCCGCGATCGCCGCCGGCGCGGCGAATGCGGCGGGCGGCGTCCAAGCGTTGA
>JEMY01000071.1 GCA_000585075.1 Candidatus Accumulibacter regalis | reverse complement strand
AACTACGAGACGTTCCAGGGGATCATGGGCGACCCGTACAAGCTGCGTCCCTACATTGCCGAATACACCGCGCAGAACTACGACCGGATGCTCGGCGAGATGGCCGGTCAGGTGCAGGGGGCAGATGCGGTCGGCGCGCGGCACGAGGCGGATCGAAGCAGCGTTCCCGGTGCCGCTGCGGTCGGGCAGGCGGGCGCCGGGTATCTTGGTCAGGTGACGGGCAGGGCGGCAGGGGCCGGGGTCTCGGCCCAGGGGCGCCCGAGTGATCAGACCGCGCATACGGCGATGCGTGAATTCTCGACGAACGCGTATGCGATACGGGACCGCAAGGAAGGCGCGGCGCAGACGGAGCAGGAGAACGCGACACCGACCGATTTCAGCAAGCTGAACCCGGTGTCACCGGTCGGCAAGGGCGCGGCGGTTGTCGGCGAGGTCGGGAAAGCGGCAGGACGGGTGGTCGAGGGGCTGAGCGGGGATGATCCCGGCCAGTATGTTCGGGACACGCTGGCCGGGAAGAAGAAGCCTTGATTCAGAAGTCTTGGTCCCGAGTTGCGCGCCACTTGCCCTGCACCCTCTGTGTTGGTATAACGACAGTTATAACATCGACCGTGTGGAGCCTTCCATGACTACCCTCAAGCTTACCCAGATCGGCAACTCGCTTGGCCTCATCCTGCCCAGGGAAGTGCTGGCGCGACTCAAGCTGCAGAAGGGCGATACGGTATTCGTGACCGACGCGGCGAATGGCGTGATGCTGACGCCCTACGACCCTGATCTGGACCAGCAACTCGAGATCGGGCGCGAGTTCATGCACGAGTACCGCGACACCTTCCACCAACTCGCCAAGTGAGCTGGCGCTGGCTCGACCGGCGCGCGCTCGAATTGTTGCACGACGAGAGCCTGGCCGAGCATGGCGGGGCGAGCGGGCTGCGTGACGAGGGTCTGCTCGAATCCGCGCTCGCGCGGCCGCTGAACCTTGCTGCCTATGGTCAACCGGATGTGGCCGACCTGGCCGCAGCTTACGGCGTTGGTCTGGCGCGCAACCACCCCTTCATAGACGGCAACAAGCGCGTCGCTTTTCTGGCAGTTGGTCTGTTTCTGGCGCTCAACGGCCGGCGCCTCGTGACGAGCCAGGCCGATGCCACGCTGACCGTGCTCGCCGTCGCATCTGGCCAGATCGACGAAGCTACGTTCGCGCGCTGGGTGCGCGAGCACAGTGCGCCGCGCCACACTTGAGCTCATCCTGCCGAGCGAGCGAGTGGCGTCGGTACAAGGGCAGGCCCTGCGATCAGACCACGCAACCCCCATGCGGTAATTCTCGACGACCGCGTCTGTAACGCGAGACCACAATGACGGGGCGGCGCTTACCAATGAGGTCGAGAAAGCGGCGGTATGGGTGGTCGAGGGCCCGAGCGGGGATGATCCCGGTCAGGGCATGTTCAGGACCCGCTGGCCGGGAAGAAGCAACCTTGAGTCGGGTGCGGTCGCCAACGGTGGCCGGAGGCAGCGTCTTGCCCAAGAGCCGTGTTCAGCGACGCTGGCGGTCAGCGACACGCCGTTCCAACGGTTCGAGCGTCGCTCGCTGCGCCGCGTTCGCCACCGAGTGTGCGCTACGCAGGTGCTGTGGTCGCTCATGTTCGGCGAAGTCTTCGATCGTCTGGTCGACATTGGTCGCGAAATCCGCGGCCGTAGCGGTCTCGGCCAGGCACCGAAAGTAGGCGGCGAACGCGCTGTGCCAGTCGATGCCAAGTTGCCAGGAGCCGCCCTCGTCGGCGAAGAAGAGCACGTCATCGTGGCACTCGTCGATATGCCGAAGCAGCCCGAAAAGGAGCTCGAACGCCTGGCGGGCGACTTCGTATTGTCCGCTGTCCGCGGCACTGATGCATCCGCGCAGGAGACGCTTGAACTCGGCGATGAAGGCATCCGTGCCCCGTGAATGTTCCGTGCAGTTGCTGGAATTCACCGCGAAGTCTTCGAAGTAGCGACCGGCCAGACTATCGATGTGGAACGTCTGCACTTCGTCGAGAAAGGCGTTTGGTGTTGCGCTCGCTTCTGCCAAGTCGTCCACGTGCACGTAGTCGCCCACGAGGGCCTTCAACGTCGCTTTTGGCACGAGTTCTATCGCGCGTTCGGCGATGATCAGCAGATCGCCACGGCGCATTGCTCGCAGTTCCTTTCGCAGCCTCTCCAGATGGGTGATGCGGTGGGTCATACTGAAGTTGCCACCTGCAGTAGAGGAGGGCACGCGGGTTCCCTGATCACTCGCATTACACTGCCCTCGGCCCAGGGCGTCGCGCCGCGCGCGGAGGCGAACAGCGCTGGAGGATCCGTTTCCAGCCGTTTCGGGCGGCAACGGCCTCGCGCAGAATGTCCACGTACTCCAACGCATCGACGCGTTCATCGGGCGGCATCGATCCCCGCTCGTGTTCTGCGAGCAGCTCTTGCCTACCCCGCGGGCTGTCGCCAAGCGAGTGCAGGCGGCTGTAGGCTTCGCAGGCGTAGGCGAAAGTCTCGCGCTTGCCGTAATCGATCTCCAGCAGCCACTCACGCGTCCGAGTCTCCCGTAGCCCGATCGTCTCGCGCTTGCAGTTGTGCAAGATGTGCGCCGCTTCGTGCACAAGGAAGTCTTCGAAGCGACCAGGCGCGTCGAAAGAGGCTGCCGACAGATAGCAGCTCGTCTCCTCGCTCAGGCCCAGCAGGCCGGGAGCGCCCTCAGCAAGCAGGTCCGCGCCCAGTCCCCCGAGATAAAGGTTCGCCAGATCCCAGGCGGTGGCCAGCAATTGTGTGTTTTGCAGCTGCGCGTCGATTGTGGCCGGGGTGAGAAGAATGACCGAGCGTTCGAGCAGATCGAGGACCGACGCCTGTTCGGAGGCCGGGAACAGTCCACGTACCATCGGTGCCACTTTTCCGCGTGTGAAGGCAACGACGTCGATGTTGGCGACTGTTTCAGGGAATGCGATGTGCACGGTACGGCTATGGACCGCGGAGATCAGTGCCGAGCGCAGCGCGGCGTCGCCGCCGTGGATGCGGGCGAGGAAGTCGTTCCCCGGCCAGGCGCGGAAGTGGGCATCGTGCTCGCCGCTGCGAAGGTAGCGTTCGGTCGCCTGTTCAGGGGTTTCGGGCATCGATCTTCGTCCTTTGGAAGGCCTATTGTCTTCGCAAATCAGTATTCCAGCACACGTATCGGCCGGGTCTCTTTGGAAGCGCCGGAAAGACCGACGACGACGTCAAGCGCTCGGACTGGCGATGAAAGAGTTGCCGCCTGCGGCTGGCAATGAATGGCGGCACCTTTACGGCGCCACGTTCACTTCGCTGTTCCTGACCAGGTTCTGCAACGGCAAGCGCAGCGCCAAGATAAGTCTGCGGACGAGCAGGTCGGTGTGGGTGGATTTGCGAGGTGGCCGGAAAATCGAAGCGGGGTTGCGGCTCGAAAAAAGGGCGCTTTCGTGCGGGGCAACCCCCGCGTGGCCGAACGCGTTTCGGACGTGCACCCGTTGCGAGCGGCGCGGCTCACAGGGGATCGGCATCATCATTAACCGGCTACTCGCCAACGCCATTCTGCTCTCTCTGGTCCGACACAAGTAGGTGGCCGAGTGCGCGCCTGAATTTGATGGCGCAGGTTGGGTCGGGCTCCTTAGTTGACCGCGCGGCCTAGCGATGGGTAGATTAGCACTGTCTGAAAAGGCCTGAGGGAGGCCTCATTTGGTGGCTTTTGTTAAGGGTTGTCGGATGCCTGCCCTGAACTGACGACACGGCCGGGCGCACCTGGAGACTGAGGGCAGGCATCCGACAACCCTTAACAGAAGCGGTCATTTCGGAGCGCCGCCCGATAGGGGGCAGTCAGTGCTTCTGTGCAGCAAAGCGTCAATCGGAGGGCGCCCACCTGTGCCGTCGCCTGGGTGTAGATCATGGCGGTGGAGACGGTAGAGCGACCCAGTAGCTGCTCTCCTGCACCGTGCGAATGCCGTAGCAGATTTGCAGCACGGCGGTCGCGAAGATAGGGCGCCAAGTGCGCGGCGTAGCCTATTTCGCAATGCCGGCATTTGTAAGCGCGCGCTCGAATGCCCGCTAGAGCCTTTGATTGACTCGGCACTAAAGCGCGGCCGCAGACCCCGCGGTCGTACAGGTGAACGCTGAGCAGTTCATTATCGGTAGAACCCCCGACTGTTTCAGACGTTGCGACCGTTTGGGAAGTTCTGGGTAACCGGTAACTACGCGGCGTCAGGCCCTACGTGCCGAGGCGGTACAAAGGCGCGCGAAGCGGATCGGCCGCGAAGAGCTGCTTCCGGAGTCGCGGCGTGAGCTCCCGGACACGCTCGGCCGGATGCCGGCCGACGCGCTGTAGCACATCGACCAGGTAGTCGTACGGGTCGATCTGGTGCAATCGACTGGTGGCGATCAGGCTGTGGATAATCCCGACCTGCTTTGCCCCCAACTCGGTCCAGCAGAACAGCCAGTTTTTTCGGCCCATCGGGACCACGCGCAGAGCACGTTCGAGGTGGTTGGTATCGATCGGCACGTCCGGGTCGGTGAGGAACACCTCCAGCCCGCATCGTCGGTCGCGCGCGTAAGCGAGCGCCTTGGTCAGCGGATTGCTGGGGAGCAGCCCCTGGACCGCGAAGCGTTCGCCGATCCAGGCGAAGAAGCGCTCGACGACCGGCTTGGCATGCGCCAGGCGATAGTCCCGCTTGCCGGCGCCAGAGAGCTTCTCTTCCCGGATGGATTCTTCCACTTGATAGAGCGCACCGATCAGTTCCAGCGCCTGGCCCGCCGCTTCCGGCTCGACGGTTTGTGCCTCGAAGAAGTTGCGGCGGGTATGCGTCCAGCACTGGGCATGGGTGATCCCGGTCTTGGTCGCATAGTGCGCATAGGCGTGGTAGCCATCCGACAACAAGACCGCTCGTTCGGCAGGCGTCAGTCCCAGCGCCGCCTCGACGTGTTTGATCTCCCGGCTCGGGAAGAACGGGAAACAGATTTCGTCCAGCTCGCCGTAGACCGGCCAGAAGTAGGCCTTCTTCAGCTTGCCCGGTCCGGCCTGCCCGGCCTTGATCGGTGTCTCGTCCATGGCTTTGACGCGTGACTCGCGAATCGAGGCGAACTGGGCCTCGTAGATCGGTTCGTAGCTTCCCGGCCGTTGCGCCAGGCGATAGCTTTCCTTGTGGCTGATCACCTCGTACTGTTTCGGAGCAAGGCCGTCGGCTTCCGGAGCCGCGAGCTCGATGACCTCGACCGGCACGCGTGACTCGTCGAAGAACGGGACGGCTTCGTCGTCCTGGCGGCGGGTCGCTGGCTTGCGGGTGTGGGCGGCTACCTGCTGGCCCGGGGGTGCCGGTAGCGTCGGCGGTGGAAGACACTCGCCGAAACTCATCTGGCCATTCGGACCCGTCTCGATGCGTCGTTCGCTCTTCTGCCCGAAGAGCTGGCGCTTGAACCAGTCGAGTTGCTGTTTGAGGGCGGTGATTTCCTGGCGCAGGAGCGCTTCGGTGTTCTCCTGACGGCGCAGGGCGCCGATCAGTTCGGCGGTCTGTTGCGGGGTCAGCGCGGCCACCTCGTCGAGGCTTTTGAAAGGGGTCGCAAGCGCCGGATTCATGCCGCTATTATACCGCGGGAGTCGTCTTCAAGCCGCTGTTTAACATGCATTTTATGTCCGTTTCTTGCCATTTTTCGGGTGCTGGTAACGCTTCTTGAAGCGCTTGGGCTCGATGCCTTCCAGGAGGAGCTTCAGGCCGGTCCAGTCGGTTTCCCGCGTGCTCACTTTCGACCAGTCGGAGACGAAACGACCGGCTTCGAGGCGCTTGGCCCACACGCAGAGGCCCGTGCGATCCCAGTAGAGGACCTTGACCTGCGTGGCGCGGCGGTTGAAGAAGGCAAACAGCTGTCCGCTCAAGGGGTCCTGACCGAGCGCGTGGCGCGTCAGTGCGTACAGGCCGTCGAAGGAGTTGCGCAGGTCGACGGGGCGGCCATAAACATGTACCCGGATCTGGCCTTCGGGGAAGAACATCAGCCGCGCACCAGGTGTAGCTGCAGGCCGCCGCCGAGATCCAGGGTCAGCTCGATACGTCCCGACCGCCCGGTTTCGCTTTGCAGCGGGCCGACATCGACGAAGCCTGTCGACGCCGAGTTGACCAAGGCGTCGCATCGGCCCATCGGCGCGCCCAGTCGGCTGCGCCACCGGTAGAAGCTGGTATCGCTGATGCCTTCGCGATTGCAGAAGGCCTCCACCGCCAAACCGCTGCCGACAAATCGCGACAGCACCTGCCGCCACTCGTCCGCGCTACGCCGTGCCCGCCGGCTCTCTTGATTCGTCGCCATCTTGACCTCCTCATCTTCTCGCGTGTCGATGAGGAAATTGTCGTCGCCAGCGCCGCGCCTGCGAAGAGCGCCGCGGAGTTACCGGTTACGGGCGCTAAGCGTTTGGACTCAAGGTAAAAGAGCCTTGGGTCATTTCGTCGTAAGACGGCACCACGAGTTCAGCTGTGGTCTGCCAGACTGGGCGATCATGCGCAGGGTCTTCAACTTCATCGAGAGAAACCGTGTTGCGGGAATCGATGACGTTGCCGAGGAAATGAAGGAGGTCTGTAATGAAAGCGGTGGAGAGTTTGTCGATCTGATGGGACGTGGGGCACAGGCCTGAATCGGGTGGGAATTGGATGCTCTTTTTCAGTGGCTTCCGGGTCCAAATGCGAGATTGACGCTACTTGATGAACGTTCATATACTCTTGTCGGTGCCGTTGGATTTCCTATCCTTATCCTCGTTACTGCTTCGACCTGCCCAATGACAGGAACGGCAACCCCGTGCCGCACCGGTACGAGGTCTATCCGGGCAACCACGGCAACCGCCGTGGGCGCGCGCCTCATCTCGCATGTGCTGCCGTTCTTCGAGCGGAACGGCGATTCGAAGTGATTGGGACAGGTAACCTTCGTGCAGGATCTTTCCGAAGAAGTGCGCGCGGTCGCGGTCGACGAGGCGCTGACTGCCGCGCGTTCGCAAGCGCTGCGCCTGGAGCAGCTTGCCATCTTCTCCGTTCGCCGCGAGCTGCTGGTCGCGCTGTATGTGGCCGTCGCCACGCTGATCGGTGGCGTCGGCCTGCTGATCAAGGCCAACCTCGACCGCATCGGCCCGGTGGCCTTGCTCACCGGCATCTTCGTGGCTTCGGCCCTGTGCTACGCGATTGCGCTGCGCGCCAGCGCAGCTCGTCGCGAGCGCTCCCTGGGCGAGGAGTACGTGCTGCTGCTCGGTGCGCTACTGTTCAGTACCGCGGTGGGCTATACCGAAGTGCAGTTTCATGTATTCGGCGCCAGCTGGTCGCGCCACCTGCTGCTGCTTTTCGTGTGGCATCTCGGCGCCGCCTATTACTTCCGCTCGTGGCTGGTGTTGTCGGTTGCTTTGACGGCCTTCGCGGTCTGGATCGGCGTCGAGGTGCGCTTCGGCACAGTGGTCGATCCGCTGTATCCGCGGTTCGGTGCCGGCCCCCGCAGCCTGCTCTGCGCGCTGGTGTTCTATCTTGGCAGCCGCTACCACCTGACCGAGCACGCCGGGCCCGCCAGTGGTTTCCGCGACGCCTACCTGCAGTTCGCCGCGAATTTCGGCTTCTGGGGCGCGCTGGCACTCGGCGGAGATGCATCCACGCGCTGGATCGGCGCACTGATCCTGTTGGGGCTCGCGGCGACCGTCGGGCGTTTCGGGCTGCGTGAACGTCGCCAGAGCTTCCTGCTCTACGCGGTGGGCTACAGCACCATCGGGCTCGTCTGGCTGGAAGCGCTGTTGGTGCGCGATTTGCTGCGGGCATCCGCGCTGGGCCTGTTCACCGTAGTCGGCGCGGTGGTGGTGCTGCTCAACCTGCGGGCAAGGCTGAAGGAGTCCGGGGCATGATCATCGTGCGGCCCACGGTGTCGGAGGAGCGCTGGCTGGCGCTGGCGGATCGCTACCCCGCGCTGCAGGCGTCGGTCGAGCAGCTGGGCAAGGGTGGCGGCTGGAAGACCAGCACCTGGCTCGGTCGCTGTCTCGGGTTTGTGCTGGGCCTCGCCGGCACGGGCATGCTCGCTGGCGTGCTGTCGTATGCGCCTGCACCGTGGCTGGTGGGCGGTCTGATGCTGGTGGTGGTGGCCGAGTGGATGGTGGCGCAGCGCCGCGTGTTCCGCTCGGGCGTCGAAGAGGCGCTTTATCTCTGCGGAACGGTCGCCATCGTCGTGGAACTGCTCGTCTGGAGCACCGGCAACAACAACGCGCTCGATGTTGCGCTCATCGCCACGGCCGTGCTGCTTGTCGGGTGGCGTCTACTGAACCCCCTGTTCACCACGCTGGCCGCAGCAGGGTATTCACTCGCCATCGCGGTCATCGATGGGAGTCTGTTTGGCGGCAGCATGTACACGCGCGAAGCCGCCGCCGCCTGCGTGCTGCTGGCGGTCGGCGCGCTGGTGGCAGGCGGCAGGAAGTGGCGGCGTCCCTCGCATGACAGGATGTTCGACGGGCTCGTGATCGCCATGCCCTGGCTCGCCCATGGCTGGCTGGTGCAGTACAACGGGAGCAGCACGGTCGCCACGCACGGCGTTGCATTGGCCATGGCGCTGGCCTTCCTGGTCGTGAATCTCTTCGTCGGCGTAAAGCGCCGTCAGCATGCGCCATTGATCGGCACGCTCGGCAATCTGGCTTGTGTCGCGTACTCGACTTATCGATTGATGCCTTGGCCAATGCACTGGCAGCTGATTGCGGCAGGTGCCGTGTTGCTCGCTGTGGTGGTGCTGCTCGAGCGCCTGCTGCGCCATCGCAGCAAGGGCATCACGTCGCGGGCGATCGAGGAGTCGTCCAGTGTGGATTTCGTGCAGGTCGTGGGCGCGGTGCATCTCTCGCCTGCAGCCGGTTCGCCAGCACCGGCTGGTGTGCAGGGGCAGGGCGGAGAGTTTGGCGGTGGCGGGGCGAGTGGCAGGTTCTGAATGCTGGCGTCCATCAAACGGGGACAACTCCAAAGCGCCTCATGGTCAGGACGTTCCATCCACTCGCCGAGTAGGGTCTGACGTTCCGACGTGGCACCGCCGATGGGCATGGCTCTTCCCTTGAGTGCGGTCAGCCGATTTGATGTTCCGATGTTCACGTACGGTGATGGTTGCGGCGGATAG
>JEMY01000070.1 GCA_000585075.1 Candidatus Accumulibacter regalis | reverse complement strand
CCGCCGCCGAGCGCCAGGCCGCCGAGGACGCCAAGCGCGCCGCCGCCGAACGCCAGGCCGCCGAGGAAGCCAAGCGCGCCGCCGCCGAACGCCAGGCCGCCGAGGAAGCTGCGCAAGTCGAAGCGGACCGCAAGGCCGTTGAGGAAGCGCTGCGTGCGGAAGAAGAAGAGCGTCTGGCCGTTGCCGAAGCCATTGCTCGCGAAACCGAGCGCCAGGCAGCCGAAGAGAGCGCTCGCCGCGACACTGAACGGAAAGCAGCCGAGGAAGCGCAGCGCCTGGCGGCCGCCAGCGCCCCGCCTGTGGCGCCAGCAAAAGCCAAGACGCCAGAAGAAACGGTGGTGATGATCGCTGACGATTCCAAGGTGGTGCGCGTCAAGACCGGCCGCCTGCTCGGCACCCAGCGCTACCAGGTGGTCATGGCCGAAGACGGACTGGACGCGGCCCAGCAAATCGAGGCCGCATTGCCGGACGTACTGATTACCGACGTGGATATGCCCGGCATGAGCGGCTTGCAGCTGGCACGACAGCTGCGTGCCAATGCCGCCACCGCGCGCCTGCCGATCATCATGGTCACTTCGGACAGTGAGCAGTTGCGTGGTGAAGCCGACGCCGCGGGCGTAGACGTACTGCTCGGCAAACCCTACCCCGAGGAGCAGCTGATCGCCCACATCCAGCGCTTGGCCAACAGCCAGGGCAGCGCTTGAGCACGCGTTCAGCGAACGCCGGCGTCATGGAGAGCGCGCCTCGCACCGATCACCCGGAAAAGCATGGGCAACGAAACCCCGCGCTTGCCGAGTTCGTGATCGTTTGCCTGTGCGCCGAATGGTGCGGCGTTTGCCGCGAGTACCGGGAAGGCTTCGCGGCGCTCGCCCGCCAGTTCCCGGAGGCCGGATTTCACTGGCTGGATATCGAGGAACACGCCGACAACCTGGGCGACATCGACGTGGAAAACTTCCCAACGCTACTCATCAAGCGTCGCAACCTGGTCCTCTTCTACGGCATCATGCTGCCGACACCGAGTCACCTGAAACGCACGCTCGAGGCTTTCCTGGAACAAAGCAGCGAAGAAAGTGAGGAATACGCATTCTCCAGCGTCGACCGTCACGGCTGGCAGGACGACCCGGACCTGCGCCACCTCGATGCCGCTTGCCTGGGAAGATTCTGTCCCCAGGACTGAGCGGGTGCAGCAGCGCGATAGCGCAGCTACATGGCGACCAGCACTCCCTGCTCGTCGCGTAGCGTGCCCACGCGGATCAGGTCGCGAGCCAGGCGGTGCGCCAGCACCTCGTTGCTGAGGTTCAGGTAGCGCGCGTTGAGGCTCTGGCAAAAACTCAGGCGCGCAAGAAAAACGGGCAGATCGGCGCGCGGCAGCTGCCGTCTTTCCAGCAAGGCAAAAGCAAGAATCACCTTCAGCGCGTGCCAGACGAGCAGATCGACGTCGTGTTCGAACGCAGCCAGCCGCCGATACGCCCGCTCGAAAGCATCTTCGACGTCGACGAAAGGCGCGCCATGACCGGGGATCACCACTTCGACCGGCAGGCGAGCAAGCACATCGAGCGTTTCACGCGCCGCCTTGAGGCCACCGGCACCTTCCGGATGGCCAAGAAGTTCCGAAAAGATGACCCCGAAGCCATTGCGCCACAGCGCATCACCGGAAATCAGGATACGCCGTTCGGGGTTGTGATAGGCGAGGGCGTCCATGTCGTGACCGGGAACCGCGATCGCCCGCCAGTTGAGACCGCCGAGCTCGATTTCATCGCCAGCGGCAAGCGTCGCATCGTGGCGAAAGCGGGCGGCGGACTGACCAAGCGGTGAAAGCAGCAGCGCCTCTTCGTCCCACTCGGCGATCGTCGCGTCGATTCCGTGCGGAACGACGACCTGGCAGCCAAAAGCCTCGACCAGCGCGGCGTTGCCTCCGATATGGTCAGAATGCGAATGGGTGTTCAGCAAGCGCGTCAGGCGACGACCAGCCAGCGCGTGTTCGAGCAAGGCAAGCGTCTGGCTGGCCTGCGTGACGTAACCGCTATCGATCAGTGCCGCCCGCTCGCCTTCGAGGAAAACGATGTTGTTCGACGACAGCCAGCCGCGTTCGAGGACCAGGAGGTTGTCGGGCAACATCAGGACTTGTCGGGGGAATCGCCGTTCAGTCCCTCATCGACGACCCGCAGCGGCTGCACCTCTTCGACGACGATCCCCTGCGCGGCGTCTGACACCGGCTCGGGCGGGCGCCCGCAGCCAAGGCAGTAACCCGAATCCGGGTCGAACATGCAGACGCCGACACAGAGATAGTCGTCTTCAGTCTCGCTCATGAGCAGGGGCCATGAGCAATGAATTCGCAGCGAACCGGTCGGTGTTTCATTTGCTTACTCCTCGCTCGTCTCGCCGCCGGTCAGCGCTCACAGTCGCCACGAAACTCCCCTCCCGACGCACAGCCGGCGGGGTCGTGCTGAACGCGGCGACGCTCTACAGCGACCAGGATTCTCAGGCGCTGCTCGTCCGGGGCGCGGCTCCAGACGGCAATCTCGTCGATCGTCCGGAAGCAGCCGAGACAGAAGCCGCCGTCGTCGTCCATCTTGCAGACGTTGATGCACGGCGAAGCGACACTTTGTGCTTGCCCTCGACTCACGGCCATTTCCTCCACATCAAAAGCCTTGCCCCAGCCTTGAGCCCGCGCGCTGGCGCGCGCGCAGCGCGCGCGCCGCCTTCGACGCCGGTTCGCGGCCCAGGTGACTGGCTATGAACTGGCCGGCAGCGAGCAACTTGCCCATGTCGACACCGCTTTCGACGGCCAGCCCCTGGAGCAGATAAACGACGTCTTCCGTCGCTACGTTGCCACTCGCCCCGGTGGCATAGGGGCAGCCACCGAGACCGGCGATCGAGCTGTCGAAAACCGCCATGCCCATCTGCAGCGAAGCGTAGATGTTGGCAATCGCCATCCCGTAGGTGTCGTGATAATGGCCCGCCAGGCGCTTGATCGGCACCACCGTCGCACACGCTTCGAGCATCTTGGTGATCGACGCCGGCGTTCCGGCGCCGATGGTATCGCCGAGCGAGACCTCGTAGCAACCCATCTCGAAAAGCTGCCGCGCGACCCAGGCGGCACGTCGCGGATCAACCGGTCCTTCGTAAGGGCAGGCGACGACACAGGACACATAGCCCCGTACGCGGATCTCGAGGGCGCTGGCGGCGTCGACGACGGCGGCGAAGCGCTTCAGGCTCTCGGCGATACTGCAGTTGATGTTCTTCTCCGAGAACGCTTCCGAAGCGGCGCCAAAAATTGCCACCTCCTGCGCACCAGCCTCGATGGCCGCGTCGAAGCCCTTGAGATTGGGCGTCAGTACCGGATACGCGACCTGCGGCCGGCGGCGCGGACTGGACAACACCGCGCGCAGGACTTCGGCGCTGTCGGCCATTTGCGGCACCCACTTCGGCGACACGAACGAGGTCGCCTCGATGGTCGACAGCCCGGCGTCGGCGAGACGTTCGATCAATTCGATCTTGATCGCCGCCGGAACGATCTGCGCCTCGTTCTGCAAGCCATCGCGGGGACCGACTTCGACCAGTTTGACGTGTTTCGGCAACGCCATTTCATTTCTCCGCGGCAAAGTCGACCAGTTCGGCACCATCGGCAACCTGATCGCCGGCAGCGTAGCAGAAGGCCTTGACGATGCCATTCTTCGGCGCGGTGATCGTATGTTCCATCTTCATCGCTTCGAGAATCAGCAGCGGCGCACCTTTTTCCACCTGCTGGCCGACCGCTGCCAGCAAGGCGACAACCTTGCCCGGCATCGGCGCCGTCAGGCCCCCGCCGTGCGTACCGCCGGCCTCGACCAGGTGCAGCGGATCGTCGCGCAGGATCAGGTAGTTGCTGCCATGCAGGAAGACATACCGCTTCTGCTCCTGCTTCTCATTGACAGCGACGACGCTGGCCACCAGGCGACGATCGTCGAGTTCGACGGCGAGCTGGCCGGCAAAGCGTCCGCTCTCGAGAACCCGACCGCGGGCAAGCACCGACTCGCCAGCCAGCGTCAGGCGCCAGCCATCGACCTCGTAGTCAACCGCCACTTCGAACACTGCTTCGCCACTGCGATAGGTGAGCGTGCGTCGCGACTGAATGTTCAGGCGCCAGCCGTCGTGCGAACTCCACGGCGACCAGGGGTCGCCCGAATGGCTGGCCCTGCTGAGCGCCGCCGCCTGCTCGCGCAGCAAACCGGCGACCGCGGCGACGAAAAAGACATTGCGCGGCGGTTCGCTGTGGGCCGGAAACAGGAACTCGCGGCTGCGCTCGATGAGGCCGGTATCGAGATCGGCGTCGGCAAAAGCCGGACAGACCACCAGGCGTGACAGGAACGCGACGTTGGTGCTGACGCCGACGATGCGGTAGTCGGCCAGCGCCTGCCACATGCGCGCCAGGGCCGCGTCACGGTCCACGTCCCAAACGACGAGTTTGGCGATCATCGGGTCGTAGAACGGCGTGATTTCGTCGCCCTGTTCGATGCCCGTGTCAACGCGCACGTTGAGGCTTTCGGCCGGCGGCGAGAGATGTACCAGCCGCCCGGTCGACGGCAGGAAATCCTGCTCGGGGTTCTCGGCATAGATCCGCGCCTCGAGCGCGTGCCCACGGATTTCCAGTTGCTCCTGGCGTAGCGGCAGGGCTTCGCCGCTGGCCACGCGCAGCTGCCACTCGACGAGATCCTGCCCGGAGATCATTTCGGTGACCGGGTGCTCGACCTGCAGGCGGGTGTTCATTTCCATGAAATAGAAGCTTCCATCAGCCACGAAAGTGTCGCTGGCGATGAACTCCACCGTGCCCGCGCCGACGTAACCGACCGCGCGCGCGGCGTCGACGGCCGCCTTGCCCATCGCCGTGCGCCGTGCGCTCGTCATTCCCGGAGCCGGTGCTTCCTCGAGAACTTTCTGATGACGGCGCTGCACCGAGCAGTCACGTTCGAAAAGATGAACGCAGTTGCCGCGCGTATCGGCGAAGATCTGGAATTCGATATGCCGCGAACGGCTAAGATACTTCTCGATCAGCACCTTGTCGTCGCCGAACGACGAGAGCGCCTCGCGCTGGCACGACGCCAGCGCGGCGGCAAAATCCTCGCCACGCTCGACCAGGCGCATTCCCTTGCCGCCGCCCCCGGCCGCTGCCTTGATCAGCACCGGATAGCCGATCGCGTCGGCTTTTCCCCGCAGAAGCTCCGCCTCCTGGTCGTCGCCGTGGTAGCCGGGCGTCACCGGGACGCCGGCAGCGCTCATGATCGCCTTGGCCGCCGACTTCGAACCCATGGCGCGGATCGCTGCTGCTGGCGGCCCGATGAAGACGATCCCCGCGGCAGCGCAGGCGTCGGCAAAGACGTCGTTCTCGGACAGAAAGCCGTAGCCGGGATGGATCGCCTGCGCACCGGTTCGGCGGGCGCCAGCAAGAATTCGCTCGCCGACCAGGTACGACTCGCGGGCGGCAGCGGGACCGATGCACACGGCCTCGTCAGCCAGGCGCACGTGGCGGGCGTTGGCGTCGGCCTCCGAATAGACGGCCACCGTACGCACGCCCATGCGCCGCGCGGTCTTGATCACGCGGCAGGCGATCTCGCCGCGATTGGCTATCAGAATCTTTGTAAACATCGGAGCACCTTTCGCCTCCACGCCGCCAGTGCGCCGTGAATGTCGAGTCAATGGTTCAACAGCGGCAAGCCGCAGGGCAATGCATTTTGATGGCGGTGCGTCGTTCTCCGGCTGGCCACTCCGCGCATCACTCCAGCAGCCAGTTCGGCCGCCGCTTTTCGAGGAAAGCGGCCAGACCTTCCTGGCCTTCCGGACTGCTGCGCACGCGGGTAATGCGTTGTGCCGTTTCGGCGATCGTCTGCTCGTCGATCGGCTGCCCGACGACGACGCGGAGCAGCGCCTTGCACTCGGCCTGCGCGCTCGGGCCGTTGGCCAGCAGGCTGTCGACGATTTCGCCAATCGCCTCGTCGAGTTGTTCCTCGCCAGGAACGATCTCGTGCAGCAAGCCGATCCGGTAAGCTTCTGCAGCCGAGAAGCGCTCGGCGGTCAGCATGTAGCGCCGACTGTAGCGCTCGCCGATGGCCGCCAGGACGTAGGGACTGATCAGCGCCGGAATGATCCCCAGTTTCACTTCGCTGAGCGAGAAGACGGCGTCGTAGGTACCCACGGCGATATCGCAGGCGGCGATCAGGCCGACGCCACCGCCGTAGGCAGGTCCCTGGACGCGTGCAATCGTCGGCTTCGAGAGTTCGTTGAGCGTCGACAGGAGCTCGGCCAGGCGATTCGCGTCGCGCAGGTTTTCCTCCTCCGAGTAGCCGGCAGCGGCGCGCATCCAGGTTAGGTCGGCGCCGGCGCAGAAGCTCTTGCCGGTAGACGAGAGGACGACGACACGGACATCGGCGTCGGCGTCGAGTTCTCGCAAACCGGCCGTGATCTCGGCGATCAGTTGCGCGTCGAAAGCGTTGTGGCGCCGGGCCTTGTTCAGCGTCAGGATGCCGACACCGGCGTCGACCTCGGTCACTATTGCTTGGTAGTCGCTCATCAAAACCTCGCTCACATCCGGAAAATGCCGAACTTCGTCGCTTCGGCTGCGGCGTTCATCGCTGCCGAGAGGCCGAGCCCGAGAACCCGCCGGGTGTCGGCGGGGTCGATCACGCCATCGTCCCAGAGGCGGGCGCTGGCGTAGTAGGGATGGCCCTGGACCTCGTACTGGGCGCGGATCGGCGCCTTGAACGCCTCTTCGTCCGCAGCGCTCCACGACTTGCCGGCGGCTTCTATGCCGTCGCGTCTGACCGTTGCCAGAACGGCCGCCGCCTGCTCGCCGCCCATCACCGAAATGCGCGCATTCGGCCACATCCACATGAAACGCGGCGAGTAGGCACGCCCGCACATGCCGTAATTGCCGGCACCGAAAGAACCGCCGATGACCACCGTGAATTTCGGTACCCTGGCACAGGCGACGGCGGTGACCATCTTCGCACCGTCGCGAGCAATGCCGCCGTTCTCGTACTTGCGACCGACCATGAAGCCGGTAATGTTCTGCAGGAAAAGCAGCGGAATGCCGCGCTGCGCGCAGAGTTCGACGAAATGGGCGGCTTTCAGCGACGATTCCGAAAACAGGATGCCATTGTTGGCGACAATTCCGACCGGATAGCCCCAGACGCGCGCAAAGCCGCAGACGATGGTCGTTCCGTAACGCGCCTTGAACTCGTCGAAGTCCGAGCCATCGACGATGCGCGCGATGATCTCGCGCACGTCGAAAGGCTTCTTGCTATCGCTGGGGATCACTCCGTACAACTCGTCGGCCGCGTACAGCGGTGCCCGCGGCTCGCTCAGAGCAAGCGGCGGGTGCTTGCGCCAGTTGAGATTGCCGACGATGCGACGAGCAATCACCAGCGCGTGCGCGTCGTTTTCGGCGTAGTGGTCGGCGACACCCGAGACGCGCGTATGCACGTCGGCGCCACCCAGATCCTCGGCGCTCACCACTTCGCCGGTTGCCGCCTTGACCAGCGGCGGCCCGCCGAGAAAGATCGTTCCCTGATCCTTGACGATGATCGATTCGTCGGACATCGCCGGCACATAGGCCCCGCCCGCGGTGCATGAGCCCATCACCGCTGCGATCTGCGGGATGCCTGCCGCCGAAAGATTGGCCTGGTTGTAGAAGATACGGCCGAAATGCTCCTTGTCCGGAAAGACGTCCTCCTGCATGGGCAGGAAAGCGCCGCCCGAGTCGACCAGGTAGATGCACGGCAAGCGGTTCTCGCCGGCGATCTCCTGCGCGCGCAGGTGTTTCTTGACGGTCAGCGGGTAGTAGGTACCCCCTTTAACCGTCGCGTCGTTGGCGACGATCATGCACTCGACGCCGTTCACCCGCCCGATACCGGTGATCAGCGACGCCGCCGGCACCTCGAACGGATTCTCCGCGCTGCCACCATACATGCCGTAGGCGGCCAGCTGCGAGAGTTCGACAAAGGGCGAGCCGGGGTCGACAAGGGCGTTCACGCGCTCGCGTGGGAGCAGCTTGCCGCGCGCCAGATGTTTCTGGCGCGCGCTTTCAGGCCCCCCGAGGGCGATGCGCGCGACGGTGGCGCGCAGATCGGCAACGACCGCACGCATGGCCTCGCCGTTGGCCTTGAATTCGGCACTCCGCGCGTTGAGCTGGGTTTGCAGTACGGGCATCAGAAACCTCCAGAGGTCAGCCAGCGATCCATTTGCGGCAGTCGGTCAACGCCAAAGAATGGCTCGCCGTCGACGATCATGTACGGCGAACCAAAGACGCCCCTGGCGAGCGCCGCGTCGCATTCGCCTTTCAGCCGCTGCTTGAGTTCGGGGCCGTTGAGCGCGACAGACAGCAGGTCGCGATCGGCACCGTGCCGCGCCGCCAGTTCGATGACCACGTCCAGGTCGGAGATGTCGCGCCCCTCGGCGTAGAGCGCGCGGAAAAGCGAGTGCGCGAAGACCCGCGCCGTTGCGCAGTCCCGATCGTCCAGCCAGTAATAGGCGCGCGCCGCGTGCTGCGTGGCGAGCGGAAACTTCGTCGGATGGCGGTAAGGCACAGAGAGGAAGCGCGCCGAACGAGAGAAGTCGTGCACCGAGTACTCGCCCTTGAGCGGCACCAGCGTCAAGGGCGCAGCGCCGGTGTGCTTGAACACCACGCCGAGCAGAATCGGCCGCCACCTGACCTGGCGCCCGTGGCTCCTGGCGAGTTCGTCGATCTTCTCGGAGGCCAGGTAGCCATACGGCGACGAGAAGTCGAAGTAGAAATCGATGGGTTCCGGCATGGGTACCTATCCCGATCCAAAGGAAACCGCCGGCCAGCGGTGTGGCGAGCGGACCTTGAGCCAGGCGGCGTCCGCCTGCGGCCGCAGCGCGTGGCGGCTCATGTCAGGCGTCGGCAACGGCGCGGCCGATGACCAGCCGCTGGATGTCGTTGGCGCCTTCGTAAATCTGGCAGACGCGGACGTCGCGGTAGATCCGCTCGACCGGGAAATCGCTGACGTAGCCATAACCGCCGAGAATCTGGATGGCGTCCGAACAGACCTTCTCGGCCATTTCGGAGGCGAACATCTTGGCCATTGACGCTTCCTTGAGGCAGGGCTTTCCGGCATCCTTGAAAGTTGCAGCGCGCCAGACCATCAGCCGCGCGGCGTCGATCTGGGTGGCCATGTCGGCAAGGCGAAAGCTCACTGCCTGGTGCTCGATGATCGGCTTGCCGAAGGTTGCGCGGTCCTTGGCGTACTGCACCGCGCATTCGAAGGCGGCGCGCGCCATGCCGACCGACTGCGCGGCGATGCCGATACGGCCGGCTTCGAGGTTCGACAGGGCAATGCGGTAGCCGTCGCCTTCCCTGCCGAGCAGGCAGGACGCCGGAACGCGGCAGTCTTCGAACAGGATCTGGGCAGTATCCGAAGCACGCTGCCCCATCTTTTCCTCGATGCGCGCAACGATATAGCCGGGGGTGTCGGTGGGCACCAGGAAACACGAGATGCCTTTCTTGCCCGCAGCCTTGTCGGTCACTGCGAAGACGATCGCCACCTGGCCGTATTTGCCGGTGGTGATGAACTGCTTGACGCCATTGAGGACGAAATGGTCGCCGTCGCGGTCGGCACGGGTAGTGATCGCTGCCGCGTCGGACCCGGTGTGCGGTTCGGTCAGGCAGAAGCAACCGAGTTTCTCGCCGCTGGCCAGCGGTTTGAGCCAGGTTTCCTTCTGCTCGTCGGTGCCGTACTTCATGGTGATCCCGCAGGCCAGCGAGTTCTGGACGCTGACGATGGTCGAGGTGGCGCCATCACCGGCAGCGATTTCCTCGATCACCAGCACCAGCGACATGTAGTCCATGCCGGCACCGCCCCACTCCTCGGGGACCACCATCCCGAGCGCGCCAAGTTCGCCGAGTTCGCGCAAGGCCTCAGCCGGAAACGTGTGATTGCGGTCCCATTCGCCGGCGAAGGGGGCCAGACGCTCGCGCGCGAATTCACGCAGCGAGTCACGAATCATTTCCTGTTCCTGAGTCAGAATCATGCAGCTTTCTCCTTGAGGTTGGCACCGGACGCAAGTTTCACTCCGGCGCGATTGGTGATGTAGACGCCGGCAATCACCAGGGCGCCGCCGCTCAGCACGGCCAGCCCGAGCCGCTCTCCGAGCAACACGGCACCAAGGATGACGGCGCTGACCGGCACCAGATTGATGAACGCCGCCGAACGCGTGGCGCCGATGCGCTGGACGGCCTCGGCGTACCAGGTGAAAGCCAGCGCGGTGCCGAAAAGACCGAGGAAAACGATTGCGCTCCAGCCACGCCAGGTCGTTTCGGCCAGCGAAAACAGCGAACCCTGCAGCAGCGCCGCGCCGGTCAGCATCAACCAGCCGGTGACACTGGCGCCGAAAGTCATCGCCAGCGGCGACAGCGAGCGGGTACCGCGCCGCCCGAGGAAAGTGTAGATCGTCCACATCACGGCGCAGCCGATGATCAGCCATTCACCGAGCCCCACCTCGCCGGCAAGCAGCAGGTAGGGATGGCCATTGGTGACCACCAGCAGACAACCGAAGGCAGCCAGGCCGATGCCGAGCGCCTTGGTCGGCGACATCGGCGCACCGAACAGCAACCAGTCGCTGGCGGCGATCAGCGCCGGCGTCAGCGCCACGACCAGCGCACCACGGCCGGCCTGAATCATCGTCATGCCGTAGAGAAAGCAGACGTTGTAAAGGAAGATGCCGGTGGCGCCGAGCGCGGTGAGCGTCAGCCACTCGCCGAGCGACCACCGCGGCCAACCTTCGCGAACGACCAGCAGGGCACCGAGAACCAGCGCCGCGAGCAGGAAGCGCCAGCTGGCCACGGCCAGCGGCGCCGCTTCGCTGACCGCGATGCGCGCGGCGACCCAAGTCGCCCCCCACAGCGCCGCCGTGGCAATCAGCTTGAAATAGGTCGCCGGCGACGCGGAAAACCGCTCCAGGGGAACTGACAAGTGAGCCGCCACGTCAGCCCTGCAAGGCTTCGAGCGCCGTCAGGTAGGTGGGCAGCAGGTCTTCCTGGCGGTGCACGGTAAACCCGAGGTCGCGCATCAGCCCATCCTTGAGGCCGTAGATCCAGCCGTGCACGGTCAGCGGCTGGCCACGCTGCCAGGCATCCTGGACGACGAAGGTCTGGCAGACGTTGGCCACCTGCTCGAGGACGTTGAGCTCGCACAGGCGGTCGTGTCGCTGCTCGGGCGGCAGGCTGTCGACGCGCGCCAGGTGCTTGTCGTGCACGTCGCGCACGTGCCGCAACCAGATGTCGACGAGGCCGACGCGGTCGCGATTGAGCGCCGCCTTCACCCCCCCGCAACCGTAATGGCCGACGACCATGACGTGCCGCACCTTGAGCGCATCGACCGCGAACTGGATCACCGACAGGCAGTTGAGATCGGTATGCACGACGACGTTGGCGACGTTGCGATGCACGAAGATCTCGCCCGGCAGCAGGCCGACGATCTCGTTCGCCGGCACCCGCGAATCGGAACAGCCGATCCACAGATACTCTGGCGTCTGCAGCCGCGACAGGCGCATGAAATACTCGGCGTCGCTTTCCTGCATGCGATTCGACCAGGCGCGGTTGAAGTCGAAGAGGTGAAAGAGGTTTTCGTTGGCCACTTCCTCCTCGGTCCAGTTCTGCAGATCGAGGGCGAGAAACATGGTCCCCTCTATCGGCGTCTGGTAGTACGCGGGCGCTTCGTGAAAACCCAATTCACGATACAGCCGGACGGCGACGCGCATCGCCGGCAGGGTGTCGAGCAACAGCCGCTTGTAACCGATTTCCTTGGCCGCCTTGATCGCCGCCAGCGCCAGCTCGAGACCGACACCGCCACCGCGCTGCCCGGGCTCGACGTACAGGCGCTTCATCTCGCAGAGACCCGCGGACAGCGGCCGGATGCCGACGCAGCCCGCCGGCCGGCCGTCGCGCTCGGCGTAGAACAGGCGACCCGATGGGGCTGCATAGGCGCCCGGCAGCGACGCCATTTCCTCCTCGAAACCCTGGAATGACAGATCGACGCCCAGCCAGGCGGCATAGTTGCGGAAAAACTGGCGAACGTGTTCGACAGCAGCGCTGTCGTCGGCGGTGAGGTTGCGCAGGATGGTGGTCATGATCTTCCCGAAAGCTGCGGACAAGGACTGCAGAATAGCTGCTGAAAACGCGCTACGCCGTGGCGGCAGGCAGGCTCCCGCCCAGCGGCGTAAGGCGCAGTGTAGGGCGCATCGCGCCTCAGAGCGTGTCGGCGAACAGTTCGCGACCAATCAGCATACGGCGGATTTCCGAAGTGCCGGCGCCGATTTCGTAAAGCTTCGCGTCGCGCCACAGCCTGCCGGCCGGATACTCGTTGATGTAGCCGTTGCCGCCGAGCGTCTGGATGGTCTCGCCGGCCATCCAGGTCGCCTTTTCGGCGGCGTAGAGAATCGCGCCGGCGGCGTCCTTACGTGTCGTTTCGCCGCGATCGCAGGCCTGGCCCACGGCATAGACGTAGGCCCGGCAGACGTTGAAGGTGGTGTACATGTCGGCGACCTTGCCCTGCATCAACTGGAACTCGCCGATCGCCTGCCCGAACTGCTGGCGGTCGTGCAGGTAGGGCAAGACCAGATCCATCGCCGCCGCCATGATCCCCAGCGGCCCGCCGGCAAGCACCGCGCGCTCGTAGTCGAGGCCGCTCATGAGCACGCGCACGCCGCCGTTGAGCTGGCCAAGAACGTTTTCCAGCGGCACTTCGCAGTCGTCAAAGAAGAGCGGGTAGGTGTTCGAGCCGCGCATGCCGAGCTTGTCGAGCTTCGAGCCGCAGGAAAAACCCTTCATTCCCTTCTCGACGATCAGCGCGGTGATTCCCTTCGCCCCGGCGTTGAGGTCGGTCTTCGCGTAAACCACCAGGGTGTCGGCGTCACCGCCGTTGGTGATCCACATCTTGCCGCCGTTGAGCACGAGGTGATCGCCCCTGGCTTCGGCGCGCAGCTTCATGCTCACGACGTCGGAGCCGGCGTTGGCTTCGGACATCGCCAGCGCGCCGATGTGCTCGCCGGAAATCAGCTTCGGCAAGTACCTGGCCTTCTGTGCAGCGTTGCCGTTGCGACCGATCTGGTTGACGCACAGGTTGGAGTGCGCGCCGTACGAGAGTCCGACGCTCGCCGACGCCCGCGAAACCTCTTCCATGGCAATGATGTGCGCCAGGTAGCCCAGCCCGGTTCCGCCGTACTCCTCGTCGGCGGTCATCCCGAGCAACCCCATGTCGCCGAACTTGCGCCACAGATCGGCGGGAAACAGGTTGTCGCGATCGATGGCCTCGGCACGCGGTGCGATTTCGGCAGCAGCAAAGCCGCGAATGCTTTCCCGCAGCATGTCGATCGTTTCGCCGTGGGCAAAGTTGAGGCTCGGGTATTCCATGTCTCTCGCTCCTTGGGTGGGCTGGGGCAGGTACTAGCGCGGATGCTCTTTCTTGCCGTGAACAGTCATGATCGTCTGCTGCATCAGGGCGCACATGCTCTTGCGGCCATGCTGAACGGCAAACACTTCGGCGCGGGTGACGATCAGCGTCCGCCCGTAGCGGAGTACCGACCCCTCGGCAATCAGCAGATCGCCCTCGGCCGGCGCCAGCAGGTTGAGCTTGTACTCGACGGTCAGCACGCCCGTCTCCGGCGCGGTCAGCGTACTGGCGGCGTAACCGGCCGCCGAGTCGGCGATCATGCCGACCACGCCGCCATGGATGTAGCCATGTTGCTGCGTGATTTCGGCCTTATGCGGCAAATGGATCTCGGTGTACCCGGGCTCGACCACCGCCATGCTCGCGCCAATCAGCGCCATCGCCTGCTGGCGATCGAAGCTGGCGCGGACACGTTCGGCAAAATCGGGATCCTGGGCTTTGTGCATGGCCGCCATTTAAGGTTACGTTGACGTAAACGTCAACTACTTTCGCGCGGCGCTCTCACGCCACCTTGTCGGCTTTCGCCGCTTTGTTGGCCGCTTTCCTGGTCGCATCGTCGACCGCCCTGCCGGTCCCGTTGCCGGCCGCCTTATCGACCGACTCGCTCGCCGCGCGGGTCAGCAGCAGTTGCCGGCATTGCTGTTCGAAGTTGCAGACTTCCTGCAGCACCGCCTCGATGTCCTCGCGTTGCTGCAACAGGGCTTCCTTGCGCTGCTGCAGGCCGTTCAGGAACTCCGACAACTGGGTGTTCTTGTCGCGCGCACGGTCGTACATACCGATCAGGTAGGAAATTTCGACCAGACTGAAGCCCAGCCGCTTGCCACGCAGGGCAAGCTTCAGACGCGTGCGGTCACGGCGCGTGAACACGCGCGTCCGACCTTCGCGCATCGGCGAGAGCAGACCCTGATCCTCGTAGAAACGGATCGTTCGTGGCGTGATGTGAAACTCCCGCGCCAGATCGGAAATGCTGAAGGTCGTCGCTTGCTGATCCACTGCAGGGCTGTCCGGAGTCTGATCACGTGTAGAATGCTTCGCTGCAGAGGCCATCAGGGGCCAGCCTCCTGAGCGGCCAAGTTTATAGATTCCGGACGTTTTTACAATCCACCGCCCAATGCTCCCCGACTACCCTTTTGCCACCCCCCCGGCCGCCGGAGAAACTTTCGCGGTCGCTCCCGGCATCCACTGGTTGCGCATGCCGCTGCCCTTCGCGCTGAATCACATCAACCTCTGGCTGCTCGAGGACGACGACGGCTGGACGATTGTCGATACCGGTTTTGCGCTCGACACGGTCAAGGCCTGCTGGCAAACGATCCTTTCCCGGCTGAGCGCGAGCGAACGTGGCGGGCGAATCGTGCGCATCATCGTCACCCACTTTCACCCCGATCACCTCGGCCTCGCCGCGTGGCTGCAGGAACAGACCGGCGCGCCGGTGTGCATGACGCTGGGCGAGTATCTGACCGCGCACGCGGTCTGGCACGAAATCGGCGGGCACGGCAATCAGCCGATGCTGCGCCAGTTTCGTGCGCACGGACTCGACGCCGACCGCTGTGCGGCGCTTGAGCGGCGCAGCGGCAACTACAACCGTGGCGTGCCGAGCCTGCCAACCACCTACCAGCGCCTGTTTGGGGGTGACGAACTGCACATCGGCAGGCAGCGCTGGCAGGTTCGCCTCGGCTTCGGCCACTCGCCGGAACATGCCGCGCTCTACTGTCGCGAGTTGGGCGTCCTGATTTCCGGCGACATGCTGTTGCCCAAAATCTCGACCAACATCAGCGTCTTTGCCGTCACCCCGACAGCCGATTCGCTGCGCGACTTCCTGCAGTCGATCGACCGTTACCGCGAACTGCCGGCCGAAACGCTGGTCCTGCCGTCGCACGGACTGCCTTTTCACGGAATCGAGAACCGCGTCAATGCCCTGCACGCCCATCACGAAGAGCGGCTGCAGGTGCTCGAAGACCATTGCACCAGCCCGCGCAGCGCTGCCGAGCTGCTGATGACCCTGTTCGCACGTGATCTCGACACCCATCAGACGATGTTCGCCATGGGTGAGGCGATCGCCCATCTCAACCGGCTCGAGCACGCCGGCCGACTGCTGCGCAGCGAGGACGAAAGCGGCCTGATCCGTTTCGTCAAGAAGCAGGGCGCTGCCGGGCCTCCAGGACAACCCGCCGGACACTGACCATGACATCGCCGCCAGCGAGTGCACAAGACCGATCTCTGCCCGCCGCCGCAGAGGTCGCCAACAGCTATCTGGAAGTCGCCCAGCGCGCATCACGCCTGCTGCGCCGGCACATGAAGAAGACCGCCAGAAAAGGTATCTGGTTTCCCAGCGAGGAATTCGCAGTCGCCGGGGCGTTCATGGATCTCTCGGCGCGGCTGCTGGTCAGCCCGTACCGGCTGGCGCAAACCCAGATGGCGATGATGCGCGATCACGTCCAGTTGTGGCAGCAGTCCATGCTGCGCAGCATGGGCATGCCCTCGCACGCCGTGGCCCGCCCCGACGCCGATGACGAACGCTTCGCCGACGAAGCCTGGCAGGAGAATTTTCTTTTTGACTTCATCAAACAATCGTACCTGATCACGGCTCGCCATCTGCACCAGACCGTGGCCGGCGCGGAGGGCCTCGATGAAGTGACCCGGCAGCGGGTAAGCACGCTCACGCGGCAGTACATCGACGCGCTGGCGCCGACCAACTTCGCCCTCACCAACCCGGAAGTGCTGCGCGAAACGGTGAGCAGCAAGGGCAAGAACCTGCTCAAGGGCCTCAAGCACCTGCTCAAGGACTTCGCCGCAGGCGATTTGCAAGGGCGGCTTCCCCCGCGGCCTGGCGACAGCGGCGCCTGGCGTCTCGGCACGGACCTGGCCAGCACCCCGGGCAAGGTGATCTACCAGAACGAGCTGATGCAGTTGATTCAGTACCAGGCGACCGGCAGCCACCAGCACCGGAAACCCTTGCTGATCGTGCCGCCGTGGATCAACAAGTACTATGTCTTCGACCTTCGCGAAAGCAATTCCTTCGTCCGCTGGGCGAGCGAACAGGGCTTCACGACCTTCATCATCAGCTGGGTCGACCCCGACCAGCGACTGGCACAGAGAGGCTTCGCCGACTATCTGGTCGATGGCGTACTGGCGGCAATCGACGCTGTCGAGCAGGCAAGCGGCGAGAAGCAGGTCGACGTCGTCGGCTACTGCCTCGGCGGCACGCTGCTGATGGCCACCCTCGCCTGGATGGCCGCCCGCCGCGACAAGCGTGTGGCTTCAGCGACTTTCCTGGGAACGCTGATCGACTTCTCCGCACCCGGCGAACTGGCAACGCTTGCCGAGGCGGCGCCCGGGAACACAGGAAAGACCGCCGGAACGCGCCATCGCGACAGCGCAGCGCTGACCAGCAGCACGTACAAGATGGTGCACGCCAACGACCTGATCTGGTCCGTCGTGGTCAACAACTACCTTCTCGGCAGGGATCGCTTTCCGCTCGACCTGCTGCACTGGAACGCCGACGTGACGCGCCTGCCGACGGCGCTGCACCGCTTCTATGTGGAGAACTTCTACCAGGCCAACAAACTGCGGCAGCCGGGCGGGGTTACCCTGGCCGGCGTCGCCATCGACGTCTCCCGGGTCAAGGTGCCGTGTTATTTCCTGGCCACGATCGAAGACCATATTTCCCCGTGGCGGAGTGTCTACAACGGCGCGCAGCTGCCCGGCGGCCCGCGCCGCTTCGTCCTCGGCGGTTCCGGCCACCTCGCCGGGACGATCAATCCGCCCGCGGCCAAGCAACACGGCTACTGGACAAACGAGAGCAGCACCCTGCCCGAACAGGCAGGCGCGTTCCTGAGCAGCGCCACCCGGCACCACGGTTCATGGTGGACCGACTGGCAACAATGGCTGCTCGCCCAGGCCGATGGCAATACCCTGGTCGGCGCGCGCCAGCCGGGTGAGCGGGCACTGAAGGTGATCGAGGATGCTCCCGGCAGCTACGCCGGCGGTCACGACGCCCCACCCGCGGCGCCCTAGCCAGCCGCAGCTGCCTGAGAGAACACCTACCCGATGAGCTCGACCCAACTCCCCGACTACAGCGGCGGCAGCATCGTCAACCTGATGCAGAGCATCGCCACCGCCTGCGGCAGCACGCGCAGCGACTACCCGCCGCTGGCCTTGCTGTCGGCGGCACAACTCGCCCGGGCAAGGCATGTGGTGTTGATCGTTGTCGACGGCCTCGGCCTGCGCACCCTGGCCAGGCATTCCGCCAGCCGGCATCTGCAGGAGCATCAACTGGGCAGCATGACCTCGGTTTTCCCATCGACGACCGCCAGCGCGATCACCACCTTCATGACTGGACTGGCCCCGGCGCAGCACGGACTGACCGGCTGGCACATGCACCTCGACGAGATCGACCAGACGCTGGCCATCCTGCCACTAACTCCCCGCGACGGACCGTCGCTGACCCCGGCCGAACAGCTGCCAGCACGCCTTTTCAAGCATCAATCGCTGTTTCAGACACTGAACCGAGAATCGTGGGTGATCGCGCCACAAAGTATCGCCGCCAGCGCCTTCAACAGCTGGCACTCGCGCGGCGCGCAGACCATAGCCTACCGCGCCTTGCCGGAGATTTTCGCCAACATCGGCGAACTCACCCAGGAAAAGGTCAAGTCGCGCTATATCTACGCCTACTATCCCGATCTCGACACCCATTCACACCGTTACGGCACCGACAGCCGCCAGGCGCAGCAGACGCTGGCCGCGTTTGACGCCCATTTCGGCGAACTGCGACGACGGCTTCGCGGCAGCAATACCTGGCTGCTGGTCACTGCCGACCACGGGTTCATCGATTCTCCGGGCCGACGGGCGATCGATGTCGACGACCACCCGCAGCTCGCCGCACTGTTGCAGCGGCCGCTGTGCGGCGAGCGTCGCGTCGCCTATTGCTACGTCGCCGCGGCGAAGCGGCCAGCTTTCGAAAGCTACGTCCGCCGCCATCTCGCTCGTGCCTGCCACCTCTACGCCAGCGAGGAGCTGATCGCCGCCGGCTGGTTCGGTCCGCCGCCCTATCATCGCGCTCTCGCGTCGAGGGTTGGCGACTACACGCTGCTGATGAAGGACAACTGGACGATCAAGGACTGGCTGCCTGGCGAAAAACGCTACACCATGCTCGGCGTGCACGGCGGCACCAGCAGCAGCGAGATGCGCGTGCCCTTGATCGCGCTCCGTGTCTAGCCGCGACACGACGTGCCGGCGAGCACTGCAAGCGACCGTATTCATTCCATCAGGGAGTCCATGAAATGGCCAACGACAATGCCAAGAGCGCCCACACCGACCGTCTGATCGCCGACGCGGTGCGCAATCGCCAGAGCCGCGAGGCCGGTTATCGCGAACAGGCGCTGAAAATCTACCCATGGATCTGTGGACGCTGCAGTCGTGAATTCAGCCACCACAACCTGCGCGAACTGACCGTTCACCACCGCGATCACAACCACGACAACAACCCCGGCGACGGCAGTAACTGGGAACTGTTATGCCTGTACTGTCACGACAACGAGCACTCGCGGCAACTCGACGCCGACGCGGCGCGTCAGGCGGGGATCGATTCGTCTGGCGCGAAAACCAGGGCCGTCGCCACCGGCCAGCCGTTCGCCAACCTCAAGGACCTGCTGAAACGCAACTAATCAGCAACTGGCGCCTCCCGGGGTGCGCCAGGAGAACAAATAGCGCAGGCAGCGGCCCCGGCGCCCTGCCACCGCGCACAGCGTGTCGGAGCAACAAGCAATGAGCAATCAAATAAGCTTCCGCATCCTCGAAGATATCGCCCGCGACCTGTCCAGCGAAATGGTCTGCTTTCCGACCTTTCTCGACATCACTTTCCGGGTACGAACGGCCCTCAAGAAGCCCGACCTGACCATCGAACAACTGGGAACGCTGGTCAGCGCCGAGCCGCTGATGAGCACCAAGATCATCCGTCTGGCCAACTCGGCGGCGATGAACCGTTCCGGACGGGTCATCGCCGACCTCAACCGAGCCATCGCTCGCGTCGGCATGGAAGCGGTACGCAGCGTCTCGTTTGCCGTGGCCATGGAACAGTTGCTCAATTCGAAGAAAATGGCACCCTTCGAAGCCCTCTCGCGACGCCTCTGGGAACACAGCATGCACGTGGCTGCCCTGTCGCGCGTGCTCGCCCGGCGACTGACCAAGATCAGCCCGGACGAGGCCATGTTCGCCGGCCTGGTCCATGATATCGGCGTCTTCTACCTGCTCTCGCGAGCGGCGAATTTCCCCGACCTGATCGCCGACCCGGCCGAGTTGCACCAGTTGCTGGTGCAATGGCATGCCGACATCGGGCACGCCCTGCTCGCCGCGATGGGCTTGCCCGAGGAACTGCTGACCGTCGTTCAGGAGCACGAACTGGAGCACGTGTTTGACACCGTAGGCACACTGGCCGAAGTCCTGTTCGTCGCCAACCGCCTGGCCAATGTGCAACACGGCTGGCGAGATGACGCCTACTCCGCACCGCCTGACGCCGCCGTTGTCGCGCAGCTGTTCGCAGCCGACGAACTCGAGCCCCTGCTCGCCGAGTCGGCCGACGACGTTGCCTCGCTGAAAGCCGCACTCGGCGGCCAAGCCTAAGCCGCCGCCGCGCAACGCGGGCCCGCTTCCCCCCGGACCGGCAGGAGGCAGCACGGGCTACAGTCGGCGGATCTTCTCGAGCAGCGCGGTGGTGGAAGTCTGGTGGATGAAAGGCAGGGACACGACGCGCCCCCCGCCGGCGCTCACTTCGCGGTTGCCGACGATTTTCTCGACCGGCCAGTCGCCACCCTTGACGAGAACCTCCGGCCGGCACTCGAGAATCCGCTGCAGCGGCGTATCCTCGTCGAACCAGGTCACCAGCGTCACCGATTCCAGCGCCGCGATCACCGCCAGCCGATCGAGCAGGCAATTCACCGGCCGGTCGTCGCCTTTCCCCAGGCGCTTGACCGAGGCGTCCGAGTTCACCGCCACCAGCAGCGCCGCACCCAGCACCCGTGCCTGCGCGAGAAGCGTCACATGCCCGCGATGAACGATGTCGAAGCAGCCATTGGTGAACACCAGAGGGCGCGCCACGTCGGCGAGGCGCCCGGCAAGCTCGCCGGGGGCAACGATCTTGCTCTCGAAGGCGGGCAATGCACGGGTTACGGGGGCTCCCGGCTGCGCCGGCAGGGTCGATTCGGCCATTCTTTACTCCAGGAAGCGTGCCGGTGCTGCCGGCTGGCCCAGTCGGGCGCCAGCCGGCTCACCTGACGATGCACGCCAGTCTCTCATCCGCCCGCCTGGCCAGCAAGGCCTGGCCATGGCAGGGCACGCCGCCACCTTCCCCACCCGCCCCGTAAAAGCCGGCGCCGCTGGCGATCCGGACGCTCGCCACGTGACCTATCTCACGGAGGCTCGGCAAGCAGCTCGTTATAATCGCCGCTCAAACGACCAGCACCGGCTTGGCTGGCCGACTGCGCAATACGGAATACGGCATACTCGAATGCTGGAACAACCCCGCCACAGGAGAAAACATGGAGATCAGAAACGAGGTCGTCGCGGTGCTTGACGAGGTATTGAGCCTCAAGGGCCGCACCAGCGCCTTCACCCTGGACACGCCCCTGCTTGGCGCCATTCCGGAACTCGATTCGATGGCCGTCGTCGCCCTGATCACGACCCTGGAGGAACGTTTCGGCTTTGTCGTGGACGACGATGAAATCGACGGCACGGTCTTTGCCTCGCTAGGCACGCTGCTCGACTTCGTGCAGGGAAAACTCGGCGCCTGAGCCGCCGACCATGCCCTGCGAAGCCTTCTTCCTGCCCAGCGCCGCCGGCCAGCGCTTTGCCCTGCTCTACACCCCGGAGCCGGCGACGAAGCAACGTGGCGCAGTGGTCTACGTGCACCCCTTCGGCGAGGAGCTCAACAAGTCTCGCCGGATGGCGGCCCTGCAGGCCAGGGCCATGGCCAGCGCCGGCTACAGCGTGCTGCAGATCGATCTGCTCGGCTGCGGCGACAGTACGGGTGATTTCGGCGACGCCACCTGGGAGGCCTGGCTGGCCGACGTAAGACTCGCCTGTGCCTGGCTGCAGGAACGGACGGCGGCCCCCCTGTGGTTGTGGGGCCTGCGCAGTGGCTGCCTGCTGGTCAATGAGGCGGCGCAGCGCATGCCAACGCCGGTCAAGCTGCTGCTCTGGCAACCGGTGCTCTCCGGCAAGCAGTTCCTGCAGCAATTCCTGCGCCTGAAAGTGGCCGCCGAAATGCTCGCCAGCGATGGCAAGGGCGTCATGGAGCGCTTGCGCAGCCAGCTCCGGCAGGGCGAAGCCATCGAGGTCGCCGGCTATCTGTTGTCGCCGGCGCTGGCGCATGGTCTCGAACAGGCGGAACTCCTGCTGCCGCACCGCTCGGGTCGCGTCGAGTGGATCGAGATCTCCGGGCGGCCCGATGCCAGCCTGTCGCCGGCGGCCACGGCGCGTCTCACGCAGTGGCAGGCCGCCGGCCAGGAAGCACGCGGCACGGCAGTCAGCGGCCCTGCGTTCTGGCAGACGACCGAGATCAGCGAGTGTCCGGCGCTCCTCGAGGCCAGCCTGCGCGCCCTCTCGGAAACCATTCCGGCATGAACATCCGCGAACAGGCGCTGCTCATTCCCTGCGCCGGCGAACTGCTGCCGGCGATTGTCGCCTGGCCATTGGCCGGGCGCCACGGTGGCAGCCAGCAAACCACCAACTGTGACCAGGACCAGGCAGGGCTGCCGGACGGCGCAGCCAACGGCCAACCGGCAAGGCTCACTGCCGACGACCGCCGCCGCGCGCAGCGCGCCGCCTGCGGCGTACTGATCGTCGTCGGCGGCCCGCAGTACCGGGTGGGCAGTCACCGCCAGTTCCTGCTGCTGGCCAGGCGCCTCGCCGGCGCAGGTTATCCGGCAATGCGTTTCGACTACCGCGGCATGGGTGACGCCGGTGGCGGCATGCGTGGCTTCGAGGAGGTGTCGACGGACATCGCTGCGGCCATCGATGCCTTCCAGAGCGCCAGCCCGGCGCTGCAGCGCGTCGTTCTCTGGGGCCTTTGCGACGCCGCATCGGCTGCCCTGCTGTACGTCCAGGCAAGCCGAGACCCGCGCATCGCCGGCCTGGCCTTGCTCAACCCCTGGGTGCGCTCGGAGGTCAGCCTGGCGCAGACGCACATCAAGCACTATTACGGCCAGCGCCTGCTGCAAGGCGAATTCTGGCGCAAGCTGCTCAGCGGCCGCCTCGAAGTGGTCAAGTCGCTGCGCGCGCTGCTTGCCAGCGCAATGCTGGCGCGGCGTTCGCGCGCGCCAGGCAAGGCGCCGCAAAGGCACCGCTTCCAGGAACGCATGGCGGAAGGCTGGCGCGAGTTTCCCGGCCGGCTGCTACTGATCCTCAGCGGACAGGACTACACTGCCAAGGAGTTCCTCGAGTTTGCCGGCAGCGACCCGGCCTGGTCAGGACTCGTCGACGCGGCCAAGGTGCGGCGGGTCGATCTTGCCGAGGCCGATCACACTTTTTCCTCTCGCACGCAGCGTGCGCAAGTCGAAGACGCCACGCTGGCCTGGCTTGACACCGTGAGCGAGGTTCTTGAAACCGCTCCCACCACCGGGGGATTTCTCGCATGAGCACGCAGATCACCAGTTCCTATGGCGGCCGACGCCACAGTCGCGGCAAAGCCCATGCCGGCTCGGCACGCTGGTTCCGACGCTATCGATGGCTGGTCATTACCGGCTGGCTGGCCATTCTGATGGTCGTCGTCTGGGTGCTCTTCATGCGCTCCGAACCGCTGCCCGTACCCTCCGGCGCGGCCAGTCGGGTAGCCACTTTGGCCAGCGCGAGCGCCGACGCCGGGCTGCTGCCGCCGGTAAGACTGCCAGCCGACGACGCGGTGCACGACAAGCTCACCGAGTGGTGGTACTACAGCGGCCACCTGCAAACCGACTCCGGTGAAAAGTATTCGTTTCACCTGGCCAGCTTCCTGCGGCGCGGAACGCTGACGCACACGGTCTTCCACGGCTCGCTCCTCGACCATCGGACCGAGAAGCGATACACCGAGCAGGCGCGTACCGCCGGCAACCCCTCGGATGGGCGCCGGGATGGCTTCAACCTGACCTTCGGCAAATGGCAGCTGCAGGGAAACGGGGAAAAACACCTGGCCAGGATGGCCGGCAAGGACTTTTCGCTCGATCTGCAACTCGATGACCGGAACGCGCCGGTCCTGCACCAGGCGCCGGGAACGCCGGTCGCCGGCCTGCTCGACTTCGCTGCCGCCGGCAAGAGCTATTACACTTCGCGTCCACGCATGACCGCGCATGGGACGCTGACCGTCGAGGGCCAGCGGAAAGCGGTACGCGGCGAAGTGTGGTTCGACCACCAATGGGGTGACTTCGAAGCAGCAAACCTGCGCTGGAACTGGTTCGCCCTGCAACTGACCGACGGTGCCGACATCATGATTTTCGAGCTCTTCGATCGGCAGGGAAAACCGGTCCAGCGCATGGGCACCTACGCGAGGAACGGCACGGTAACGGCCCTCGGCGATGCCGACATTGCGCTTGGCTCAACGGCCAGCTGGATGAGCCCTGAATCCGGAGTGCGCTATCCGCTGGACTGGACCGTCGCGATTCCCTCGCAGGGCCTGCAACTGCAGGTGGACCCGGTCATCCGGGCGAGCGAGTTTGATTCACGCACGACGACGCTGAACGTGTACTGGGAGGGCGCGGTCAAGGTGAGCGGCTCGCACAACGGTGGCGGCTTCATGGAGTTGAGCGGCTACGAGCCGGTGAAGGAGCCGGCAAAGGAACCCGCATCGGCAAAGCGCAAGAAATAGCGCTCGGCACGACCGAACCGGGCGCCAGCGCATCACGCCTTGTCGGCAAGGCGACGCACCAGTTCAGCCTTGTTGTTGACCCCCAGCTTGCGAAAGCAGTGGGCAATATGGTTGCGTACCGTTGCCGGAGAAAGCGACAGGCTCGCGGCGATTGCCGAATAGGTTTCGCCCTGCGCATAGCGCGTGGCAACCTCGCCTTCGCGCGCCGAAAGCTGCGCCAGCGCGCCGTCCGATCGAGCGCTGAGGTAGCGCAGGTGACCGCATGACGCAACGTCCAGAGCCAGCTCGGGCGACACATACGCACGCCCCGTGCGCAGTGAAGCGAGGAGCGGCTCGGGCAGGGCGCTGCCACGCCAGCCCGGCCAGAGCGCACTGACGCGGGAAATGAAGGCCGGTGAAGCCTCACGCAGGAAACCCCGCGCATCGGCCACCGCCCACTCGCGGTTGAAGACGCCGGGAACTCTCAGGAAATGACGCAAGCGCACGGCGCGATGTATCTCCACCAGGTGCGGCATCAGCAGTTCCTTGGTTTGCCGCTCGGTCTCGGAAAAAGGGCGCTTGCGGTCGTGACGCCACAGGGTCAGGAACTCGTATAGCGACGACGTCGGTTCGATGACCAGCGTTCCCAGCGACCATTCGATCCTGAAGCGCCGCCCCAGCTGGCGATACAGTGCTGTGCGCACGTAGCGTGCGCGCGTGGTGAGGTCACTCATGTTGACCGAAATGCCAGGCGAGGCGACCAGGGCCGCGCGAAAGAAATCGCCGTCGACGAAAGGCGGATACGCGTCGACGATGCTTTCATCGCAGTTGTGCAGGAACACTTCGTGCAGCGCCGGAGGATGCGCCGTGGCGTTGCCCCACCACGCCGAATCGAAGTCCACCAGCGAGCGCAGCTGCTCGACTGCCCAGGCCTGGAAACTGCCCAGCGGCACCTCGCGACCGTCGCGATAAAGGTGCAGGATCAGCGCATTCAGAGGGCCAGCGTCGACGTTCGGCATGCGCGCATTGTGCACCAAAAACCCGTTCTCTACCGCTCTCCGCCAATGGTGCAATTGCATCACCCTGGCGCTTTACAAGCGCCCGCGGCACGCTCAGGAAAACTGCCGACCCGTCCCTGCAACGCGCCGCGATGGCTTCCTCAAGCGCTTGAAAAAGCACCGGAAAGCCGCTGCGAGCCACCACCCAACCCTTGCGGGCATAGGACTTGCTTTTAGGACTGACATCAAGTTGCTTTATGTTGCCGGCCGGCGCCGAGTGCTGTCGGCGTTCCGTCCGTGATCAGAGGAGACACCCATGCGCGCCAATCACCCGCTTTCGACAGTCAAGCCAGCCCTTCTTGCCATTCTTCTCGCCTTCCCCGCACAGCAAGCCCTCGCGGTCACCTGCACCTGGAACGTTACCGCCGGCAACTGGGCGACGCCCTCCGACTGGTTGACCTGCGGCGCGGGCAATGGTAATCCGGCGACCACGCCCGGCAGCAGCGACACCGCCAATATCGGCGCCGCGGGCGTGGTCACGATCAACACCGGGCAGTCGATTCGGACGCTGAACAACGCCGGCCAGATCAACATCGACGCCTTCGGCCTCAACCTCGTCGGTGGTGGCGGCACCACCAACAGCGGCGTCATCAACGTCGGCGGCGCCTCGACGGCCAATATTGGCGTCTCCGTCGGCCACAACATCAACAACACCGGCGGCACGATCAACATCGATGACGGCAGCGTCGTCAACCAGTTCGGCAGCACCATCACCGGCGGCATTATCGGCACAACGGGTAGCGGCGCGCTGGTGGCATTCAGTAGCCCTTCCAACTACCTGAGCGGCGTCACCCTGAACGGCAACCTCGACATGACCAACACCAACGCCCGGGAACGAGTCATTGGTGGCGGCCTGACGCTCAACGGCACCATTGACATCAACAACAACGGCATCCTCAGCTTCGAGGGCGACGGCGCCCTGAGTGGCAACGGCAGCATCGTGCTTGGGACCACCGGTCCGGGCAACCGCGTGGACCTCGACGGCACCGGAACGACCACCGTCGGGTCGAACATCACCATCCGCGGCGAGAACGGCACCATCGGCAACCAGATCAACATCGGCGGCACGCAGACGCTGGTCAACAACGGCAGGATCTCCGCCGATGTCGCTGGCGGAACGATCACCATCACCGACTCGGCGGTGACCAACAACGGCATCCTGGAAGCCAAGAACGGTGGCACCCTGCTCCTGTCCAGCAACGTCGCCGGCGGTGCCAGCGGCCAGATCGTCGCCGGCGCCGGCAGCACCGTGCAGCAGAGCGGCGTGGTGATCAGCGGAACGGTCAATACCTCGGGGAGCGGCGTCTTCCGCGCCAACAGCAGCGCTGCCAACTACCTCAGCGGCGTCACCCTGAACGGCAACCTCGACCTCACCGCCACCAACGCCCGCGAACGCGTCGTTGGGGGCGGCCTGACGCTCAACGGCACCATAGACATCAACAACAACGGCATTCTCAGCTTCGAGGGCGACGGCGCCCTGAGTGGCAACGGCAGCATCGTGCTCGGGGCCACCGGTTCGGGCAACCGCGTGGACCTCGACGGCAACGGAACCACCACCGTCGGCACGAACGTCACGATTCGCGGCGAGAATGGCACCATCGGTGGCCAGATCAATATCGGCGGCACGCAGACGCTGGTCAACAACGGCAGGATCTCCGCCGATGTCGCTGGCGGAACGATCACCATCACCGACTCGGCGGTGACCAACAACGGCATCCTGGAAGCCAAGAACGGGGGCACCCTGCTCCTGACCAGCAACGTCGCCGGCGGTGCCGGCGGCCAGATCGTCGCCGGTGCCGGCAGCACCGTGCAACAGAGCGGCGTGGTGATCAGCGGCACGGTCAATACCTCGGGGAGCGGCGTCTTCCGCGCCAGCAGCAGCGCTACCAACTACCTCAGCGGCGTCACCCTGAACGGCAACCTCGACCTCACCGCCACCAACGCTCGCGAACGCGTCGTTGGGGGCGGCCTGACGCTCAACGGCAGGATCGACATCGATAGCAACGCCGTCCTCAGCTTCGAGGGCAACAGCGCCCTCGATGGCAACGGCAGCATCGTGCTCGGGGCCACCGGTTCGGGCAACCGCGTCGCCCTCGACGGCAACGGCACCACCACCGTCGGGTCGAACATCGCCATCCGCGGCGAGAACGGCACCATCGGCAGCGCGATCAATATCGGCGGCACGCAACTGCTGGTCAACAACGGCAGGATCTCCGCCGATGTCGCTGGCGGAACGATCAACATCACCACCTCGGCGGTGACCAACAACGGCATCCTGGAAGCCAGTAACGGTGGCACCCTGCTCCTGTCGAGCAACGTCGCCGGCGGTGCCAGCGGCCAGATCGTCGCCGGTGCCGGCAGCACCGTGCAGCAGAGCGGCGTGGTGATCAGCGGCACGGTCAATACCTCGGGGAGCGGCATCTTCCGCGCCAGCAGCAGCGCTGCCAACTACCTCAGCGGCGTCACCCTGAACGGCAACCTCGACCTCACCGCCACCAACGCCCGCGAACGCGTCATTGGGGGCGGCCTGACGCTCAACGGCACCATTGACATCAACAACAACGGCATCCTCAGCTTCGAGGGTAACGGCACCCTCGATGGCAACGGCAGCATCGTGCTCGGGGCCACGGGTCCGGGCAACCGGGTCGACCTCGATAGCAACGGCACCACCACCGTCGGCACGAACGTCACCATCCGCGGCGAGAACGGCACCATCGGCGCCCAGATCAATATCGGCGGCACGCAGACGCTGCTCAACAACGGCAGGATCTCCGCCGATGTCGCTGGCGGAACGATCACCATCACCGACTCGGCGGTGACCAACAACAGCGTCCTGGAAGCACGCAACGGTGGCACCCTGAACCTGAACAGCAACGTCAACAACACCGCCAGCGGCGTGATCCTCGCCGACAACGGTGTCGTTCTCCAGTCGACACAACGGGTCACCGGCGGAGCGATCAATTCAGTCAACGGTGGCGTCTTCCGGGTCACCAGCAGTGCCAGCAACTATCTCGATGCAACGACGATCGGCGGCACGCTGGACATGGCCACCCTCGTCAACAGCCGCGAGCGCGCAGTCAATGGCCTGACGGTCAATGGTACGGTCAACATCAACAACAATGGCATACTCAGCCTCGAGGGCGGACAGGCACTCGCCGGAAATGGCTCGATCGTCTTCGGCAACACCGGCGCCGGCAACCGCCTGGACCTGGATGGCAACGGCACGAGCACCATCGGCTCGAACGTCACCATCCGCGGCGAGAATGGCAATATCGGTGGCCAGATCAATATCGGCGGCACACACACGCTGGTGAACAACGGCACGATCAATTCAGACGGCGGTGGCCTGATCCGAGTCAATACCGATGGCACGCTGACCAACCATGGCACCCTGCGTGCGCAAAACGGGACGCTGACGATCGACAACGGCGTCACCGGTAGCGGCACGCTGCAAGTCGATGCGAGCGGCGTGATGAACCTGACCAACGCCGCGAACACGCAGGGCCGGCTGGTCATGGGTGCTGCCGGATCGACGCTCAACATCGGCACCCAGAACCTGACCATCAACACCGACTACACCAACGTCGCCGCCGGCGCAGGCAACGCCTTCAACCGCCGCGCCGGCGTTTCCGGGCTCGGCCAGATCGTCGCCGGTGGCGATGTCGCGCAGGTGATCACCGGCGCCGGCGTGAGCAACGGCGCCACCACCAACGCGACACTGACGATCAACAACGTGCGCGTCGGTGACACCACCTTCAACTACCAGATCGCCAACAACGGCACCACCGGCCCGGCGCTGCGCGGCGCCGTCCAGACCAGCGTCAACGGCGCCAATCTGAGCGATGCACGCCTCGGTGGCAGCGGTGTCACGGCCGGCAACTACAACACCGGCGCGCCGGGCAACAACACCGGCAACCTCGGCGTGACCTTCAGCGCAGCCAGCGCCGGCGCTCTCGCACCGCTCAGCGGCCAGGTCCTCAACCTGCGCAGCAATTTCGAGAATATCCCCGACCAGAAGCTGAACATCGTGCTGGCCAGCAATGCTGCGGCCTACAACGCGGCCGTCGGCAGCGCCGGCTCACCGGTGCTGGTGGCCAACCAGCGCGTGGGCGGCAGCAACACGGCCACGGTGACGGTCAGCAACACAGCGGCGGCGGGTGCCTTCAGCGAAGACCTCAACGTCAGCGTCGGGGGATCAAGCGGCGCTACCGGCAGCGGCACCATCACCGGGCGGCTTGCCGGCACCAGCAACACGGGCAGCGGCTCGATCACGGTCGGCGGCCTCGACACGAGCACCGCAGGCGCCAAGAGCGGCACCGTGACGCTCGCCTACGAGACCGCGGGCAAGGTCAATGGCGTCAGCAATGGACTGGTCGCAGCCAGCGTCGGCAGTCAGGTGCTCACCGTCTCGGGCGACGTCTACCGCCTGGCGGCCGGCGCAGCCAACCCGACGCCAATCGTCTTCGCCAACCGCCACGTCGGCGATTCCGCGAGTCAGCTGCTGACGGTGCAGAACACCGCCGCCGCCGATGGCTTCTCCGAAAAGCTCAACGCCAGCATCAGCTCCAACGGCGGTCCGGCCACCGCCAGCGGCAGCGTCAACCTGCTCGCGGCACAGGCGACCAACAGCAGCAGCCTGCAGGTCGGCATCGATACCAGCAGCGCCGGCGCCAAGAGCGGCAGCGCGACGATCAGCTACGTCTCCGACGGTACCGGCAGCAGCGGCCTGGCGGCGATTGCCGCAGGCAGCCAGACGATCAACGTCAGCGGCGACGTCTACCGCCTGGCGTCGGCCAACAACCTCGGCGCCGTTGCCTTCGGCAACGTACACGTCGGCGACTTCGTCCAGCAGGCGCTGAGCATCAGCAATACGGCGCTCGCCGACGGCTTCTCGGAAAAACTCAACGCCAGCTTCGGCGCCAGCTCGGACGCGCGCATCACGACCAGCGGCAGCATCAGCCAACTGGCGGCACAGGCGACCAACAGCAGCAGCATGCTCGTCGGCCTGAACACGACCGCCGCGGGCAACGTCAACGGCACGCAGGTGATCAACTTTGCTTCCGACGGCGCCGGCACCAGCGGTCTGGGCATCACCGCGCTGGCGTCGCAGACGATCGGCGTCAGTGGCGACATCACCACCAGCGGCAGTGTCTTCCGCCTGGCCAGCGCCAGCCCGGCGACTCCCAACCCGGTCAACTTCGGTGCTCTGCGCATCGGCAGCACGGCCGAGCAGACCTTGAGCATCACCAACACGGCGGCCAACGACGGCTTCTCCGAAAAGCTCAACGCCAGCATCAGCTCCAACGGCGCGCCAGTCACCGCCAGCGGCGCCTTCAATCTGCTCGCCGCCCAGGCGACCAACGGCAGCGACCTGCGTGTCGGCATCGATACCAGCAGCGCCGGCGCCAAGAGCGGCAGCGCAACGATCGCGCTGGTCTCCGACGGTGACGGCACCAGCGGCCTGGGAACGACGAATCTCGCGCCGCAGACGGTCAACGTCAGCGGTGACGTCTATCGGCTGGCCAACCCGACCCTGAACACTACCGACGTCACCCTCGTGGCACGTCGCGGCGACGCGGCACCGATGGCGGCGATCAGCGTCACCAACGCCAGTCCGGACAGCTTCACCGAAGGGCTCAAGGCCGGCTTCGGCACGCTGGCTGGCGGTTTCTCGGCTAGCGGCGCCATCGCCAACCTGGCAGCGCAAGGCACAGACGCCAGCAGCCTGCAGATTGCGTTGAACACCAGCTCGGCCGGCAACGTCGCCGGCAGCGCGGAAGTGAACTTCGCATCGACCGGGGCCGGCACCACCGGTGCGGCCGACATTTCAGTCGGCAGCCAAGTAGTCAGCCTGGCCGGCAGGGTGTACGAGAAGGCCGTCGCGCAGGTGAATACGGTGCTGGTCGACTTCGGGATCGTCCACAAAGGCGACGTCGTTGCGGCGAAGAACATCTCGGTCACCAACAGCGCGCCGGTGGCGGCCCTCAACGATACGCTGCAGGGCAGCTTCATCAACATGCCCGTCGGTCCCTTCGGCGGCAGTGGCAGCGTCAGCGGCCTGGCCGCCGGACAGACCGACGCCAGCAGCCTGCTGGTCAGCCTCGACACGACCAGCGCCGGGGTGTTTACCCAGGGCGGTGACCGGCTGCAGTTTGCCAGCCACAACCCGGACATGGCCGACCTTGGCCTCGGCGACACCGCGCTCACCCTGCAGGCGCAGGTCAACAACTACGCCAAGCCGACCTTCTCGAAGACCTCGGGGGCGGGCTCGCTGGGCGGCAGCGGCTTTGATTTCCTGCTCGACTTCGGCACGCTCACCGCGGGCAGCGGCATGGTCAGCGCCTTGCTGCAACTGGCCAACGACGTCGTCGGCCCGGCCGACCTGCTCGATGGCGCTTACAGCTTCGCGCTCAACGAGTTCCTGAAGAGCGGCTTCGCTTCCTTTGCCGATCTGCGCGCCGGTGAAGCGCAAGTCGGCCTCGAGATTGCGTTCGATGCCCTGAATGTCGGCAGCTTCAGCGACACCATCGTACTCTCGGCCGTCGGTCACAATGGCAGCGGCTACAGCGCCGCCTTCCAGGACATCCGGCTCACCGTCCAGGCTCGGGTACAGGCGGGCGGCGGCAACCAGATTCCGGAACCCGGCACTCTGCTGCTGCTGACCATCGCCATGGCGATCATTGTTCTCCAGCGTCGCCGCGGAATGTTAGACTAAAGCCGCAAACGGGTTCCTCGGCAGAGGAACCCGTGTCGCCTCTGGCCACCGATCGGCCACCTGTTAACCACTTGTTAGCCGCCCGTTAGCCACGACCATTTCCACCGCGCCTTCTTGCCACTCGTTTCCCCTGTTCGCCGCGGCAAGGCGCGTTCCTTGAATTTCTCGGGAGTCCTCGATTGACCACTATGCAATATCGTGCCCTGCTCGCCCTGGGCGCCCTGGCGCTGTGTCTGGCGATTGTCAATGCGCTGATGTTCAGCGCCAACCGCCAGGAACAGAATGAGCTGGCCACACGCGGCCAGTACATCCAGCAGAGCCTGCAACTGGAACCTCTCTACCAGTCGCTGATCAAGTCGCTGGCCGACCTTGCGGCGCGCGACAACGATACCGCCTTGCGCGACTTGCTGGCCTCGGAGGGAATTACTTTCAGCGCCGGCGGTCAAGCCGCTGCGGCACGGTGAGCGACATGAACGAGCCACAGCAAACGAATTTCTTTCTCCCGGTGCTCTTGATTGCTCTGGCGCTGGTCGTCTGGTTCGGCTTCCAGGCTCGCCAGCTGAACCAGGAGCGGGCCCAGCTGGCGAGCCTGCGCAGCAATCAGGACAGCACCTACACGAACGCCCAGAAGATGCGCGCGCAGCTCGATTCGCTGGCCGCCGGCACGCAGAAGCTGGCCAGCGCCGGTAACAAGAATGCGCAGACGGTGGTCAATGCGCTGCAACAGCGCGGCATCACCATCAACGCGGAAGCCAAGCCGGCTCAAGCCCAGTAGCCCTGACCGGAGAATCGGAGGTGGCGGCGCTGACGCCCGCCACCGGCCAGCTGTTCTGCGAAGCACGCTCGCCGCCACAAAGGCGTTCTGCTTCCGCCCTGCAGGCGCTAAGATGACGGGCTTTGCGCCTGCGCGGCGCCGCCCGGAGCCGCAATGAATCTCCTGAAGACACTCGCCACCGTCAGCAGCATGACCCTGCTGTCGCGTATCCTCGGCTTCGTGCGCGACTTCGTGATTGCCCGGACTTTCGGCGCCGGGCTGCTGACCGACGCTTTCTTCGTCGCTTTCAAGCTCCCCAACCTGCTCCGCCGGCTGTTTGCCGAAGGCGCTTTCTCGCAAGCGTTTGTCCCGATTCTCGGCGAATACCGCAACAAGCGCGGCCCGGAAGAAACCCGGCTGCTCGTCGATCGCGTGAGCAGCGCACTTTTTCTCCTCGTCCTGGCGGTGACCGTGCTCGGTATGGCAGGCGCCTCGCTGCTCGTTTACCTCTCGGCGCCGGGCTTTGCCGACGACCCGGAAAAGTTCGCCCTGACCGTCAGTCTGACGCGCATCACCTTCCCCTATATTCTCTTCATGTCGCTGGTCGCACTGGCCGGCGGCGTGCTCAATACCTGGAGTCGGTTTGCCGTTCCGGCTTTCACGCCCGTGCTGCTCAACGTTTCGTTCATTGCCATGGCGCTGTTTGCGGCGCCGCACTTCGAGCCGCCGATCCTGGCGCTGGCCTGGGCCGTTTTCATCGGCGGCGCCGTACAACTGGCCTTCCAGATCCCGGCGCTCAAGCGCATCGGCATGCTGCCCAGATTCTCGCTGCAGCTGCGCGACGAAGGCGTTCGCCGCATCCTGCGGCTGATGGCGCCGGCCTTGCTGGGCGTTTCGGTGGCTCAGGTCAGCCTGCTGCTGAATACCGTTTTCGCCTCGTTCCTGGCCACCGGCAGTGTTTCGTGGCTGTACTATGCCGACCGGCTGATGGAGTTTCCGGCAGGGCTGCTCGGCGCGGCCCTGGGTACCATTCTGCTGCCCTCGCTTGCGCGTCACCATGCCGTCGGAGAACACGACGATTACTCGCGGCTTCTCGACTGGGGACTGCGGCTGACCTTCCTCCTCGCCGCGCCGGCAGCGCTGGCGCTGGCGCTGCTGGCGACGCCGCTGATCACGACGCTGTTTTACCACGGCGCGTTCACCACCCACGATGTCTTGATGACTCGCAACGCGCTGCTCGCCTACAGCATAGGACTGCTCGGCCTGATCCTGGTGAAGGTTCTCGCCCCCGGTTTCTATGCCCGCCAGAACGTGCGCACGCCGGTTCGGATCGCGATCATTTCACTGTGCACGACACAGGTCCTGAACCTGCTGCTGGTCGGCTGGCTGCAGCACGCCGGACTGGCACTGGCCATCAGCCTGGCGGCGATTCTCAACGCCAGCCTGCTCTTTCGCGGTTTGCGGCAGGGCGGCATCTACGCCCCGCAACCCGGCTGGCTACTCTTCTACGCCCGCCTCGTGCTGGCCATGGCGGCCATGGCTGCAGCGCTTTGGTTCACCGTTGACGAAGAGAGCGCCTGGTTGGGCTGGAACCTCAGCCAGCGCCTGCTCCGCCTTTCGCTCCTCGTGAGCTTCGGTGCGAGCGTCTATTTCGCTACACTATGGATTGCAGGTTTTCGCCTGCGCGACTTCAAACGCAGCGCGGCCGAGTAATCAATCAGGAGGATCAACGATGAAATTGAGCAGCAGTAGTTTCACTGACGGGCAAGAGATCCCCGGCGATTTCGCTTTCTGCATTGCCGACCCCGATCACCACGTCTGCCTGGGCAGCAACCGCAACCCGCAGCTGGCGTGGAGCGATGCCCCGGCCGGCACCCAGTCGCTGGCCGTCATCTGCCACGACCCCGACGTTCCGAGCCAGGGCGACGACGTCAATCAGGAGGACCGGACGGTGCCGGCGTCGCTGGCGCGCGTCGATTTCTTCCACTGGGTGCTCTTCGATCTGCCGGCCAGCCTCGACGAGATCGGCGAAGGCGAGTTCTCCAGCGATGTCACGCCACGTGGCAAGCCCGGTCCACACGCGCCACACGACGCACGCCAGGGGATCAACGATTACACCAGCTGGTTTGCCGGCGACAACGATATGCGCGGCGACTACTACGGCTACGACGGCCCCTGCCCGCCGTGGAACGACGAAATCGTCCACCGTTATGTGTATACCGTCTTTGCGCTCGACGTGGCCAAGCTCGATGTCGAAGGTAAAGTGACCGGGCAGCAGGTGCGTGCCGCGATGCACGGGCACATCCTCGCGCAGGCCAGCCTGACCGGCACTTACACGCTGAATCCTGCGCTCAAGTAGAGTCGCCCGCATGGCGGCAGCCAGCGCAGAGGCAACTGGCTGCGCCCTGGCGACCGATCGGGCGCACGCGTAAAAAACGAACGGGCCGCATGACGGCCCGTTCGTTTTTTTTTTCGCCAAGCGGACGGCGAGTACAGCGGCAAGCCGCCGCTGCACATGCCGCGACTACATCACACTGACCTCGACGCGACGCGCCTCGGCGCCGTCGCCGGTGCCGGTGGTCAACTCGGGCTTCTTCAGCTCGATACGCTCTTCGGCGATTCCGACCATTTTCAGCGCCTCAGCGACAGCGAGGGCACGGTTCTTCGAAACCTCGGCGTTGGCTTCCGCACTGCCAGTGGCATCGTGGAAGCCCGAAATACCGAGCCTGGCGCCGGCATTGGCCTTGGCATAGACGACGATGCCTTCAAGCGTCGTCGCGACATCAGCCGGAAGTTCGGCCGAGCCGACTTCGAAGTAGACCGTGGCCATTGGCAGCGCGGCGGCCATCGCCGTAGCTGGAACGGCAGCCGGAGCGGCAGCCGGAGCTTGCGCCGCCGGCATCGGCTTGGCGCCTGCGGCAGGGACCATCAAGGGCACGATCATCAGGGCCACGATGTTGATGATCTTGATCAGCGGGTTGATCGCCGGACCGGCCGTGTCCTTGTACGGGTCGCCAACGGTATCTCCGGTCACCGAAGCCTTGTGCGCTTCCGAGCCTTTGCCGCCGAAGTGACCGTCCTCGATGTGCTTCTTGGCGTTATCCCAGGCACCACCACCGGTGGTCATCGAGATGGCGACGAAGAGACCGGTGATGATCGTTCCCATCAGCAGGCCGCCGAGCGCCTGCGGGCCAAGCAGCAGGCCAACGAGCACCGGCACCAGTACAGGCAGCAGCGAGGGGATGATCATTTCGCGGATCGCTGCAGCGGTCAGCATGCCGACGGCGCGGGAGTAATCCGGCTTCGCCTTGCCTTCCATGATGCCCTTGATCTCCTTGAACTGCCGGCGCACTTCGACGACGACGGAACCGGCAGCACGACCCACGGCCTCCATCGCCATGGCAGCGAAGAGGTAGGGAATCAGACCGCCAAGGAAGAGGCCGATGATCACCATGTGATTCGAGAGATCGAAACGCATGCTGCCGCCGAAGTTGGCTTCGAGGGCGTGCGTGTAGTCGGCAAACAGGACCAGCGCGGCCAGACCGGCGGAGCCGATGGCGTAGCCTTTGGTCACCGCCTTGGTGGTATTGCCAACCGCGTCGAGCGGGTCGGTGACATCACGCACCGACGCCGGCAAACCGGCCATTTCGGCGATACCGCCAGCGTTGTCGGTAATCGGCCCATAGGCGTCGAGGGCAACGATGATCCCGGACATCGACAGCATCGCGGTCGCCGCGATGGCGATGCCGTAAAGGCCGGCCAGCGCATGGGTGACGTAGATCGCCGCGCAAACGGAGAGTACCGGCAGGGCACACGATTTCATCGAGACGGCGAGACCGGCGATGATGTTCGTGCCGTGACCGGTGGTCGAAGCCTGGGCAACACTCCTGACCGGCGAGAACTCGGTCGCGGTGTAATACTCGGTGATCCACACCAGCAGGCCGGTCAGTATCAGACCGATGGTCGCCGCCCCGAAGATGCTCCCCGAGCTGATCAGCCTGCCGTCAGCGAGCGTTATTCCGTCGCCGAGCAGCATGATGGTCACCGGGTAGAAGGCGACCAGAGCCAGCGCGCCGGCGACGGCCAGGCCGCGGTAGAGCGCATTCATGATCTTGCCGCCATCACTGGCTTTGACGAAGAAGCAGCCAACGATCGAGGCAATGATCGAAACCCCCCCCAGGACCAGCGGGTAGATGATCAGGTTGTCGCTGGCGCCAGGGACGCCCTTGAGCATCATTGCGCCAAGCACCATCGTCGCCACCACGGTCACACCGTAGGTCTCGAAGAGGTCGGCAGCCATACCCGCACAGTCGCCGACGTTGTCACCGACGTTGTCGGCGATGACCGCCGGGTTACGTGGGTCGTCTTCCGGGATTCCCGCTTCGACCTTGCCGACCAGGTCGGCACCGACGTCCGCTCCCTTGGTGAAGATGCCGCCACCCAGGCGGGCAAAGATCGAGATCAGCGAGCCGCCGAAGGCCAGACCAATCAGCGGTTCTACTGCGTGGTGCAGGTCGCCGCTCGGGTCTCGGAGGATGGCGTAGTAGCCGGCAACACCGAGCAGACCCAGACCGACGACGAGCATGCCGGTGATGGCACCCCCCTTGAAGGCGACGTCCAGCGCCGGGGCAATGCCGTTGCGCGCCGCTTCGGCGGTGCGCACGTTGGCGCGGACCGAAACGTTCATGCCGATGAAGCCGGTGGCCCCCGAGAGGACGGCGCCGATCAGGAAGCCGATGGCCATGAGCTTGCCGAGTGCCAGCCAGATGACCACGAAAAGAACCGCACCGACGACGCCGATGGTGGTGTACTGCTTGTTGAGATAAGCAGAAGCGCCCTCCTGAATGGCTTTGGCAATCTCCTGCATTTTCGGATTGCCGGCTGGCAAGCCGAGAATCCATTTGGTCATTGCAGCGCCGTAACCTACTGCAATGAGCGCACATATCAGCGCGAACACCAGATAACCCATATACAACCTCCCTCTCTAAAGTTTCCCAGCTCCCAGGGGAACTCCCCGTGGCTGAAATTTACCCCATAAGCGACTTGAACAACAAAAAACCGATGCTAAACACCGCTTGAACGCTCGCTCGCTGCGGACGCTTCAAGCCGGAGTGGCGGAGAACAGAGTCTTGGCCGCTCCGCAGACGCAACAAACGCCGCAGCAGCGGCGCTGGTGAGACCGCAGTGGCCCCATGCCCGCAATCGGGAAGCGACGGCACTGGCACTGGCGAGTTGCGCAGAAGCGCCCTCCTTGCGATCCACCGTCATCGATGGCGAGGGCTATTGAAGCGCATCGAACGCGGCTCTCTTGATCTCCTCGACGCTGCCGACACCGGCAATCCGCGGGCACTTCGGCGCCATGGGGTCACCAGTGGCCGCCCACGCGCGGTAGTACTCGAGCAAGGGCTTGGTCTGCGAATGATAGATCTGCAAGCGCTTGCGGACCGTTTCCTCCTGGTCGTCGGCGCGCTGAATCAGCTCGTCTCCCGTCGCATCATCCCGTCCGGCCACGCGCGGCGGGTTGAAGCGCAGATGATAGGTACGACCGGAGGCGGGATGGACGCGGCGGCCGCTCATCCGTTCGATGATTTCCTCGTCAGCGACGTCGATTTCGAGCACGTAGTCGAGCGCCACCCCGGCAGCCTTCATCGCCTCTGCTTGCGGCAAGGTGCGCGGGAATCCGTCGAAGAGGTAGCCCTCAGCGCAGTCGGGTTGTTGCAGGCGATCGTTGACCAGGCCGATGATGATCTCGTCGGAGACCAGGCCCCCCGCATCCATCACCTTCTTGGCGGCCATTCCGAGAGGGGTGCCGGCCTTCACCGCAGCACGCAGCATGTCGCCGGTGGAAATCTGCGGGATGCCGAAGTGCTCACAAATGAACTGGGCCTGGGTGCCTTTTCCAGCCCCTGGCGCACCGAGTAGAATGAGTTTCATGGTTCGCTTTCGTTGATTTTCAAGTCGAGCAAATTGTTCAGAAGTTCAGACACTTGCACTCCAGCCACGGGCCGCCGGCAGCACGTTGTCGTGATCAACACGCCGCAACTTACCCTCAAACCGGCAGACGGTCAAACTTTTTGAACCATGCCTGAACGCGTTGCGCATCCGCGGGGGTATCGACACCGGCAGCCGGCAGCTGGTCGGAAATTGCCACGCTGATGCGAAAGCCGTGCCACAGGGCACGCAACTGCTCGAGCACTTCAAGAGTTTCCAGTGGGGAAGGCGCCAGGCCGGCATAGGTGCGCAGGAAGCGCGCGCGATAGGCGTAGAGCCCGACGTGGCGATAGGCGAGCATGTGTGCGGGCAGCGTTTCGCCGCCCGCCTCGCGGGCAAAGTGGTCGCGCGCGTAGGGAATCGGCGCCCGCGAAAAATAGAGCGCGTCGCCACTGGCGGCCAGCACCACCTTGACCACATGCGGACTGAAGAAATCGGCGGCGTCTGCGACGGGGTGCGCAACGGTGGCGATGTCGGCACCGCTCTGCGCCAGCTGGGCTGCCGTCCGGGCGATCAGCGCCGGGTCGATCAGTGGTTCGTCGCCTTGCACGTTGACCACCATGGTGTCGTCACTCCAGCCGGCAGCATCGACCACCTCGGCCAGGCGGTCCGTCCCGCTGACGTGATCGGCACGGGTCAACATGGCGCGCAAGCCGTGGCGCTCGACCGCCGCCAGCACTTGCGCATGGTCGGTGGCCACCAGCACTTCATCGGCACCCGACAAGACGGCACGCTCGGCGACGCGCACGACCATCGGCTTGCCGGCCAGGTCGAGCAGAGGCTTGCCCGGCAAGCGGGTCGACGCAAAACGCGCCGGAATGACCACCTTGAACGGCGTCGCGTGCATGTTTGCGCGGCCCGGCACTCAGGCTTCGTCGGTGGTCAGCGGACGGGCTTCATCCTGGAGCATGATCGGGATGCCGTCGCGGACCGGGAAAGCCAGCCGGCAAGGCTTGCACACCAGTTCCGACTGCGCCTTGCGGTATTCGAGGTTGGCCTTGCAGATCGGGCAGACGAGGATATCAAGCAGTCGTGCGTCCATTGAGTTTCTCCAGAATTGTCTCGAAAAGACCAGCCCCCCCCGGCGGGCCGCTGATGACCGCTTCGACCGGCAGTACCCAAGCCTCGCCGCTCACAATCGGCGCACATTTTACCGCATCTTTTTCGGTCATCAGAAGGACGCCGTCGCCAGCAAAGGCCAGGTCGGCGGCAGTATAGGCATGGTGGTCGGCAAAGGGGTGGGCTTCGAAATCGAGCCCCAGCACCTGCAGCTGCGCGAAGAAACGAGCAGGATCGCCGATCCCGGCCAGCGCATAAAGTTTGCGACCGCGCAGAGAAGCCGCGTCGCAACTATCGGCGCGCCGACGGGCGTACTCGCCGACGGCGACGAAGCGCTGGCCCAGGAGGCGCATGTCGAACTGCGGACAATCGCCGGCGGCGGCCGCCACGTCAGGTTCGCGGCGGCCGTTCCAGACCACTGCGCCCACCCCGGTCAGTCGCCGCAGTGGCTCGCGCAGGGGGCCCGCAGGCAGCAGCCGGCGATTGCCGGCGCCGCGCCCGTCAAAGACCACGATTTCCACGGTGCGCTGCAGGCGATAGTGCTGCAGGCCATCGTCGGAGACGATCACGTCGCATTCGGGATGAGCGGCGAGCAGGGTTTCCCCGGCCGCCACCCGGTCGCGACCGACGAAGACCGGCACGCCGCCACGCCGTGCGAGGAGCAGCGGCTCATCGCCAACCAGGGAAGGTGGCGTGCCCGCGGCGACCACGCGCACGCCCTCGCCGCTGCCACCATGGCCGCGACTGATGATGCCCGGTCGCCAACCGGCTTCGCGCAGACGCTCGACCAACCACAGCACCAGCGGCGTCTTGCCGCTGCCACCCACAGTAAGATTGCCGACGACGATCACCGGCACCGGCAGGCGCTGTGCCAGCGGCACCCCGCAGCGGAACAACCCGCGCCGCAGCCCGGCAAGCGCGCCGAAGAGCCACGAAAGGGGCAGCAGTGGCCACAGGGCAGGGGTCAGACGCCGCTCATACCAGCGCCGAGAAAGGCTGCCTGCGATGCCGCCAGCGGCCATCAGCGGGGCGATTGCGTGGCGAAGGAAATGCGCGGGTAACCGGCTGCCTGAGCCGCCTGCATGATGTCGACAACGCTCTGGTGCGTTGCCTTGGCGTCGGCGTTGATGACGATCACCGGATCCTTGGCCTCGCCGGCGGCGCGGCGCAGCGCGTCGCTGATCGCCTGGACGCTGACGGCAGCGAGCGGCGCCTTGTTGACCAGCACCTGGCCGGACTGGGTCACGCTCACGCTGACTTCATTGGGCTGCTCGTTCTGCTTGCTGGCGTCGGCCGTCGGCAGGTTGATCTCCAGCCCCGAGAACTTGGCGTAGGTGGTGGTGAGCATCAGGAAGATGATGATCACCAGGAGCACGTCGATGAAGGGAATCAGGTTGATCTCGGGCACGTCGCTGGTGCGACCGCGGCGAAAGTTCATCGTCGGCTCCTAGGACCGGCGCTCGCCGTGCAGAACCTCGACCAGACGCACCGCCTGTTGCTGCATGTCGATGACGAAACCGGAAACCAGGGCACGGAAGTGGCGCCAGAAGATCATGCTCGGAATGGCGATCACCAGGCCGAAGCCCGTGTTGTACAGGGCCACCGAAATCCCGTGCGCCAGTTGCATCGGGTTGCTGCCGCTGGGCGCCTGCGAGGCGAAGATCTCGATCATGCCGACGATGGTGCCGAACAGGCCCATCAAGGGGCTGATCGAGGCAATGGTGCCGAGCGTCGTCAGATAGCGTTCGAGCTCGTGCGAAACGACGGTGCCGGCCTCCTCGATCGACTCCTTCATGATTTCGCGCGAACACCCCTCGTTGCGCAGACCGGCGGCGAGCACGCGACCGAGTGGCGAATGCGCCTCCAGATCGACGACCATCGCCTGTGTCGCACCTCTCTCCCGGAATTCGCTGACCACCCGCTGCAACAGGCCGGGCGGAACGACTTTGGCCCGCCGCAGCGCCACCAGGCGCTCGATGATCAGCGCGACGGCCAGGATCGACGCCAGCAGCAAGGGCCAGATTGGCCAACCAGCGGCCTGAACGATGGCAAACACGGTGCACCCCAGGTGATTTTCAAGGGGAGAACTTTAGCCTGCGCCAGGCTTTGCGGCAAGTGCCGATGCGCTGCCTGCCGCTGCGAAGCGACGCCAGCCAGGGCGGACGCACTCACCGACCGCCCGGGAATCCACAGGAACGGTGGATAAGAGTGCTGCCAGGCTGTTGGCAAGCGGCGCAAGTGGCGAACGGGCAAGCGTTTTTTTGCCGTGCCTGCCAAGCGAGCAACGAAGCGACGGGGGGACAGCCTGCACGTCAGCCGCAGACTGCCCGGCGGCCGCCAAACGGGGGCGCCAGAACACCGTCGCCGGCAACGCGCGCAGCGAGCCATGTAGAATCCGCGGATGTCAGAGACTTCCCCGGCCAGCAACGCCTTTCCCGCCAGCGCTCCGGTGATCCCGGTGGCCATGCTCAACCGCCTCGCGCGCGAGCGACTTGAGTCCGCTTTTCCGCTGTGCTGGGTCGCCGGCGAGGTCTCCAACCTCAGCCGGGCGCCTTCCGGACATGTCTACTTCTCGCTCAAGGACGCCGCCGCACAGGTGCGCTGCGTGATGTTCCGCAGTCGCGCGCAGCTCCTCGGCTGGCGACTGGAAAACGGCCAGCACATCGAGGCGCGGGTGCTGGTCACCCTCTACGAGGCGCGCGGCGACTTCCAGCTTAACGTCGAAGCCGCGCGGCGCGGCGGTGTCGGCAACCTCTACGAAGAGTTCCTGCGCCTCAAGCAAAAGCTCGACGGCGAAGGGCTCTTCGCCAGCGCCGGCAAACGCGCGCTGCCGACGTTTCCGCGCCGCGTCGGCATCGTCACCTCGCTGCAGGCCGCCGCACTGCGCGACGTGCTGACGACGCTCACCCGCCGCGCGCCGCAGCTGAGCATCGTCGTCTACCCGACGCCGGTGCAGGGCGACAGCGCCGGCGCGCAGATTGCCGACGCCATTTGCCGCGCCGGCGAGCGCCGCGACTGCGACGTGCTGATCGTCTGTCGTGGCGGCGGCAGCATGGAAGACCTCTGGGCGTTCAATGACGAGCGCGTGGCGCGGGCGATCCGCGCCTGCCCGCTGCCGGTGATCTGCGGAGTCGGCCACGAAACCGATTTCACCCTCGCTGACTTCGCCGCCGATCAGCGTGCGCCGACACCCACGGCGGCGGCCGAACTCGCCGCCCCCGCGCAGGCAGCCCTGCTCGCTCGTCTCGCTGGCTCGCAGGCCGCCCTGCGCAGGCAGATCGAGCAGCTTCTTGCCCAGCGTGGCCAGCAGGTGGACTGGCTCGCCCGCCGCCTGCAACATCCGGCGCAGTACCTGGCCCAGCACGGCGAGCGGCTGCGCAACCTGCGGCGCCGGCTCGGCGCCGGGCTGCTGCAAGCCAGCGCCCATTCCCGCGCTGAGCTGA
>JEMY01000069.1:16069-26886 GCA_000585075.1 Candidatus Accumulibacter regalis | reverse complement strand
TTTCATCCGCAAGAACAACGCCTCGACCCAGTTTTCTGCGCAATCGGTGATGCCCGACGAGAGCGCCATGAAAGTGGCCCTCGCCGGTGTCCTGATGACCTGGGTCGGGGACAAGAAAGCCTCAGAGAAGCAGACCACCTACCTGGTCGGCTTCCGTTACCGCAATGGGAGACTGCATGTATCCGAATTCAGGGAAACCAGCGATCGGGACCCGTTTGGCGTTGACGCTGCTGCTCGCTAGCGTCGCGTCGCCGCTCTTCGCCGGGCAGCTCCTCGAGGGAAGTCCGGACGACGCGCTGATCGCCACGGTCTCGCGCAAAGAGCCCAACCTGATCCGCGTCGATGGCGGAAAGATCCGCCGTATCCACGGCGTCGAAGGCGAGTTCGTCGTCAGTGCCGACCGGGAAACCGGCGCCGCCTACCTCAAACCGACGACCGAAGAGCCGCAGTTCAGCGTCTTCGTCGCCGACGATGCCGGCCGTCACTGGAAACTGCTGCTTCACACCGCCGACATCCCGGCAGAAACGCTGGTCATCCGCGATCGCAGTCAGGCACGCAGCGAGGGCAAGGCCATTCTGGCCGACGACTCGCGCCTCGGCGCGATCCGTCGTGTGATGCTGGCGCTGGCGCGCGATACCGAACCCGAAGACATGACCGCCCGAAACACGCTGGAGATCGTCCCTCTCTGGAACGAAGCCCGCCTGATCCTGGTAAGGACGCTGGACGGCGCCCTGTTCGGGGAGAAGTACCAGCTGACCAACGTCTCGTCGTCGCGAATGGTGCTCGACGAGCGCGAACTGTATCGACCGGGCGTGCTGGCGGTGATGGTCGACTCGCTCGAACTCGAACCGGGTGAAAGCACGGACGTCCTGGTCGTCCTGGAGGGACGTGATGGCTGAGTCACCCGGCAACCGGATCGCCTCCACGATCGCCAGGCTGTCCCCGAAACAGCGGCAGCTTCTGATCCTGGGGCTCGGGGGGTCGGTCTTCACGCTGCTCATCTTCGGCGGAGTGGCGCTTTGGGACCAGCCGACCACGCTTCCCGAGGGAACGCCGCCGGTGCGCCCGCACCCGCTGCCGATCAGCGCTCCCGGCGCCCAGGCCGACCCCCGCGACATCTGGATGAGCAAGTCCAGCGAACAGATGCGCCAGATGGAGGAGATGATCCAGGGCCTACGCCAGCAGGTCGACCTGATCGAGCGGCAGCCGCCGCTTTCGAATCCGGTTGTGCAGGCACTGCCGCCGCAGCCGCTTCCCTCGCCGCCACCACCGGTGATCGAGCCCCTCAACCTGCCACCAATGCCTCCGCTGCCCCCGCTACCGGCGAATCCGGGCGCAGGGATGTACCCGGACGGAACGCCGATGCTACCCCGGCTACCGGGGATCGCCACCTTCGAAGTGAGCGACGCCAAGGTCAGCGCACCCGCGGTGGGCGGGCAGGGGGTCGACCAGAAAGATGCCCGCAGCTACGTCCCATCGGGGTCGTTCTTTCGCGCGGTGTTGCTCGGTGGTCTCGACGCACCCACTGGAGGGCAGGCGCAAAGCAACCCGCACCCGGTCCTGATGCGGGTCCAGGACAACGCCTTCCTGCCGAACCGCTACCGCTTCAAGATCAAGGAATGCTTTGCGCTGGGCGCCAGCTATGGCGACATCAGCGCCGAGCGCGCCTACATCCGGCTCGAATCCCTGTCCTGTGTGCGCCGTGACGGCAAGGCGATCGATGTCCCGGTCAAGGGCTACGTCGTCGGTGAAGACGGCAAGGCCGGCATGCGTGGCCGTCTGATCAGCAAGCAGGGGCAGGTGCTCGCCAATGCCTTGCTCGCCGGCATCGGCGCGGGTATCGGCCAGGCTTTCCAGCAGAGCGCGATGACGGTCTCGACGAGCCCGCTGGGGTCGATCGGGTCCGTCGATCCGGGGAAACAGGTCCAGGCCGGTCTGGGAACCGGGGTCGGCAAGGCGCTCGATCGCCTCTCGCAGTACTACATCACGCTGGCCGAGAAGATGTTCCCGATCATCGAGATCGACGCCGGTCGCACCGTCGAGGTGGTGTTTACCAAAGGCTTTTCTCTCGCCGGCGGGTCCGCCGGAGGCGGCGACGCCGACAGTTATACCGATATCTGGCGGCGCGGCCGCGAAGTCCAGAAGAAACCCCTCGAACCTTTCAAGGAGTGATCCATGTCGTTCAAACCTCTACTGCTCCTGCTCTCCCTGACACTCACCCTGGCGCACGCCGCCGAAGACGTCGAGGCCATGACCGCGCGCCTCAAGCAGACGTATCCGGCGACCCGCATCGAGCGTGTCGACCCCTCGGAGATTCCCGCCCTCTATGAAGTCCTGATGGGGCAGAACGTGGCCTATACCGATGCCTCCGGACGCTACTTCGTCTTCGGGCATCTCTTTGACATGCAGACACAGCGCGACCTGACGGCCGAGCGCCTGGAGAAACAGCAACGCGTGGCGTTTTCCGAGCTGCCGTTCGCCGATGCCATCAAGACGGTCCGTGGCAACGGTGAGCGCGTGCTGGCCGTGTTCTCGGATCCGGATTGCCCGTACTGCCAGCGGCTCGAAAGCGAACTCGAGAAACTCGACAACCTCACCCTGTACACCTTTGCCTATCCACTGGAGAGCCTGCACCCGGAAGCGAAGGACAAGGCGGTGTCGGTCTGGTGCGCGCCCGATCGTGCGCGTGCCTGGGCCGAACTAATGACGAGCGGCAAGGCACCGGCCAAGCGTACCTGCGATCACCCGGTCGATCGCAACATCGCACTCGCCCAGCGGCTGGGGATACAGGGCACGCCCACGCTGCTTTCCGCCGACGGGCGCCTGCTGCCGGGTGCCGCGAGCAGCGAGCGGATCGAGCAATGGCTGGCGGAGAGCCAGCGATGAGCCGGGCAGGGGCTTTCGGTCCGTTCATGCTCGTGCTTCCGCTTGTCCTCGCCGGATGCGCTGGCACGATGTCCGGGCTCGACGGGCAAGGCAAGTTCTCGTGCAAGGCGCCGGACGGAATCGCGTGTGCTTCACTCGCCGGGGTTTACGCCAACGCGCTGCAGAACAATCTGCCGGGCCAAGAGCGGCCGGCAGAAACAGCCACGACGCCAAAGGTCGCGAGCCCGGGCCACACGCCCCCGTCGACGATCACGCGTCCCGTGCCCAGCTCGGGCGAGCCAATCCGCAGCGCCCAGACAGTGCGACGGATATGGCTGGCGCCCTGGGAGGACGACGAGGAAGTGCTGCACGACCAGTCGTACGTCTACTTCGTCGTCGATCCCGGCCGCTGGCAGCTTGCACACACGCGACGCAACGCCAGTGAGGCGTATCGGCCGGTGATGCCGCCAACGGCCTTCAGCCCCGCGGCCACGAATCCCGACGAGCGTCCGGTTCTCCGGATGGAGCGCGAGGCTTCAGGGTCGGCAAGTCCGCCGTCGCTTCCCCTGTCTGCGCGTGGGCTACCTCAGCCGCGAAGCGCCTCGGAGGGTAACGAATGAGCCTGTCCGACACCTTGCGCGAGGCCTTCCTGCCGGAGCGATCGGCCCACGCCGATCGTCTGCCGCGGCGGCTGTTGCGCGAGATTTCTCGCATGCCGCGACTCACCGGCATCCTGCCCTATGTCGCCTGGCAGGAGGAAACGCGACTCTTTGCGCTGGACCAGGGGGCCTTCGGAGAACGCGAATCGCAGGCCATCGGTTTTTGCATTGAGGCCCTGCCGCAAACCGGCGCCAACGACGAAATGGAAAAGGTGCTGGCCAGTCTTTTCGTTTCCTGTCCGCCGGGGACCGGCATCCAGGTCACGCTCTATGGGAGCCCGAACATTCTCCCGGTCCTGCAGGCGCAGGCGAATCTTCTGCCGCGCTCAGTCGCTAATGCCACAGTCGATCCTTCGGGCGGCTGGGAAGATCGCCGTCACAACAACATCTTTCGCCTCCTGGCGCGGCGGCGCATCGATCACTACTTGCACGGTACCGGCCAGTCAATTTTCTCGCATCAGACCTATTTGCTGCGCGATTTTCGGGCCGTGATCTCGATCACCCTGCCGCTCGACCCCGAGGTGCCGGCCGACGTCGACGAGGCGCTGCGTGTTCGGGAAAGTGTCCACGCCACGCTCAAGTCAGCGCACCTGCCAGGCCATGACTGGGGACCCGAGCAGCTATTGCACTTTGTCGCGCCCTTCTTCGATCACTCGTCGCTATTCACCGGTCGGGGCCTGCGCCCGATCGAATGGAACGAGGCGCAGCCCCTCCGGGACCAGGTCTCACACCACGAGATCGCCTCCCGGCTTGGCGATAGCGATATTCGCTTCCGCCAGGCGGGCGGCGACGAATCGGTGCTGCAGCTCTTTTCGGTTCGCCAGTACCCGCGCTACTTTCGCCTCGCCGGCATGAACACCCTGATCGGTGACCCCTACCAGCTCGCCCTGTCGATGCCGTGCCCGTTCCTGATCACCATGGGGGCGGTCGCGCTCGACTACGAGGCGACCCGGAGCAAGGCACAGATCAAAGCCGCGCGCGCGACACAGAGTGCCGGCTCCTACATGGCGCACTTTCAGCCCGACCTGCAGGAACGCAAGCGTGACTGGGACATGGTGCTCAAGACCTTCGACAGCGGTCGCACGGTGGTCGGGATGTATCACCAGATCTGCCTGTTGGCCAAAGCCACGGAGGCCGCTCGCTGCGAACACGCCGTGCGTGCGGTCTGGCGCGCCCGCGGTTTCGATCTCACCAAGGATTTCTATCTGCAGCACCAGGCGCTGGCAGCGGCTTTGCCGATGACGCTGACGCCCGCCCTGCAGGCGGACGTGCGTCAGTTCGGGCGTATCAGCACCAAGACTGCCGACAATGCAGTGATGATGTCGCCGCTGATCGCCGAGTGGAAAGGCACGCCGACGCCGGTCATGACCCTCTTCGGCCGGCGCGGCCAGGTGCTCGGATTCGATCTCTTCGACAACACCGGCGGCAACTTCAATTTCGCGGTCGCAGCGCTGTCGGGTTCCGGCAAGTCGGTCTTTGTGAACGAAATGACCTATCGCTACCTGGGTGCCGGCGCCAAGGTCTGGATCATCGACGTGGGGCGATCGTACAAGAACCTCTGTGACTTGCTTGACGGCGAGTTCATCGAGTTTTCCGATGAGCGGCGCAACACCCTGTGCCTCAATCCCTTCTCGATGATCATCGACATCAACGCCGACATGGAAATGGTCCTGCCGCTGCTGGCCCAGATGGCGAGCCCACGCGAACCGCTGGACAACTACAGCTACACCGCGCTGGGCTCGGCGATCAAGCGCGTCTGGGATGCCAAGGGCCGAAGCGCGACGATTACCGACATCTACACCCTCCTGCAGACCGGCCGGCTGTCGAGCGAAGGCGAGTACGAGCGTGACCTGAGTCGCCTGGCGACCGCGCTGGAGCCCTATACCCGGCACGGGGTCTATGCGAGCTACTTCGAGGGCGACGCCAATATCGCCTTCGACCGGGATCTCGTGGTCCTCGAACTCGAAGAGCTGAAGGCCAAGAAGGACCTGCAGTCGGTGGTGATGCAACTCATCATGTACCGCATCACCCAGGAGATGTACCGCGACCGCTCCCGGCGCAAGCTGGTGATCATCGACGAGAGCTGGGATCTGATGGGCAGCGGCGCCAGCGGCAGTTTCATCGAAGCCGGCTATCGCCGCGCCCGCAAGTACGGCGGCGCCTTCGGCACCATCACCCAGTCCGTGGACGACTACTACAAGAACGAGGCGACCCGGGCGGCGATCAACAACGCCGACTGGCTCTTCCTGCTGCGCCAGAAACCAGAAAACATCGAGCGCCTGGGAACGGAAGGAAAGCTCGTGCTCGACGAATGGCTGAAGCGCCAACTCGCCTCGGTGAGTACCGAGCACGGCCACTTTTCTGAAATCTACATCCATTCGCCGGTCGGCTCCGGTCTCGGGCGACTCCTGCTCGATCCCTTCTCGATGCTCGTCTATTCCACCCGCGCCGAGGATTTCCAGGCGATCAAGCGTTTGCGCGAGCAAGGGCTGTCGGTCTCGGAGGCGGTCGAGCGGCTGGTCATTGAACGTGCGTCACGGTAAGGCGGAGCGGTCATGAGTCCTTTCAGAACAGCGTTGCTTACCGGCGCCCTGACGCTGCTGCTCGGCGCAGGCATCGCGGCGTCCTGGTTGCACTTTCGGCCTCTGGAGATCCCGCGATTTGCGCGCGTCAACATCGGCGCCTTGGTCGCTCAGCAGCAGCAATCGCTGGTCGAGCGGGTCAAGCCGGGCATGGATGCTACGGAACAGGTCCGGCTCTTCGAGGACGCCAAAGCGTTCGGGCTACGGCTCGACGCGGCGCTCGACCAGGTTGCGCAGGAGTGCCAATGCGCGCTGATCAATTCAGCGGCCTTGCTCAAGGCTTCGCCAGTCGCGGCGATTCCGGACTGGTCTGCACGGGTGGCGGAAATCGTTGGCACGGCACCCGCAAGCCCGTCGGCGCAGTGATCGATGCGGTCCCTGGTCATTGCCGTGTGCTGCTTCTGCTTCGGAAGCGCGTCAGCGAACAGCGGGCTGGAGTACCCGTCGATGTGGATCTGTGACGCGGATCGGTTCAACTGGTATTGCGACATCCCGCCGGATGCAGAGCCGGCCAACAGCGCTCCCGAACACCCCGAAGCGAAGGTGCTCAGCGAGGAAGACGAAGCCGTCGCGGCCCTCAAAGCCTTGCGAGAAGACGCCGAGCGGAAGAGGGCGCTGGCCATCATCAAGCCGACTCCGGAGAACTTGAAGCGCTACATCGTTGCGCAGGAAGCGCTGATGGACCGGGCGTCCGTCTTCTCGGACGTCTGGCGGCGCGTCATCTGGGCCAATCCCGAACTCAACTACCAGTTGCGCAACCCGTCCAACAACGCCGCCATCCAGGTGCGCGATACGCAGCGCTCACGCAAGGCAAGCGAGACGCTGGCCGGGCTCGCCGGCGATTGGGGAATTTTCTTCTTCTTTCGCTCGGATTGCCCGTACTGCCATCGCTTGGCCCCGACCCTGAAGTGGCTCTCCGAGCAGTACGGCATCGCCGTGTTTCCGATCTCGCTCGATGGCGGCGGACTACCCGAGTTTCCGCAACCCTCGCGGGACAACGGCATGGCGGCGGCGCTGGGCGTCAGCGTCGTGCCTCTGGTGGTGCTGGGCAACGTCAAGGATCGCCGGCTGCTCCCGATCGGCTCGGGCGTGCTCTCGGCGCAGGAGATCGTCGAGCGCATCTACATCCTGACGCAAACGCGTCCCGGCGAACTCTACTGAGGGTGACCGTGAATACTCCAGGTTTTCGGCGAACGCTTGCCGCCACACTCGTCCTTGCGACCCTGACCGGTCAGGCAAGCGCAAACGTCTCGCAATCGATGCAGGACTGGTTCAACGACATCGGGGCCTACGGCAACGTGACCGGCGCCAACGCCTATCGCGGCCAGACGATGAATTTCTATACCGGCGGCAGTCTGTACATGCGCACGCCGGTGCGCAACTATCCACTGGCGAGTATTACGCCGCCGTCGTTTCGGGCGGGCTGCGGCGGTATCGATCTTTATGCCGGATCGTTCTCTTTCATCAACAAGGACCAGTTCGTCGCGCTGCTGCGAAACATTGGCAACAACGCCATCGGCGCCGCGTTCAACATGGCGCTCTGCTCGATGTCCCCCGACCTTTGTGACCTCTTGAAATACCTGCAGGACCAGGTGTCGAAGATGAACAACCTCAACATCAATTCCTGCCAGGCCGCCGAAGGAATCGTCACCGCCGCCGGAAGCTTGTTGACCGACCGCACCCAGGAGAAGGAAGGCAAGACCGCCGGGGCCAGTCTCAACCTGTTCGGCGATGTCTTTGAGTCCTGGGACGAGTGGAAAAAGAGCCGGGTCACGGCCAGAAACATCCGGACGGCAGCCCGAAACGCGTCAGCGGGCTATCGCGAGCTCTTTGAACCGGGCAACGTCGTCTGGCGATCGCTGTCGCGCGTCTCCGGCGTCAGCGATGAGACCAAGGAACTGCTGATGAGCTTGACCGGCACGATCATTGTCACGCCGCCCGGCGAGAACGGTGACGAGAAAGCCCGGTGGACCTACCTGCCCGGCGGCAAGCTCACCTTCCGGCAGTTCGTCGGTGACGGCGGATCAACGACAGTGACGCTGCCGGGCCTCAAATGCGGTGTCGATGCCGCCGAGTGCATGAGTCCGACCTTCTCGGAGAGCGCCTTCACCGTGACGCCGTTCTCTCGGCAAGTGAGGATCCGGATCGCCGCCATGCGCGACAAGATCGTCAACCGCGATGCCTCCGGCCAGTCGAACCTGGATACCGCGCTGATCGGTACCTCCTCGCTGCCGGTCTGGAAGATGCTCGCGGTGTCGAGCAGCATCCCAGGGGGTGACCGGATCACCGAGGACTATGCGCAGCTCATCGCCGTCGATGTGGCCTACGCCTACTTCACGAACCTTTCGAAGACGCTGCGCAACGCGCTGCAGAACGAAACCGGCAAGAGCGGCCCCGACGCCGTCGCGGTGGCCGAGAAGATTTTGGTCCGGCTCAACGAGATCGAACAGGAGGCGCGCGACATGCTGCGGGCCGAATACCAGAAAGGCATGCAGGTCGTCGAACTGAGCCGCTCGCTGCAACTCCTGCATCAAAGCCTGAATGCCGGGATGCCGACCAACATTTTCCAGTCGATGATGGTCTTCAACCGCTAGTCACGACGGGTACAAGCGGTAGGGGAAAGCGAAATGTACGAGGTCTATGCCTACTGGAACGTCGCCGAGTTGGAGGCGATGTTCAATGCCGTCGCGGCGATCATGGGTAGCGGCGACTACCTCGGCCTGCTGCGCACCATGGCGATTGTCGGCGTGATCGTCGTCGTCATCGCCACCCTGAGCGGACGCGAACGACTCGACGGGATGTGGAAATGGCTCTTCTTCCTGGCCATCTTCCAGGCGCTTCTTCTGGTGCCGAAGGTGACAGTCACCATCGTCGATCGCACCGGCAACGAGCCGCCGCGTGCGGTGGCCAACGTGCCGATCGGGCTGGGTGCCTTTGCGCACGCGATGAGCAAGGTCGGCGACTGGCTGACGGGCGCTTTCGAGACCGTCTTCTCGCTTCCCGACGACGTGCGCTTCCGCAAGAACGGCACCCTGTTCGGCCACCGGGTGTTGGCCGAGCGACTCGCCGTGAAGAGCGGCAATCCGATACTGACCAGCAACCTGCTGGAGTTCTACCGCGAGTGTGTGGCCCCGGATGTGGCGACCGGCTACATCCGCATGAAGGAAGACATCATCGAGGTCAATAACGTCTGGGCCAGCCTGAACGGTAAGACCAACCCGGCGCGATTGGTGACCGTGCGCGATATTGGCGATCCGATGTTGCTGAACACCGTCGGTTGCGATATCGCCTATCAAAGTCTCAGCACGCAGCTCACCGCCGAGTCGAACCGCCAGCTCACCTTGCTCGGTTCGCGCCTCTACCCGAGGATGAGCCAGGCCGACGCCGGCGCGGCGATCGTCGCCTCGCTGGCGACCTCGACCAACTATCTCCTGGGCGTTGCCGCGTCGGCACAGGACACGGTCAAGCAGGCGATCGTCGCCAACTTCATGATCGACGCGCAGTACCTGCTGCCCGCGCAGCTGGGGGATGCCGCCAGCGCGCAGACCAACCTGGCGATGGCGCAATCGCTGCGCTCGACCAGCGACTCGTACAAGCTGATGGCGCGCATCGCCGAATCGACGATGCCCAAGGTGCGCAATGCCATCGAGCTCGTTCAGTACGCGATCTTCCCGGTCTTCCTGCTCTTCGTGGTGATCAGCGGTCACCAGGCCGGGGCAATCATCAAGTCCTACGCCACGAGCCTGTTCTGGATTCAGCTCTGGGCGCCGCTCTATGCGGTGATGAACTTCATCATCACCATGTATTCGCGCAGCCACTACACCAACGGTAGCGCCGGCGGCGGCCTGGCGATCGAGCAGATGAGTTTTCTGAATACCGCGATCATCAGCGACCAGGCGATCGCCGGGATGCTGGTGATCTCCATCCCGGCCATTGCGGCGGCCATCGTCAAGGGCGGCGAGGTCGGCCTGCAGGCTGTCGCCGGTCTGGTGGCCCCGCCGCGGGATCCCGAGAAAATCGCCAGCGCCCTGGCGATGGGCAACATGCAGATGGGCCACGCCTCGCTCAACAATGTCAGTCACGATACGCAAAAGGGCCTGACGGTGGACATGAACCCGAGCCTTCGGCAGGGGATGACCAACTATCAGGCACGCGGGGGGTTCGACTACAGCCACTTCTCTGGCGGCGGCTTTGTCGTCCGCCAGGGAAAAAGTGACGTCCGTGCCGACATGGCGCTCAACGATTCCCTGGGGGCCGCGGCGAAAGAGAACTACGAACGTTCCCAGCAGGCGACCCGACAACATTCTGCGGAGTACGCCGAAAGTGCGCTCACGGCGCTCAAGCAGGAAGCTGGATTCGAGCGCAGCCACAGCCAGGGCAGCAGCGATGGCACAGGCTACCGCCACGGCATGGGCTCGAGTCGCAACCACGAGGCGAATGACAGCCTGCGCCAGGTCGATCAGTGGGCCAAAAAACTCGGCGTCAGCGAAAAGGTGGCGATGGAGATGATGATCGGCGCCTCGATGGGCATGAATACGCCGAAGCTCCTCGAGATCGCCGGGCTTCGCGGGGGGGTGGAGCTCTCAGCCAAGCTGCGCAACTCTGCCGATGCCGCACGATCGCTGGAGGAGATGGCCCAGTTCGCCAGCGAATCGAGCTTTGGTAAAAAGGTCGGCACCGTGCTCGACAACGGCTGGGAGCGCAACTATCG
>JEMY01000069.1:14825-15966 GCA_000585075.1 Candidatus Accumulibacter regalis | reverse complement strand
TTCAGCGCCTCCTTGCAGGAAACGGAAGGGCATCGGCAGATGTGGGAGCTGTCGCACAGCGGCCAGCTGGGCTCGAATCTGCAGCTCCAGGATCACTTCATCAAGGATTTTCTGCTGCCCAAGGTCGATTTCAACTACGAGACGTTCCAGGGGATCATGGGCGACCCGTACAAGCTGCGTCCCTACATTGCCGAATACACCGCGCAGAACTACGACCGGATGCTTGGCGAGATGGCCGGCCAGGTGCAGGGGGCAGATGCGGTCGGCGCGCGGCACGAGGCGGATCGAAGCGGCGTTCCCGGTGCCGGTGCGGTCGGGCGGGCGGGCGGCGGGTATCTTGGTCAGGTGACGGGCAGGGCGGCAGGGGCCGGGGTCTCGGCACAGCGGCGCCCGAGTGATCAGACCGCGCATACGGCGATGCGGGAATTCTCGACGAACGCGTATGCGATACGAGACCGCAAGGAGGGAGCGGCGCAGACGCAGCAGGAGAACGCGACACCAACCGATTTCAGCAAGCTGGAACCTGTGTCGCCGGTCGGCAAGGGCGCGGCGGTTGTCGGCGAGGTCGGGAAAGCGGCAGGACGGGTGGTCGAGGGGCTGAGCGGGGATGATCCCGGCCAGTATGTTCGGGACACGCTGGCGGGGAAGAAGAAGCCTTGAGCCGACGCGGTCGCCATCTGGACAAAGGAAGCATTTTGCCCAAGAGCCGCGATCAGCCACCGGTGAGGTCAGCGGCGCGCCGTTCCAACGGTTCGAGTGCCACTCGTTGCGCCGCGTTCGCCACCGCATGTGCGCTGCGCAGGTATTGTGGTCGGTCATGCCTGGCGAAGTCTTCGATCATCTGATCGACAGTGCTCGCGAAGTCCGCGGCCGCAGCGGTCTTGGCCAGGCAAGGAAAGTAGGCCGCAAACACGCTGCGCCACTCGACGCCAAGTTGCCAGGAGCCGCCCTCGTCGGCGAAAAAGATCACGTCATCGTGGCACTCGTCGATATGCCGAAGCAGCCCGAAAAGGCGCTCGAACGCCTGGCGGGCGACTTCGCATTGTCCGCTGTCCGCGGCACTGATGCATCCGCGCAGGAGACGCTTGAACTCGGCGATGAAGGCATCCGTGCCCCGCGAATGTTGCGTGCAGTTTCTGGA
>JEMY01000069.1:0-14703 GCA_000585075.1 Candidatus Accumulibacter regalis | reverse complement strand
AAGTCGTCGACGAGCACGTAGTCGCCCACGAGAGCCTTCAACGTCGCTTTTGGCACGAGTTCGATTGCCCGCTCGGCAATGATGAGCAGATCGCCGCGGCTCATTCCTCGCAGCTCCTTTCGCAGTATTTCCAGATTGGTGATGTGGCTCGTCATCCTGCGGCCTCCACATGAAGTAGAGGAGGGCACGGCCCTTCCCTGAGCAATCGCATCACGCTGCTCCCAACAGAGCGCGTCGCGCCACGCGCGGAGGCGAACAGCGCTGGAGGATCCGCTTCCAACCGTTGCGGACTGCGACGGCCTCGCGCAGGATTTCCACGTACTCGACCGCATCCACGCGCTCATCGGGTGGCATCGATCCCTGCTCGTGTTCCGCGAGCAGCCGCTGCCTCTCCCGCGGGCCGTCGCCGAGCGCCTGAAGGCGGCTGTAGGCCTCGCAGGCGTACGCGAAAGTCTCGCGCTTGCCGTAATCGATCTCCAGCAGCCACGCACGCGTCCGAGTCTCCCGTAGCCCGATCGTCTCGCGCTTGCAGTTGTGGAAAATGTGCGCCGCTTCGTGGACAACGAAATCTTCGAAGCGACCGGGCGCGTCGAAGGAGGTTGCCGACAGATAGCAGCTTGTCTCCTCGCTCAGGCCCAGCAGGGGGGGAGCGTCCTCGGCGAGGAGCTCCGCGCCCAGTCCCCCGAGATAAAGGTTCGCCAGATCCCAGGCGGTGGCCAGCAATTGCGTGTTTTGCAGATGCGCGTCGATTGTGGCCGGGGTGAGAAGAATGACCGAGCGTTCGAGCAGATCGAGGACCGACGCCTGTTCGGAGGCCGGGAACAGTCCACGTACCATCGGTGCCACTTTTCCGCGTGTGAAGGCAACGACGTCGATGTTGGCGACTGTTTCCGGGAATGCGATGTGCACGGTACGGCTATGGACCGCGGAGATCAGTGCCGAGCGCAGCGCGGCGTCGCCGGCGTGGATGCGGGCGAGGAAGTCGTTCCCCGGCCAGGCGCGGAAGTGGGCATCGTGCTCGCCGCTGCGAAGGTAGCGGTCGGTCGCCTGTTCAGGGGATTCGGGCATCGACTTTGTCCTTTGGAAGGCCTATTGTCTTCGCAAATCGATATTCCAACACGGGTATTGTCCGGGTCTCGTTGGGCGCGCCGGGAAGAACGTCGACGACGTCAAGTACTCTCGGCCCGTCAACGAAAGATCCGCCTGTCGCTGGGCATGAATGGGGGCACGCTTGCCACGGTTCCTTCTGTTTGCCGTCGGTGAGCAAATTATGCAGCGGCAATCGAAGCGCCAAAATAAGTCTGCGGACGAGCAGGTCGGTGTGGGTAGATTTGCGAGGTGACCGGGAAGTCGAAGCGGGGTTGCGGGTCGAAGAAAGGGCGCTTTTGTGCGGGGCAACGCCCGCGTGGCCGAACGCGTTTCGGAAGTGCACCCGTTGCGAGCGGCGCGGCTCACAGGGGATCGGCATCATCATTAACCGGCTACTCGCCAACGCCATTCTGCTCTCTCTGGTGCGACACAAGTAGGTGGCCGAGTGCGCGCCTGAATTTGATGGCGCAGGTTGGGTCGGGCTCCTTAGCTGACCGCGCCGCCTACCGATGGGTAGATGAGCGCTTTCTGGAGAGGCCTGAGGGAGGCTCCATTTGGCGGCTCTCAGCGATGAGCAGACGGTCGCGGCCTTTTTTTTCAAAAGCCGACGACGTTAGCCTGGAGCGTTCAGCCGTAAGCGGTCATTCGGCTGCGCCTGTGACTTTATTCGCCTGACTGGCCGCTATGCGCCGGTAAGCAGCCGGTGGGCGCAGAATGGCGTCGGTCGGCAGCCGGCCACAAGCAGCCATACGGCGCACGGCTCCATAGCAGACATTCATCGATGCCGATCACACGACTCCGGACGGATCACCTCGCTTCTTCTAAGCGTCGATGCGCGCTCACAGTGAAACAACTCCGTCGCTGAGAGTCTCCTTCGCCCATTGAAGCATTCGCGGCGCGCTTCCGGTCAGTAGATGATGACTGTTACGCTATTTCGAAATCATAAAACCTGGGATCGCCGTGAAGCCGATTTTCATCAGCTACTCTTCGAAGCATCGTGATCTGACTCGCGCGCTCGCGGGCGTGATTGAGGAGCAGTACGGTGCCGGGTCGGTGTGGTGGGACCATGCGCTGGAGAGTCGTTCCTCGTATTCCAAGCAAATCAAGGCCGCTCTTGAAGAGGCGCGGGTCGTCGTGGTGCTCTGGACGGAGGGCGCGATGATCTCCGATTATGTCTATGCCGAGGCGGTGGTCGGACAAGCCCAAGGCAAGCTGGTCAATGTGCGGCCCGCGGACATGCGCTTTAGCGACATCCCCGAGCCTTTCAACATCCATCATATCGACGACGCCGAGGATCACGCGCGCGTCCTGGCCACCATCGCCAAGGTGATGACGGGTGAGCCAATTCCGACCCGCGTGCCGCTGCACGAAATCTATTTCCGCCAGCACGGCCACCGACTGATCGACGCCAAGCAGCGCCGGCTCGCGCGCGATCCGCGCGAGATCGCTCCCACCGAGCTGCTGCAGGCCAAATTTGAGGTGGTCGGCTATCTCGATGCGACGGGCATCGGGGCGCAGCTCATCGATTGGTGCAGCGGGGAGCGGCCCACCGCTGCGCGCCTGATCCACGGCCCGGGCGGGCTCGGCAAGACGCGCTTGATGATCGAGGTCGCGACAAAGCTGCGGCAGCAGGCTTGGACGGCCGGTTTCCTCGACCCGCCACATGAGCCGCTCGATGCGACGCTCAAGCAGCGCTGGCAGGCGCTCGACCAGCTGCTTGCCCACGGCGATGACCGCGGCCTGCTCATCGTCCTGGACTATGCCGAGGGCCGTCAGGACGAGGTAAAGCGCATCGCCGAGCGCTTGAGCGCCCGACCCGAGAACGACACGCGACCGGTCCGCCTGGTGCTGCTCGCCCGCAGCGCAGGTGAATGGTGGAGCACGCTGCACGACGACACACCCGAACTGCAACGCGTGTTCCGCGGAACGGCCGGTGGTCCCGATGTTGCCGCCCTCCCGGAACTTTCTACGGGTCAACAACGGCTCGATCTGTTCGACGCGAGCCGCGAGGTGTTCGCACCGCTGCTCAGGGCACAGGGCTACGTTCTGCCGAGCGGCGAGTTCCCGCAGGAACGGCGTTTGCGCATCGAGTCCGGGGCCGGCTACGCCCGGCCGCTTGCCATCCAGATGGAGGCGCTGCTCTGGCTTGCTTCGGCCACGCCGGAAGCGGGCGCCACCGGCGTCGATGAACTCCTGCGCCGCGTGCTCGGGCTGGAGCGCAATCACTGGAAGAAGCTCATTGGCGCGCTGGACGAGGAGCGCACGCGCGACATGGCTCGCGGCGTCGCGCAGGTCACCGCAGTGCAAGGCGTCTCTGCGCGGCGGTCCACCGAAGATCTGTTGATGGCCGATGACTTCTACAGAGGTCAGCGCACGGCGCGCGTCGCCGTCGATCCCGTGGTGCGCAAGCTTTGCCGTGTCTATGGCAATCCTGACGGCGGTGTCGGTCCGCTGGAGCCCGACTTGATCGGGGAGCACCACGTCGCTACGGTCGGCGACCCCGAGCTCGTCGACGGCTGCCTGCGTTGGATCGAGGCAGAGCCGACGGAGACACAGGCAAAGCGGCGCCGTAATTTCCTCACGGTGCTGCAGCGTGCCACCCAGCCTGAGCATGGAACCCTGGCCAATGGTCAAGCCGTCGTGCTGCTGGACCATCTTGTCAGCATGCACGCGAAGGCACTCGCTGCGGACCTGGTCGCGGTCATGATGGACACGCAGGGTGCGTTGGCTGAACGGGTCGATCGACAAGTTGACGCGCTCGATGACGAGTCTCTGGCCGCGATTGATACCGAGTTGCCAATCCAGTCGCTGTCGCTGATGGACTTGTCGCTACATGTTGCTGAGCGGCGCGCCTGGTTGGCGCGACAACGGCTCGCCGCAGTTGACGCACTGGAAGACGGTGCGGCCGATCAGCGCGAAACGATACTGAGCCAGCTGGCCGCCAGCGCTGGCACGCTCGGTGTCCGACTCTCCGCCCTCGGCCGGCGCGAGGAGGCGCTTGCCGCCAGCCAGGAGGCGGAGGACCTCTATCGGCGCCTGGCGCATGACCGCCCCGACGCTTTCCTACCCGACCTCGCGGGGAGCCTGAATAACATCGGGTCCTGGCTCTCCGCTCTCGGCCGGTACGAGGAGGCGCTCGCCGCCAGCCAGGAGGCGGTGGACCTCTATCGGCGCCAGGCGCAAGACCGCCCCTACGCTTTCCTGCCCGACCTCGCGACGAGCTTGAATAACCTTGGCCTCCGCCTCTCCAACCTCTGCCGGCACGAGGAGGCGCTCGCCGCCAGCCAGGAGGCAGTGGACCTCACTCGGCGCCTAGCGCAAGACCGCCCCGACGCTTTCCTGCCCAACCTCGCGACGAGCCTGAATAACCTCGGCACCCGCCTCTCCGACCTCGGCCGGCGCGAGGCGGCGCTCGCCGCCAGCCAGGAGGCGGTCGACATCCGAAGGCGCCAGGCGCAAGACCGCCCCGACGCTTTCCTGCCCAACCTCGCGTCGAGCCTGACTAACCTCGGCGTCCGCCTCTCCGACCTCAGCCGGTTCGAGGCGGCGCTCGCCGCCAGCCAGGAGGCGGTCGACATCCGACGGCGTCTGGCGCAAGACCGCCCCGACGCTTTCCTGCCCGACCTCGCGTCGAGCCTGAATAATCACGGCGGAGACCTCTCCGAGCTCGGCCGGCACGAGGAGGCGCTCGCCGCCAACCAGGAGGCGGTGGACCTCTATCGGCGCCAGGCGCAAGACGGCCCCGACGCTTTCCTTCCCAACCTCGCGACGAGCCTGACTAACCTCGGCAACCGACTCTCCGACCTCGGCCGGCGCGAGGCGGCGCTCGCCGCCAGCCAGGAGGCGGTCGACATCCGAAGGCGCCTGGCGCAAGACCGCCGCGACGCCTACCTGCCCGACCTCGCGTCGAGCCTGAATAGCCTCGGCCTCCACCTCTCCGACCTCGGCCGGCGCGAGGAGGCGCTCGCCGCCAGCCAGGAGGCGGTGGACCTCTATCGGCGCCAGGCGCAAGACCGCCCCGACGCCTTCCTGCCTAACCTCGCGTCGAGCCTGAATAATCACGGCGGAGACCTCTCCGAGCTCGGCCGGCACGAGGAGGCGCTCGCCGCCAGCCAGGAGGCGGTGGACCTCTATCGGCGCCAAGCGCAAGACTGCCCCGACGCTTTCCTGCCCAAACTCGCGTCGAGTCTGACTAACCTCGGCATCCGCCTCTCCGAGCTCAGCCGGCGCGAGGAGGCGCTCGCCGCCAGCCAGGAGGCGGTCGACATCCGAAGGGGCCTGGCGCAAGACCGCCCCGGCGCCTTCCTGCCCGACCTCGCGTCGAGCCTGAATAACCTTGGCCTCCGCCTCTCCAACCTCGGCCGGCACGAGAAGGCGCTCGCCACCAGCCAGGAGGCAGTCGACATCCGACGGCGCTTGGCGCAAGACCGCCCCGACGCTTTCCTGCCCAAGCTCGCGCGGAGCATCAGCACCACGTCGGTCGTTTTGACGGCGCTCGATCGGCAAACGGAAGCGGCGCAGGCAGCCCATGAGGCACTCGAAATTCTCGCGCCCTTTGTCGAGCGTTATCCCGAGACCTTTGGGGATCTGGCACGCACAATCGGCGCTGATCTGCTGCGATACAGCGACGCCGCGCAACAAGCGCCAGACCGCGCACTGCTCGAGCGCGTTGCGCGGGCGCTCGATGGTGGCGAAACGGCCGCCGAGGACCCTGCGATCGAGGCGCTCAAGCCGTAGATTGTCGCCATCCTGGAAGAAGCCAAGGCGACAGGCGTGCTCGATGAGGCGGCACTCGCCGAGTTGCCAGAATCGCTGGTAGATTGGTTACGTACTGCCTGGTCTGAACGGTCCGGAGAAGACCAGTAAGGGTCTCTCGGTAGCGGTGTGCACGGGGTTTGTGTCGTTTCGTGTGGAACGGAGCCGATGCCTGTGCCGAGCCCTGCGGGCGCCCCCACCCCTAGCCCCGCCCCCGAGGGCGGTGAAGTCCTCGCCGCCGGACGGGCTCGGGGGCCGGCCGCGAAAAGCCGCAACCAGCCCCAAGCCCTTGAGCGTACTGGCGTTTCTGACGCCGTCAAGGGTACGCTCCGCCGGGCTTTGCCCGCCCTTGACCGCGCCCTCAACGCCCGCAACACCGCTGGTCGGGGTGGCCATGCCTGCGCAGCCCCACAGGTCGGCCGTCGTCCGTTCCACACGAAACGACATAGACCCTGTGCACGCACCCCGTTTCTTCGACGCCGCAGTCGACAGGCCAGGTATGAGGCGAGACGGCGCCAACGACCTCGATGATGCGGTTACTTCAGGCTGACTAAAAGCTTAAGTCTGAATGTTTGGGGCATTTTCTATTTGCCTTGTGGAGCGTCGGTCGCCATGTGTGGGTATGCCCCGTTGGCCAACGTTTCGCCTTCGCGGTCGCAGTAGTGACCGTGTCGCGCCGCGGACCGCGCTTCGGCGGGTGGCCGCTTTGCTCGGTGCGCTACGTCGGCTTCGGGTCGATCGCTGCCAGTGGCTTGAAGAATCTGAACGACTGCTCTCAGTCGGGTCCGGCCTTTGGCGCTCGGACTCAGCAGTAACTGTTCTGGCTGGCCGCTTGTGGTTTGGTGACGGCAATCGACCAAAAAGAAGTGCATTGCCGCCGCTTGATTAAGGTTCATATACTCGAGTTGGTACTGCTGGACTTCCTATTCTTTCGGCACAAGCGTGCAGGACACGCGCGACCCTTGACGGCGAGAGCGGCGTGGTAGGTTGAAGGGAACAGCAAGGCAGCCGCTCCACAGGCACTCCACGTCCTCAACGGTAAGCGGCGCGCGCAGGGCCAACTGGCCGGAGGCTGTTAGGATCAACGCCACATGGCCGCGACTCGGTACGAAGCGCGGGGTAACGCCGGCGAGCCCGACGGCACCATGTGCCGGGAGGCCAGACTGCGTCGGATGCTGAGGTCCGAAATAGAACTACAGTTTTCGGACAAATTGGCTTGTCATCGGTCCGGAAAGTATGTACAAATATCGGACAGGATAAAATCGTGTCCGATCTCAAATCTATCATCGCTGCGCAGATCGATATCGCCGCCCCAGGCCATGTCTGGGTGCCGACAGACTTTGCACAGCTTGGCAACCGCGATGCCATCGACAAAACCCTGCAACGCATGGTTCAGGCCGGTGATCTGCGCCGCATCGACCGGGGCCTATATGACAAGCCGACGCTCAACCGGCTGACGAAGCGACCCACCACCCCGGACTACCGCGCCGTGATGGAAGCCATTGCCCGACGCGATCAATTGCGCCTGCTGGTGGACGGCATGACCGCCGCCAACGATCTCGGCCTGACCGATGCCGTACCGGCACGTGTCACCATCCATACCGATGCCCGCCGTCGCGCCATACAGCTCGATAAGCTGAGCATCGACTTCAAGCAAACCGCGCCCAGCCGTCTCTACTGGGCCGGACGTCCCGCCATGCGCGTGGTGCAGGCGCTGCATTGGCTGAAGGACACCTTGGTTTCTGATCGCGACCGTATCCTGCGCCGATTGGCTCAAGTGTTGGCAGACCCAACCCACGGTGCCGCGATCCGCCAGGACCTGATCGATGGCTTTGGCGCGATGCCCGCGTGGATGCAAAGCCTGGTTCGTGAACTGCCCGGCTGTGATCAGCAGCTTGCTGCGGCCAAGACACCGCAACCGCATAACGGCACGAAGCAGTCAGCGATTCGCCGCCGCTCGGCCAAACACCGGGAGGTCACCGGTTGAACCCGTCCTTCCACGATGTCATTGCCGCCAAAGACGCTGAGCGGCGCGACCTGTTCCTCGGAACGGCCGCCCGACTGGGCACCGCAGTCCAGAATGTCGAAAAAGACTTCTGGGTCTGCTGGACGCTCGATGCGCTGTTCAACGGCCTTGCAGTCGGCGGCCCCCGCCTGCTGTTCAAGGGTGGCACCTCGCTTTCCAAGGCCTTCGGTCTGATCTCCCGGTTCTCCGAAGACATCGACATCACGGTCTTCCGTGATGATCTGGGGCAGGCGGCCGATGTGGTGGAGCTGACCGCCCTGAGCGGCAAGAGGCGCCGGGCGCGTCTCGACGCAATTCGCACCGCTTGTCAGGCCTACATCGCGGGACCGCTGACGGCGCAGTTCACGCAGCTCGCTGCATCCGTCATTCCAGGAGGCCGTTTCCGGCTGGAGCCTGACCCAGAGGATAAGGATGGCCAGACACTGCTGTTCTGGTATCCCGCCGTCACCGCCACTGGCGGCGACTACGTGCGCGCCGCAGTCAAGATCGAGTCCGGTGCGAAATCGGCGCTGGACCCGCACGTCGTGGCCACGGTCACGCCCTATGTAGCTCAGGATTTGCCCGACCTGCATCTAACTGTCACCAACGTCACCACCGTGAAGCCCGGGCGCACTTTCTGGGACAAGGTCATTATCCTGCATGGCCTGCGTCAGTGGCACGACCGCCGTGGCGAACTGCGGCACGGTGGTCAGCGCATCTCGCGCCATTACTACGACGTGCATCAACTGATGCTGGCCGCATCAGCACACGAATGGCAGGCCGATCATGCGCTCGCGATCGACTGCGCACAGCATGCGCGGCTGTTCTTCGGTAGCGCGGACCTGGGGCTCGATACCGCGATACCCGGCACATTCACACTGACACCCAGCGCGGCGATGCGGGATGCACTCGCCAGGGACTATGCGGCCATGTCCGGGATGATCTTCGGCGAGATCCCGGCACTTGATGCGGCACTCGCCAGTGCGGAGAAATTCGAGCAGATCGCCAACGGCGCCACAGCAGCCGCATCGCTCGCGCAAGAGGAGCGGCATTGATGGCTGGCTACTGTTGGTGGTCAGTGTCGAGAACGGTGACGGTATCGCCATCGGCCACGCCCACCACCGTGCCAACCAACGTTTCCGCCCGGGCAGGGATGCTTGCCAGCAACAGAAACGCAACTACCAAATGTCCGGGCTGCATTGTTCTCTCTTCTCCTTCCTCACCGTCGCCTCTGCAACAACCGGGTAATTGAGCTTTCATTCATGACACGCACTGCGAGACACTTTTCCCGTCGTGGCTTGCTCGCCGGACCGCAAGAGCTCGAACACTCAGTGCTCAAGCGCCAGATCCACCAGGACGCGTTCCTCGTTGTTCGTGGGTTTCCAGTTGTACTCAGCGTGATACTGCCTCTCCGCCAGATACGGCCCAAAGTCGACGACGCGTTCGGAGGTACCTGCTATCCCGCGGCCGAACATCTCCCCGGCCAGCATCATCTTGCGCGATTGAAGGTCTGCGTCGAGCCGCCCGTCTGGGTCCAGCGGAAGCAGTCTATAGTCGATGCGAACCACCTCTACGGGCTTGCGATCGGCAAGCTGCACATAGACCATCGCACAGCGAACCCGTTGGCCTGCATACTCAGGCATTGCTTCATTCAAGACGCGATCGAAGCGACGCTGGGACACGCGGATGATCCGATCACCGTCTAAAAACATGACCCGAACGCCGATGCTCATACCCAATTTCCCCGAACCCGGTAGCGCTGAACTTTTCCACCACCTGCCGAAAGGGCAGTGACCCTTGGACCTTCGACGCCCGTTGGGAAGAAAACGCCGCTCGTTGGCGCTGCATCAGCCCGACGGCTCGACGGACCTCCATGAGCGGAGAGCTGACGATCACGCGCTGACTGCCAGCAGAGTCACGGCAAATGAACGTGGTACTTCCCGTCTGGCCGCTCGTCTTCGATCCGACGATGAACCCCCAAAGTGAAATCTCGCGACAAGCAACACGCGAATATTGACGGTCTTTACGTCGTTTGTCAGCACGACAGCTTCGGGCGCGCGGGCCGGGTTAGTGAGCTGCGGTTCGAGAAGGCAGCAACACCGACCGTCGCCGACCAAACATCCGTGCGCTTGGCGATCGCAAGGGAATCATCGACTTCGCGCCGGCGGCTCACCGCTTGCTTCACCGCATGACTTGCACGAGGACACGCTTGCTGCTTCCAGACCTTCATTCCGGCGATCAGTCAAGCTGGCCTTGGCGTCCTGCCGCGTGTCGATGCAAGAAGCGGCAGCGCCCCGTTCACGCCACAGCCGATTCAGCGCTTGGCCTCTTCTTGTCCACGACGACAGCCGTTCCCTGGTAGGTGACTCTCGACACTCGCCATTGCGATCCGGCCTGGTCGTAGTGGGCATGGCTCTTGCGAAGTCCCACGATGGCATTGGCCCCCAGGGCAAGTCCCTGACGTGCCAGCTCCAACAGGGCTTGTTTTTCCGCCAGGCGGTACTCCCAGTCGGATGCTGCCTCAGCTTCGGACAGTGCCTCCACGTAGCCGACCGTTCTGACGGTTCGTTCGCCCGGAACGGCGTTCGTGGTTACCAGCAGGATCTCATTTCTGATGACCTTGAGTTCCTGCTCAAGTTGATCGAGCTGGTGTTTCGTGACGGTTTTCGATCGCCGATTCCAGCGGAACATGGCGATGACGGCGAGCAGCAGCGCCAGTAGCGGCAAAGTGCTGAAGATGGCGCTTGTTTGTGTTGCAGCGGCGATGGTCATGGAGGCCTCCAATCAGTTGCTTACCGCTCGAGATTCTCACCGGTCCGCAAAACTGCAAGCACCTGCCGGCATAGGGCTCGTTACCCTCGCGAGCCTGCACGGATTCCCGATTCGCCTGCCGCCCAAAAGCGTCACCGCGGGGCGCATTTCCAAATCCTGACGCTTACGACGCCGATACAGTGGCGGCATGTCTATCCGTATTTTCGATCTCCTGGGGCGCTGGTTTCCACTGCTGCTTTGGGTCATTGCCGCCCATTTGGCGTTTGGCCGCGCCTATCTGCTCGCCTTGAACCTCACCGAAAGCCTTCCCGGCACGCTCTTCCTGGTTGAGAAAGACGTCATGCCAGCGCGCGGGGACCTGGTGGCCTTCCGGTGGGCGGCCAACTGGCCCTATCCGCGCGGGTGCCTGTTCCTCAAACGCTTGATCGGCTTGCCCGGCTCCGTCGTCACCGCGACAGGGCGAGACTTCCGGGTAGATGGCGAGCCGGTCGGTCGTGCCAAGGAGCTCGCCAGGACCGGCGAGCCCCTGGACACTGGCCCGGTCGGGATCATTCCCGACGGGCGCTACTACGTTGCCGGCTCGCATCCCGACAGCCTTGATTCACGCTATCGGCTGACCGGCTGGGTGAGTCGGCAGCAGATCGTCGGGAAAGCGCATCGGGTCTTCTGACGTGCGACGCACCGGGTCTTGGGGAGTCCTCGCCGACTGCGCTGTACGCGAGGTTGCCCAACGCTCCAAGCGCCTCTGGATCGCCGTCCTCCATCAAGCGATCGAAGATGCCAAGGGCAACACTCGATCAGCCGAGAAATCGGCAAGCACTGTCGAAGGCGTGCAGCGGGACGCCCTGATCTGGATTTTTCATGACCAATCCACGGCCGGCAATTCCTTCCACGCAATCTGCGACCTCCTCGATCTCGACCCCGATCAGGCACGCCAGCGTCTTCGCCGCGTACCCGCGATTCGGCGCGGCTTGCACCGAACCCGGCTGGATGTGGGCCAAGGGGAGGGCTGACCGATGTTCGGCTTGATCAGGAAAGCGATTCGGCGGGATAAACATGGCCAACAACCGGCCGTAAGCCTTCCCGTAAACCCGCCGTCGGAGCAGCCCATGGACGAGGAGATTCCACGCTACCCGCCGTTCATGACGGGCTTGCCGGCAACCCACCCGGACAAACTCATCGAGACGCAGCAGGAGCTGATCGGCCAAATCCGCGAAGCCGGCCTTGCGTCTTCGGAAATCTTCGAGCAGTTCTATCGGCAGTCCCTGCGTCGCTTTGCTTCCTATGCCCACCTCCTGCCGGCCAGCCAGACGCATCATCATCGCGGCGCCGGTGGGCTGCTGCGTCACGCGGCCGAAGTCGCCCTGTGGTCGCTCCAGTCGGGTGATCGCGTGCTTCTGCCCGGAGAGCAGGCGCCGCGCCGCCGCCGCGAACTCCAGCCGCGCTGGCATCTGGCGGTATTCCTTGCCGCCCTTTGCCACGACGTTGGCAAACCGGTCACCGACCTGGCCGTCACCAGCCGGGATGGCGCGCAGGTCTGGAACCCCTTCGTCGAAGATCTCTACGGCTGGGCCAGCCGCCATCAGGTCGATCGCTACTTCCTGCATTGGCGCGAGAATCGTGGCAAGAAACACCAGGCCATTTCCGCCCTGATTGCCGAACGCATCATCAGTCCACAGGGTCTGGCCTGGATCGCCGCGGCTGACACCGAGCTGGTGCTGTGGATGATGGAGACGATCAACGGCTCACCCAGCGCCGAGAATCCGATTCACGATCTCGTCATTCGCGCGGATCAGGCCAGCGTCGAGCGCGACTTGCGCAATCTTGGCGTCGCCTTTACCGGCTACGAGATCGGCCTGCCGGTCGAACGCTTCCTGGTGGACATCATGCGCCGGCTGGTTCGTGAGGGAATCTGGGGAGTCAATCAACCGGGCTCGCGACTCTGGCATATCGATGGGCACCTCTACCTCGTCTGGCCGGCCGCTGGCGAGGAAATTGCCGCCCTCATTCATCAGGAAAAGATTCCGGGCTTGCCGAGAACGCCGAACAGTCTTCTCGATATGCTCGTGGAACGGCAGTTGGCGAGTGTTCGCGAGGATCGTGCCGACGGCCATCGCTACTGGGTGATCGCTCCGGCGGTGCTGGCCGAGAAGATCTCGAACATCCGACTGACGGCGATCAGGCTTCGTGAGCCGGGGCTGCTAATCGAGCCCGCGTCGCCCTGCGTTCCGGGAAGGCTTCTCGAGCAGGACGAACCCGCAACAGTGCCGGCTGACCTCCCGACCCCGAAGTCATCGCCCGCCACGGAACCAGGCGCTTCGTCTGGGCGCACTCCGATGCCAGAGCCTGCTGCCAACCCAGAGCCCAAGCCCAACCTGCCAGCGGCGGGCAGCGATCAGCTCGACGGTGCCGTCGGCGAAGCATTACGGGCCCTTGCACACGACCTTCAGGCGGGCAAGAAAGCTGCCGAGACTCTGGTCCACATCGACCCCTCCGGCGTGTTGTGTCTGAAGTGGCCCGATGCGCTCACTGGCTGCGGTCTGGACAGCAAGGCGATCCTCGACGAGCTGTCGCACCGCAACTGGCTGGCGCTTGATCCTTTGGCACCGTTTCGCAAGGTGACCGAGATCAAGGTCGAGCACGGTCAGCCGTGGAAAGTGATTCGCCTCCAGCCAGCGGTCAAGCAGCTCATGGCCATCGGAAACCTACAGCCCAAACCCGCAACCACCGCGCCTCCAGCTACCCAACCCGTTCAGAAAGCCGGGCCGATCCAGGGCAAGGCCGAGGGCCCCGGTGAAGATGAGCGGCTGGAACTAATCCAGGGCATCGTCGCCACCTTGCGCGACGGCGTAAAAACTGGCGTCCTGACATCAGAGCGGGAGGGGAACTTCACCTGGATTCCCTCCCGCCAGGCCGAACCCCTGTTGGTCGAGCGACTCCAGCTGGCCAGGATGCAGATCCTGCGCCTTGGGAGCGTCGTCCCGGACGTGTTTCTGTGTCAAACGCGGAATCGGGCGCATTGCTACCGAATTCCGGTCCCGCCCGCTGGCGATGGCAGCCAGAACCGGAGCGCGTAGACGCGGCAACCATCATCGCCCGATGCCGAGGCGAAATGCGCCCTGGAAATCCACATTTCGAAATCCACAGCCGCCGACGGCAGACCAGAATCGATTCCCATGTCGACTCGCGCCCCACTGCCGTTCTTCGCCCTGCTACTTGCCGCGTCGATGCCCATCGCGCACGCGGAGGATCTCGGTGTCGTCGGGCCGACCTACGACATTGCCGAGCCGGATCTGCTGGACGTCATCGAGTCGCGTCTCAAACACCTGGAGAAGACCGGCGAACTCGCCCGGAAACAGAACGAACACCGCGATCACGTCGTCGCGGCCGTCGAGAAACCGAGACCCGTCGACGGCCTCAAGGCCACCGTCACCCGGCGCCGCTTCTTCATCGACCCGACGTGGATCCTCGACCACGACATCCGCAATGCCGACGGCGCGATCCTTTTCGCGCGCGGACTAAGGGTGAATCCTCTCGATCACGTTTCCCTTCGCGAACGTCTCATCTTCTTTGACGGGCGGGATCGCCGCCAAGTCGCCTTTGCGCAACAGGCGCTGGCGAGCCCCGAGGGGGGTGCCAAACCCATCCTGGTCGCCGGTGAGCCCCTGGCGCTAATGCGCTCGTGGAAACGCCGCGTCTTCTACGACCAGGGCGGTAGCTTGAGCCGCCGCCTCGGCATTCGTCAGGTGCCGGCGGTGGTCAGTCAGGATGGCAAGAGGCTAAGGGTCGATGAAGTTCGTCCGTAAGTGCCTCTTGTTGTTCTTCTTGGCGGTGGCGATTGGGCGTAGCGGGCCTGCCCTGGCATCGCCGACCTGCACTGGCCGCTTCGCCAATCCGATCACCGATATCTGTTGGCGCTGCATGCTGCCGATCCGCTTCGGCGGCCTCGATCTGCTGTCCATGGGACAGGAAGACACGCCGAATCCCGGTGGCTCACCGCTTTGTGCCTGCCCCTCGCAGTTGCGCGTGGGTTTCAAGGTGAGCTTTTGGGAACCGGTGAGGCGAGTCGATGTGGTGCGTCG
>JEMY01000068.1:651-17336 GCA_000585075.1 Candidatus Accumulibacter regalis | reverse complement strand
ACCTACCTTTCTACTCTAATTCGTCAGGGGTAGGTGTCTCAGGTCATATTGGCACAGGTGGCTGGCGTCTACCTTCATGCTCTCCAGTAAGGCGAGCAAGGAGGCGTATATCGAGCCGGTGATCGGAAGTGGAAGCTATCGCTTCGCAGTGATCGTGGGGAAACCTAAAGACGCAGAAAGAGCGAAAAGTGGCACCTCAGCTGGCAAGCGGAAGGCTTTTTCCTGCCTGATTTCTGGAGTGCCTATTACATACGACTACATTCGCTCTGAGGCCAAAGCCGGGCGGATGGGGGAACGGCTCATGGCCATCGTTGCCGAGGGGGAGCGCGGACGGGTCTATCTGGCTCCATCACCGGAACATGAAGCAATTGCACGCAAGGCGGCTCCGGGGTGGAAGCCTGACTGTGAGATGCCAAAAAAACATCGGAACTTCCAGCCTCCTGGGTATGGGATGAACAATCTAGGGGACATCTTCACTCCTCGCCAACTTGTGGCGCTGACAACGTTCACTGACCTGGTCCAAGAAGCGCTGGATCGTGTGCGGCGCGACGCCATCAACGCTGGTTTACGCGACGATAGCGCCGGCCTCGAGAAATGCGGGGATGGTGCTACAGCATATGCTGAGGCCGTTGGTGTATACCTCGGTTTGGCGATCAGCAAGATGGCCGACGCGCAGTCATCATTGTGTCGATGGAAGACAACTATGGACCAATCAATCGCCACGTTTGGTCGTCAGGCTTTGCCGATGGTGTGGGATTTCTCGGAGGCCAATGCTTTTGGCGAAATGGCTGGTGATCCACTTGTATCCTTGAAGAACATGATGCGAGTGGTTGACCAACTACCAGCCAGATCTGCTGGTCGGGTTACGCAGGCGGATGCACAGTCACAGGATTTGAGCGAAGGCGCAGTCGTCTCCACCGACCCTCCGTACTACGACAATATTGCGTATGCGGACCTGTCGGACTTCTTCTATGTTTGGCTGCGCCGATCCTTAAAGCCTATCTTCCCCGATCTGTTTTCTACGCTGGCCGTGCCAAAGGCCGAAGAACTAGTTGCTACAGTTTACCGCCATGGTAGTAAGGAGAAGGCCGAAAGCTTCTTCCTCACCGGCATGACTCGAGCGATGCACCGTTTAGCCGAGCAGGCGCACCCGGCCTTTCCCGTGACCATCTACTACGCTTTCAAGCAAGCTGAGAGTGACGGCGCAGACGGCACAACCAATACCGGCTGGGACACTTTCCTCGCCGCCGTCATCGAAGCGGGTTTCGCCATTAGCGGTACCTGGCCGATGCGTACCGAACTTGGCAATCGCATGATTGGCTCAGGTACGAACGCCTTGGCTTCGAGCATCGTACTCGTCTGCCGCCAAAGGTTGGCCACGGCCGCCACCGCAACCCGTCGCGAGTTTGTTGCAGCGCTCAGAACCGAACTGCCAACGGCACTTGCCCACCTCCAGCGCGGTAATATCGCGCCGGTGGACCTCGCCCAAGCGGCTATCGGTCCTGGCATGGCTGTTTATACGCGCTACGCCAAGGTCCTCGATGCCGAAGGCAAGCCGATCCCGGTGCGCGCCGCGTTGACCCTCATCAACCAAGTACTCGACGAAGCTCTGGCCGAACAGGAAGGCGATTTTGACGCCGATACCCGCTGGGCGCTCACCTGGTTCGAGCAGACCGGCTTTGCCGATGGTGATTACGGTGTCGCCGAACAGCTCTCCAAGTCCAAGAACACCGCCGTCGCCGGCTTGGTTGAGGCCGGCATCCTGCTTTCCAGGGCCGGCAAGGTCCGCCTGCTGAAGCCAGCCGAACTGCCGGCCGACTGGGACCCAACAACCGACACCCGCCTCACCGTTTGGGAAATGGTTCACCAGCTGATTCGCGTGCTCGAATCTACCGGTGAATCTGCCGCTGCCGCACTGGTCGCCAAGCTCGGCAGCCAGGCCGAAACGGCCCGCGAACTTTGCTACCGCCTCTACACACTGTGCGAGCGCAAGAAGCGCGCCACGGAAGCCATGGCCTATAACGGCCTAGTGCAGAGTTGGCCGGAAATCACTCGCCTGTCCCGGGAAAAGGCTCGCACTACCGCGCCGGGCACTGCCGACCTCTTCGATCAGGAATAGACCACCATGGCCATCACCAACCACGAGCGCGTCGGTAAGGCGCTGGAGCTTCTCAAGACCGGCCTGGTGCCGTTCATCGAGCGCGAACTCAAGGCCAGATACGGTACCGGCTGGGCGTTCGAGGTGAAGGATATTCTGTCCGACACGCGCCTCAGTGCCGGCAAGACGGAGTCACTCAATGACATCGCCGCCTCGCTGGTGGTGATGGATCGCAAATGGGGCGAGGTTTTTCGCCAGGTTCTCGGAAAGACAGAGCGCAGCCTGGTTAACGAGCTGCTGGCCGTGCGCAACGATTGGGCGCACCAGGAACCTTTTTCCAGCGATGACGCCTACCGCGCGCTCGATTCTGCCGCGCGTTTGCTGACGGCGATTTCCGCCGTGCAGGCGGGTGAGGTCGAGAAGATGAAGACCGAGCTGCTGCGCGTGCGCTTCGACGAGCAGGCGCGTGGTGAAAAGCGCAAGTCGGCCGGCACCGCCATCGAGAGCGGCGTGACCGGCAGCCTAAAGCCGTGGCGCGAAGTGGTGATGCCGCACGAGGACGTGGCCAGCGGCCGCTACCAGCAGGCCGAGTTCGCCGCCGACCTGTGGCAGGTGCATCTTGGCGAAGGCACGCCCGAATACAGGAACCCGGTCGAGTTTTTCCGCCGCACCTATCTCACCGCGAGCCTGACCGAAATGCTGGTCGGCGCGGTCCGCCGTTTGACGGTCGGTGGCGGTGACCCGGTGGTGCAGCTGCAGACCAACTTCGGCGGCGGCAAGACGCACTCGATGCTGGCCTTGTATCACCTGTTCTCGGGCATTGCGCCGACCGAGCTGGCCGGCATCGACGCGGTCATGCAGGCCGCCGGTGCCAAGGGCTCGCTCAAGGCGCAGCGGGTGGTACTGGTCGGCAACAAGATCTCTCCCGGTAACCCGTCGGTGAAGCCCGACGGTACGGTGGTGCGCACGCTGTGGGGTGAGCTGGCCTGGCAACTGGGCGGCAAGAAAGCCTTCGCGCGCGTGCAGGCCGACGACGAGAACGCGACCAGCCCTGGCGACGTGCTGCGCGAGCTGTTCAACGATTACGGTCCCTGCCTGATCCTGGTTGACGAGTGGGTGGCCTACGCGCGCCAACTGCACGACCAGAGCGACCTGCCCGCCGGCGGCTTCGAGACGCAGTTCACCTTCGCGCAGTTACTGACCGAGTCGGCCAAGCTGGCGAAGAACTGCCTGCTGGTGATCAGCCTGCCGGCTTCGGATACCTCTGGCGCATCGTCACATTCCCATAGCGATGATGTGGAAGTCGGCGGCACGCGTGGCCGCGAGGCGTTGGATCGCTTGCGCAACGTCGTCGGTCGCGTCGAATCCTCGTGGCGACCAGCGAGTGCCGAAGAGGGCTTCGAGATCGTGCGCCGGCGCCTTTTCCAACCGCTGGCCGACCAGGCGTTCAAGGACCGCGACGTCGTGGCGCGCGCCTTCGCCGACTTCTACCGCACCCAGCAGGCCGAGTTTCCGCCGGAGTGTCGGGAAGCCGAGTACGAGCAGCGCATCAAGGCGGCGTATCCGATTCACCCGGAAATCTTCGACCGACTGTACACCGATTGGTCGACGCTGGTGAAGTTTCAACGCACACGCGGCGTGCTGCGACTGATGGCGGCGGTGATTCACAGTCTCTGGGAGAAGGGCGACCGCAACCCGCTGATCCTGCCGGCCAACGTATCGATCGACGACGCGCGTGTGCAGTCCGAGCTGACGCGCTACCTCTCGGACAACTGGGTGCCGGTGATCGAGAAGGACGTCGACGGGCCGAACTCTTTGCCGCTGAAACTGGACAGCGAATTGCCCAATCTGGGCAAGTTCTCGGCGTGTCGGCGTGTGGCGCGTGCGATATACCTGGGATCGGCACCGACCACCGCCGCCGCGCACAAGGGCATCGAGGACCGGCGCGTCAAGCTCGGCTGCGTGATGCCCGGCGAATCGCCCGCGGTCTTTGGCGATGCCCTGCGACGGATGGCCGGCGCGGCCACTTATCTCTACCAGGATGGTTCGCACTACTGGTATTCGACGCAGCCGACGGTGACCAAGCTAGCGGAAGATCGCGCCGAGCAGATGAAGCGCGAACCCGACAAGGTCGCGCACGAGCTGGAGCAGCGCCTGCGCAGGGATCTCGCGCGCACCGGCGATTTTCCGCGCATCCACCCGATGCCGGCGACCGGCGCCGATGTGCCGGACGACTTCGATGCGCGCCTGGTGGTGCTCGGCGTCAATCATCCATACAGCCGAGACGGCGGCAGCGCGGCCGAGCTGGTGGCGAAGGCAATTCTGGAAAACCGCGGCAACACACCCCGTCTGTACCGCAACACGCTGGTTTTCCTGGCCGCCGACAAGACGCGCTTGCAGGACCTCGACGAGGCGGCACGCAAGTTTCTCGCGTGGCGGTCGATTCTGGAGGAGCAGAAGAATCTCAACCTGACGCCCTATCAGGTCACCCAGGCAGAAACTCAGAAGACGTCGGCCGACGGCACCGTCACCGCGCGCCTGCCCGAGACCTATCAATGGTTACTGGTACCGGTGCAGGGAACACCGCAGGCGGCGATCACCTGGGAGGCGCTGCGCCTGCAGGGACAGGACGCTCTCGCCGTGCGCGCGAGCAGGAAGCTGCGCAGCGACGAGCATTACCTGACCAGCTTTGCTCCGACGCGCCTGAGGATGGAGCTCGACAGGATTCCGCTCTGGCGCGGCAGTCATGTGGCGGTGAAACAGCTGGTCGAAGACTTCGCGCGCTACCTCTACCTGCCCCGGCTCAAGGATTCCGGCGTGCTGCTCGACGCCATCCGCGATGGCGTGAACCTGCTTACCTGGACGCAGGACAGCTTCGCTCTCGCCGACAGTTTCGACGAGGGCGAAGGCCGCTACAAGGGCCTGCGCGGCGGCACGATGGTGGCCCTTGGCGACGCGCATGCGCCGGATCTGGTGGTGAAGCCCGATGTAGCCAACAAGCAGCTGGAGGCCGAGCGTGCTGCACGACCGCCCGGTGGGGCGTCGGGGCAGTTGCCTGTCGGAGGCACCTCAGGAACAGCATCTCCCGCGCCGGGCACAAACCCGCCCGGCGGCTCAATCCCACCGGGGACCGTGAAGCCAAAGCGCTTCCACGGCACGGCGATCCTCGAGACAGCACGCGTCGGACGAGACGCCAGCCGGATTGCCGATGAAGTCATTTCGCACCTCGCTGGACTCGTTGGCGCGTCGGTGACGGTAACCATTGAAGTGGAAGCCGAGATCCCGGATGGGGCGCCGGATCATGTCGTGCGTACAGTGACCGAGAATAGTCGGACGCTGAGGTTTACGAGTCAGGGGTTTGAGAAGGAGTAGGTGCGAGCGGCCGCGCGACACTTTTGGGACCTGGAGGCTAAACCCCTTGATCATCCGCGACCAGTCGCTAGGGGGCCATAACGTATGATTTCCTCCGAACGATGAGATACCCCAAAGGGTGTCAACAGAGCACAAACCTCGGCGTGACGGTTTTGTGTTACCACTCCGGCTCCTTTGCTGGGTTTCTGGCCCAAAAACATAGGGAAGATTTCCGCAATGCCGCACTGGGAGGTCGGCCAGGACTACGAAACAAGCCTGCAGGGCGATTCTGAGGATGGCCAAGAGCACTGAGCCTCCTTAGCGTGCTTCATTTTCCGTTTTCTGAGACGACCGCTACACTCGACCATCGCACAGGTCGGCGGAAAGAAGGAATTGACAGGGCGCACTGACATCGAAATCGAGATCAGCAACCAGTGCGCACCCCCTGATCGCCAACGCAATCATCTACTACAACTCGGCCATCCTGTCGCGGCTGCTGACGAAGTTCGAGACAAGCGGCAACGCCAAGACACTGGCGCTGATCACGCAGATTTCTCCGGCAGCCTAGCGGCAGATCATGCTGAGCGGGCACTACACCTTTCTCAGTAACGGCAAGGTAATCGACCTGGATGCGCTCGTTGCCGGGTTGGAGTTGGGATGGCGGAATTTTCGGCGGTTCCGGCTTACAACCCCGATAAGCGTCCAGCATCTTGGAGGTCTGCCATCGGTCGGGCAGAGGCCATAGGCCGTTCCTCCATGCTCAGTGGCGGCTGAGCGGCCACTTTCCACCGAGACTAATCGTCACTCATGAACCGAAGCGGAAGGTGGTTTGGCTTTAGTGTTAATAAAGGCTAGTCTCCGGACTATACTGTAAAGAAGCGCACATTAATTATTTCGAGTCAGACCATATCCGTAGCGATTTAGGCCTCTCCCACGCGAGTTCGAAGTTGTTTTTCAACCGCCTCAACAAAATTCTTGATCAAATCCGCGATGCCCTGGACATAGTCCTTGGTGAAGATCGTTAGCTTCTCACCGTCTTTATCAAAGCCGTTTCGATGCACGCAATCGTGCCTCAGCAGGATCGCCTTTAACAAACCAGCCTTGTCCTGAGCCAAGACGAGAATGCCCACCTGAAGCGCAGCGCTGTAGAGGAAATTCACCTGCGGCAGATTATGGTAAAGGATCGAGCGCAGGTAATCTCGGATCTTATTTTCGACAATATCTGGCGTCTTAGCGATATCGGCCAGCGAGAAGCGTTCTTTGCTGAGCTCTTGGTCTTTTGTCATGAGACGGGTCATCGCGGCCTTGTCGGCCAACACTGCCTTCCTCAATGTATCGCCGAGATAGGATTCGAGAGCTGTGATTTGCTGCGAGAAGATCATCCGGTTCAGAAGATGATCACCATCATTGCCGCCGAAGTCGGCTAACAGATCGCCCGTATGGTGATATGAATCCATGAAGATCGCAAAAGGATTTTTGGGAAGAGTGTAGTCGGCCCATAGGTCAGGTTCTGGAACATGCTCGAGGCCGTAGTCGAAATCTTCGATCAACTCATGGTTACTGATATTTGTTTGGTGACAATTTTCGACACCTTGTGGGTACTCCCAGAGAGACCAGGTCAACATTCCCAATTCAGGATGCTCGATCGAGGCCTCGTAGTGGAGTTCTGGCCCCATCTGCCGCTCATCGCCACCCACCGTATCCCAGTCCAGTTCGTGGCTTTCGATCTCATAGATTAACCCGGTTGTCCTGTCTCTGATGCGCGCCATTCCCTTGCAATATATCTGCATTATGACCTCCAATATCTCCGAGATCGCAACATGTCAACTTTATGCTTAAGGAGACAAATGTTTTTCTCTGGCGGAGAGTGTTCGATTTGGTGCTCACGCGAAAGCCGCCGCCATGGCCTGATTCTCCCAACCTGCGCCACTTCTAGGCAGTTCACCAGTGGATCAGCCGGGCGGTTGCGCCCGTGATCTTGGCTACGTCCTTGGGGTAAGCTCGTGAAACGGAATAAAGTGTACGGTAGTCAATTGAGATTCGACGATTTGCAATAGCCTGCACGCCAACATGCGTTTGCGTTGTGAGACGCTGCAGCGATTGCCGAACGCCAACCGTCAATGACTGGCCGTCGCTTGTCGAGCCAGACCAGCCTTCTTGCCTGCTCCAGCGGGGACTATTTTAATGATCTGTCGCACTCAAATGCCGTTTGCACGAGAATGATGCCAGAATTGCGGCCCTTGCCGCGAAAATCTTGGAACGGCTTATGGACATGAAGAAGAATGGTTACCGCGTCGGTGGCAGCGAAGAGTGGCTCGACGAGCTCCCGGCTGACGGCGTCGAACTGGACGAGTTTGCGGCGAAGGCACGCAAACGCATAGAACCGTGGTTGTCCGCCGTATTCCAGGCGGAGCACCTTAACCTTCTTCTGGGCAGCGGATTCACCGCCGCCGTCGGCGGCATCGCCAAGGCCGTCGCCACCGGAATGGATGCCACCCCGCTCGGGACTGCATATGACGAGGCAATCGACGCGCATGCCCTCGCCAGCGCGAAGGCTATGGGCCGAGGAGCTGCCAACGTCGAAGATCAGTTTCGCACGGCGCTGGCTGTGCTTGAGGGATTCAAAATCACAGGGCCCGCCACGAATCGCGAAGAACTTGAAAAGGCGCTAGGAATCCGCATGTCGGCTTTCCTCGAATCCCTTCTCGCCACGGAAGCCGGCATTGCCGAATCCGCCGACGTGGACTGGAGCGCGGCCGTGTCGGCGCTTCAGTCCTTTCTTCTCAGTTTCGCCAGCCGCTCGGCTTCCCGCGAGAGGCTCCACGTCTTCACGACGAACTACGACCGTCTCGTCGAGCACGGCTGTGACTTGGCCGGGCTTCGCGTCATCGACCGTTTCGTTGGCGCCCTGGAACCGGTCTTCCGCTCCTCCCGCGTCGACGTCGATTTCCACTACAATCCTCCCGGGATCCGCGGCGAGCCGAGGTTTATAGAGGGCGTAATCCGCCTGACCAAGCTGCACGGCTCGCTCGACTGGATGCTCGACTCGCGAACGCGCAGCATCGTTCGCCGGGGCATTCCCTTTGGCGCTGGGTCGAAGCACCCGCCGGTTCCATCGAACCCCATCGACACCGTGATGATCTACCCTAACGCGGCGAAGGATGTAGAAACCACGGAATATCCATACGCTGAGCTGTTCCGCGACATGGCGGCGGCCCTCTGCCGGCCGAACTCCGTGGCGGTGGCCTACGGATACGGGTTCGGAGATGACCACGTCAACCGCATCCTGCTGGACATGCTCTCCATCCCTTCCACTCACGTCGTCGTCATTATCTACGCAGTGGACGATCGCCTGATGACGTTTCTGGGTAAGGCCGGACGGGCGGCCCAGATCTCGCTACTCGTCGGCCCACATTTTGCTGGACTGCCAACGCTCATCGAGCACTATCTACCTAAGCCTGCCATCGATCACATTACTGGACGGGTGGCCGAACTGCTGAGAAACCGTGCCCCGCTCAAGGAGCACGAGCCAGAAGCCGGGCTCCAGCCGGCAGCGGCGACAGGGCCAGGGAATGTCGAGGACTTGCTGTAAATGGCCAGCCCCGTCGAACTCCTCGCCGGCCTTGTCGTCGGAACCGTTGAATCCGTGGCGCCGGACGACGTCCGCGTCGTGCTCGATCCGGACGCCCCGCTTTCAACCTCCTTCAACACAGGAACCCCGGCATCATTCCCGAGGCTTAACGGATACATCCTCATTCCAAACGAGGCCGGCGCTACGGTCGGCTTTGTCTCTTGGATGGGCATAGAGCGCTCCCCTTATCCGAAGCGCTCCAGTTCGAATGATCTTGGGCTAGTCGATCTGCCTTTCCCTGCCCGGAAAATGTCCGTCAGTCCCGTCGGCACCTTAAGGACTCGAAGGGACAGGGCTACCGGCCGCAACGTCCACGAACTTTCGCGCGGGGTTGTCGCATTTCCGTCCGTCGGCGACCAAGTGCTCATCCCGACTCCGGATCAGGTGGCCGCCATCGTTGGCGCGAACGACCGCGAGCGGCGAGTGAAAATCGGCTCATCGCCGATGGCCGCCGACACGCCGGTCCTGGTGGATCCGGATAAGATATTCGGACGCCACTTGGCCGTTCTCGGAAACACCGGCAGCGGCAAATCCTGTTCGGTCGCCGGTCTCGTCCGCTGGTCGCTTGAGGCCGCCAAGGAGGCGCGGGCGAAGTCCGGCCAGGCGGGTGGACCGAACGCCCGATTCATCGTCCTTGATCCGAACGGCGAATACGCAAACGCGTTCTCCGACCTCGGCGACTCGGCTAGGCTGTTCCGCGTGCCACCGGTCGCCGTTGACGAAAAGGCGCTGGGCGTTCCCGCATGGATGTGGAATGGGCATGAATGGGGTGCAGTCGCTCATGCTCAGCCAGGTGCCCAGCGGCCGCTACTCCTCCAAGGTATCCGAGAATTGAAAAGCGGCCAGACCGAGGGAGTGCCTCGCGAGGCCGTGATAGGCCGCTACGTCTCGTCCTACTCGATCCGCCTATCAGCGATGCTCACCCAAGGAAGCCAAGCGTTCGCGGGGTCCCATCGTGCAAGATTCGATTGCGCGAGGCTTCTCGAAGCGATCGCTTCTGACATGGCGTCATTCGCGGAGTCGATAGTTGAAGGGGTTGAGTCGGCCCAACTCGTTTCCATTTCTGAAATGGCTACGGAGGTCGTAACTCAATCCTCTCAACTTAGCATGAACGCATAAATCAGGTCACGGCTTGAGCGACGTCCATTTCCGTTGCATAATGACGCTGTAACTTATTTTTTATAAAGGGTAAATGCATGACGCCCTTCATATGCCAAAGTAATTACAAGGCTCTCTAACTATCTGTTTTCACAGGAGTTACTGGAAACCGCCCGTCTCAAGCCACAATATTTCACCCGCGACCGCAAGCTCAGCTTCCCAACAGTCCTGACCTTCTTGCTGTCGGGTGTGCAAGGTGCGGTCCAGTCCGAACTGGACCAGTTCTTCGCCAACCTCCGCGATCGTGCGGACTCGGTCCGGTTGGTGAGCGCTCAAGCATTCTTTAAGGCGCGTTACAAGATCAGCGCGTTGGTGTTCGGTGACGTCAATCAGAAGTTGATGGCGCTGGTTGAGGAGCATCTTCCGGTGCCGCGATGGCAGGGCCTTCGGGTAGTGGCTAGCGATAGCGCCGCCGTCCGTCTGACGACGACGAAAGACGGTGTACGTTCGATCGTCACGGGCGTGGCGTTTGGCCTGTACTTGCCGGGAATAGAGATGTTCCTTCACCTCGCGTTGCAGCAGGGAGCGTGTGACGAGCGCCAGATGCTCTACGAGGTGATCGAGCGGCTACAGACCGACGACCTGCTGGTCCTTGACCGCGGCTTTCCTTCTCGCTGGCTGGCGGCCGCTCTGACTGCACGCGGAATCCCTTTCTGTATTCGCTGTGATACTTCCCGTGGATTCAAGGTGGTACGTCAGTTCATGAACTCGGGGCATAGCGAGCAGTTGGTAATCCTGCGCGCGCCGAGTGCGCGCGATGCGCAGGACTACGAGTGCCCGGCGACGCCGACCACGGTCCGCTTAGTGCGGGTGGTCACGCCGAACGGGCGCGTGCATGTGGTGATGACTTCGCTGCTCGACGCCGTCGCTTTTCCGGCCGACGTGTTTGGCGCCTTGTACCATGGCCGCTGGCGGATCGAAGAAGCATTTCGCCGGCTCAAGCATCGCTTGGGACTCGAACATACTTCCGGCTTGTCCTGGCACGCGGCCAATCAGGATTTCGGCGCCAAGGCCGTCTTCGACAACCTCAATGCCCTAGCCGCCTACGTCGCCACCGAGGCGCATTTGGATCCCGATTCGCCATGGAAGATCAACCGCACCTCGGCGATCGACAAGATCAAGCGCCAGATCGGCCGTTGGTTCCTCGCCGCCGGCGCTACAACGCGCCGATTGAAGCCTCTCATCCAAGAGATCGCTGCAAACCTCCAGAAGTTTGTCGCCGGCCGCTCCAAACCTCGAATGCCGCAGCGAAAACCGCATCGCTACCACGCCTACAAGCCCGTATGATGGAGTGCTAAGTTGAGAGGATTGGGTCGTAACTAGCCGACGCTCCGGCGGTTTTTTCAACGACTTTTCGGTGACTGACGTGGAAAGCGTGCGGAGCAGCCTCGACGCGCTCAGCAAGCTTCTTCCGGTGCTGCCGCAAGCCTCTCCAGTAGGAGAGGACGCTCCGACCTGGTTCGATGTGAACCTTCTGGCGGATCACCTTGAACGCATTGCCGCCGAGCAGGGGGGCAACCTCGCTGGCTTCATCTCGACGCTAGGCCTGCGCATTCGCGGCATGCTAGCGGATCCGCGACTGAGTGCCGTGATCGGCGGCGGAGAGGAGACTTCCTTTTCTGGTTGGCTTGAGGACTACGTCGGGGGCGACGGCGCAGAGAACGGACCAATCGCTGTAATAGACCTCTCCCTCGTTCCATCCGAAATCGTCCATATCGTCGTGGCGGTGCTGGGACGCTTAGTGTTCGAGTCCCTGCAAAGATACCGGCGCCTGCGGCCCGACGGAAAGCCACTCCCAACAGTTATGGTGCTTGAAGAGGCCCATTCCTTCGTGCGCCGTGGACGAGAAGATGATTTGCCCTCGGCCGCGTCGCTCTGCCGCGAGACCTTCGAACGAATAGCCCGAGAGGGACGCAAGTTCGGCCTTGGCCTTGTGGTCTCCTCACAGCGCCCTAGCGAACTTTCGGCAACTGTCCTTGCTCAGTGCAACACCTTTCTGCTTCACAGGATTGTCAACGACGTGGATCAGGACCTCGTTCGCCGACTGGTCCCCGACAACGTAGGCGGCCTGCTCCGGGATCTTCCGAGCCTCCCCTCTCGCCAGGCCATCCTTCTCGGCTGGGCCACCCCGATGCCTGTTCTCGTGGAAATGTCGGAACTGCCCGAGTGGCAACGTCCTCACTCAGAGGATCCAGATTTCTGGTCAGTCTGGACTGGCGATCGTGAACGGAGTGTGAACTGGGACGCAGTGGCCGCCGACTGGGTTGGCGTACCCGGGACGATCTCAGAAAACGGAAAATAAAGCACGCTAAGCTTCAGTTGCCGTTTCATGACGATGCTTTACCAGCAGTCGAACCACGGTGGAAGGATGTACCCGAAACAACCTGGCTGCGTCGGCGCCAGTCTTGCGGCCTGACGTTGGGGTAGTTGGCTTCGCGTTGCGCAAAGGAACGTTTGTGCAACGCGCTCCGCGTTTGGCCAAAAGTCAAAATCTATCTCGATAGCATGAAATGGCTCAACTGGCCTTTTGATGCCCCGGTCGATAGGTTGAGCTTTGCGGCGAAATGAATGGCGCCAGCAGACGATGGATGTTTCTGGCCACGTTCCCGTTTTTTCTGTTTCCGTGTAGCGGTCAAGAGACGTTCACCGCGTCGGGTGCTCTCTCCTCTTGAGCAGCTTGCCAATCAGCAACAACAGTGCCAGTGCGATCAGGCTACCGATAATCCCTGCAACATTGTTACCAGAAAGCGACCGTATATTGTCCTCGACTCTACGCAGGTTTGATCCATACGCTGCCGGTTCTCGGGCTGCCAGCGGGCGGAATATGTCCAGCGCCTCCTCGTACAGTTTGCGAGCGTCAGTGTTGCGGTTTTCGGTGTGGCTCAGAACGCCCAAGTAGTTGAGTGTAATGGCGACATCCGGCAGGTAGGCGTCGGGGTTTTGCTTCGCCAGGGCGTGGCGGATGTCCAACGCTTCCTCGTAGTGCTTGCGGGCCTCGGCGCGGCGGTTCTCGGCGCGGCTCAAGATGCCCAAGTTATTGAGCGTGTTGGCGGCATCCGGCAGGTAGGCGTCGGGGTTTTGCTTCGCCAGCGTGCGATAGAGCTCCAGCGCCTCCTCGAGCTGCCTGCGGGCCTCGGCGTTGCGATTCTCATCGCGATTCAGGACGCCCAGGTTGTTGAGCATGCCAGCGACATCTGGCAGATAGGCGTCTGGGTTTTGCTTCGCCAGGGCGTGGCGGATGTCCAACGCTTCCTCGTAGTGCTTGCGGGCCTCGGCGCGGCGGTTCTCGGCGCGGCTCAAGATGCCCAAGTTATTGAGCGTGTTGGCGACATCGGGCAGGTAGGCGTCGGGGTTTTGCTTCGCCAGCAAGCGGCGGATGTTCAGTGCCTCTACGAACTGCTTGCGTGCGTCGGCGTGGCGGCTCTCATCACTGTTCAGGATGCCCAGGTTGTTGAGTATGGTGGCGATATGGCCGTCGCACCACGCCTGCCGGACCAAGGGCAGTGCCTTCGCGTAACCGCGGCGCGCTTGAGCGAAGTGATTCAGCCCTTGATGGAAGTGGGCGTAGAAAAACCAGGTTTCGTAGGACCCCGGCGCGAATTTGACCGCCTGATCGTAGGCCCGGCTGGCGCCATCGAAGTCGAACTTCGTGCTCAACAGCTGTCCCTTGAGCAACCAGCCCTGTACCGACTGGTCGAGTTGCTCCTGCGCTTTCCTGGCTTCCTGCTCCAGTCGCTCTTCACTCAGCAGCGCAAGCGCTGCGTCGGTCTGGCCGTCGAGAAAGAGTCTTAGCGCGTCACGGTAGGTGCCGCCGACTTCCTCTGGCTTGCGCGCGGCTAACTGTCGCGCCCATTCCTGCACTTGAGCGAGCGCCTGGTCACGCTCGCGCCGCAGGCGGTCACGTTCCTGCGCGGTCGCGGCCTGCCGTCCTTCGAGTTCGGCCAGCTTGGCTCGATAGCTTTGCTCTACGGCCTGGTTACCCTTGAGGCGATAGAACTCGGCCACTCGCTGTTCACGGTCATCGCTGCGGCAGATGATGATTTCGAGCGGGCGGGAATTCGCGCTATCGGGCAGTCGGTGGTCCAGCAAGATGTCGTTGACGACTTCCCAGCCCGGCCGCCGGACGCCTACGCGCACGTCCTGGCCGGGACGGCCTTCGGGAAAGGACAGGGCGAAGCGGCCATCGTTGCCGGTGATCACGGAGTTGGCGCCGTCGGCATAGATCTCGACGTTCGCCACCGGCTCGCCGCGTTCGCGATTCAGCGAGACCATCCCGGTCAGCTGCGCAGCCGACCAGGCGGGCGCCGCTGCCACAATCAGGATTGCTGCCAGCCATCCGAACACAGCTTTCATCATATCCCCCAGACAAGCGATACCCACATTGATGCAAAGGAGGCTAGCATCAATTCGACTCGGCAACCAAGAAGTGCAGGATTTGAGCCCAGGCTGTCCAGGTTACGGCGACCGGCGTGAAGTATTGCTTCTACGCGCTGCCGGGAGGGGCCCTGGCGCCTGCGGTGTACTCATGCCCGTGCTTGTTGGGGCCGCCACTCGATTGTCACGAATTACGGGAATGCTGCGTTCTCCCATCGTCGTCCGTCGCTGGTTCTGCCCGATCCGATGAGGCCACTCGGCTTTGACGGTGCATCGTTGTCATCTGCAGGTAAGAGCCGTGAGTGACGACCGAGCCGTTACGCCGTATCCTGCCTTTCAATGATGGTTTGGAATGCAAGGTGGCGAAGGGGCAACGATGCGCGTTCGCTGGGAGACGAGTACCAGGTACTACGAGGTTCGTCTGATGCGTGACCTGCTTCAGGATTGGGTGCTCGTCGTTTCCAGGGGCGGGAAGACCAGTCGTCTGGGTGCGCTCCGGACTCTCTTCGTATCGAGTGAAGAGGAAGGCATGAAGATGATCGAGGCTCTGGAGAAGGTCCGAACTCGCCGCGGGTACGTTCGGGTGCCTGTTTAGTCGTTCGGCCCCTGCGCGTGAGCGCAACAGCCTTGCCACCGGCTCTTTCACCCCGGCGGTCGTGTGATCCCGGTTGTCCACACAAATTGGGGATAACCCTGTGCCCCCTGGCCGCCAAGCTAATGCCAGAGTACCTTGAGGCAATCTGCCCGGAACTTGGGCAACTCAACAGTGCAGCCAACAAACCGACCAATTTTTCAGCCACAAAATTTTAGCCGCTAAAATCTGGCTCACAGGAATCACGGCTGGGCGTTGCGGATCAACTTCCGCGGAACATACTCTGGAACTTCCCACCCTACTTTGGTCTGTCGCTTCGTGGCGGCAGCCGCTGCCACCGCAGGCAATCGAGTCGCCTGCACCGATACCAATACTGGGGTCACCGGCAGCGCGCGCGCCGCGCCCGCCTTCGTCACATCCACCGTAACAAAACGCGCTTCCAGCCAGTCCGCCCACTTGACGGCCTTCACGCGCAGATCGCTCCGGTACACGGCGTTGTATCGCGGCGTCCGGGAGTGGTAGTTGGCTGCCTTGGTCCAGAGATCGCCCTTGTCGTTCTTGATGTGTCCGCGGATCCGCCAGGCGGCCAGGTCGAACGCGTAGCAACCGGCCGCTGCAACATCGTCCACCGAGATCCCGTAGCGGGCCAGGTCGCGCAGGTAAGACGTGTTGAACTGCATCGGCCCTACGTCATGCGTGCCGTTGCTGTTGCGCACCCATTGACCCGGCTTCCCTGCTTCTTTCTCGGCCACGGCCAGGACGATGTTCGCGGGAACCGCGTACTTCACGGCCGCCGAAATCGAGCACACGACGCGCTCTTGAAGCTGCGGTGGCAGATCGACAAAAGGCATTGCCCTTCCCTCTTGCTGGTTCTTGCCGTGATTACAGAAGACGCCGTTGCGCTTCCTCTGCCGCGATTCTGGCGTTGTACTCGGCCTGTGCGCGTTCGTAGTCGTTGGCTTCGACCCAGTACCCGCCTCTTCCTGGCGTCCCCACGTAACGCGGCTGCGTGCCGGAAAAGTCGGTGTACGCGTGGCCGGCATAGGCTGCGCAATAGCCTGGCATCTGGTTGCCGATGAGCACCGTCTCGGTGTTCCAGTTCCACGAAAGAAGCGTTACGTTCAGCGACGCCGCATCGCAGCGGCCTGCGCCGTTCGCCATTGCGTTGACCAGCAAACTCATTTCCGGGGTTTGGCTGGCCACTGGGCACAGTTTCAGGAAGTTGCCCCGCGCGCGGATGGTGTCGCTCAGTTTCCGGTGCGAGATACTGAAATACCGATGCAGCGACGGCGAGCACTCGCCGGGGCGAGTACCAGTCGATAAACACAGGATGGCTTCGCACGCGAGACGGGTATCGCCGGTCAGTACCTCTTCGGCGCTGGCCGATGCCGAGATTGACGCCGCCGCGGCCAAGGCGAGCGAAGCGAGAACAAGTTTTGGTTTCATGTGTAACGCCCCTTGCGTGATGGAGAGTGAGTGTC
>JEMY01000068.1:425-621 GCA_000585075.1 Candidatus Accumulibacter regalis | reverse complement strand
GGAATGCGGAGACTTCCGAGTCGGCGTCCACCGACGTGTCGCTGGCCCCTGACAGGCTGTTGTCGTCAAACGTGGGTTCCGGCTTGATCTGCTCGCTGGATGTGGCGGTCGTCCCCTGGGCCTTGATGGCCGCAGCCACTTTGCCGCCGACGGTCTGGCTGAGGCGTTCCTGTGCAGCCTCGGCGCCGGCGTTGGC
>JEMY01000068.1:0-149 GCA_000585075.1 Candidatus Accumulibacter regalis | reverse complement strand
CCCGCCAAGGGGCTGCCGAGACCGGCTGCGCCACTGCTCGCCCCGCCACCGCCAACCGCGTCAGCCATCCCACCAGTCATGCGCGAGACAATGTCCGTACCTCCGGCGACGTTCTGCGATGCTTTCGAGGCGGCGGTCATCAACGCTTG
>JEMY01000067.1:11601-44774 GCA_000585075.1 Candidatus Accumulibacter regalis | reverse complement strand
GCTACTGTAGCGCCCAGAAAACCTATAGGCAATAGCCTAAAGGAAATAACGTGTCACTACATGGCCATTTCCGGAAAAACACTAACGCATTGTTTTTGCAAGCCTTGGGGCGTCATTTATGCGCTTGGCACGCGGAAAGTGTCGAACTCGGGTGAGCACGGAGTCGTTGTTGTTCGCACAGAGGCGCTACGGGAGTTGGAAGCATCGATAGGCGCCACTTCGGCAAGCCCGGGAAAGCCACTGACAACAACCGAGAGGAAGACGCTACTAACCATCATCGCGGCGCTTTGCGACTACTCCGCGATCAAGCACCAAGACCGCGGTGCGGCGGCCAAAATCGCCACTATGACCGACGAAATCGGCGCAAGCGTGACTGACGACACTATTCGCGGTGTACTGGCAAAAATCCCAGATGCGCTTGCAATCCGCATGAAATAGGGAAGAAAACCGAATTCGGTTTTTCGAATTCCGAATTCGGACCAGCACACTTTCCCTTGCTCTAGCCTTCGCTCCATGAACTGCGTTGTGCGGTTCTGAACTGCACTACGCAGTTCCACACTGGAGTGAGTGATGAGTATTAACAGCATTATTGGGACAGCCCGCGATCTTCTCGACGAGAAAGAAGCGGCGCACTTACTGGACACCTCCCCCGGCACGCTGTCCGTCTGGCGTAGCACCGGGCGCTATAACCTGCCCTTCATCAAGATCGGACGCAACGTGCGTTACCGCCGCTCCGACTTGCTCGCCTGGCTGGAAAAGCGCACCCGCGAAACCGGCGCAACGGCATGAGGACCGGCGAGATGACCACAAAAACAAGGGGCCGCGACGGGGGCAACCGCGCGACCCAAAGTACTTCTTTCGACAGCCGTTATTTTAGCAGCATGGACTATATGACAGGCTGGTTTAACCTCGTCAACAGCGTCAAGCCCTCGCGAAATTGCCAACCCAAGCGCGGATGGCAAAGGGGGCAGAAATGAGCGGCAATATTCAACGCATCCGCGAAGCCGCGGCATTCATTCCCGCCGATGACCGCGACACCTGGCTGCGGATCGGTATGGGGATCAAGTCGGAGCTTGGCGATACCGGGTTTGACTTGTGGAACGAATGGAGCCAACAGGCCGACTCGTACAATACGCACGATGCCCGGGACGTGTGGAAAAGCATCCGGGCCGGCGGCAAGGTGACCATTGGAACACTGTTCCATGAAGCGAAGGCGAACGGGTGGCGCGATGATGGCATTTCCCGCGAGCGGACACTCGAAGAACTTGCCGAGGAGAGGCGCGTCGCGGAGGTGCGGGCAGCACAAGAGGAAGCCGAGGTAGCCTGCCAACGTGCCACCACGGCCACGAAAGCGCTCGCGATCTGGAAAGCGGCAACCGAGGCGAAAGGCGACCATTCCTACCTTTTGCGCAAGCACGTTTCTCCCACAGCAACCCTGCGCGAGATCGAAGCGGACGAAGCGGCGACGATCCTTGGCTACCCGCCCAAATCGAGCGGCGAGCAACTTGCCGGGCGCTTGCTGGTGGTTCCAGTCAAACAAGGCGACAGGCTTTCAACGCTGGAGCTAATCGACGGCGACGGGCGCAAGGCAGCGCTCCCCGGGCACGGCACGAAAGCCGGGGGGTATTGGGCATCCGAGCCGCTACCCGATGGGGACGGCGACGGACTCACCCTGCTGATAGGTGAAGGTGTGGCGACGGTATTATCCAGCAAGAAAGCCAGCGGGCATCTCGCTATTGCCGCGCTATCAGCAGGCAACCTGCCAGCGGTGGCGAAGGCGATGCGCGAACGCCACCCAGAAGCAGTGATAGTGATTCTGGCTGATCTAGTGAAGGCAACTGGCGCACCTGATCCCCATGCAATCGAGGCGGCGCGATTCGTCGGCGGAAAGCTGGCGATCCCTGACTTCGGCGCTGATCGACCGGAAGGCGCGACCGACTTCAATGATATGGCGCAACAGTGCGGGACCAAGGCCGTTGAGCGCGCCATGGCAAGCGCAAGAGCACCAGCAGGGGCACCCCGCCAAACTGGCGCAACGGATGCGCCAGCGGGCGACTGTGGCGGCAACGACTGGCCAGAACCACAACCGCTGGCCGTCAAGGTGGAAGCAGAACCCTATCCGACTGATGCGCTACCCGACGCAATCCGGGCCGCCGTGGAAGAGGTGGCAAGTTTCGTCAAGGCCCCCTTGCCGATGGTGGCATCTTCGGCACTGGCGGCACTGTCGCTGGCAACCCAAGCTCATGCGGATGCGAAGCGACTCGAAAAGCTGCATGGACCTGTCGGGCTGTTCCTGTTGATTGTCGCGGACAGCGGCGAGCGTAAGTCAACCTGCGACGGTTTCTTTACCAAGATCATCAGCGACTATGAGGAAGCTCAAGCGGAGGCCGCGAAACCGCTATTGAAAGACCACAAGGCGGCAATCGAAGCATGGGAAGCCAAGCGCGGCGGCATCAAGGATCAAATCCGCCAGCTTGCGAAAACCAACAAGCCCACACGAGGCATGGAGGCAGCCTTGCGCGATCTGGAACACGAGAAACCGGAACCGCCAAGAATCCCTCGCCTGCTTTATGCGGATGCAACGCCCGAGGCGCTGGCCTATGGACTGGCGAAGCAATGGCCGTCGGGTGGGGTGGTATCGGCGGAAGCAGGGATTGTTTTCGGTTCGCATGGCATGGGCAAAGATTCAGTCATGCGGAATCTTGGCTTGCTGAATCAGCTATGGGACGGGAAAAGCCTCACTATTGACCGGCGGACTTCGGAATCTTTCACCGTGCGCGGCGCACGGCTGACGGCGGCATTGCAAGTGCAAGAACCGACGTTGCGCGAATTCTTTAGCCGATCGGGGGCGTTGGCGCGCGGCACTGGCTTTCTTGCACGGTTCCTAGTGGCGTGGCCTGAATCAACGCAAGGGATTCGCCAGATTAACCCAGACGCACCCGATGGGCCTGTGGCATGGCCGCACCTTGCCGCCTTCCACCGGCGCATTGCCGCGATACTGGAACAACCCGTTCCCATTGATGACGATGGTGCACTAACTCCGCCGATGCTGCCTCTGTCCCCGGAAGCGAAAGCGGCATGGGTGGATTATCACAACGCGATCGAGAGCGAGCTATCCAGCGGTGGCGAGCTTTACGACGTGCGGGACGTGGCGAGCAAATCCGCCGACAACGCGGCACGCCTGGCGGCACAATTCCAGAGCTTCGACGGAAAGGGAGGCGAAATCGGTGCGTGTGCGTTCGAGGGGGCGAGTCGGATCGCGGCATGGCATCTGAACGAAGCACGGCGATTCTTTAGTGAGCTTGCGCTACCGGCTGAACTGGCCGATGCGGCACGGCTGGATACTTGGCTAACCGCGCATTGCAAGCGAGAGGGGACGCCCGCCGTCAGCAAGAATCGCGTACGTCAGCATGGCCCCCTGCGGGACCGCGCCCGACTTGACGCAGCGCTTCAGGAACTGTGTGCTCTGGATCGTGTGCGGATCAGGAAGGACGGCAAGAAGATCGCCGTTTCCCTGAACCCAGCGTTGATGGGAATCGCGTCATGAGCCTAGCCGCTTTGATCCGCAAGAGGCCACCTGCGGCTGTTGCTACTGCTATTCCTGCTACTTGTGCTACAGCTAGGCCAGCATTGCCACGAACAGTAGCAAGAATAGCAACCGTAGCAGTAGCAACCACTGATGACACCGAATGCGACGACGCGTCCAGTAGCAATAGTAGTGACAATGGCAGTACGAAAGGCGGGGCCCGGGATACCGCGTCGTCGCGGCGGTGGCTACTCCACTTCTCAGACCGCGAGCCGTTCGAGGTGGCGTTCTCTCCAGCGGCGGGCTATGCCGGCGTTGTTACCATTTACCCGAGTGTCCTGGCGGCTGAGCCGTTGGAGGCTGTCGCCGGGCAGGCGTCGGTGCCAATCAGCGGTGATGAGGAAGGACTGGTTATCGGTTGGCTGGCGCAGATCGGAGAAATCGACCCGGAAATCAGTGACGCGGTGCTGAAACGCTGCCGCCGTGATGGGGGTACGCGGGACTACTTCCTGGCACGAGCCGCGGAGGTCTGCACCGACGGCGACCTCGATGACCGGAGATTCTGACCGCAGTGTGGCAATTTTCGCCTTGGTGTTTGCGTAGTCGCTGGGCGTGGAAGAGTGTTGTCGCCAATCCGTGGCTATACAGCCTATGCAAGACATCCCGCGTCGATGTGCTGGCTATGCTCCGCCGCGATTCTCGACTGCGCGCGATTGAGTTGTGGGCATCAACTTGTGCTCAGAGATCGTCGAGCAGGAAGGTGGGAAAACCAGCCCGCAACACAGACGAGTTCTACCTGCGCCTACCCAATATTGCCTCGTAACAATTGAGATCGAGCATCATCGGTTGAGGCCCGCTACACTCCCGCAACGCTCGGGCGCGCCGTACAAGGTACTCCGAACGCGAGAGTCCATACCGTGCGGCATTGGCGGCATCATCACGCTCTTGCGCAACAGGATCCTTTCCATTGAGGTTAAATTCCGTCAACTCAGCCAGTGAAAGCATCCTAATTTGTTCTGGTGGAATGCTTAGCATTAGTTCAGGGAGCGCTCGCGGAATATTCATTTCTTCAAAATAGGCATAGACCTTCGCCGCCCATGCTCTATACCTGCTGGTTGCTTCATCTTGAGAAATAAACCCTGTCGCTGTACCAAACGGGCGGTGGATACCTACTTCATTCGGCAACGCAGTTCTAGACAGGCCAGAGGCAAGAATGAAGACACATGAGCTGAGACAACGCCCTCCTTTTATAATGACCGTGTCAAATTCAAGAAATCGAAGATACCGCCCGATCCTCATCGCGGTCGCCAAGTCTCCACCGGGGCTGCTTAGCATGACAGTCCTAAGATCAGTAGCTGCACCAAGCTCAGGGTCAATCAGATTTCGTACGATCAGAAAATCGCTAGGCTGTATTTCGCCTGAGAGTTCCACAAAAAGAACTTTACCGCCGTTGGTGGTGATTCTCGCCTCCGCCGCAACAGCGTTATTGAGAAAATACGGCACCAAAAAGACCCAGAATATCAATGCAACTAACTTTGCCACTGAAAATCCCTTAAAAATCTAATCAACTGACCATCCTTCTTGAACCGAATTTATCACTCATCGCACCATCAGCTCTTTGTGATATCAACACAAGGCGCTCAAATAAGTTTTAACGGCTACGCGAACATTCTACCTTCGCCCCATTCTTGGCGATATAGACAAGTGACGTTCCTGTAAGCAGATTTATATGCGCCTTTGTGTATGTCTGGTCTGGGTACACCTGGACAAGCAGAACGGAGTTTTCAACGCGCCACGCCGAAGGTGGTGAGCTTACCGGCGCCCCATCCAGCGCCACTAACGACGCAGTCATATTGTGTGAAAGTGTCAATTGAAGTCGCCTACCTGTGGCCAGAGCGTTGCAGTCCCAGGTACCTATAAGGTGCGGCGTGAAATCATCAGGTTCAACAAATACCGAGGGGGCTGGTGATGATCGAGGAGGCGCTTCAGGCTGTGCCGATGGCTTATCACGAGCCGTCGACGACTGAGTTGCGACAGCTTCTACTTGTCGGCCTACCGGCGGTGCGGTAAAGGAGATAACGACAAACAGAATAGTTGACCCAACGTACAGCCACTTGAGCATGTGCCAGTCTTGCCTAAGCGAGGTCCATGCTAACCCAATGATACACGGCACGGCAACGACCCCAATGGCACGTCCGATTCCATCAAGAACAGTAGTGGAATTGGATGCTGCCACTATTCCCACGATGGTTAGGACAACAACGAAAAGGAGGTTTGGCCAAGCCACCAACCGACTAAGGCGGGAGCTTTGCGCTTTCGCCTTCGGTGCGCCAGAGACAGGCTTAGAAAATCCGTTGGGCATAACGTTGTCTATTGATGGAGTGCGTTGGGTTCCACTATTACTGATCGGAACCGGCACCATCTCAGCATCAATATCCAATGTTTCCGGCTCCAAGTGGGCCGCGACACCGATGCGCTTCAGTGCAGCAAGATAGCGTGCGCCAGTAACGGAATCGATCCCAGACTTAATATTCGTCGGTTGCCCGCTCAATAGGTTCGCCGCGAAACTGTTGTCACGCTTGATGAGCTTCGCCAGATCCGCTACGGCCGCGGCCACTGAGACGCCATGGATAGTATTGCCATCAAGGATGACGTTGAATTTCTCTTGGCTCACGTTACGCTTTCCCAGATGGGAGCTTTCCGCGGTTTCATATCTATCGCGGGGAGTACTAGGTGACGCGGTTCGGATCCCATAAGTTCAAAGCTTCGGTCGGTGAGCAGAGAAAAGCTAACGGTACCAGTAAGAGTATATGAGGCTTTACTTAGCGTGGTCAATGCTCTGCTAGAGCGGGCTCAACGCTGCCCTAGTTGGTTGGCACGTGTGCAGGGCGGCCGGTGCCCGTTCCACACGGAACGACATAGACCCGAACTTTCGGCGCAGCATGTCATCGCAAGAGGCAACGAAAACCCCACAAAATCTGGCATCTTGGCAAAAATCGGTGCGAATTTCTGGCGGCCGTGCTATCAGCCACCAGAACAGCGAAATTGCCCTCTGTGTATAGCGGAAGAGGTCGGCCGGAGGTGCCAACTGCTAACAATTCCGAGTTCTGGAGCAGACAAAAAGACGTACGTTTTCAGCTTGGCGCGGGCGAAGAAGTCACGCGTTCTTATGAGCCATTACCCGCAGCCACATTCTTTCGACTTGCGCGGTCATGTTCATCGGTCCCAACTCGACTCCAGGATGCGCGTCGCCATACACTCTGAATAACTCATCAGCGAAAGCTTGACCTATCTCTTCGATGCCTTCGAAATCCAAAATCACGAACTTAAACCGATCGAATCTCGCGATTAGCCTCTTAGCTTGAGAGCGAGATACAAGTTGCTCGTCTCCGTACCTAGCCAATTTCATGGGGACTACGGTCTTTGAGAACCCGTAATCGTCCGGTGCTTGGGTAAACTGACCATACACGTCGGCTGCGGTTCTTTCGCTCGCAAGCGAGATCTTCATAAAGACCTGCGTCCCCCCAGGGTGACCGCTTTCGTCTTCTTCTGCTAACCAGTCGTTTTCCAATTTAGCGTGGTGACTAAACCACAAGCCGTTTGCCGATATATCAAAATAATCGAACATTCGCGAAGTGAAAAAAACCCCCTCGCCTGTGTGTTTGCTTGGGTCCGTTGTCAGCTTGCCTTTGGAGAGTTCGAACAGCGCTTGGCGCATGTCGGGAAGCGCCAACGCTGCTGTGATCTTGGCAAAAATTCCGACACCATCGTCGGAGATAATGATTCGAAGCGTGTGCTCGTCCTGAACCACAAACGCATGCACACTCTTGCCTAGAGAGTGGTCAATCGCATTGTTCAGCATTTCTGTGAAGCCATGATGGGCTATGTTCTGCACGTTTGGCGTCAGACTGAGGAAAGGTCGAAAGTCTCTTTCCCAAACAACGTGCTCCTCCAGCCCCTCAAGCGCGTAGGAACGCGACACGCGCCGCTTATACCCGGGACTGAAGACAGGATGGGTCGACGGTCCGCTCCGGGCAATCCAACCCTCGCTTTCCAAACGTTTGACATGATTGTTCGCAGCAGCACGCGAAATGCCGAACCGATTCGCAATTTGACGGCTCAAGTCGCGCGGGTGTTCGACAACGTCGCGCGTTACCGAGCGAACGAGTTCGTTGAACTTCGACAGTTTAGCCATAGTCCGCATTGGAAACTGAAAATCAAACGATTGTAAACTTTACGGCACGAGATTGTAAAGCTAACGGGATGCGGTTGTAAAGCCACGGAGCTGTGCGGGAGGTATCGAGAGCACCTTCCGGCAATTCTTCCGCGCCATTCTTTCCAAAAAGCTTAACAGCGAAACGCGGCTGCTGGCGTGATGCTGAGGTCGTCCGGTGCTTGCAGGATTGATTGCTCATTGCCGTGGTGTCTGCGTTTATGACGTTCCGAATCAGAGCCGACGATGAACGTTACAGCGTAACAGTGTTATACTTGCTATGTTACAGCCTAACGGATACAGCATGGCAACAGCAACGGAGCGACAGCGAGCATATCGGGCTCGGCGATCAACAGCCGGCGACAACGGCGAGCGACGTCTGCAGGCTTGGGTGACCACGAAGGCTGATCGAGCCCTGGACCGGCTTGCACGGCATCACGGGGTCACTCGGAGGGCGATGCTCGAAAAGCTGATTGTGGAAGCTGATGACTCGATCACGCGAGGCCTAGATGATGAGGCTTTCGATAACTACTTGAACGTTACGCTGTAACGCTGTGCGGATCATTGAATTTTCACCGATGAGATACAGGCAATGAGCGAAACGACGAAAGCCGAAAACCTGCGCCCTGGCTGGAAACCCGGTCAAAGTGGAAATCCAAAGGGCAGACCACCGGGCAGCAGGAACCGTGTAACCCTCGTGGCATTGGCAGCGATGGAAGAAGGTGCCGCCGCTATCGCTAAGAAGATCGTCGAAATGGCCAAACAGGGAGACATGAGCGCGGCCAGACTGGTGCTCGAACGGCTTGTACCGCCGGCGAAGGAACGCCCGATCTTCCTGGACCTACCGGATACAAGCTCCGCTGATGGTGTCGCGCAAGCTCAGGCGGCTATCCTGCAAGCGGTGGCGGCCGGCGATATCCTGCCGGGAGAGGCGGCGACCCTGACAGGTATCGTAGAGGCACGCCGCAAGGCGGTGGAGACTCAAGAGCTTGAAGCTCGTATCAGCGCACTCGAAGTAAAAAAATGAACGCCTTGCAGAAACGGGTGAGCAAGCTGGAACGTCCAATCGGCGCTGGTGAACAGTTCAACTGCATCGTCCACATGATCGAGCCGGGCACCGGGCGGGTAACGTCTCGCCTTCGGCTGATTGCTGGCGGCGGTGTTGCGAAAATCGACCAGCAAGGCAACGCGATTGAAGCGCGCAGCACTGAACTGGACACAGCGAAATGAGCACCGCGCTGGAGCGTCGCATGACCAAGCTTGAAGCAGCGGCACACCCCGAGGCAAACCGCATCAACCTCATACTCAGGCGAATTATCCGGGCAGACTCCGGCGAGGTTGTCCGAGCGATCATTGGCGACAACGTTGTGGACCGCCAGACCGACGAATCGGAAGACGATTTCATGACACGGTCGAAGGTCGAAGCCTTGGCCGGCACTCACCGGCGACCAGTTCGCGTGATTCTTCTGTCCGAACAGGATGTTGCCTTGTGAGCCCCTTGCAACGTCGCTTGACGAAGCTGGAGCAATGCCGGCAGCAGAACGACGTGGCGTGCAAACTCGATCGGCTGCTGGGGAAAGCCGGAACCAGTCGCGCGGCCGTGATGGCAGAGCACGGGAGTTTGCAGGCCTTCCGTGACTGCTTGGAGGCGCAAGGCCAAGCGAGCAGCGCCAGTGTCGGAGAGTGGCGACCGTGAGAAGGAAGAGGCAATGACGCCAAGGCAAAGTCGTTTCGTTGACGAGTATCTCTGTGATCTGGTGGCGAGCAAAGCAGCAATTCGCGCAGGGTACAGTTCCCGGCGGGCGTCAGAGATCGGCTATCAGCTGCTGCAGAAAACTACAGTTCAGGAAGCAATCACCGAACGCATGAACGCCCGAGCGCTACGTACCGGAATCACGCAGGACAAGGTGCTGTTTGATCTCGAAGCGGTGAAGCAGGACGCCATGAGCAAGACGATTGGCAAGGATGGCAATGCCTTGATGGCCAGTCATGCGGCAGCGCTACGGGCTCTGGAGCTGCAAGGGCGGCATCTGGGCATGTGGAAGGACCGGCTGGCCGTGACTGGCGAGGTCAGCATTGCTGATGCCATTCGACATAGCGCGGCACGCAGGGCCGCGATGGGACCATCCTTGACGGTGTGTCTGGTTGGTGCCGATAGCGCGTAGATCGACAACCCGGCGACGGGCTAGGCAACCGAAACGCTTGGCACCTTCCACGCAGCCTCTAAATCGCTTGCATCATGTGATCGGATCACACGATAGCCCCCCGGAAAACGCAGCTGACGCGAAATCGGAGCTCTGGGAGCATTCGGGGAATTGGCAAGCGCCGAAGTCGAAGCGATGATTACCAAGACAGAGCTTACCAGCCGGGATGTGGTCAGCCAGCGCTCAGGATTGGGCGAAGGCTCAGCCTGCGACCGGCGAGGATGAGCCGATCGGCGGGGCAAGACATGCTGCAAAAAAAAAACCGGCGAGTGCTAGCCCGGTGATAGCCCAACAAAAAGCCCGACCTTGTGAGTCGGGCTAAGCGTTTGATTTACTGGTGCCGCTGGACGGAATCGAACTGTCGACCTTCGCATTACGAATGCGCTGCTCTACCGACTGAGCTACAGCGGCACGGTGATCCTTGAAGCACGTGCAGGGTCGGCATTCTAGCAGCGCCGACGGATATTTGGAACCTCTATTTACCTCTGCGCAGGCCCCACTTGCCGGGCAAGTCGCGCACTGCCGAGAGCAGGGGTCAGACTAATCAAGTCGAGCCAGCGTTGACTTGGCCAGCGGCGGATTCATGGCCAGGTATTTCTTGATTCCCGAGAAAATTGCCTCGGCGAGCTTATCCTGGTAGGCGTCGTCGTTGAGGCGCTTTTCCTCCTCCGGATTCGAGATGAAGGCGGTTTCGATGAGGATCGACGGAATGTCAGGCGCCTTGAGAACGGCGAAACCGGCCTGCTCGACGCTCGCCTTGTGCAAGCGGTTGATACCGCCAATCTCCCCGAGGACCGCCTTGCCGAGCTTGAGGCTATCGCTGATCGTCGCTGTCTGCGACAGATCGAGCAGCGTACGTGCCAGGACCGGGTCCTTGGTATCGATATTGACGCCGCCAATCAGGTCGGAAGCGTTTTCCTTTTGTGCCAGATAACGCGCCGCCGAACTCGACGCCCCGCTTTCGGAAAGAACGAACACCGACGACCCATTGGCGTCCGGCCTGACAAAGGCGTCGGCATGGATCGAAACGAAGAGATCGGACTGGATGCGACGCGCCTTCCGCACGCGATCGCCCAAGGGGACGAAGAAGTCGGACTCGCGGGTGAGGACGGCGCGCATGTTGGGGTGGGCCGCGATCTTCGCCCGCAAGCGCTTGGCCACTGCCAGCGTGACGTGTTTCTCGTAGCTGCCACCGCGCCCGATGGCGCCAGGATCCTCGCCACCGTGGCCCGGATCGAGGGTGATCGTCACCAGGCGATCGATAACCGGCCGGCCACGACTCTTGCTCGCCGGCCGGGGCTCGGCGAGCTGGGGCGTGTTCGCGTCTGCCTTGGCCTCGGCGATCGCTTCGGCACGCGTCTCGGCGGTGATCCCGGACCGGTTCTCGACCGGCGCCTGCCAATCCTTGCTGTCGAGAAGCGAAAGCAAGGGGTCTGGCGGCGTCGAAGGATAGACGTCAAGGACCAGGCGATGCCCGTAGTCGCCCACCGGCGCCAGTTCGAAAACCTGCGGTGCAACCTCTGTCTTGAGTTCCATCACCAGGCGAACGACTCCCGGTTTGTAACGCCCGGCGCGCACCAGCTTGATGTTGGGATCGTCCGGCAGCACTTTCCTGGAAAGGCTCTCCAGCACGCTGGTCAACTCGATACCTTCCAGGTCCACGACCAGGCGCTCTGGATTCTTCACCGTGAAATGGGTGTACTTCAATGGCGCGCTGAGTTCGATCGTCACGCGCGTATATTCTGGTGCCGGCCAGATGCGAACGGCAAGAACGCCTGGACTTCTGTTGGCGGAGGCTTGCGATACGGGGCTGACTGTCAGAAACAGCGAAGCACCGGCAAACTTGATCAGTCGCCGGCGTCCTGCCAACCGCTCTTCAGCGCTTTCAGACATTTTTTCCCCTCCTCGGTATTCGCAACGACGTCCAGCGTCCGACCGTTCGTGCAAATATGGAAGACAAGGACGAGGTCGGCCGCAGGCACCTGGCCTGCAGCCTTGTCCGGCCACTCGACCAAGCACACGGCATCGTCACGGAAATACTCGCCAAGCCCTGCATCCACGAACTCTTCTGGAAAGTTGAACCGATAGAAATCAAAGTGATACCAGTATATCCTCGAAATCACATAAATTTCAACCAGTGTATACGTAGGGCTTTTGACGGGACCGACATGGCCGAGCAAGCGCAGCATGGCGCGGACCAGCGAAGTTTTCCCGGCGCCAAGGTCGCCGTCGAGCCAGACGACCATCCCCGGCGACAGCAGGGGCGCCAGTCGGCGGCCAAGCCCGGCGGTCGCCGCATCGTCTGGAAGATGCAGGCTGAGAGCCGACTGGTTATCATCGCTGCTATGCAAGAAGGGAACTCCCAAACAGGCGCCGACGGCGGCGTCGCCGACCAGCACGCCACTTACGCCACAGTGGCGCAAAAAATCAAGGACTTGGGTCAGGAACTCGGCTTTGCCTCGATCGGCATTGCGAGGGCCGATGTGGCAGCGGCGGCGCCGTGGCTGATGCGCTGGCTTGCGCTGGGCCGGCACGGCGAAATGGATTATATGGCTAAACATGCGGCCCTGCGCGCGACGCCGCAGCTCCTGCTGCCGGGAGCGCTGTCGGTCATTTCGGTACGGCTGCCTTACTGGCCCGCCGCCGTCGACGGACAAGCGGTGCTCGACGATGGGCAGCTGGCCTATGTCTCGCGCTACGCACTCGGCCGGGACTACCACAAGACCGTCCGGCAGCGGCTGCAGAAACTTGCCGACTTCCTGCGTCAGGAAGTTGCCTCCCTGGAATTGGCAGAGCCCTTTGCCTGCCGCGTGTTTTCCGATTCGGCGCCGGTCATGGAAACCGACTTCGCCCGTCAGGCGGGCATCGCCTGGCGCGGCAAGCATACGCTGTCGCTGACACGCGACGGTTCCTGGCACTTCCTCGGCGAGATCTACAGCACCCTGCCGCTACCCGCCGACGCGCCGATTGCCGAGCATTGCGGCCACTGCCGTCGCTGCCTCGACGCCTGCCCGACCGCGGCCATCGTTGCCCCCTACGAAGTGGATGCACGCCTGTGCATTTCCTATCTGACGATAGAGTTGCACGGCGCCATTCCGGTCGCCCTGCGACCGCTGATCGGCAACCGCATCTACGGCTGCGACGACTGCCAACTGTGCTGCCCGTGGAACCGTTTCGCCCGCATCGGCGACCCCGACTTCGCCGTGCGCAATGGTCTCGATGCGACGCCGTTGACCACGCTTTTTGCCTGGAGCGAGGAGGACTTCAACGCCCGCCTGGCCGGCAGCCCGATTCGCCGCATCGGGCACCTGCGCTGGCTGCGCAATATCGCTGTCGCCCTCGGCAATGCACCCAGCGCGCCAGCGATTATCGCCGCGCTGTCCTCGCGCCAGGATGACCCCTCGCCGATGCTGCGTGAGCACGTGGCCTGGGCGCTTGCCCGGCATCGCGCATCGACCGGCTGACAGCCAGCGGGCGGCAGCCTCGCTGACTACCCCTGGGCAGGGCCAGAAGCGGCGCACCTGCCCGGGCGCCAAGTGCTCACATATTCGGATAGTTCGGCCCGCCGCCTCCTTCGGGCGCCACCCAGCGGATGTTCTGCGTCGGATCCTTGATATCGCAGGTCTTGCAGTGGACGCAGTTCGACGCATTGATCTGCAGACGCGGGCCGGCTGCCTCTTCGACGATTTCGTAGACACCCGCCGGGCAATAGCGCTGCTCGGGCGAAGCGTATTCCTTGAAGTTGACGGCAATCGCCTTGCTGCTGTCGAGCAACTGCAGATGGACCGGTTGCTCCTCCTCGTGCGCCGTATTGGAAATGAATACCGACGACAGGCGATCGAAACTCAGGACGCCGTCGGGCCGCGCGTACTCGATCGGCTGATGGCTGGCAGCGGGCTGCAATTGTTCGTGGTCACTCGTCTCGTCCTTGAGGGTGAAGAACATGCGGCCACCGAATAGATTCTGCTCAACCCAGTTGAAGGCGCCACCCAGGAAAGTACCGAACTTGTGCAAGGCCGGCCCGAAATTGCGCGCCTGGTGGAGTTCGGCATACAGCCAGGAAGCCTTGAAGTTCTCCTCGTACGCGAGCAGATCGCTGTGCCCTTGATCGCCCCCCTGCAACGCAGTGTGAACTGTTTCGGCGGCAAGCATCGCCGATTTCATGGCCGTATGAATGCCCTTGATCTTGGCAAAATTCAGCGTACCGGCGTCACAACCGATCAATAGTCCGCCCGGAAAAGTCTGCTTTGGCAGGCTGTTGAGGCCGCCCTTGGTAATCGCTCGCGCGCCGTAGCACAGGCGTTTGCCCCCTTCCAGATACTTTCTGATCTGCGCCTGCGACTTGAAACGCTGAAATTCCTCGAACGGCGAGAGATAGGGATTGGCGTAGTTGAGGTCGGCGATCAGCCCGACGGCGACCTGATTGTCGGCCATGTGGTAGAGGAAGGAACCACCGGTGGCGCCGTGCTCGCTGAGCGGCCAGCCCGCGCCATGAACGACCAGGCCCGCCTGGTGTTTCGCCGGCTCGATCTGCCACAGTTCCTTGATGCCGAGGCCGTAGTGTTGGGCGGTGGCACCGGCCGCAAGATCGTATCTGGCAATCAATTCCTTGCCCAGCTGTCCGCGCGCGCCTTCGGCAAGAAGCGTGTACTTGGCGTGCAGCTCGAGGCCCGGCTGAAAACCTTCCTTCGGCTCGCCGTTCTTGTCACGTCCGAGATCGCCGGTGGCGACGCCTTTTACCGAGGCGTCGTCGTGATAGAGGAGCTCGGCGGCTGCGAAGCCGGGAAAGATCTCGACGCCCAGCGCTTCCGCCTGTTCGGCCAGCCAGCGGCACAGGCTACCCAGGCTGATGATGTAGTTGCCGGCGTTGTGCATCGGTGCCGGGACGGCGAAAGCGGGCAGTTTGACGGCCGCCGTTTCGCTGCGATACAGATAGACCTGATCCTCGCTGACCGGGGTCTGCAGCGGCGCACCCATGGCCTGCCAGTCGGGAAGCAGTTCGTCGAGCGCGCGGCTCTCGAAGAGCGCACCGGAGAGGATGTGCGCACCCACCTCCGAGCCCTTCTCCAGCACCATGACCGACAGCTCGGAATCGAGCTGCTTGAGGCGAATCGCCGCACTCAAGCCTGCCGGCCCCGCGCCGACGATCACTACGTCATACTCCATCGCTTCACGTTCCATTGCCGCTCCCCAAGGTTTCTCAGTTTTCGTAGGTACCGACCGTCGGCACGACGATCAAGGAATCGTTCTTTCGGCGCCCGCTGCCGCCGTCGCTTGACGCACTCTCTGCGATATACCGCAGGCGGAAAGCGCGGTCAAGGTCGGCGCGCTGCATGGAGGTGCACAATGTCGAACGCCCTGGCGATTTACAGGTCATCAAATTCATGCCGGCCGTCATTGACCCCCGTGATGCCAGCTTGTAGAATGCGCGCTTCCTCGGGGCGTAGCGCAGCCTGGTAGCGCATCTGCTTTGGGAGCAGAGGGTCGTGAGTTCGAATCCCACCGCCCCGACCAGTGGCACCAGCATCAATAAGCGGTACAGGCGGTACTCGCGGGAAATCCTCTCAAGGAAGCCTCGCACTTGCGCCCGTAGCTCAACCGGATAGAGCACCGGCCTTCTAAGCCGGGGGTCGTGAGTTCGAGTCTCGCCGGGCGCGCCAGATCAGTGGCGGTGTTAGCTCAGTTGGTAGAGCCCTGGATTGTGATTCCAGTGGTCACGGGTTCGAGTCCCGTACATCGCCCCAAGAACTCGAATGGCGCCGGCCCCTGCCTGGAGCATCCACATGAACCGCCCACGCGTTTTCGCCATCGACGGAATCATTCCTGTCGTGGATCCCAGCAGCTACGTTCATCCGTCTGCCGTTCTCATCGGCGATGTGATCGTCGGGCCCGGCTGCTACGTCGGCCCCTGTGCCAGCCTGCGCGGCGACTTCGGACGCCTGATTCTCGAGCGCGGCGTCAATGTGCAGGACACCTGCGTCATGCACGGCTTCCCCGGCAGCGATACGATCGTCGCGGAGGATGGCCATATCGGCCACGGCGCCGTGCTGCACGGCTGCCGCATCGGCAGGAACGCGTTGGTCGGCATGAATGCAGTGATCATGGACAACGTGGTCGTCGGGGAGTCGTCGATCATCGCCGCGTGCGCCTTCGTCAGGGCCGGAATGGACGTTCCCCCGCGCTCGCTGGTCGCCGGTGTTCCCGCCAAGGTCATGCGCCGGCTCAGCGAGCAGGAGATGGCCTGGAAAGTCGAAGGAACGCTGACCTATCAGGAACTCACCCAACGCTCGCTGGCAACGCTGGTCGAGACCGAAGCGCTGAGCGCAGTCGAGCCGGACCGCAAGCGTTTCGACCTGCCCGGCGTGCAGCCACTGATCGAGTTACGCAAACAAACACCGGGCAGCGACAGACAATAGCCACCGACCCGCCTTGCGCGCAAGCTTCCTTTTTCCGAAAGACGTTTCATGCCTGGCCTGGCCTGGCAGCGCGAGCGCGAATCACGACCGCGCACTCCTCCACGCCGACCAGCCGGCGAGCGCCATCTGCAGTGGCAACGCGACCTGCAAACCGATTGACCCGCAAGGGGTCAGCATTTGCCCGGCTTACTCGCGATTGACGATGTTCGTGCGACGGGATATGGTCGACGGCCATCCTATCCGTCACGATCGCTCTCTGTTCACGCTCGCCGACTCGGCCTTTGCCTACCCCTGCAATAGATCCAGCCGGAAACCGGCCGCCTCGGCGTGCCCGATCGACTGCCTGAGCCTGGCGCGCGAAAGCGAAGGACGCGCAGCCGACGACGGCACAGATCGCTCGCCAACCGGAACCGCCGCCCCGCTGACGGGCGCGGTTCAGGGAAATCTGCAATGAGGCCTCGACCTCGACGGGCGCTTCCGGCACCTCCCCCGCACTCACTGCAGACGGTCGACGCGACGCCGCGCAACACCGCCGTCGGCTGTCGCCTGCACCAACCCCCGCAGCCCCGGTCGACGCCAGCGCGTACGCGCTCGACCACTTCAAGGAATCCCCGTAAATGAACGAAGCTCTTATCTGCGACGCAGTCAGGACCCCGATCGGCCGCTATGGCGGCGCGCTCTCCGGCGTGCGCGCCGATGACCTCGCTGCGCTGCCGATTCGCGCCTTGATCGACCGCAACGCCGGCGTTGACTGGTCGCTGGTCGATGACGTGATCTATGGCTGCGCCAATCAAGCCGGCGAAGACAACCGCAACGTTGCGCGCATGGCAGGCCTGCTCGCCGGCCTGCCGGTCGAGGTCGCCGGGACGACGGTCAACCGCCTCTGCGCCTCGGGGATGGATGCGATCGGCCTGGCAGCTCGCTCGATAAAGGCCGGCGAAGCCGAGCTGATGATTGCCGGCGGCGTCGAGAGCATGTCGCGGGCGCCTTTCGTGATGCCCAAGGCCGATAGCGCGTTCTCGCGCAGCGCCGCGATCCACGACACGACGCTCGGCTGGCGCTTCGTCAACCCGCTGCTCAAAAAACTCCACGACACGCACTCGATGGCGCAAACGGCCGACAACGTCGCCGCCAAATTCAGCGTTTCGCGCGCCGACCAGGATGCTTTCGCCCTGCGCTCGCAACAACGCTGGGGCGCCGCGCACGAAGCCGAGCGCTTTGCCGACGAGATCATCCCGGTCCGTCTGGCGCAGAAGAAAGGCAGCTCGAACGTCATCAGCACCGATGAACACCCACGGCCGGACATGACCCTGTCACGACTGGCCAAGCGCGAAGGAATCAACGGCCCCGGACTCACGGTCACCGCCGGCAACTCGGCAGGCATCAACGACGGCGCCTGCGCAGTGCTCATGGCCAGCGAGGAAGCCGCCCTCAAGCACGGCCTGACACCGCGCGCCCGCGTCGTGGCCATGGCCACCGCCGGCGTCGCACCACGCATCATGGGCTATGGTCCGGTCCCCGCAATCCGCAAGCTGCTCGCCAGGACCGGACTGCGCCTGGACCAGATGGACGTCATCGAGATCAACGAAGCCTTTGCCGCGCAATGCATCGCTGTGCTGCGCGACCTGTCGATCCCGACCAACGCCGCGCACGTCAACCCGAACGGCGGCGCGATTGCCATCGGCCATCCGCTCGGCATGACCGGCGCCCGCCTGGTGGCCACCGCCACCTGGGAACTCCGCCGCCGCTCCGGCCGCTACGCGCTGTGCGCCCTGTGCGTCGGCGTCGGCCAGGGCGTGGCGATGATCATCGAGCGCGTCTGAGCCGACTCCCGGCCGGAAGCCCGCCCTGCTACCACCAGACGATCGGCGCCGGCGCCGTTAACCCCGGGTCCGATCAGCCAAGCGATCGGCAAACAAAGCCGGCGAGCCAGGCACTGGCGTCACCCACCGCGCGGGCCCAGTCTTCGCCATTCATGAAGTGCGGGGCGCCAGCAATGACCCGGTAATCAAGCCGCTCCGGGTGCGACGCGTAGTGAATCGCCAGCGCTTCGTGCAGGGTCCGTGCCGCTGCCGGCGGAACAACGCAGTCGTTCTCGGCGGTAATCGAAAGCAGCGCCGTCGGAAAGAAGCGCGCCACGGGAAAGTCGCCCTGTTGCGCAAACAACCAGGCCGGCGAGCCGAGCAGCGCAACCGCCGCACGCAGGCGGCGATCACGGCTGGCCGCCCCGTAAGTGATGCAGCCTCCCATCGAAACCCCGGCGACGGCAAGTCGCTGCCCATCGCTCAGACCGCTGTCGACCAGCGCGTCGAACAGGCCGGGCAGCTCGGCGACCGTTTGCGCCACCAGCGTATTGAAAAGCTGCTCCCTTTGTTCAGCCGGCCGGGCGAACTGCTGCTCGAAGTCGCTTAGCCGTCGCTGCCCGTGACCCACCGCATCGACGCCGATCGCCAACAGTCCTGCCGCGGCAAAGCGCTGCAGTTCGGGCAGGTGCGACTCCTTGTCTGCGCCGAGGCCGTGAAACCACAGCACCGTGGGTAAAGGCGCCGCCCCTCCTGGCGGGTGAACGATGAGCACCGGCACCTCGCCGAGCAATCGGCATGCACCCGCCCCACTCATCTACGCGCCGGGCTGCGGACGAAGCCGGTCACCCCTATCCGCAACGCCACCAGACGATGAGCACATCATTACCAGACCATCACCGCTGTTTCGGCGGCCATCTGCGCGTAGTACAAACGGATACCGATCTGATAACGCCGCCCCCTGATCAGGCGCATGTCGATCTTCGCGTTGCGATCGCTACCGCTGTCGTCGTCACCGCCGATCTGCACGTTGCCGCCGCTCCTGACCTCGAAAAGGACCATCAGCGTGTCCGCACTGCCGAAGGTGGCAATGCTGTAGGTCCGCGATATTTTCGGCGCGAAATCGAAGACGCGCGTTTCGCCGGCCCTGAGCGCCAGCTTTTGCGACAAGCCGACTTCGAGTTCCGGGATTTTCTGCGTCGGAGCAGTCCCCGGATACGACTCGACGATCCACGTCTTGTCGGCCGCCGACAGCCCGCCCTTGGGTTGCAAGCCCGCACGATAGGCGGCGGGTTCGACGATCAGGCCAGCGCCAAAAGCGTACTCCATCACCGAATTGGGGTCCCAGTTGGTGCCTTTCACTTCGCCCGGGCTGATCTTGCGCAGGATGTTCCACTCGATGGTCTGCGCATCCCAGTTGTTCGGCGGCCCCTGAAAATAATTGCGCACGGCGTTGATATCCCAGGTGATCCCTGCGAAGGGGTTCTGGTGCTCGTGTTCCAGGCCTAGCGCGTGGCCAATCTCGTGCAGTGCGGTATCGCGTCCGTAGGCCGTGTTCAGCGCCCAGCCAAAATTCATCGTTCGCTGCAGCGGGTCACGAATCCCCAGGTTATCGCGGCCAACATAGGACCACGAGCCGTCTCCCGGCGCAAAGCCGATGCGCAGCATCGCGTCTTCGGGCTCGGCAAGTTCCTTGAAGCTGATGCCGATGCCCAGCTTGAACCAGGCGGCGAAGGCCTGGCGCACTTCTTCGATGTCGCTGGCCTTGCCTTTCCAGGCGTTGGCAACGGCATGCCCGGCCTTGTAGCAACAGTAGGTCAACTGCGTTCCGTTGACCCATTTCTTGCCGCCGGCCAGTATCGCACGCGAACGCAGCACATCGACCGCGGGGTCGAACTGCCGTGGATGCTGGACGGGCTGACAGCAATAGCGCAAGCCGGCAGCGGCGCTCTCAGGCACTGCCTGGCTGGCCTTCCCTGACGCAGCTTTCGCGGCTGCTTTAGAGACCACCTTGGAATCCGTTGGCATCTTGTTCTCCTGTCTGAATAGATTGAGGAACTGCCACTCGCAGCGTCCGCGCAGCCAGCGCGCAGAGACTTCCGCTGTGCCGCCAGCATGCGCCCTGCAGTCAAGCCAGGTCAAGCGGCCGATCGCCTTTGGCCGTTGCCGCCGGAAGCTGCAACTCGAAGCGGGTGCGTCCGTGCTGCGAGCTGACCCGCACTTCGCCGCCGTGCGCGCGCGCGATCGAGCGCGTAATCGCCAGCCCCAGCCCGGCGCCGTCGCCCAGATGCTGGCGCGAGGCGTCGACACGATAGAAGCGGTCGAAGAGACGTGCCAGATGCTCCTCCGGAATCGTCGCCCCGGAGTTTTCCACCACCAGAGTGACCAGCGTCGGATCGCTTGCGTCGACCTGCACTGCAAGCCAGCCGCCGGCCGGCGCGTGACGAATGGCGTTGGCAAGCAGATTGCTGATCGCTCGACGCAACATCAGCCGATCGCCGAAAACCACGCCGCTCCCCGAACTGCGCACCGCCAGGTCCTTTTCCTCAGTCAGCACGACGTAGAACTCGAGCAATCTTTCGACCTCGGCGCCCAGGTCGAAGGATTCACGATTGGGAACGATCAGACCATTATCCGCCTTGGCCAGGTAGAGCATGTCGGCAATCATGCGCGCCAGATGCTCGAACTCCTCGGCGTTCGACGCCAGGACATCGCGGTACTCGTCGAGCGAACGATCCTTGGCCAGCGTCACCTGCGTTTGCGTCAACAGATTGCTCACCGGGGTACGCAGTTCGTGCGCCAGATCAGAAGAAAAATCGGACAACCGGCGAAACGAGTCCTCGAGTCGGGCGAGCATTTCGTTCAGCGTTCTGGCCAGTTCGGCGAGTTCGACCGGCACGGCGGCGGCAGCCAGCCGCGCGTCAAGGCGCTGCGCCGTGATTCCCGCTGCCTGGCGCTTGATCGCCTGCAGGGGAGCCAGTCCGCGGCGCACGACGACCCAACCGAGAAAGCCGCTCAAGGCGGCGGCGAGGACCACGAACGACCACAGTGTGGTTCTGAAGGCGGTCATGAAGTGCTCATGGTGGGAAATGTCTATGGCCACAGCGACGACTGCCGACGGCGCCCCGGCGATGCCGGTTCGGGCGGCTGCCGCGATCCCGCGCAGGGGCAGTGCCGTGCGCGTTCTCCAGACCATCGGCGCCAACCGCTCCGCTGCCGGATCCTGCGCGCCCCGCTCGAGAAGCGCCGGCGGGAAATCCGCGCCGTGGCTGGCAAACAGGGTTTTCCCGGCCGGAGCGATGACCAGAATCGCCAGGCCGGAGTGGCCCACCAGCGAATCGTCGAGGCGCTCCGGAACGAGTTCCAGATCGGCTTCGGAACGCACTTTCTCGAGAGCGTGCTGTGTCAGGCGCAGCTTGCCGGTGAGCACTTCCATATCCTGCTCCTCGAAATGCCGTTCGACCGAGTTGCCGATCAGGAAGCCGAGCAGGAGCAGGACCGCGGCCGAAACCGTCGCGAAAAGCAGCGTCAGTCGAAAAGTGATCGATCGCTCGCCGCCTAGTCGCACTCCGTCCCCCCGAAGCGCAAAGCCATGCTGCCCAGGATCAGCAGATCACAGGCAACACGGCCTTGCGCATGCCAAACCAAGCGTGCGCCGCGCAGAAATCGTGGAAGGCGGAGACGTCGTGGAACTCCCGGCCTCGTCGTTTCTCCGTGCGCGCTTGTCGCCGTTACGACGACGGCCCGCCGGAACGCTTGACCGACACGGGCGTCGACCGCCCACCCTCGTACTGCGGCACGAGCAGCGCCTCGATCTCGGCAAAATCCTTTTCCGAGAGAACTCCGGCAGCCGTTTTCAAGAGTAGCGTACTGGCAAGAAATTCGAAACGCGCCTGCGCCAGGTCGCGCTTGGCAAAAAACATCTGCCGTTCGGCGTCAAGAACGTCCGTATTGGTACGGATTCCGGCCCGCATCCCGCGCTTGGTCCCTTCGACGGCGACGACGCTTGCGTCAACCCCTTTGCGATACGCAGCCACTCTACCGACACCGGTCTCGACGGCCAGAAACTGGCGTTTGACCTCGACCATGGCGTCGTTCGTCGCCAGGTCGAGTTCGGCCATCGAGCGCCCGCGATTGGCGATCGCCTGCCCGGTCAGGGCGTTCACCCGGCCACCGGCAAACAACGGAATATTGATTTGTACACCCACGGTGGTGATCGAGCTTTTCTGGTTAAGCGTCGAGATGGTTTCGTTCTCGGCTTTCAGCGCCCGCGCCACCAGATCCAGTTGCGGCAAATGACCGGCACGCGCGCGGTCCACTTCCAGGCCAGCCAGCTCAACGAGTTTTCTCCGCGCGCGAATCTCCGGGTTGTGCTCCTGCGCCAGCGCCAACCATTCGTCGAGCCGGCCTGGCACGATGCCGGTCGGAATGAAATCCGGCCGCAGCACCCATAGATCGTTCATCGGCGTACCGGTGATGCCTTCCAGTACGCGCCGGGTCACTGCCACCCGATCGAGCGCCTCGGCACGACCGGCGCGGGCGAACTCGAGCCTCGACTCGGCCTCGGCGATCTCGGTTATCGTCCCCTCCCCACCGTGCCGCAGACGTTCGGCCAGTTCGCGCTGGGCGCCATAGGCAACGATTTCGGCCTCGCTCAGCGTCAGCCGCTCGAGCGCCAGCAGGGCTTCAAAGTAGGCGGTTGACACTTTGCTCGCCAGCTCCGCCTCCTTGCGATCGAACACCGCATTGCTGTAGGCGGCCTGCACGCCGCCCTGCCGATAGCGCACGTAGCTCTCGTAGTTAAAAAGCGGCTGCCGCAGCGTCAGCGCCGCCTGTTTGTCGTAGTAGTCGAGGTCCTGCGTCACGTCGACCAGCGTAGACTCGCGCTCACCGGTGTTCTTGGCGTAGCTGCCCGTGATCGAAACCGTCGGCAGCAGGCCGGCGAGCCCGATGTCGATCGCGTACTGGCCGGCGTCGCGCTCGAAACGCGCCGCCTGAAAGGCCGGGTCGTGCTGACGGGCGGCACGATAGGCGTCGAGGAGACCGGCAGCGAAGGCGCCCGACGACAACAGCGCCAGGCCGCAGGCAGCAAACCGGAAAAGGCGGCTGCGCATGCTCATTCCTCGGTCAATGCGGCGTGCATTCGGTCGACGAGCGGCTTGAACAGGTAGTTGAGCATCGTCCGTTCGCCCGTCTTGACGAATACCTGGGCCGGCATCCCGGGCCTGATTTCGTGCAGTTTCAGCTTCTTCATGCCGGCTTCCGTGACCACCACCTTGCCGCGGTAAAACGGCGGCACCTTGCCTTGCGGATCGGTCGTCGCATCGGCGTCAACCTGCACGAACTCGCCGGGAATCTGCGGCGTCGTCCGCTGGTTGAAGGCCGGAAAGGTAATTTCCACCGGCAGGCCCAAGCGAACCTTGTCGATCAGGTCGGTAGGAATATGCACCTCGATTCGCAAGGGCTCGTTCTTCGGCACGATGTCCATCAGGAGCGTACCTTGCGCCAGGACGCCGCCAACGGTATGCACGTTGAGACCGACGACGACGCCTTCACTCGGCGCATACACGGTGGTGTTCTCCAGTTCAAAGGCCAGACCCTCGAGCCGACTCTCCAGCGAGGAGGTTTCCTTCTGCACCTCCGCCAGCGCACTCTCCACCTCTTTGTGGTACTCCTGCTGCCGCGCCACCATGCGCATTCTTGTTTCGCCGATGCTCTGCTGCGCGCGGCCAAGGTTCCCAAGGTCTTCGGAAATCGCGCCGTTGAGTTGCGCCAGCAGGCGCTCCTGTTCCGATAGGCGATTGCGCGGCAGGTAGCCTTCGGCCGCCAGCTCGCGCAGCCCCTTCAGTTCTTCGCGCAGCAGCCGCGCCTGCTCCTCCTTCGAGCGTCGCGTCGCCTCGAGGCCTTTGGCGTACGACTGCAGGCCCGCCAGGGTATTCTGCATCGCTCCCAGCTCGGCTTGCAGTCCCGCCTGCCGCGAACGCAGAAGCTGCGTCTGCACCGCCATCGCGCTGGCCGCCCGTGAATCGTCCTTGCTCTTCAAGAGCTCCGCGGGGAAAACGATCTCCGATTGCCCCGCCACGTCGGCCAGCAGGCGCGCCTCGGTGGCTTTGGCCACCAGCCACTGACTATGGGTGACTTGATGCAGCGAGCGCGCGGTCGTCGGATCGAGCCGCAGCAGGACGTCGCCCTTCTTGACTTCATCCCCGTCCTTGACCAGGATCGCCTCGACCATCCCCGGCCCGAGATTCTGTACGGTCTTGCGATTTCCGGTGACCACCACCTGGCCGCTGGCGGGAACGCCCTGGTCGAGCGGAGCCAAAGCCGCCCACAGCATGAAGCCGCCAAAGCCCAGAATCAGGACCACCCAGCCAATTCGGGAAACCCGGTGATGATTGATGTCGACACCGCTGGCACCCACCTTTGCTGGCCGGGCGGAAAGGTCGCTCACTTCGGCAATCTCACTGTCGCCAGCTTTCGTGCCTTCGAACAAGTTGTTGGCCATCGCTCTGTGCCTCGCCAGTCAGACGCCAATGACCGGCGTCGACGGAAATCCGCCCGCCGGCGCCGCAGTAGTCGTCGCCGGCCTTGCCGCAACCGCGCTCTGCCCGGCCGGCGAGGTAGGCGGCGAATTTGCTGCGCTCGCCGCCTTTGGCGCCGGGGCGGCAGGCGGCGGATTGGGCGGATTGGCTGAGCGCATGGCCGCGAGGATCTGGTCGCGCGGACCGTGTGCCTTCACCGTTCCCTCCTGCATCACCAGAATGCTGTCGGCAACCGCCAGGGTGGTCATCCGGTGGGTGACGATGACCACTGTCCGCCTCCTCGCTTTCAGGCGCCGGATCGTTTCGGCCAGGGCCGCCTCACCCTGATCGTCGAGGTTGGAATTCGGTTCGTCGAGGACAATAAACGCCGGGTCGCCGTAAAGCGCACGGGCCAGACCGATGCGCTGTTTCTGGCCACCCGACAGAGCGCTTCCCGCCTCGCCGAGCGGGGTGTCGTAGCCGTTCGGCAAGAGCAGGATCAAGTCGTGAACGCCGGCAGCCTGAGCCGCCGCCAGAACCTGGTCCGAATCGACTTCGCCAAAACGGGCGATGTTTTCGGCGACAGACCCACCAAACAACTCGATGTCCTGCGGCAGATAACCCAGATAGGGGCCCAACTCATCCTTGTTCCACTTGAAAATCTCAGAGCCGTCCAGGCGCACCGATCCGGCCAGCGTTGGCCAGACACCGACCAGCAAGCGCGCCAGCGTCGACTTGCCGGAAGCGCTGGGACCGATCACGGCGACAACCTCGCCGGCCTGCAACTTGAAGTTCACATTCTTGAGGATCAGCGTCTTGCTGCCCGGCGCCCCCGTCGCCGCGTTCTCGACGACCACGTCACCCAGCGGCCTCGGCAGCGGCATTCCGGCAGCCCGCGCCGGGTACAGGCCGAGCAGCTCGACCAGACGCTTGTAAGCGGCGCGTGCCGACACCAGCTGTTTCCAGTTGCCGATCAGCGCTTCGACCGGCGCCAGTGCGCGGCCGACCAGAATCGACCCGGCGATCATCATTCCCGGCGTGATTTCTCCTTCTATCGCCAGCAGCGCGCCATAGCCCAGCGTCAGGGATTGCATCGAGATACGCGCAAAGCGGGTCAGCGCCGTCAACATGCCGGCGCGATCGCTGGCCAGAGCCTGTTGTTCGAGAAACTTCCGGTGCAGCTTGAACCAGCGCCCGCGAATCGCCGGCAGCATGCCCATGGCTTCGATCACCTCGGCATTTCTCAGGTTGTTGTTGGCCTGCGCATTGGCTGCCATCGACAGCTTTTGCGCCTCGCCCAGCGGCCCCGCCGAGACACGCTCGTTAACAAACGCCAGAGCCACCAGGACAAGCACGCCAATCAGCGCGAAGACGCCCAGTTCACGGTGCATCATGAAGATCGCTATCAAATAGATCGGCATCCACGGCGCGTCGGTCAGGGCCACCAACCCGGCACCGGTCAAGGTCTGGCGCATCGATGCCAGGTCGTGCAGGGCCTGCGCCGGATTCTGGCCTGCCTGCCGCAGATTTCGTTCGAAGGTCGCGTCGAAGATGCGCTGGTTGATGTCCAGATCGAGACGAGCACCGACGCGCACCAGGACCATCGATCGGATCCATTCAAGCAGGGACATCAGCGCCAGCAGCCCAAGCGCGATCAGCGTCAGCATCAGCAAGGTCGTCGGATTACGGCTCCCGAGCGCACGATCGTAGAGCTGCAGCATGTAGATCGCCGGCGTCAACATCAACAGATTGGTGAAGAAACTGAACGCGCCAACGGTCATGAAGGCCTGCCGAAAAGACAGCAGCAGCTGCTCCAGCTCGGGGCGTTGGGACGGACCGGTCATGCGCACTCTTCCTCGAAAAAAACAACCCGGCAGAAAAAACGGGCAGGCGCGCCGCGTGGCGCGGCCAGGTGTCGACTGTTGGTGAGTGCGGCAGTCATCTCGGCAGCAGGGCCAGGCCACCGGCGTGGCAGGCACCTGCTGGCACACAGTCTCGCCAGACGTGATGATGACATAAGCAGCAGGGGTAATCCAGCCCGCCTGACGCCAGCGCTGGCTTCTACACTTTGCCTTCCCGATCTCCGGGGCGTGGGCGGCTGGGGCAAGACGGACCCACCCGGGTCGAACTGCTTCCGCCGCCTTCGGCGCACCGGCCTGACCTCTGCAGCCCTGTTCTGGCGGCAATCCTGGCCGCGATCTGGGCCTGCGGCGACGGTGATTCAGGCCGCCTGGAGTCACCCGCGGCGGGTAGCTTCAGACCCACCCGCGAGCGGACAGCATTTACAGAACTCCTTTTCGATACATGGCGTTACCGGGCTACCAGGAAGTGGCGCGGACCTTGCTCTTATGATCGCATCGTTTAGCGGTTGTGGCTAAATGATGCGCAAAGTAGCTGAAACGTGAACGAGAGCCGATTTCTGCACTTTTTCTCCCGCCAGAAGGAATTCGACATGACGCCGAACATGTTTGCCAAGATTGCCGGGCTCACCCTCGCCCTTGCCGTATGCAGCGAAGTAGCCCACGCCGCCGAGAGCAGCGCGGTCAAGGCCAGCCGCGATTGGCTGAAGCATCCGGCGGTGGTTGAGCTGGACACCACCGAGACGGTCTTCGCAGTCGGCGACCCGCATGGCGATCCGGTGCGGCTGGCCGGGGTGCTGGCCGCGGCCATGCTCACGGAAAGCACGGCGACCGCGCCGGACCAGGTGAAATGGACGGGCGGCAAATCGGTCCTCGTGGTCACCGGCGACATGATTGACAAATGGACCGATTCCCTGGGAGTGATTGCGCTGCTGCGCGCCCTGCAAACCGATGCAGCGCGCCAGGGCGGGCAAGTCATCGTCACCATGGGCAACCACGAGGCTGAGTTTCTGGCCAACCCGTTGGGGAAGAAGACCAGGGAATTCGCCAACGAACTACGGGCCGCCAAAATCGATCCGGTCGAGGTCGCCAGTTGCCAAGGAGACGTCGGGCAGTTCCTGTGCGCCTTGCCCATTGCGGTGCGGGTCAATGATTGGTTCTTCAGCCATGGCGGCAATACCAACAACCGGACCATTGCCGAACTCAGCACCGCCATCGAGAATGGCTTTGCCAAGGATGGCTTCGCGACCAAGGAGTTGAGCGACGAAAATTCCATCCTCGAAGCGCGCCTGAACAAGAAGGGCCCGAACGGGATGCCCTGGTTCATGGACGGCAGCAAGGACACCGACGCGAAAGCCCTGTTGAAAAAATATGCATCCAAGCTGAAGGTGAACCACATCGTCCAGGGCCACCAATACGGCCGGGTGAAGTTCCCTGACAACAAGAACCGGGAGGAAGAAACGCTGTTCCAGCGCTACGGCATCCTGTTCCTGATCGACAGCGGCATGGGCGAGGGAATCGAGGACAGCACCAGCACCGGCGGCGCCCTGCGCATCGCCGGCCCGGCTGGCAAGCAGCAGGCTCTGGTCATTTGCGCCAACGGCTACTGGCGCGAAATGTGGGACAGCAAGGAACAACCGGACCACCAGGAGCAGCACTGCGGCAAGTAGCGGATGCGGCGGCGCGAAGAATTCGTCGGCAATGACGCAGTAATGTAATTCGCATGCTTCCTACACCGAGGGCAGGCCATGGCGATGAACGAGGTTGAACACGTTGTCCTGCTAATGCTCGAGAACCGATCGTTCGACAGCATGCTGGGCTGGCTCTACGAGAACAAGAAGCCGCTCAGCAACACGCCTCCGCTCAAGCCGTCGGAGTCGGCTTATCACGGGCTACAGGAGATCACTCCGAGCGCCTACGCGAACGAGGATCAGACGCGAAACATCAAGGTGCTTCCGACCCGCGGGGCTGAGGGCCTGGGCGTACCGAACGTCAATCCCGGCGAAAGTTTCGAACACGTCACCCGGCAACTCTTCGGCACTACGAAGGCGGGCCCCGGCGACAAACCGACGATGCGCGGCTACGTGCGCGATTACGCAGAATTGCTCGCCAGTCAGGGCAAGGACGCGGCGGCGGTCAAACGCTACGCGGGGCAGGTCATGCAGAGCTACACGCCGGCGCAGCTACCGGTACTCAACGGACTGGCAGAGCACTACGCCGTATGCGACCTGTGGTTCTCCTCGGTTCCGTCGCAAACCAATACCAATCGGGCCTTCGCCCTGTGCGGGACGTCCATGGGCCTGGTCGATAACGGCTTTCTCGAGGACGCCACCAACCTAGCGCTCAAGGCGCTCGAAAAGGTTTCCGGCGAACTGATCGGCGACGACCGCTTCAGGGCGCGGACGATCTTCAATGCACTCCACGACGCCGGCTTGACGTGGTCCGTGGTCAGGCAGAGTGGCTATCTGCCGATCAATTTCAACATGCTTGCCGTGGCCATCGAGGGAGTGCTGCTGGCCGCGCCCGGAAATCTGATCTCGCGCGCGACGGTGGGCATGGTGATGGAGTACCTGCGCTCACTCAGTTCGAGTGAAGTGAGCGCAGACTACACGTACCGGCTTTTTCCCGAGATCGGCAAGATACCGAACGCCAACGCCCATTTCTCGACGCTCGATTCGTTCCTGGTTTCGGCCAGACAGGGACGTTTGCCGCATTTCACCTATATCGAGCCGGAGTGGACCATCGCTCACCAGGGAACCGGAAATTCGGCCGTCTCGCTGTCCACCTACCTGTTTCATCAGGGCAACGACTATCACCCGCCCGGCAACCTCGACGCCGGCGAAAACCTGCTCAAGAAGATCTATTCCAGCCTCATCGCCAACACGGAGGCATGGGAAAAGACCTTGCTGATCATCACTTTCGACGAGCCGGTCGGCACTTTCGACCACGTGCCCCCGCCGCCGGCAATACCGCCCTGGGGCACCGGGACGCCCGCCTTCGAGCGCCAGCATGACTTCAACTTCGACCGCTATGGTGCTCGGGTACCCGCGATTCTCGTCTCTCCTCGCATCGCCAAGGGTACGGTGTTCCGCTCGCCGGGCAGCATCCCGTTCGACCATACATCGATCATCGCCACCCTCCTCGAGTGGCGCGGGCTGAGCAAGGCCGCGGAGGATTTTGGCCAGCGCACGGCAAATGCACCGACGTTCACGAACCTGGTCAGCCTGGCCACGCCGCGCACCGACGCCAGCGACCTTGCCTTCCTGAAACTGGCGCGCAAGAGAGGTGAACCGGTTCACTTCTACGACCGCTTTCGTCTCAGGAACGCCCAGGGCCAGTATGTGTCACGCTTTCTCGAACACTATGTGGTGCCATTCAGCAAGGATGACCCGGCGGCGACGGAGTACTTTCCCACGACCAGCTACGAAACTCCGGTCACTTTCTATTGCCAGAACGCCGCTCACCGCCCCGACGAAGGAGTGATTCTTGGGACCGGCAGCGCGGACACGATCAAGCTCATTTCCAGCGAGGAAGGTCTCGGCTCCTACAATGTCCTTGGCAACTGGAAGAACTCGTCCGATTGCTACTATTTCAACGATTACATGGAAGGCGAATACGATCGCCAGCAAACCTGGGCGATCAGCAAGCTCAGCCCGGCTTCAGGACCCTTGTGTTTTGGTGACAAGGTGTTTCTCGTCAACGGTGGCGAGCGCCTGAATTCCCGGTACAACGCCCTCTACGGCCACTGCTATCTATGCACCGATCGGGACGGCAGCGCCTGGAGCGTGGAACCGGTCGTGGACGGCCTGCCCGTCGAAGGCGCCCTGAAGTACGGGGACGAGGTGTTCCTGAAACACCTCAAGACGAACCGATACATCAGCGCCTTCAAGTCCCAGTGGGGTCAGTGGAAACCTACCCTGGGGCAAGCCAACAAAGTCCGCCTGAAGCTGTCTCTACCGGACAACGCTGGTTATGCATCCACCACCCAAGGCTTTGTCGCGGATGGTGCCTGCGTGGCACTCGTTTCGAGCCGCGAGGATCTCACCAGCAAAGGAACACGCTGCGACCACCTCTTCTCGGGAAGCCGGACCGACCTGTACTACTACTACGCCGACTTTGCGCCACGCTCGTCCACATGGCGCCTGTCGACGGCCGACGGCGCACCCCTGCGCAACGGCAGCACCGTGTACATCGTCAACGACGATACCCAGCAGGTGATCGTTCCCGAGGGTGAGTTCATGACCACCCGGATTTCGGCCGCCGACGACGCGCTGTGGATGATCGAAGGTGTCCCGGAAAAATAGCTGTCAAGTCTGGCGACGCGGCCTTTAGCGGCAGCCGTATCTCTTCCTGTCCCCATCCCGCCCGCCATTGTCTCTGGCAAACTTCAACGCATTCTTCCGTCGCCAACAGGCATACAAATTCGCTCCTTCGGGGCGAAACCTGGCGCCAAATCATGTCGCCGACAATGTTTCCCGTACCCGTGCTCTCCTTGCCACTTTATCGGGTAACGTCGTCCCTCCCCTCTGCAGTCGAACGACCATAATGCGAGGTAGATCATGTCAGCCAACAAATCCTTTCTTTCAAGTCAGAAATATGGCTACGATTTTGTCGTCGCAACGACCCAGGCAAGCATCAATTCGGGTCTCAAGGAGTATCTCGACACCATCGATCAGCCGACGGCGTCGCTGTGTTTTCTCGCCGATACAAAAGGCAATCCGACCGTCCAGATCAGCCTCGACGATCTGAAGACCAGGACCGGCGGCATCGACCCCTTCGAAATACCCGACGGCACCGATTACAGCGACCCGAGAATCGCCACTCTGACCAAGAACATGTTTGTTGTCGGCCTGAAGCTCAAGCTCGGTCTGCCGCCAGGCGTAATGCCCAAGGATATGCCGGCGATTGTCGATCTGGGGTCGTCTGCGAACAATGTCAGATTCAATCTCTTCTGCTCCGAGTTCGAGGTCATCCAGAACAGCCCTCCCAGCGGCTTTGGCGGCCAAGGCTCCTGGAACGTCTGGTCGCAACCGTCGGGAACCCCGTGGTACTTCAGCACGACGGTTAACCTTGTCTATGAGGCGCTCGACAATGAACTCGATACGCCTTATTTCAACAATCATCCGGCGCAGAAAAAGGCGCTCCTCAACCAACTAAAGAATCTCGGCTCGGGAGCCTTCAGCCTGCAGCAACTGCTCTTTGACCTCGACAATGCGGTGGTCCAGTCAATCCCCAGAATTGCAGGCCTCGACCCCTCTTCCGATGCCGGTCTGATCCTGACCAAGTCCTTCGTTAACCTCTATTTCGCCTCCGCCAAGACCCATGGCGAGCCAGTGCTATCGGTCCACGCAGTGGCCAACGCCCCCGACGGATCGTCGCTACGGCTGACGGGGATGGAGCGTGAAGTCAGCCAGTTTCGTGACGGAAACGGCGTCGTGGTAGCCAACCCGACCCCGGCACAGAAACAGGTGGTGACGCTGGACTATCTCTGTGCTGCGAATAACAACCACCTGCCCGGCGCGGCGGGTTTCGACTGGAATTGGGTAGATCCCGCCAATGTCGACAATGAAAGCGGCATTATATCGATTAACCGCAATACACTAGCCAACTATTACAGAACGCTTCTCGCCTCCGAGGTGTCGCGCTCGTGCTTGAAACCCTGGACATCGGTTACCGCACACATGATGGGGAGTCTCGATACAAACATGCGCTTGACGCCGGGGCAAACTCCACAGAATTCGATCATCGTGCCGACGGGACCGACAGTGCTCAAGATTTCCTACGCCAGCAACGCCGACAATCACGACAAATCTGGCCTGACCTACGGTGAATTCGACCTGCACAGCTCATACGATTGCTCGGTTTCCTTCGCTGGCAGCACGATCACGATCGTTCAACACCTGGTGCTATATATCTATCTCCAGTTTGATTACACCTCCGCATCGGGAAACGTCGTGGATACGACGATCACCGACACGTACACGCTATCGGTTGGACAGAATGGTCAGCTTCAATCCACAGCCAGCAGCTCGACCCAGGATCGCTCTACGACTCCGGACTATGGCTGGTTTTTTGACATTCTTGCGGGAGGAAGCTCCCAGAAACAAATCGCAGGAATAAAAAACTATTCGAATAGCGTAGCGAAAACGACGCTCAAAGATATTCCCGCACAAGATATCCAGAATTTCGTTTTCCCCGGGGCCAGGGTTTTTACGTACAAGGATGTGCAATTTTCCGAAAATCAAGATTTGGTTACTGCTGTGACCTACGTCAAACCTGGCTGACAAGAGGCTCTGCTTTTCTGATGCGACCGGAAATGCGGTCGCTTGAAGGAAGGTTTAGGTCGTTTCGTGTGGAACGGGCAAGAATGGGGCGAAGGGCGAGGCGGGCAAATGAGTGAGCTTTCCAGCGATGAGGTAGGCCATGGCGATGAAGTTTTCGACGCGGCGATAGCCACGTGCCCTTGCGCGCGCCTCCTGGAGCGCTCGATTCATCGCTTCGACCCGGCCATTGTGCTTGCCGGGGTGAAAACCGTTGAGGACGCCAGGAAGATGCTTGCTGATGGTCCGACCGAGGCGCTTGAAGGGTTCGAGTCGGCAGCGGCTGGCCCAACTGAGCCAGCGCTTGAGCAG
>JEMY01000067.1:11162-11378 GCA_000585075.1 Candidatus Accumulibacter regalis | reverse complement strand
ACCTCGTCCAGCGCCGTGCTGCTCAGAGCAACGACGTGAAAGCGGTCAAAGCAGACCTCGGCGGCTGGAAAGTGCTCGGCGGCGCCGGCCTGAAACGAGCCGCTCATGTCCATGCTGACATGGGTGATCGCGGTGGGCTGGCCATCATGCTCGGTGAGGTCGCTGGCGAACTTCCCGAGCGTGGCCTTGTCCCGGCCCGGCGTCGCAAACAGCAGA
>JEMY01000067.1:10973-11157 GCA_000585075.1 Candidatus Accumulibacter regalis | reverse complement strand
GCGTCGAGGTCATAAAAAACAGAGAGGTACGTCTGGCCACGCTTGCTCGCGGTCTCATCGACGCCGATCGCGCGAACCCGCGCATGACTTTCCCGGGCGCGCGCCCGACTCACATGATGTTCGATCACGCGCCACAGTCGGCGACTGCGCACACGCAGCAGTCGGCCGGCCGCCAGGACCGACA
>JEMY01000067.1:0-10943 GCA_000585075.1 Candidatus Accumulibacter regalis | reverse complement strand
GCCAGCATCAGCGTCAAGGCCTCGAACAGCAGGGTGAAGCGACTGCCTTCACGCGCCCAGGGCACGGCGATCTGCGTCACCTTGCCGCAACCCGCACAGGCCACTCGTGGCACCTCGGCATGCAGATGGGCTTCGTACTGGAAGAAATCCAGATGGCGCCAAGAGCGCGCCAAGCGGTCGTGCAGCGGCTGCGCCGCTGCACCGCAAGCTGGGCAAGCGTGAATGGCGGCGCCAAATCCGACCTGGAAATCGATCCGCCCGTTCTCTGGCTTGAAGATGACTTCATTGACCTGCCAAGGAGCAACGAGACCCAGAGCCTGGGTGAACAGCGTTTCAATCATGAGGAAGCAGCCGCGAGAGGAAAGGCCGCCATTGTCCTCCATGCCGAGGGCGGCAGACTGCCTTCCTCGGCCCTGAGCAAGCGTAAGCGAGCGGGCAGCGATGTAAAGGGTTCGGCTGCGCCCGGACTACGTCCGCCCTTGACATCGCCGCTCCCTCAAAACGCGAAACCCACCGCCGGTTCCACACGAAACGACATAGAGCCGGAAAAGATGAATCTGACTTACTCCGCTGAAATGATGACCAACCACCTGCAAGCCGAGGTTATATCGCCTCAGGCGAAGTTCGAGGCCTTGCAGAGCAGCGACGGCCATTCGCTTCTGTTCTCTGTCGGAACCGACGGGGCCTTCTACCTCACTCGTGAAGCAAGCGGACAGTCGGCTGCAGGCTGGTCGAAAACGGACCTGAGCAGTACTCGGATCAAGGCCGACTTCTCCGGTCAATCCGGCGTCACCTGTCGGACGTTCGACGCCGGACAAAGCGTGCAGAACGGTTCACTTGGCCTGGCCATGGTCGTCACGACGAGCGCCGGTGACCACCTGTATTTGTCTCTCGGCAATTCCAACAAGGATATTTCATGGGCAGACTCACCGAACTGGGTGTCGTACGCGTACGACGATCCAGGCGCGCCGTTGTCCAGACTTGAAATCGCCAACGTCTTCTTTTGTGAGACGACCGGGAAGGTGCAGTACATCGTCGTTGATATCGTTCGCGATCCAAACAGCACCGTGAAAAACGTCAGCAGATACTATATCGACCCCGGCAAAGCCAACGGACACTACTGGAACAAGCACGATCTGCCGATTGATATCGAGGTCGGAAGCTATGACAGCTGTCTCGGCAGATTGCCAAAGGGATATGTTGACGGTCTGTATACGGCTGGTCACGCGGGGGCAGGCGGTCAGTTGGAGTTTCGTCCGGTGATCAATGTTTACGGATCTGGCCCGCCCCTACCTGTGCGACTGAACCTGCCTGGGGGCGTGGTGCCAGGCGCCATTGCCGCAACGCGAAATGCGGACCTGTCGACGGATCTATTTGCGCTCAGCGGCAGCACCCTGTACTACTTCGCCAGCACCAACCAGGCCGACGGTGCAACAGCAACTCCTTTGATCACCAGCGATGTGCTGTCAGACACAAGCAGGCTCGCGGCGATGTATCACGACGGCGTGATTACCCTCTGGGGGCGCAATGCGAGTGACCAGGTCTACTACACCAGTTGCCTGCAGTCGCAGGTCTCGCACCCCTCGGCGTGGAGCGTTCCGCTGCCAATTCTCTCCGCTATCGAGGAAATCTCGCCCTACGTCAATCGGGTTGACGGGGGCAATACGATCTTCGCCAGTGGTGCGGGAAAGCTGCAAAGGATTACTCAGGCTTCCCGATCGACGTCAAAACTGTGGCAGACCGACCAGATCACCCTTCCCGTTCCACCGACGAGCAAGTCCATCTCGTTCAACTCCTACACGACGACCATTCAGGTGGCAGACGAGCAGCGTCTCCCGCTGAAGAATGCCTCGCTCAGCCTGAGTGCGAACAGCCGATGTGCAGTGCATATCAATGGCCTTTACTACATCGTCGACCGCACACCGATTCACATCAAGACCAACTCCCTTGGCTCGATTACGATCGTCGAGTCCACAGCGACGCTGAACGGCACGATTTTCACCGTATCCACCGGCAGCGGCGCTTCGCTGACCATCAACCCGATGGTCGCGCCGTTCAACAAGCTCGCCGCACTGGGTGATGACAAAGGGAACAGCGGAAAGCTCAAGGCGGCAACGATCAACGACGGTAACGGAAGAACCAGGCCCCTCGTTCCTAGCGCGCCCGCTAACGACCTGAAGGCGGTTGCCAGAGGGCTGGCCAATCTCGGCACGAGCTTTAGCTCCATCGGCTCGGCGACTCCCGGGGCACTCGCACTTGCCGCCGCTGGCCCCGCGCCTGCTCCGGCCGCCGCAAGAAACCTGGGTAATGACATGCTCGTCGCAGCTGGCGATCTGTTCCAATGGCTGGAGTCCGGAATAGACGCGGTCATCGAGGTGATTGAAGATGCAGCGACAGCAGCATGGCATTTCGTCGCCACGATTGCCGGCAAGGTGTATCGAGCCATTCTGGATACCGCTGAAGCGGTCGTCGGTGCCGTTGTGTGGGTATTCAACGCGATCAAGACAGCGGTTCAGGACATCATCAAGTTCGTCGAGTTCCTGTTCGAATGGGACGATATAAAGCGCACCAAGGACGTCGTCCACAATCTGACCAAGGCCTTTCTTCAGGGCCAGGTGGATTCGATAGCAAGCTTCGAACACGCTTTCGACAACATGATTGACGACGTTGAATCGCGCATCGACAGTTGGGCAGGAATTCAGGACTGGTCGAATCTCGGCCCCGCCGCGTCCAAGCCGCCAAGTCGTAGTGCAAGCAATCCGATGCAAGGCCAGAACTCGGGATCATTGCATCTCTCGCACCATTTCCAGAACAACGCGAACAACATCTCCATAAAGAGCGGCGCACCGTCGCCGAGCCTGGTTCAGAACCTGATCGACGATCTGCTGAACGCGCTGAAGCAGGAAGGCCAGGTGCTCGATACGCTGATCACACGACTGGAAACGCTGGCCCATGACTTCCCGAAGCTCAACGTCGAGGATGTGCTCAAGCGCTTGCTTGGCATCCTGGTCGACGGGGTACTCAGCAGTGCCAAGGTCGTTGTCGATGCCCTGTTGAAGATCCTCCACGACGTCGCCTCGGCGGCGATGAGTATTCTTGACGCGAAGATCCATATTCCGATCATTTCCGACATCCTCAATGCAATCGGAATTCCCGACATCTCCTTCCTGGACCTGTTCTGCTGGATCTCGGCCGTGGCTTATACCGTGGTTTACAAAATTGCCGCCGGCAGCGCGCCGTTCCCGGACGACATGAACACCGACTTCCTGATCAACACCCGCAGTCTGGAAGACCTGCAGCACGGTTTTGGCCCCGCCGGACAGGGTTCGGTGGGCGCGGCCATGTTCAAGATATCGGACAGCGCGCAGACAGCCGTCTTTGTTTCAGGCCACGCGATCGCCGGTTTCATGTCCTTGATGAGCGACTTCGTGGCCACCTTCGAGGCGGCCGAGGAATCCGGCGAGAATCCGTGGGGCATCCCGTCGGCGGTCATGGGAATCATCATGGGTGGCTCGGTTGGCATTGCCAACTTCCTGGTCCCCAAGGATCCCATAAAGCAGACCGCCGTGAGCACGATCAGCACCGCGACGACCGGTCTGGTCATTTTGTGCAAGATCGTTTTCTCGGGCCCACTGCAAAAGGAGTTCGGCGCCTCCAAAGGCGTCATGAGCAAACTCAAAGCGGCCGATGGGCGGGCAACCGGGGCAATCGTGAACGCCGTTCTCGTCATCCCGGCACTGGCCTGCACGGGTTGGCATTTCTACGAGTTGTCGCAAGCGCCAGCCGGGAAGACCCGCTCTGATGCCATCATTGAAGAGGTGAGCAACCTGACGTCTTACATTTCCCGCGTTTCCTACACCCTCGCGGTCAATGACGACGATCCGGAATCCAAAGCCATCGCCATCGGCGTGATGGCGGTTGCCAACATCGCCTATTCAGGTCTGCAAACCGCGGAAGCAATCGTCGACTGATCGGGAGACGGAAGGTCGAACGTGCGTCGCCCGGGGCCGCCGTTTTCTCGCCGCGCCCCGCGCCCGGCACCACTCCCGCGGCTACCGGTGCATGCAGTCCGGAAACGACGCACCCGAAACGCCGGCACGGCTGGCGGTCATTGGCTACAATCGCAGATCGTCGGCGCGCGCTCGCGGCCGCTTGTCGCATCAGCTGCCCGCCCGGAGACTCTGTCGCTCGGCGCCACGAATGCCGGTACAACCAGCGCAACCGACATCGGCCAGACGTTGTTTGCACGCGCGCTCCGGGCTTTCCCGAACAACGACCACGGACCCTCGCCATGAAACGCCACGACACCCTCCAGGACCTCTCTCGCGAGCACCATACGGCGCTCAAGCTGGCGCTCGATGCCCGCCGTGCGGCCACTTCGGGCGATGCGGAGAGGGTCGCCACGGCAGCGGCGACCTGCACCAGGGTTTTTGCTGCCGCCCTCGAACCCAGGGCCTAGGCACTCGAATGGCATAGTCTGACGAGACCCATGATCTTCGCCCGGAGGTCGTCATCCCAAGCGGCTGCCTTGCGCTTTAGGCGCAAGCTGGTTTTCTTCTGGTCGGTGGTATCCAGCCGAATCAGATTGAGAACGATCTTCTTCAAGAGGGAAAGATTCTGTGGGGCGTTGTTTTTACGTACGGTGCTGGCATCCTCACCGAAGCTGACGTCGAGCACCCAGTGAAGTCGATTTTCGATGGCCCAATGGCCGCGCACGGCGACGGCAAGTTGTTCGGCGGTCAATTCGCGAGAGCTGATGTAATAGCGCCGCTCGAAGTTCGACTCTTGATCGCCGACCTTGCGCAAGGAGTCGACCAGACCGATCGTCTTGCACTTGGGCCAATCGGCCAGGTCAACGGTCCCTTCTGCGGGCAGGACCGAGGCGATTTGGCCGACGACCCGACCACGGGACTTATGGATTTGGCGGTGGCGGTCGACGGCTTCCGATTGGTATTGGTCAATGAAATCAGTCTCGATCGCTTCCAGCAGCGCCGGTTGGTTGCCTTTGACCGCAAGCAGGTAGTCACCGCCTTGGTCGGTGATCTGACGGGCGATGTTCTTCTGGCACCCCATGGCGTCAATGGTGATCAGCAAGTCCTTGATATCCAGGGCCTGGAGCAGTTCCGGGATGGCGGTGATCTCGTTACTCTTGGCGGCGACCTTTTCCTGGCCAAGAACGACGCCCAATGCTGTGGCGAAGGCACTGACCATGTGAATGGCCGTCTCACCGCCGCTGCCCGATCCACGCACGGTCTTTCCATCGACCGCGATGCCGCCATTGAGGGCACCGACCACCTCAGCGACCCAGCGGCGAAACGCCACCTCGAACTGCTTCGGGTCCAGCGCTTGGAAGATCCTCAGAAACGTCTTCTTCGAGGGCACGCCGTTCTTGAGTCGCAGAAAGTCACGCAGCCAATCCTCCTTCTCGGACGCCCAATAGGCGATGTCTTCGACGGTGTCACAATCTGAGAGCACAGCGGCCATGGCAATCACCAGAATCTCCACAAAATCATGCAACGTTCCATTGCTGGGTTTGCGCGGATCGTCTACTTCCCTCAAGCAGCGCATCAGGCTGGCTCCATTCGTCACACTCATTTCGGTCGTCCAAAAGACGAGAGTAGACCTGATTCCAGAGGGGTTTACAAGCCCTTGTCATAAGTCCATGAATGTTAACGATTTTTCGCTTCGCCGGTCCAGCGAGAAACGCCATGCCATTCGAGTGCCTAGGCCCTGCCCTCGAACCTCATTTCCGCAGCGAGGAATCCGGCCTCCTGCCGGCCATGCTCGCGGGCGAAGAGGCGCTGGTAGCGCGCACATTGCGTGAGCACGCCGAACTGCGCGCCCTGGTCGGCCGCTTGCCGGATGCCGACGCGACCACCCTGCTGAGTTTTGCCGACCTGCTCTCGGCGCACGTACGCTTTGAGGAGCGAGAACTGTTCGCAGCCGCGCAGCTGCGCCTCGATCAGCAAGACTGAGCGTTGACCCTGCGCCACCGGCCCAGGCTTGCGCAAGGCAGCGGCGCGGCGAGACTTTATTCACAGTTCAGGCTTGGCAAAGCGGCCATAATTCACTCTGGCCGCGTGTGACTTCCCCAGCAGGATCCTGATGGCAACACTTCTGATCGTCGATGACGCCCCCGAAAACCTGTCGGTCCTGAGCGGCCTGCTCAGCCCGCTGTATCGGGTGCGCGCGGTCAACTCGGGACAGCGGGCCTTGCAGGCAGCCGCCAGCCAGCCGCGACCCGATCTGATCCTGCTCGACGTGATGATGCCGGAAATGGACGGCTACCAGGTACTCAGCCAATTGCAGGCCAACCCGGCGACCGCCGACATCCCGGTGATCTTCGTCACTGCGCTCGACAGCAGTGGCGCCGAGGAGCGTGGACTGGCACTTGGCGTGGCCGACTACATCACCAAGCCGATCCGGCCGTCGATCGTCCTGGCTCGGGTAAGGGCGCAGATCGAGCTGAAAGCCGCGCGTGACTTGCTGCGTGATCACAACCGCAGCCTGCAGCGGGAGATCGACCGGCGGATGGCCGAGAACCTCCAAATCCAGGATGTCAGCATACGCGCGCTGGGGCGACTGGCAGAGATCCGCGACCCGGAAACCGGCAACCACCTGCGCCGCACGCAGGGCTATGTTCGCACGCTGGCCATGCAGCTTCGCTTCCACCCACGTTTCGCAGCCTTCCTGACCGCCCACAACATCGAGGTTCTGGTCAAGTCGGCGCCGCTGCACGACATCGGAAAAGTCGGCATTCCCGACCACATTCTGCTCAAACCCGGCCAGCTGACGGCGGACGAATGGGTAATCATGAAAACGCATTCCCGCCTCGGTTACCTGGCCATCGAACAGGCCGAGCAGGATGCCGAACACCGAATCGAATTCCTCAGCATGGCCAAGGAAATCGCCCACTACCACCATGAGAAATGGGATGGTTCGGGCTACCCGGACGGTCTCGCTGGCGACGTCATTCCGATTTCGGCACGGCTGATGGCGCTCGCCGACGTCTTCGATGCCTTGCTTGCACATCGGGTCTACAAGGCAGGACTCCCCGTCGAAGAAGCGCTACAGATTATTCGCGGCGGGCGAGGCTGCCACTTCGACCCGGACGTGGTCGACGCCTTCTTTGCCCGCCAGAACGTGTTCCTCGCCATTGCCGCCCAGCACGCTGCTGGCGAAACCCCACCGACCAGCGGAGCCAAGAGCTGAGAGCGATCGACACCAACGCCTCTGGCCGCCCGCGCTGCCTGCTCACCCGAAAAGGAGGCGATTGATGCGCAGCTCGTTCTGGCAGCTGCTCGCCCTGCTCCCTCTATTGCTGGCCGTACTTTCGGCAAGCGCAGAGGAACTGCGGGTCGGCGGCACCGGATCCTCGCAGCCGATCATCCAGCTCCTCTTCGACGAGTTTCGCAAGCAGGCACCGGAAGTCGCTCTCAGGCAACTCTCCCCTCCCATCGGCTCGGGCGGCGCGCTCAAGGCGCTGGCCGCGGGCAGAATCGATCTGGGCGTCATCGGGCGTCCGTTGCAACCCGGAGAGTCGCCAGGCGTCGGCGAGCATTTCCAGCTTGCCGACACGCCTTTCGTCCTCGCCACGCGCGACGGGAAACAGGCGGATGGCTTTACCCTCGAACAGCTGACACAGATCTATGAAGGGCACGTGCGAAACTGGCACGACGGATCGCCAATCCGGCTGATCCTGCGCCCGAGCTTCGAGAGCGATACGCGGGTGCTGAGAAGCATGTCGCCAACGATGGACAGGGCTGTCGTGGCAGCGGCGCTACGGCCAGGGATGGTTACCGGCGACAACGATTTCCACACGCTGAAGCTGATCGCCGCCACTCCCGGCTCGCTCGGCCCGACGACGCTGGGCATGCTCAAGACCACCGACACACGCGTATCTGTCATCCCGATCAACGGCGTCACGCCTTCGCTGGACAACCTGAAGAATGGCTCCTACCCCTGGTGCAAGGCGCTTACCGTCGTTCTGCCCCGGGAACCTGGCGCGCTGGCCGCGCGCTTCGCCGCTTTCCTGCGCTCCCCGACAGCCGCCCGCATCCTGCAAGCGCACGACTATCTGGCAGGCGTGCAGTGACAGCAGGCCTGCATCAGCCGATGGTCAGGTTGCTGACGCGCCTGGCAGCAGTGCTGGCGCTGGTCGTCGCCGTCGTGCCGAGCGCCGTCTACCTGCTCTATGTCCGCGCCAGCGTCAGCGAACAGCTCAGCGAGTCACTACGCTTTCAGGTCGGCCTTCTCGAGGAGTTCATCGCCACCCAGCCCGAGCAGTGGGATCTGGTTTCGGATCGCATGAAGAGCTTGCTGGAACGTCACGCATCGCCGCTTTCCCACTATCGGATCTTGAATCTGGCCGACGAAGTGCTCATCGAATCGGCACCGCCCAGCACCGGTCCCACCCTGTCGCGCAGCCAGACACTGCACTCGTACGGTCAACCGGTTGGCCGCCTGACCACCGAGAAAGCGATCGGCAGTGAGCTGCTCAAGGGCCTGCCGCTGCTCGCGGGCAGCCTACTCGTCGCGTGGCTGATCTGGAACCCGCTGCGCCGTCTCCCGCTGCGTGCGCTGGCGGCAGTCGAAGCGGAGCTCGTCGTACGCGATCGGTACCAGCGAGCGCTGCTCGACAATTTTCCGTTCATGGTCTGGCTGAAGGACACCGAGAGCCGCTTTCTGACCGTAAACCAGCGCTTCGTCGACAGCCTGGCGCAGCCTTCAGCGGAATCGCTGGTCGGCAAGACCGACTTCGACATTGCCCCGCCTGAACTCGCCGAGAGCTACCTCGCCGACGACCGGGCGGTCCTTGCCAGCGGCCAGACGCGACGCTTCGAGGAGCCGATTGAAGCAGCCGGCGAGCGGCGCTGGTTCGAAACCTACAAGTCTCCCGTTTCGGTCGACGGGAAGCTCATCGGCACCGTCGGCTATGCCCGCGATATCACGGAGAGCAAACTGGCAGCGGATGCCCTGCGCGAATCGGAAGAACGATTTCGCCGAGTTCTGCACAACGTGGACTCGATCGCCCTGCAGGGCTATCTCGCGGACGGTACAACGCGCTTCTGGAATCCGGCCTCGGAAAAGCTCTACGGCTACTCGGCCGAGGAAGCCATTGGCAGGAATCTGCTCGATTTGATCATTCCGCCGGAAATGCGCGCGGGCGTCAAAGAGGCGATCACCCAGATGCAGCAAACCGGCGTCGCCATCCCACCGGGCGAGCTGTCGCTGATGCGCAAGGACGGTTCACGAGTCGCCGTCTTCTCCAGCCACGTCCTGATCGCCATTCCCGGACGCCCGGCAGAAATGTTCTGCATCGACGTCGACCTAACCGAACGCGACCGTGCCGCCGCCGAACTGGCGCAGCACCGTCATCACCTGGAAGAGCTGGTGCACACGCGCACCGCCGAACTGGCCGACGCCAAGGACGCAGCCGAGGCGGCGAACCGCGCCAAGAGCACTTTCCTGGCCAACATGAGCCATGAGATCCGCACGCCGATGAACGCCATCATCGGCCTCACCCACCTGCTCCTCAAGGAGCTCACGCAGCCCAGGCAGCGCGTCCAGCTGGCCAAGGTCAGCGAAGCCGCGCAGCACCTGCTGGGGATCATCAACGACATCCTCGACCTGTCGAAAATCGAGGCCGGAAGGCTGGCGCTCGACGAGAGCGAGTTCTCGCTGCTACGCGTAATGGACCATACGCTGAGCATGCTCGGCGAGCGGAGTCGAGCGAAAGGCCTGCAACTGCAGCTGGAAGTCGACCCGCAGATCCCCGCCCGTCTGCGCGGCGACCCCCTGCGCCTAGGACAAATCCTCCTCAACTTCGTCAGCAACGCGGTCAAGTTTTCCGATTACGGCCAGATTGCCGTGCGTGCGCGCCTGATCGAGCTGCGCGGCGCGACGGCCAGCGTGCGCCTGGAGGTCGAAGATCAGGGAATCGGCATCAGCGCCGAGCAACAGGAAAGCCTCTTCCAGCCCTTCGCGCAGGCGGACCAATCGACCACCCGCAAATACGGTGGCACCGGTCTCGGGCTGGCCATCTGCAAACGCCTGGCAGCGCTGATGGGCGGTCAGACCGGCGTCGTCAGCGAACCCGGCAAGGGCAGCATCTTCTGGGCCACCGTCCGTCTCGCGCGCAGCGCCAGCGACGCCCAGGCGGCCGCCGTTCAAGCCGCGCCGGGGCGGGCACTAGCGGCGATTCCGGCGATCGCGGGAGGCGCCTCGGCGGCGCAGATTCTTGCTCGCCACTACCAGGGTACGCACGTACTGCTCGCCGAGGACGACCTGCTGAGCCAGGAGGTCATGCGCGAGCTGTTACGAACGGTCGGGCTGGAGGTCGACGCTGTCGGCGACGGTCAACAGGCGATCGACCGGCTCGCCGCAAGCACAGGGCCCGGCGGCGGCGACTACGCGCTGGTGCTGATGGACATGCAGATGCCGGTAGTCGACGGCCTCGCCGCAAGCCGGGCGATCCGCCGGCTTCCCGGACGGGAATTGCTGCCGATCGTTGCCGTCACCGCCAACGCTTTCGACGAGGACCGGCGACGCTGCCTCGACGCGGGAATGAACGACCACCTCGCCAAGCCGGTGAGCCCCAATCAACTCTACGAAACGCTGCTGCGCTGGTTGCCAGGATCGGCCGCGCCGGCGAAGGCGGCAGCAGACGCCCTGCCGTCGACAGCCGGCGCTGGTCAGCCGCGGAGCACGCTGGGCGACATCGTCGGGCTCGACGCCGCCGCTGGTCTGCAGGCCGCCGACGGCGACCGCTCCCTGTACCTGCGCCTGCTGCAGCTCTTTGCCGCCCAGCATGGCAACGACGGCGAGCGCCTGCGCGCCCACCTGGCGGCCGACAGGTGGGACGATGCACGACGGCTGGCCCATACCCTCAAGGGTGTGGCGGCGACGATCGGCGCGACGACGCTGCGCGAGCGGGCGCTGGC
>JEMY01000066.1 GCA_000585075.1 Candidatus Accumulibacter regalis | reverse complement strand
CGCGCCTGCCGCACCCGCCGCGCCCGCGCCTGCAAGCGGCGCTGCCCCCGCCGGTCGATCGTCGCGCCGGCATCCGCCAGGACTGACGCCCTCGCCGAGAGCGATCAGTCGCTCGGCGGCCAACCCCCAGCCGGGCGCGCCACGACTGACCTGGAGAACGTCGCAGAATCGCGACAGCAGGCAAAGGTGGGCAACCACCGAGTCGAGCTGCTTCGGCTTGAGGCTGAGATTGGCCAGCGTCTCGTCGTAGGCGCGCACCACCTCGGCGAACGCTTCCTCGCCGGCCTCGCCCGAGTGCAGAAATCCACCATCGAGCAGGCGCTCGACGAGCAGCGACTCGGGCTCGCGCATCGCGTCCCAGAAGTCGGCGCTGCGTGCGTACGCTTCGCGCGCCGCCGAGCGGCAGTAGGACGCCAGGTCGATCGCCTGCTGCCGGTCAGCATCCGGCGCTGCCAGCAGCGCCTCGATGGCCAGGCGGTTGAGCGCGTTGTACGCCCGGAAAGCGGCATCGCCCGGCCTTCCCTCGCCCTGCCGGTAGAAATCGGCACTCTCGCGCAACGCCTCGTCCATCTGCGCGAACGCCGCTGCGCCGGCCGCCTGCCCTTCCGCCGTCGTGCCACTGGCGGCGAGCCCTCGCCGCGCAAAGACGTTGGCCTTGCGCTTGGCGGCGCTGCCGCGCAGCGCACAGCGTTCGCCATTCACCGACGCGCCGGCCGACGCGCCGCCAGCCAGTGGCGAGAGCAGGGCGTCGAGACTGCGCAGACGTTCGAGCGCGCTGTCGATCAGCGTCAGCGCGGCGTCGTCCCCCTCGTCCCCCTCGGACTTTTCGTCCTTTTCTCCCAGGCGCGCCTCGATATTGGCCAACTGCTCGATATCGCGTACCGGCACCTGCCCGCTGCCGTCGTCGGACTGCAGTGCGTCGAGATAAGCGTCGCGCGCCTTGCCGAACTCGCCGAGGTCAGCCCACACGCTGGCCAGCGCCGACTGGACCGCCGGCAGCCGCAACCAGCCTGCCGGGCAGCGCTCGTTGAGCAGGGCGTCGATGCTGCTCAGTTGCGCGTCGAGCTCGTGCCGGGTCTGCCGCTCGCTGCCCCGCGACAGCGCTGCACGGCGACTGGAAAGCTCGTCGAGCAATTCTTCGGGCGAGGCAAAGTTCGCTGCCCTGCCGGCGCTGCGCTGCAGGCGCGGCTCGGCCAGCCAACCCGGCTCGCCGTAGGCCTGGTAAGCGCCCCAGGTAATGTCTTCGCGATTGGCCTGCCAGACCGCTTTCCGCGCTTCGAAGACCGCCTGCCCGAAGGGCAGTCCGTCGAGCAGCAGGTGCTCGTAGAACGCCTTGCCGAAGATCATCGCGCCCTTGTCATCAACCGCCCAGCCGGCGACGACCACGCAGCGCACGCCGATGTTGATCAACTCACGCGCGACGCTGGCCGCCAGCAGGTTGCCGTCTTGCACGGTGCGCTCGGCATCCTGAGGGTGGCCGCCCTCGCCGCCGCTGCCCGTATCCACCTTGCCCAGGTGGCAGCAGCTCAGGAAAACCAGTTCCGGCACACTTTCCATGGCCCGTATTTCAGCGGCCGTAATCAACAGACCATCGGAAAGGACGACCCCCGAGCGACGGCGGCCATCGACGTGCTGTTGGTCGAAGATGCCGTGCGCCGAAATATGCAGCAGCCGGTACGGTTGCTGGTAGAGCCGGGTCAGGACGTCGGACGCGCGGCGGTCGCTGCCGATCTCGGCGACCACCTGGTAGGCCAGACCCTGCAGGATCGCCGCCACCTGGTAAGCCTCCTCCTCGGCGCCCGGCAGTGGTGGCGGGTCGGCCGCGTCGGGCCGCTGTGGATCCGGGAAAGCGGCGACGAAGCCCTCGACCGACGGATTGCCGACGACGAAGGCCTTGCGCTCGAGTCCCTGGCGCACCTGGCGGCGGAATTGCATGGCCGCGAGCTGCCGCACGACCGGGGTGCGCAGGGCCAGCGGCAGCCTTTCGCCGGCGCCGCGCTGATCGTCGGCGAACATCAACTCCCACGGCAGGTTGGCGGTGTAGTCGTCGACCACCAGGACGATGCATTCGAGCTGTCGCGCGGCGTCCTTGAAGTCGTGCGGCACCATCAACTGGAACAACACGCGACCGAAGTCCTCGCGCCACACCGGCGTCTGGATCTGCTGGCGCACGAGTTTCTCGACCAGGCCCGGCTGTCGCTGCAGAACCACCGACTCGGCGCGTGCGCGCTGGCCGACGTAGAGAAAGCGCAGGCGTTCGGCGATCGCCGTGCGCGGCCGCTGCGCGCGCGCCGACCCTCCCGCCGGACCGGCGTCGCCGGACGCGGGCAGGCTGGCGGGTAGCCCCCCCTGCTCGTGACGATCGGCGTCGGTGACGATCAGCCGCGGCCAGTAACTCGGGTTGCCGCTGTCGAACAGGCGTCGGCGCAGCCCTTCGCCCTGTTCGAGTTGCGGCCGACAGACGAGCGCCACATCGTAGCGCCGGGTCAGCTCGACGAGGCGCTCGGGCATTCGCCGCAACGCGTAAACGGCGGTGATCGCCGTGTCCTGATAGAGCTCGACGATGTCGAGGCGGGTGACGCGAATGGCGAGCCGCGTCGTCTCGTAAAAGCGCGCATTGGCCTCCATGACGCCGCGCAGCAACGCCTCGACCGACGCCGCCACCGACAGGTTGGCAGACGAGTTGTAGCCGAGCAGCAGCGCAGCCAGCGGCAGTTCGCGTTCGTCCTTGCCGAGCACGTCGATCACCTGCAGCAGATAGCGCAGGACGCCGGCACGCACCGCCTCGGTCAGATCGCCAACGCTGAGGTTGCCATCGTAGGCACCGAGGCCGGTGACGATCGCCCCGGTGAGGCTGCCACGGTGGCGTTCCTGCTCGTTGGGAACGCGCAGGACGACGCTCGCCGCGCCGCGCGGGCCGGCGTACAGACCCAGGTTGTAGCGCTGGGTGAGCTCGCCGTCGAGCAGTTCGCGGTCGATCAGCGCCTCGGCGCCGGCGATCGGGTCCTGCTCGTAGTGGCCGAGCAGAACCGGTTGGGTCAGGAAACGCAGGTCCATGGCCTTGACGGCGACCTCCAGGCGACGTTTCGGTCGCGCCGCGACGCAACTGCGTGGCGAACCGCCAAGCAGACCGCGCGCCACCGCCTCGCCGCCGTCGAGCGTTGGCGGTCCCGCGTCGTAGACCACCGGCAGCGGCTTTTCCTCGCCGCGCACCGCCGGCGGGCTGCTCAGCAGGCCGCTGGTCACGCCGTTGCTGAGCAGCTCGCCGAGGGCGGGGAAATACTCGCGCGTCGACGGCAGGTCGCCATGCTTGGCGGGCAGGTAGTAGTAGCTGCCGACGTTGTCGATACGTCCCGAAGCCCAGCTGACCGTGCCGTCCCCCTGGCTGGTGCCGACCATTTTCAGGCGCCCATTGACCTCGCGTATTCCGCACGGCGTATTGCGCGCGACGCCAAAGACATAGACGGCCTTTCTGGCGTAGGCCTCGGGCAGCGCCGGCGTCGCCTTGCCGTCCTGTGCCCACAGCCAGTTCGCCGCGTCGAGCTGCTGCTGGTCCGGCGTCGCCGAATTGCCGTTGCCGAACCACAGGTCGAAGACCTTCTTGCGGTAGTCGATCCAGGTTTTCGCCAGCCAGAAATCCTGCCTGTCGTCACCGCCGTCTGGCTGCCCCTGGAAGATATCGACGAAACCCGGCTTGGGAAGCAGCTGCAGGGCGCCGCGGAATCCGGCGACGATCTGCAGCACCTGGCGCATGTCGTGCCGAAGATCGAGGCGCACCAGCGAGCGCAGCGTATCACCCTTGCCGAGCAGGTTCTCGACCATCGAGTAGGCCCCCTGATTGGGCGTCCCGAGCATCACCAGGCGCGCGCCGTCGCGCGCCATCAGCGCGTCGATCACCGCGCGGCGCTTGTGGATGCTGGCGCGCACTACCAGGCCGCCCATGCTGTGCGCGAGCAGGCGCACCGGCTGCGTCGTTTCGCGCAGCAGGCGGTCGAGGAATTCGGCAAAGCGTTCGGCGAGCACATCCAGCGGCTGCCGCCAGTCGTAGGCGAAGCGCTCGACACGATGGCTGGTCGACAGATACTCGCAGATGTCGCCGTAGAACATCTCGAAGAGCTTCTCGGCCTCGACGCCCGACTGCTCCCAGGCAATCTTGCTCAGGCCACCCGCGGCAATGTCCAGCGGGTCGAACCAGACGCGGTCCGTGCCATTCACCGCGAGGTGCGAACCCATCACCCCGGGCAGCACGACGACCACCGGCAGGTCGGCACGGCGCACCTGCGGCGCGCGCGACACGGCGCCCACGCTCGCTTCGCCGTCCACGAACGGACCCGGCAAGGCCTGGAAAGCAGTCAGCGGCAGGACCTCGTCGGCGACCAGCCAGTCGCGCAGCGCAAGGCGGGTATCGATGTTCGTGAAGTAGCGGAAATGCGAGACTTCGGCGCCGCGGTCGAACAGCGCACGGGCCCGCGCCTGCGGCGCGATGCCGGCGAACATCGAGTCGCTATCGACGACCAGGTCGTTGTCGACGTTGTCGAAAAAAAGATAGTCGGTGAGCAGGACGCCGAGACGCTTGAGCAGATTGCCGCCTTCGATGTCGCCGGCAATCACCGCCATCTCGATGCCCGCGCGCACCGGTGCGTCGCGCAGCAGGCGGGCCATCGGCGAGTCCGGCAACATCGCTTCGATGCCGGGCACCAGATGCGCATTGGTGCGCTTGTGCGCGATTTCCAGAACCACGCGCTTGAAAGCCGAATAGAACGGGTTGCCGAAGAAGAACGGCACCTGCCCGATCAGCGTCAGCATCCCGGAAAGGAAGAGGTCCAGGTTGCCGCTCGCCAGCCGCGTCCCCTGCGCCGGACTGGCGACGCGTACGTAGCGCTGCACGCGCAACTGCCTGGCCGCCAGCGCGCTGGCCAGCTGGCGCAACTGCTCACGCTGCTCGGCGTGCGCCGAGTCGACTTCGCGGCGCAGGCCTTGCGCTTCGGCTTCGCTCTCGCAGGCGTCGCCGGTACCCGGCAGATCGGCCTTGTATTGCTCGATCAGCCGGTCGAAGTCGTGCACGCAGAGCAGATCGGCAACCAGGCCGCCGCGCGAGTGCGAGACCAGGCTGAGCTGAAGGCCGTCGGGCAGCGCCGCGAGCAGCTCGAGGGCGTTTTCGATCGGGCTCTCGGAGAGCGTGCGGTGCTCGTAAGCGTAGATGCCGCCGCTGAAGTGGCGCTGCAGGACGCTCCACAGATCACGCTCGTCGACCTGCAGGTCGCCAAAACTGCCGAGCGTGTTCGACCCGGTGCCATGCACGAAAAGCAGGACCGGCCGTTTCTCCGCCGCCGCCCGCTGCAGCTCGCTCCGCGCGCGCGCCAGCGCCTTGCTGTCCTGCGCCTCGGCGGCGCGACGCCCGCCGTCCCAGCAGTAAACGCCGGTCGGCCGACCGAGCCGCGCCTCGATCGCCCACATCAGCGCCCGCGTTCCCAGCCCGCTGACGCCCAGTTCGGCGACGTCGCCAGCACCCTTGCGCAGCTCGCCGAGCTTGTCCCTGGCGGCGTCGATGATTTCGTCGCTGGCGCGCCCCACCGCCAGCGCAAAGACCTTGCTGACCAGGCCGCCGATGGCGTCGCCGAGCAAGCCGCGCGTCGCCGCCCCGTCGCTGCGCAGGCGATCGAAGAGAATCTCGCCGTCGCTGCCGATCAGCTCGGGCCGGCTGCGCAGCAGCGAGGCCTTGAGCTTGCTCGCCGAAGTGATCAGTACGCCGCCGTCGGCGAGTTCGATGACCAGCACCTCGTCGTCCTGCGCCGCGTACTGCTGGGCGCTGGCGCCGGCACCGCGCACCGCGGCGCCGACCTCGAAGCTGGCGCGCGCCTGCAGGTAAGCGGCGGGCAGGAAAGGATCCTCGGCCTCGCCTGCCGAACGACGGACGCTCTGCAGCAACGCCGGCAATTGCGGCTGGTCGCTCTGGCGACCAGTGAAGTTGAGAGTAGTGGGATCAGCCATCATCGCCTCCATCGAGTTCGTGCCACGCCCGGTGCCGCGGCGTCGTGCCGTGAGAGTCGCCACCGCGCCGCCATCCCTCGCCGCCGCTCACGGCAGGCTGGCGGCCGCCGGCGACGGCCCTGCCGTCAGGTGAAAATCTGGCGTTTGCGGGCGTCGTCGCTGCCAAAGATCTGCGGGCTCTGCGGATACGACGCCGACGGCAGGAAACCCGGAGTGATCGCCGCATGCCACTGCGCGTAGGTGGCATTGGCCGGCAGCAGTTTGAGCGTTTTCAGCGCGTAATAGGTGAACGCCCCGCAGGGACGGCCGCTGATGCGCGCGTCGTAGCTGAAGTTGTTCGGTCCTTCCTTGCAGCCGGCGAGCAGCAGATCGCCCATCATTCGCGACAGCGCGCCGGCGAAGGGCGAGCCGCCCGAGGTCACCGGCACGGTCGTCAGCGGCTGGCCGCTGATCCCGTGCGGCAGCTTGTCGGCCGCCAGCCAGTTGCCCATCGGCATGAAACGTGGGCGCAGCGCGTCGTCGGCGTCGGGATCGGCGGCCGCAGCGCGGGTGACGGTACCCGAGTGACAGCTGTCGGAAATCAGCAGCAAGCGCACGCCCGCCTTGCGCGCCGAGAACAGGGTGTTGATCTCGTCGTCGATCAGCGGCCCGCCACCGGTCTGAATGTCGTAGGGGCAGAGCGCCTCGTCGAGACCGTCGATCTCGTCGCCGTTGGTGTCCGGCACGTAGGTCCCGTGGCCGGAATAAGTGATCACCAGCACGTCGCCGCTGACGCCACCGGCGATCAGCGCTTGAATGTCGTGGACCATGGCCGCCTTGGTCGCCTGCTGGTCAAGCAGCTTGCTCACCGCAAAGCCGCGCCCGGCCAGTTCGGCAGCCCAGTCGTTGGCGTCGTTCACGCAACCATTCAGATCCATGTGCGTACCGGGGTAGTTGTTGATCCCCATACAAAGCGCGCGCTTGCTCATGACTGCCTCCTGTCGATTGATCGTTGCTGATTGATGGCGAACTGTGAACTGCGGCCCTCAGTCTAGCAAGCGCGAAAGCAATAACAAACCTCGCCATCGCTCCGCCGCCATCCTGCGGGCGACCCTTCCGCCGTCGCCGGCAAGGCGTCATCGAGGCCGCGCCCGCTGCTCTCCAGGACCTTTTTCCCCCACCGCCGCCGAGCCTGGCCTATGCTGTGCATGGCCGGAACCTTGCCGGCGGGCATTCGTCGAGGAGGAATCAGCTTGAAGAGAAGACATCTGCTTGCCGGTTTCGCGCTCTGCGGTGCGGCCGTGCCCGTACTGGCACAAGCGTCGCGGGACCCGGTCAACTCGCGCGGCCCGGCGCTGCTCACCGTGAGCGGCCATATCGCTGCCGGCAACCGGGGGCCTCTTGACCCTGCGCTGGATCAGCTGATGAAGAAACAGGGCGTCGAATTCACGCGCGCCTACAGCTTCGACTTTGCCGCGCTGAGCGCGCTGCCAGCAACGGCCATCGCTCCCACCCTTGAATACGACAATCGCCAGCATCGGCTCACGGGCCCCTTGCTGAGCAGGGTACTTCGCGCGGCCGGTGCGCAGACGAACGAAACGACCCGGCTGCTCCTGCGCGCGATCGACGGCTATACCGCGCTCGTGCCGCTTGCCGAGGTCGACCGCTTCCGCTTCATTGTCGCCACCCATCTCGATGGACAGCCCATCCCCCTCGGCGGGCTCGGGCCGCTGTGGGCTGTGTACGAGCCCGACGCCTTTCCGGAAATGGCGTCGAAACCCGCCAGCGAGCGCTTTGCGCTCTGCCCCTGGGGCCTGTACCACGTCGAGGTTCAGTAGACGGGAATCGACCCCGGGCAAGGCGTGGCGCGCCAGTGGTCAGACAATGGAACTGGATTGCCGCGTCGGCTTCGCCTCCTCGCAATGACGGGGGCTGGGGACGGGTTGCCCGGAATTGGCGGCGAGGGCAGCGAGGGCAGCAGAATCGAGCCGGCGAAATCCAGCCACCGCGCGGGTTTCATGCTGCGCTCAGGGGCGCTGCGCCGCCTGGCGCGCAGCGCCCAAGTTTGACCACACTTGCCGGGAACGGGGATACTCTCACCATATAACAGGAAATTTCCTATCCTTCAGTGGGAGCGGCACGCTGCCGGGCGCCACTGAAACAGGCCGACGAACGCTGCTCCGAAGCACCTCGACCGGCGCTTGCGGCACTCTCCAGGAGGACTCCGATGAACACCGAGCAACAGCCGAGTGTCGGTCTGGCCTTGTCCGGCGGCGGATTCCGGGCGACGCTTTTCGGTCTGGGCAGCCTCTGGCGGCTCAACGAGGGCGGGCTGCTGCGCCGCCTGACGCGCATTACCAGCGTTTCCGGCGGCTCGATTCTCGCCGGCGTGCTGGCCCACCGCTGGCGGCAGCTCAACTTCGTCGACGGTCAGGCGAGCAACTTCGAGGAAGTCGTCGCACAACCGGTGCGCGAGTTCTGCAATCAGACCATCGACGTGCGCACCGCCCTGCTCGGCCACCTGACGCCGTTCGTGACTTCCGGCGACTTTCTCGCCCGGCGCTACGCCAGCGACCTGTTCGGCGAAACCCTGCTGCGCCAGATCGCCACGCCCGCGGACGATCACGCGCCGCGCTTCATCTTCTACGCCACGAACATGCAGACCGGGCGCAGCTTCCGTTTCCGTCAGGACTACATCGCCGACTACGTCCTGGGCATTTCGTACACCTCCGACGTCCCTCTCGCCGAGGCGGTCGCCGCGTCCAGCGCTTTCCCGCCGATTTTCTCGCCGCTGGTACTGAAGACCGAACCCGACGCCTGGGAGAGGCCCCAGCGCGAGCTGGCGAACCTCTACAGCCTGCGCCGCCGGATCGTCCTCGCCGACGGCGGCATCTACGACAACATGGGTCTCGAAGCCCTGCTCGACAACGTCGATATCGTTCTCGTCAGCGACGCCGGGGCACCCTTCGCGATCGATGAATCGCCGTTCGAGGACGACCTCCTGCAGCTCGGCCGGGTACGCGACATCCTCATCGACCAGACCCGCGCGCTGCGCAAGCGCGCGCTGATCGGCGATTTCGAGAGCGGGCGTCGGCAAGGCGCGTACTGGGGAATCGGCACGGCGATCGACGACTACGAGGACGACGACCCACTGACCAGCGACAACGCGGTCAGCGCCGCGCTGCAGGACATCCCGACCCGCCTCAAGGCGTTCACCGCGCAGGAGCAGGGGCAATTGATCAACTGGGGCTACGCGCTGGCCGACAGTGCCCTGCGCACGCGCACCGACCTGCCGCTCGGCGCGCCGCAGGGCTGGCCGGTCGGCGCCTGGCCGCTCTGCCGGTCGGCGCCTGGCCGCTCTGCTGAGGAAGCGACGATGATCGATCGCCAATATCTCGCCGCCTGGAGTCTCGACCTCGACGACGCCGGCTTCGCGCAGGCGCTGGCCGCCGCGGGCGTCTGGACCGCGGCCCGCCCGGGAGAGCCGCTTGCCGCGCCAGCCG
>JEMY01000065.1:371-23075 GCA_000585075.1 Candidatus Accumulibacter regalis | reverse complement strand
CGCGCCTCGCTCGCCGCCGGAGCAGCAGCCAGCGGCGCGACAGCGGCCCCGGCGCTCGCGGCTACCGGTCGCACAGCCGGGATCTCGGCGGCCATCGCGTCGGCCTTGCTCACCCGCCCACCACGGCCGGTACCGACCACGTCGGCCGCAGCGATACCTTTCTCTTCGAGGATCTTGCGCGCAGCCGGCATGGCCGCGTCGGCTGCAGTTGCGGCCGCCGTCGCTTTCGCTGGCGCGGCTTTCGCCGCCCCTGCCTTGGCAGCGGGCGCAGCCACCGCACCGGCCTGCGCGGTGGTGTCGATACGCGCAATCACCTCACCTGCAACGACCGTGTCGCCGTCTCCCTTGACGATTTCAACCAATACACCGCCATCGGGTGCCGGCAGTTCGAGAACCACCTTGTCGGTCTCGATGTCGATCAGGTTTTCATCCCGGGCAACCGCTTCGCCGGCTTTCTTGTGCCACGAAACCAGCGTCGCTTCAGCGACCGATTCCGAAAGCTGTGGAACTTTGACGTCGATGATCATTTTCTCTCCGTTCTAGGCCAGTTTGTAGTACTCGATCTCACCGAGCGCGGAGTCGATCAGAGCCTTTTGTTGGGCGTTGTGCTTGCTTGCGTAGCCGACTGCTGGCGACGCGGCTGCCGGGCGGGAGACGAGCAGCAGATGCTGCTTGTCGCTGAGCTCGCGCGACAGATGCTGACGCGAGGCGATCCAGTACCAGGGTCCCTGATTGCGCGGCTCCTCCTGACACCAGACGATTTCCGTTGCCTTCGGATATTTCGCCACCTCCGCGTGGAACGACGCTTGCGGGAAGGGATAGAGCTGCTCGAGACGGGCGATCGCGATGTGGCCGATTTTCCGCTCGTGCCGCGCGGCGACCAGATCGTAGTAAACCTTGCCAGAACAGAAGATAACGCGGGTGACCTTCTTGGCGTTGATTGGCTCGACCTCGCCAATCACGCGCTGAAACTCACCGTCGCTGAGCTCGGCGAGCGTCGATGTGGCGTCCTTGTGGCGCAACAGGGATTTCGGCGAAAAGACGATCAGCGGCTTGCGTTGATTGCGCACCGCCTGGCGGCGCAGCAGATGGAAAATCTGCGCCGGCGTCGTCGGTTGGCAGACCTCCATGTTCATTTCGGCGGAGAGCTGCATGTAGCGTTCGATACGAGCCGACGAGTGCTCCGGCCCCTGCCCTTCATAGCCGTGCGGGAGCAGCAGCACCAAGCCGCTGGCGCGCCCCCACTTGGCTTCACCGGAAGCGAGGAACTGGTCGATGACCACCTGCGCGCCGTTGGCAAAGTCACCAAACTGCGCTTCCCAGACCACCAGTTCGTAGGGGTTGGCGGTGGAGTAGCCGTACTCGAAGGCGAGAATGGCTTCCTCCGAAAGGACCGAGTCGAAGCACTGAAAGCTCGCCTGCTTTTCCTGCAAGAAGGCTAGCGGGTAGTAGGTTCCGCGATCCCAGCTCTCGCGATTCTGGTCGTGCAGCGCCGCATGACGGTGGAAGAAGGTGCTCCGGCCGACGTCTTCACCCGAAATACGAACGCCATAGCTGGAGACGAGCAATGACGCGTAAGCAAGGTTTTCAGCCATCCCCCAGTCTACCGGCAGCTCTCCTTCGCCCATCAGGCGACGGTCGTCGATGATCTTCTTGACCCGACTGTGCAAGGTGAAGTTGGCGGGCAGGGTGGTCAAGCGCTCGGACAGGCGCTGCAGCTCGCCGATTGGCACCCGTGTATCGCAGGTTTCGATGTACTGCGGCGGGAGGAACGACGTCCAGTCGATGGTCATCGGATGCTTGTAGCCGGCGAGCACCGGGTTGTACAGGAGCTCACCGCGATCGAGATGGGCACGGTAGTCGGCGATGATCTCGTCCGGACCTTCGGGCGCGAGAATCCCCTCGCCAACCAGCTTGTCAGCGTAGAGCTTGCGTGTCCCCGGATGCTGCTGGATCTTCTTGTACATCAGCGGTTGCGTGACCATCGGCTCGTCCTGCTCGTTGTGGCCGAGCTTGCGATAGCACACGATGTCGACGACGACGTCCTTCTTGAAGGTCTTGCGGTACTCCATGGCCACGCTGGTGACCAGCGCCACGGCTTCCGGGTCGTCGCCATTGACGTGGAAGATCGGCGCTTCGGCCATCTTGAAGATGTCGGTGCAATACAGCGACGAACGATAGTCGCGCGGGTCGGAGGTGGTGAAACCGATCTGGTTATTGACCACGATGTGCACCGTACCGCCCACCCCATAGCCGCGCGTTTGCGCGAAATTGAGCATTTCCTGGTTGACACCCTGGCCAGCCACGGCGGCATCGCCATGAATGAGAACTGCCAGCACCTTGTCCTTGCCGTCTTCGCCGCGACGACGCTGGCGCGAGTAAACCGAGCCCACGACCACCGGGTTCACAATTTCCAGATGCGAGGGGTTGAACGACAGCGTCAGGTGACAGGGACCACCAGGGGTAGACACATCGGACGAGTAGCCCATGTGATACTTGACGTCGCCGGCAGTCAAATCCTGCGCCTTCCGGCCCTCGAACTCGTCAAAGAGCATCGACGGCTCCTTGCCCAGCGTGTTCACCAGCACGTTGAGACGACCGCGGTGCGCCATGCCGACGACGATTTCGTCAACGCCGCCGGTGCCCGCAACGCGGATCAGTTCGTCGAGCGAGACGATCAACGACTCGCCACCTTCGAGCGAGAAGCGCTTCTGACCGACGTAGCGCGTATGCAGGTAGCGTTCGAGCGTTTCGGCAGCGGTCAGGCGCTCCAGCATGCGCATGCGCTCGGCGGCGGTATAGCTGGGCTTGGAGTGGATGCGCTCAAGTCGATCCTGTACCCAGCGCTTTTCGGCAAGGGTGCTGAGGTACATGTACTCGACGCCGATCGAGCCGCAATAGGTCGCTTTCAGGGCATCGAGGATTTGGCCGAAGGTGGCGCGTTCCGGCACCCCCTTGAACGAACCGACGGCAAACACGGTGTTGAGGTCAGCGTCGGAAAGCCCGTAGTGGGCCGGGTCGAGCTGTGGCAGATCCGGGCGCGGCGTACGCTTGAGCGGGTCGAGGTTGGCCCAGCGGTCGCCCGCGAAACGATAGGCGGTGATCATCTGCAGAATGCCGACCTGTTTCTTGTCGTCGGCCGGAGCCACCGCAGCGGCGCGATAGCCGCCTTTTCTCGCCTGTTCGGCGAAAGCGTTGACCACCGGCAAGTGCGGCACGTCGCGCGCGACATGACCCGGAAGCTGCGCCAGCTTGTCGAAATACTCGCGCCACTGCTCGGAGACGGAACCGGGATTGTCGAGATAGTTTTCGTACAACTCCTCGACGAAGGGCGCGTTGCCGCCAAAGAGGAGGGAGTTACCAAAAAGCTGATTCATCATGGCAGTTACCTGTCGTCACGGTCCTGGTTCGGATTGCGAAAACCTGCAGCAGAAGCCGCAGCATGAAAAAAGGGCGGCTACCGTCGCCGCCCCTCGAAGTCGCTCAGGTCTTAGCGCTGAGCGGCCGGGATCACGTCGCGCCTTGCTGCCCCCATGTAGAGCTGACGCGGGCGACCGATCTTGTACTCCGGGTCGTTGATCATCTCTTCCCACTGCGTCATCCAGCCCACCGTACGTGCCAGGGCAAAGATACAGGTAAACATGGTCGTAGGAATACCGAGCGCCTTCTGGACGATACCTGAGTAGAAATCAACGTTCGGATAAAGTTTCTTCTCGATGAAATAACTATCCTCGAGAGCGATCCGTTCGAGTTCCATCGCCAGCTTGAACAGGCGGTCATTCTCCAGACCAAGCTCTTGCAGAACGTCCTTGCAGACCTCGCGCATCAGCTTGGCGCGCGGATCGAAGTTCTTGTAGACCCGGTGCCCGAAGCCCATCAGCTTGAAGGAGTCGTTCTTGTCCTTGGCGCGAGCGATGTATTCGCCAACGCGTGAAACGTCGTGAATCTCCTCGAGCATCTGCAGGCAGGCCTCGTTGGCCCCCCCGTGCGCCGGGCCCCAGAGGCACGCGATGCCGGCCGAGATACAGGCATAGGGGTTGGCGCCGGACGACCCGGAGAGACGAACGGTCGACGTCGACGCGTTCTGTTCGTGATCGGCATGCAGAGTAAAGATGGTGTCCAGGGCATGCACCAATACCGGATTCGGCTTGTACTCTTCGCACGGCGTTCCGAACATCATGTGCATGAAGTTGGCGGTGTAGTCGAGATCGTTGCGCGGGTACATGAACGGCTCGCCGACATGGTACTTGTAGGCCATGGCAACGATGGTCGGCAACTTGGCAACGATGCGGTTGAAGCTTATGTTCTGGTGCTCCAGATCGGAGAAATCCTCCGCTTCGTGGTAGAAAGCGGAGAGCGCGCCAACGACCCCGACGAGAATGGCCATCGGGTGAGCGTCGCGCCGGAAACCCTGGTAGAACTTGACCAGTTGCTCGTGCACCATGGTGTGATTCTTGATGTTCTTCTCGAAACTGACCTTTTCCGCCGGTGTTGGCAGCTCGCCGTTCCACAACAGATAGGCGACCTCGAGGAAGTTGCAGCTCTGCGCCAGTTGCTCGATCGGATAACCGCGATAGAGCAACTCACCCTTGTCGCCATCGATGAACGTGATCTTCGATCTGCAACTTGCCGTCGACAGATAGCCGGAGTCGTAGGTGAACAAGCCCGTCTTGGCGCCCAGGGTGCGAATGTCGATGCAATCATTGCCGTGGGTAGGCGTCATGATCGGAAACTCGACGGGGTCGCGCCCTTCGATGTTCAGAATTGCTTTACGTTCGGTCGTCATTGGTTTATCCCCGTTCAGGTATTGAAGGCACAGCATGGAACATAAAAAGGCGCAACATTATGGCACCTTTCTTACTTGACTCTTACAGTGCGCAATAGGGCAAGGACTTCGGCCTGCACGGGATCCGCGCAGTCGCGGCTGCCATTGATCAGCGGCCACAGCTCCAGGTCTTCCATATCGGCCAGAACGACGAAGGCGTCCGCCTGCTCGGGACCAAGGGTCGGGAAAACCCGCTCGAGAAACTCCCCGAGCAGGAGGTCCATTTCCAGCATCGCACGGCGCGTGCAACGCCAGCGCAGGCGGTTGATTCTCTCGCGTTCGTCCATCAGATCGCGCGACGAACCATCATTTCCTTGATCTTGCCTATCGCCTGCGTCGGATTCAGGTTCTTCGGACAGACATCGACGCAGTTCATGATCGAGTGGCAGCGGAACAGTCGATAGGGATCCTCAAGGTCGTCCAGGCGCTCGTTGGTCGCCTCGTCACGGGTATCGGCGATGAAGCGGTATGCGTTGAGCAGGCCGGCAGGACCGACGAACTTGTCCGGATTCCACCAGAACGACGGGCACGAGGTCGAACAGCAGGCGCACAGGATGCACTCGTAGAGACCGTTGAGTTCGTCGCGCTCCTCGGGCGACTGCAGACGTTCGCGTTCCGGGCGCGGGCTGTCGTTGATCAGATACGGCTTGACCGAGTGGTACTGCTTGAAAAACTGCGTCATATCGACGATCAGGTCGCGGATCACCGGCAGGCCGGGCAGCGGCCGCAGCACGACCGGCTGCTTGAGCTCCTGGATGTCGGTGAGACACGCCAGGCCGTTCTTGCCGTTGATGTTCATTGCATCCGATCCGCAAATACCTTCACGGCACGAGCGGCGATAGGACAGGGTATCGTCATTCGCCTTCAGACGGGTGAGCACGTCAAGCAACTTGCGATCGATCGCGAAATCAACCTGGACCGACATGTCCTGCATGTAGGGCGCGTCGTCCTTGTCGGGATCGTAGCGGTAAATCTTGAACTCCATGGTACTGGTGGCCATAATCATTAACTCCGTGGCATACGATCAGTAGGAGCGCGTCTTCAGCGCGATGGTTTCGACGGTCAGCGGGGTCATGGTCACCGGCTTGTAACTGAGACTGCTGCCCTCGCGTTCCCAGAGCGTATGCTTGTGCCAGTTGGCGTCGTCTCGCCCATTGGGGTTTTCCGGTGTGTCGGGAGCGTCGTCGCGAACGTGCGCACCGCGCGACTCCTTGCGCGCCTCGGCCGAGACCAGCGTCGCCTTGGCGACTTCAATCAGGTTGTCGAGCTCCAGCGCCTCGACGCGCGCCGTATTCCAGACCTGCGACTTGTCCTTGATCTCGGTCCTGGCGACCGCTTTCTCGATCTCGACGATCTTGGCGACGCCTTCGACGAGCATGTCCTTGAAGCGGAACACACCGCAGTGCTTCTGCATCGTGCGCTGCAACTCGAGACGGGTTTCGTTGACGTTGCTGCCGCCGGTCTGGGTATTCAGGCGATGCAGGCGCGCCAGCGTGCGCTCGGCGTAGGCGGCCGGCAGGTCCTTGTGCACGATGGCACCCGACGCCAGGTCCTCGATCACCGAATCCCCGGACGACTTGCCGAAGACCAGCAGGTCGAGCAGCGAATTGGTGCCCAGTCGATTGGCGCCATGCACCGAGGCGCAGGCCACTTCGCCAGCCGCGTAGAAACCCTTGACCGGCACCCCGTCGGCGGAGACCACCTGCCCTTTGAAGTTGGTCGGAATACCGCCCATCTGGTAGTGGCAGGTCGGCACCACCGGAATCGGCGCCTGGATGGGGTCGATGCCGGCAAACTGGATCGAAATCTCGCGAATTCCGGGCAGACGCTTCATGATTGTCGCCGGATCGAGATGGGTAATGTCCAGGAGGACGAAATCCTTGTTCGGGCCGCAACCGCGACCTTCGTTGATTTCGGTGACCATGGCGCGGGAAACCACGTCGCGAGACGCCAGATCCTTGGCGTTCGGTGCATAGCGCTCCATGAACCGCTCGTTGTCCGAGTTGCGCAGAATGCCCCCCTCGCCGCGCACACCTTCGGTGATCAGCACCCCTGCCCCGGCAACGCCGGTCGGGTGGAACTGCCAGAACTCCATGTCCTCAAGGGCAATGCCGGCACGCGCCGCCATGCCAAGGCCATCGCCGGTATTGATGAAGGCATTGGTCGAAGAGTAGTAGATACGGCCAGCACCACCGGTTGCAAAGATCGTCGCCTTGGCGTGGAAAGCGACGACCTCGCCGGTTTCCATTTCCAACGCGATCACTCCGAGCACCTGGCCCGACTCGTCGCGGATCAGGTCAAGCGCCATCCATTCGACGAAGAACTGGGTGTTGGCGCGCACGTTGCGCTGATAGAGCGCGTGCAGCATCGCGTGTCCGGTGCGGTCGGCCGCGGCGCATGCGCGCCGCACCGGCTTCTCGCCGAAGTTCGACATATGCCCACCAAATGGCCGCTGATAGATCTTGCCCTCGTCAGTGCGGTCGAATGGCATGCCAAAGTGCTCGAGTTCGACGACCACCTCGGGCGCCTTGCGACACATGTACTCGATCGCATCCTGATCACCGAGCCAGTCGGAACCCTTGACCGTATCGTACATGTGCCAGTGCCAGTGATCTTCCTCTGAGTTTCCCAGCGACGCCGAAACACCGCCCTGTGCCGCCACGGTGTGTGACCGGGTGGGGAAGACCTTCGACAGCACGGCCGTCTTCAATCCGCCCTCGGATAGCTGAATCGCCGCGCGCAGCCCAGAACCGCCTGCACCAACGATGACAGCGTCGAATTTACGTACCGGTATGCTTGAATTGCTCACTTACGTTCTCCACAGAATCCGAATCGCCCAGCCGGCGTAACCGACCAGCACCGTAGCCGTCGCAATCATCAGCAGCAGGCGAATACCATCCGGCTTGATGTAGTCCATCCAGATATCCCGGATGCCGATCCAGGCGTGGTAGAAAAGGCTGATGAAGAAAAGAAAGGTCGCGAAGCGCATGAAGCCGCCGGCAAAGACTCCCCGCCAGCTCTCCAGCGAGTCGGGCGCGACGGAACCGATAACCACCAGGAAGATCACCGTATAGACGGCCATGATGATGGCCGTCGCGCGCTGGATGATCCAGTCCTTGAGGCCGTAATGGGCCCCGACAAGAATACGATTTACCATAGCACTTTCACTCCCACGATCAGCGTCAGGGCGATGCTGACGCCGAAAACGATCTTGCTCGAAAGCACCGCGGACTTGAGGTCGATGCCCTTGTGCAGGTCAAGCAGCAGATAGCGAATGCCGGCGCAGAAATGGTGCATGTAGAACCAGATCAAGCCGAGCAGAATGATCTTGACCAGGGCATTGTCGACCACGCCCTTGAAGCTGGCGAAGGTCTGCGCAGACGTCAGGCTGCTCTCGAATAGCCATAAGAGAAAAGGGAGCAGGAGGAAGAGTGCCGCCCCGCTGATCCGGTGAATGATCGACAGGATTCCCGGAAGCGGTAACCTGATCGTCGGCAAGTCCAGATTCTTTGGACGCTTTTTCTTGATTGCCATCTCTGCCATGGACGTCATCCCTCATGTGTGATACAGCAGCATGCCTAATGCATGCGTTCCCCTTCAAAACCACGCCCGATTATAAACGATTCAGGCGCGCCTTACTTACCCGAAAGGACCCTTACAAGCGTTCACCCGAGCTCATTGCGATAATGATGATTGCGTGTCGAGTAGAAACCCCGACGCCATTCGACCGGCTTCCGGCCATAGGTGAAGGTGACGCGCTCGACGACCAGCAGCGGGCTCCCCTCGGCGACCTGCAGCAGTTCGGCGCTGACTCGGTCAGCGGCCACGGCGCGCAGCCGCTCGTCAGCCCGGACCATGCAAACACCATAGCGACTTTCGAACAGGCCGTAGAGCGAATCGCCCGCCCGCACGACTTCCAGCGACAGGTCGGGGAACAATTCGCTCGAAAGATAGATTTCGTCGAAAACCACCGGTTCGTCGCCCAGTTTCAGAAGGCGGCGCAGAATGGTGATTGGCGCCCCCGGTTCGAGGGCCAGCGTGCGCGCGACGTCGGGGCCAGCCTTGGCGCGCCAGCATTCGAGCGGTATGCTCTGCGACACCTGCGGCACGCCGTCGTTGGGAACCAGGCGGAGAAAGCGGAAGGCAGAACCGGGATCCTTGTGCGTGGCGACGAAGGTGCCCTTGCCCTGCTGCCTTACCAGGAGGTTCTCGGCCGCCATTTCGTCGATCGCCTTGCGCACCGTCCCCTGACTGACGCCGAAGCGGCCGGCAAGCTCCGACTCACTGGGGATGGCGTCACCCGGGCCCCACTCACCGGATTCCAGATTGCCCATGATCAATTGCTTGATCTGCCGATAGAGCGGGCTGAAGGTAGGAGCGTGCAATGACGATGCGCGGTTCATGGACAGCTATTTCAGCACAATTCTGGAATCGCGTCCATCCCGTTCTTGTTACTGATATCATATATAAGACATAAGACAAACGACAGCGATTTGACAGTGCGCGTATCTGGGTCTTATGATTGATCCGATTCGGCACCCCGTGCAGCGACCATGCATGCGGGCATCGCCGATCGGTTTCTTGATCAATTCCCTTACTTGCTTGCCCGTTTTTTTCCGTTCAATCCTTCTCGCTCACCATCAACGACAGGAGCCGTATCATGTCCAAAGCCCCCATGCGCGTCGCGGTCACCGGCGCCGCCGGCCAAATCGGTTACAGCCTTCTTTTCCGGATCGCCTCCGGCGAAATGCTCGGCAAGGATCAGCCGGTCATCCTCCAACTCCTCGACCTGCCGCAAGCGCAAAAAGCCTGCCAGGGCGTGATCATGGAACTCGACGACTGCGCGTTCCCGCTGCTCGCCGGGATGTTCGCCACCGACGACCCGAACGTCGCCTTCAAGGATGCCGATGTCTGCCTGCTGGTGGGCGCACGCCCGCGCGGCCCGGGTATGGAACGTGCCGACCTGCTGGCCGCCAACGGCGCCATCTTCACCGTCCAGGGCAAGGCCATTGCCGAGAACGCCAAGGAAGACGTCCGCGTTCTGGTCGTCGGCAACCCCTGCAACACCAACGCCCTGATCGCCGGTTCCGCGGCGAAGAAGGTCGGCCGCACCAACCCGGCCAACTACCATGGCATGCTGCGCCTGGATCACAACCGCGCCCTCTCGCAACTCGCCGCAAAGACCAATCGGCCGGTGGCCAGCTTCAAGCAGCTCACCGTCTGGGGCAACCATTCGCCGACCATGTACGCCGATTACCGTAACTGCACGTCCAACGGCGACAACGTCAAGGATTTGATCAACGATCCGGTCTGGAACAACGATGTCTTCCTGCCGACGGTCGGCAAGCGCGGCGCGGCGATCATCGACGCCCGTGGCCTGTCCTCGGCAGCCTCGGCAGCCAACGCGGCCATCGACCACATGCGCGACTGGGTGCTCGGTTCCGACGAATGGGTGACCATGGGCGTTCCGTCCGACGGCTCCTACGACATCCCGGTGGGGATCGTTTTCGGTTTCCCCTGCGAGTGCAAGGGTGGTTCCTTCAAGATCATCCAGGGTCTCGAGATCGACGGCTATTCGCGCGAGAAGATCAACAAGACGCTCAAGGAATTGACCGACGAAGCCGAGGCCGTGAAAGACATGCTCTGAGCACGCCTTGCTCAGCATCGAAAGCCGCGGCCAGCCCGCGGCTTTTTTTTGCTGGCGCCCTCTTTGCAGCAGCGCGGTAAAATGAGCCTCTCCCACCCACCGGACCGAAGCGACAAGCCCATGCGCCATCCCAGTCAAGTCCTTTTCGCCGGCGAAAAGCCGTTTCCGATGATCCCCGCCGTCGACCACTACGCGGGCTCCGAAAAACTGATCAACAAGGCCCTGCAGCTGCAGAACGAGCTGGGTCCGATCTTCGATATCACCTGCGACTGCGAAGACGGTGCGCCGGCTGGCGCCGACCGCGAGCACGCGACGATGGTCGCCGAACTGATCATGAGTGACGCCAATCGACACGGGCGGGTCGGCGTGCGCATCCACGACATTGCCCATCATGGCTGGCAGGAGGACATCGAGATCATCGTCGCCCGCGCCGGGCAGCGCCTGGCCTTCGTGACCCTGCCAAAGGTCAGTTGTGGCCAGGACGTGCGCATACAACTCGACGCCTTGCGGTGCGCGGCGGCGGCCGCCGGCCTCGAACGGCAGATCCCCGCGCACGTGCTCATCGAAACCTACGGCGCCCTGCGCGATGTCTGGGAGATCGCCGCCCTGGCCGAGGTTGAGTCGCTTGATTTCGGCCTGATGGATTTTGTCAGCGGCCACCATGGTGCCATCCCGGCGTCGGCAATGCGCAGCCCCGGACAGTTCGAGCACCCGCTGATCGTGCGCGCCAAGTGCGAAATCTCGGCGGCTGCGCTGGCTAACGGTGCCGTCCCGTCGCACAACGTGACCACCGAACTGCGCGATCTCGATTTCATCCGCAACGATGCCCGGCGGGCGCGCAACGAGTTCGGCTATCTGCGCATGTGGAGTATCCATCCCAACCAGATCCTGCCGATCGTCGAAATGATGCGCCCCGACTTCTCGGAGGTCGAAAGCGCGGTCGCGATCCTGATCGCCGCGCAAGACAGCGACTGGGGACCGATCCAGCACCAGGGCTTGCTGCACGACCGCGCTTCCTACCGCTACTACTGGGAGCTTCTCGGACGTGCCCAGGCCACCGGCATGGCGCTGCCCGGCGAGGCACAACGCCGTTTCTTTGCCTGAAACAACGCATGGACCTGTCCGCGCTGACCGCCAAGGTACTGGAGTTCCGTGATCAGAGGAACTGGGCGCAGTTCCACAGCCTGCGCAACCTGATCGTCTCGCTGAATCTCGAAGCCGGCGAACTGCTCGAGCTGACGCAATGGAAGAGCGACGCCGACATGGCTGCCCTGGTCGCCAGCGGCGACGCACATGAAGCACTGCGCGACGAATGCGCCGACGTTCTTATTTATCTGCTGCTGATCGCCGAGCAGGCAGGCATCGACCTGGAAGACGCCGCACACGCCAAACTGATCAAGAACGCGGCGAAATATCCGGTCGAAAGCAGTTACGGATCGAGCCGGAAATACCTGGCGGAGGCTGGCAAGCAGCGCTGATCGGCGCGCAGCAGCTCGGCCTCAGACCGCACGCAGCACGCGCCGCGGTCACGACGTCTGGCTCTCGAGCGTATAGCCCGCGCCGGCGTCGAGCCCGAGCGCCGCGACCAGGCACGGCATCGCCTCCTGCAGGCTCGCCTGCAAGGTCCAGGGCGGATTGAGCACGAAGACGCCGCTGCCGTGCATCCCGAAGCCGTCCGCAGCCGGTGTCCTGACGCGCAGCGTGACGTGCAGCCAGCTGCTCGCTGGCAGCCGTTTCAGACGTCCCGGCAGTTCGTGCGCATCGAGCCGGGTCAACTGTGGATACCACAGCTGGTAGCTACCGCCCGGGAAACGCTGCAGGCAATCCTTGAGCGCATGCACGACCCGCTCGTAGTCGTGCTTTTCCTCGTAAGCCGGGTCGATGAGCACCAGTGCGCGCCGCGGCGGTGGCGGCAGCACGGCTTTCAAGCCGGCAAAGCCGTCACTGTGCTCGACGATCACCCGTTTGCCCTCACCCTCGAAGTGCTTGCGCAGGTGCAGAACGTCACGGCTGTGCAGCTCGAAAAGGCGCAGGCGGTCCTGCGCGCGCATCGTTGCCAGGGCCAGATCGGGCGAACCCGGGTAAACCTTCAGAGTGCCGCCGGGGTTGCTCGCGCCCACCACATCGACATACTCGGCAAGCGCCGCCGGCAGATCCTTGCGCCCCCACAAGCGACCGATTCCCTGACGGTGCTCGCCAAGCTTCGCCGCGTGCGCCGAATCCAAGACATACGACCCAGCCCCGGCGTGCGTATCGACGTACCAGAATGCCTTGTCCTTGCGCGCCAGGTAGCGCGTCAGCTGCACCAGCACCAGATGCTTGAGAACGTCTGCGTGGTTACCGGCGTGAAAGGCGTGACGATAGCTGAGCATCGGCTAATGCCCTTGGGTGCGCGCGGCAGGAAGGGCGTGCATCGACAGCAGGCGCCTACTCGGGAGCCAGGATCTTGCCGTCGGTGCTGAACTGATAGTCGCGGAAGATGTGCTCGGCGTTCAGCAGTTGGTAGCTGCCGTCCGGCAGGCGGCGGGACGTATCCTTGAGGCGATAGGTGTAATGACCGCAGGTCCAGCAATCGAAGTTGCGCATCTGCGTGCAAAGGCAGGTCTTGTCCCTGACCGATATCCGCTTGACCCCGGGATTCGCTGCCACTTCGCGATTGTAGGCGTTGATGTACGAACAATTGCCGGTACTGTCGAGAAGGTAACCGTAGGCTTCGCAATTGGGTCGGATACCGTCGCCAATCGCCGGACTGTTGCTCAGCATGCGCATTGGATAGCCGGTCGGCGAGATCTGGTTGACCTCGATCTGCTCTTCGCTGGCCTCGAAATAACGTTGCTTGACGTCCTCGGGAAGGCCGCACTCGCGTGAGACGGTAAATCGCGTCGCCACCTGCACCGCCGCCGCGCCCTGCTCGAGAAACGACACCGCATCGCTGCCGGTAAAGATGCCTCCCGCCGGAATCAGTGGAATGTCCAGCTGCTCGGCCTGCAGATGGCGATGAATCTCGGCGAAAATCGTCGCCAGATCGTACTCGGCCCAATCCATTCCGAAACCCAGGTGGCCGCCGGCCAGGGGTCCTTCGACGACCACATAGTCAGGCAGACGCCCACAACGCGCCGTCTTGCGCAGAAACAGCTGCAGCGCACGCAGCGACGAGACGATGATCCCCAGCTTGGCGTCGCGGAATCGCCGATGATCCTCGATCAGCGCGAACGACCCGAGATGCAGTCCGGCGGCCAGGGTAATGCCATCGGCACCGGCATCGAGCGCGCCCTGCATGCGCACGCGCAGAGTTTCCCGCGGCGAGTTCATGGTCAGCTTTTCCATGCAATTGACGAAGATCAGGCCGTCGCCGCGCTTCGCTTCCATGGTCCTGCCGACGTGCATCCGGGTCGCCTCGGCGAGCTGATCGAGATCGAAGCGAACGACCGACTTGTCCGAATTGGCGACGTTGAATTTGTATTGCTTGAGCTTGTCCTTGACGAACTTGGCGTTGAAGCGCCGATCGGCAACGGTATTGACCATGGCATCGGAGATATGTCCAACGCCCCCCAGTCGGGCTGCTTCGAGGGCCAGTTCGGCCGTCGAAATATCGACGCCCATACCACCAATCACGATCGGCACCAGTTCCTTGTCGCCGAATTTAAGACGGAAATCATCAACGCTCTTCATGCATGTCCTTCTCGACTCGGCCAAGCGTCCTCGGCCTGCCCGACGGGTGATCACAGCAACTTCCACGAGCTGGCCATTATCGCTCATCCAACGCCTCGATGGCTTGATGGATGCAAGGAAATCGCAATCCGACACCACCCAGCGAAACGAATCGGCAAGCTGCGACCGGATACAAGCCGAAGCGAAGCGCGAGCGACCTGGCGGCGCGTGTATCATGCCCACTCCTGGAGACGTCAAGCGGAGCCTCGCCATGTCCGACTGCAGCAGCCACGAGCAAGCCCTCCCAGCCCCTGCCGACATCGGCATCGCCCGCGAGGGTGCTTTCGACGCCGCCGCCTTCGAGCGCGCCATCGCCGACCTGCTCAGTGCCTGCGGCCTGGCCGCCGCCGGTCCGCACATGGGGAAAACCCCGCAGCGCGTACGCGAACTCTGGCAGCGTCGCCTGCTCGGCGGCTACGACCTCGACCCGGCCGACGCGCTTGGCGAAGGCTTTGCCGATCCGCGTGGCGACATGGTCGTCGTGCGCGGGATCGCCGTCCATGGCGTCTGCCCGCACCATCTGGTCCCCTTCCGCGGCCTCGCCCATGTTGCCTACCTGCCCGGCGGCCGGCTGCACGGCTTTGGCCGCATTGCCCGCCTGGTCGACGCCATTGGCCACCGCTTCACCTACCAGGAATGGATGACCCGCGACATCGCCGAGGCGCTGATGCGGCACGGCCAGGCGCGCGGCGCCGCGTGCGTCGTCGAAGCCGAGCAGCTGTGCCTGTTGCTCGGCGAAGACCGCCGCGGTGACGAACGGGTGGTCACCCAGGCCTTCGTTGGCGAGTTTGAACATTTCGAGCAGGCGCGCAACGAATTCCTGCGCGCCATCGCCGGCAACCGCCGCGAGTAGGGAAACGCCGACGCCCCTTGTAGGAGCCCGATTCATCGGGCGATGTCGAGCTCGCGCGGACTCTCAGCGCTCGTAGGATTCGCTGCGCGCGGCCGCGCTCAGCGGCACCAGGAACGCGCTCGGATCAGGCAGCACCTTCTCCCGCAGCGCCGCCAGCGTGATCTCGCCGCCGTAGCTCACCGACGACTGCAGGTGGCCGCGGATGCGCTCCAGGATGCCGCTGACGCTGCCGCGGTAAGGCACCTGGATTTCCTGGCCTTCGGGCGGGGTTTCGAGCGCCGCGTCGAGCTCTTCGCTGCTGCTGTCGTAAAGCGTTTCCAGCACCGCCTCGGGCGAGGTCATGCCACGGTAAATTTTCTTCTTCAGATGGGTCGCCGGATCCTCTATCACGCGGCCCGGCGCCTCGTCGGTGCCCGACAGGGCGCTGCCGAGCATCACCGTCGACGCCCCGCAGATCAGCGCGAGAAAGATATCCTTGTCGGTTCTCACGCCGCCGTCGGCCATGATCGGGACGCTGCCACCGACGGCCAGATAGGCCTCGCGGATGGCCTGCAGCTGCGGCACGCCGGCCGCCGTTTCCAGCCGCGTGCGGCAGCCGCGGCCCGGCCCGACGCCGACCTTGACGGCATCGGCGCCGATATCGCGCAGGAAGCGCGCGCCGGCGCCGGTCGCGACGTTGCCGCAAACCAGCGGCACGCTGCCAAACTTGCCGCGCAGACCGGCCACCGCCTGCTCCATGACTACCGAGTGCCCGTGGGCGATGTCGATGAAGAGCAGATCGGCGCCGGCCTCCAGCAGCGCGGCGGCCCGCTCCAGGTAATCGCCGCGCGCGCCGACCGCCGCGGCGCAGCGCAGGTGACCGGCGCTGTCCTTGCTGGCGCCGGGCTGTTCGCGCTTGAGATTGATGTCGCGGCGCGTGATCAAGCCACGGATGCGATTCGCGCCATCGACCAGCGGCAGGCGCTCGATGCGATGTTCGAACATCACCCGTTCGGCCTCGTCAGTGGAGATGTCCGGCGCGCCGGTCACCAGGCGGGACAGCGGGGTCATGAAATCGTCGACCGGTCGATCCTCGTCAGCGCCGTGCACCGGCGTGTCGCGGTTCGAGAGCAGCCCGGCCAGCAGGTTCGAGCCGCTGGCCGTCTCGATCAGGATGCCGGTGATTCCGTTCTGCCGCGCGAAACGCCTGGCCTGGCGGATAGTGGTGCCCGCCGGCAGGCACAGCGGACGAACGATCACGGCGCTCTGGCTGCGTTTCACCACGCCGACTTCGGACGCCTGGCGCTCGATGCTCATGCCACGATGCACGACCCCAATGCCGCCGTGCATGGCCATGGCCCGCGCCATGTGGGCGCCGGTCACGCTGTCCATGTTCGACGAAACGATCGGCAGATCCAGGCCCACGTCCGCGGTCAGCAGCGAGCTCACGCTGATGTTGCGGCGCGTCTGCGAATCCGACTTCTGCGGCCGGAAGAGAAAATCGTCGAAGGTCCTGCCGGTCCAGAAAGCCGCCTCGTCCGGCGCACCGGCGAAGGCGCCGTCTACATTCTGCCACCTGCTCGTTGCCATGTACCAGCGTCCCGTTATGCTGCGGTTGGACTCGGGAATGGAGTCGATCTGGCCATCACGCTACAGAACCGCGGCCGGAGCCTGCAGCGAGAGGGGCCTCCTCGGAACTAGGATCTTCCGGGGTCGCCGCTGGCTGCCACGCCGTTGGTCCGCAGCACGTCAATGCCGAGCAGCTTGCGAAAGACGACCTCCGCCGTCAGACCGCCGACGGTAGCCACCACCGTGATCAGCGACACCAGCCGCAGGGCGGCATCGCCGGCGACCTCGATGTCGCCTGGCTGGGCCACGATGTAGAGCATGCCGGCCAATGCGCCGGCCATGAGGCCGAGCGCGACGGTGATCGCCATCGACGGCGGCACCAGTGGACCGCTGCCGTAGCGGCGCTCGAACACCATGCGGATCGCGGCACCGGCCACCCCCGCCATCAGCGTCGCCGCGAACAGCATTGCCTTGGCCAGCGACGCGTCGAGACCAGGGAGCAGATGGCTACCAAAGCCCGCGGCCAGCGCTAGCACGAACAGGATCGAGGCCAACACTGCGTGCCAGACGATGGGCCCCGTTTCAACCGCGTAGCGACGCCGGCGCTGACTCTCGAGGGCTTCCACCCAGCGCGTGGCTGCCGGCTCGCTGGGGTCGTCCGCCATGCGCGCATGCTCGTTGCCGTTGGGCAGGTCGATGCCCGGGGAGATGGTGCGCCAGACGGTCTCGGCCGCGCCCCCGGACTTCATCAGCGCCAGAACCGGCACCCGGGCGCCGATCGCGACCTGCCCGGCAATCGCAGTCGAGTTCGCACCGCCGATCAGGATCAGGCCGTCGGCGGCGGCCAGCGAGCGGTAGAACGACACCTCCCAGCGCCCGCTCGAGTCGGCGACGCGGTCGAACAGCGCTGGGTGGGTCTGCTCCTCCGGGAACGGCACGATCTGATCCGCATGCGGCTGGCGGATCACAATTGGCGGGCCCGAGTCTGAGGGCTGGGGATTCTCTGCCACGTAGGCTCTGACCACATCGGCCTCGATGAAGCGCGCGTCGTAGACGATCAGCCCGCAGCGCTTCTTCGCCAAGGCCACCCCGATCAGCCGCGCCGCCTCGCGCGACTTCGCGACATCCACCAGCGGTGAGAACGGGAACTGGTGCTTCGCGTCGTTGCGCTCCTCGCTTGCCGCACCGACGATGGCGAATCTCTGCATGGCCAACCTCCATCCGGTTTTCACAGCTCAGATTCTTAGAGTACCGTGCCGGCAGCAGATCCGTATTGCCCTCTGCTTCGACGCACCTTGCGGCACCGCGAAGCGACTCCCCTGCTCGGTTCCGGCTCGTCCAGCCCCGGTCATGGTACTGCAAAGCAGGAGTGGCACAAATTGGCCGTTACTTGCCGACCGGCCGTGGCAGGCGCGAAAGAACGGAACCGCCGCCTCGCCGAGCGCGGCCTTGGCCAGCGGCAGGCGGATCAGGCCTTGCCGTTCTTCATGTGATCTTCGTTCAGACGATTGGCCTGTCGGACGGCAGGGCGCGCTCCCAGCCGTTCGACATAGTCTTCGAATACCGGGCGCTTCTCGATCGTGCCGAACATCATGCCCCAGCCAAGCTGCGACCCGGCATACACATCGGCGGCGGTGAACTGCTCGCCACACAGGTAGGGTCCGGGCAGCAGCGCCTGCTCAAGGGCATCAAGCGTCTCGCCGTAGCTGCCGAAGCCGACGAAACCGCTCTTCCCATCAGGCACTTGCCAGTCGAGTGCGCGGGCGGTCACCGCGAATTCGAGCGGTCCCGCGGCGAAAAACAGCCAGCGGAAATAGGCGGCACGCGCTGGCTCCTGCGTTGCAGGACTCAGCGCCTTCTCGGGGAAACGATCGGCGAGGTAGGCACAGATAGCCGCTGCTTCGGTGACCAGCGCGGCGCCGTGCCTGAGCGCGGGCACCTTGCCCATCGGGTTGATCGCGAGGTATTCGGCGCTCTTCATGGTCGGCCCGAATTCGAGCCAGACCGTTTCATAGGGCTGTCCGATCTCCTCCAGCATCCAGTGGGCGATGCGGCCGCGGGATTGCGGATTGGTGTAGAGAACCAGATCACTCATCTTCGCTTTTCTCCTTGGGTTGACGGCACGCGAGTTGGGCTCAGGCGTCCTTGGCAAGGCGCAGGCCCGAGAACTGCCAGCGCGCGGCCGGGGGAAAGAAGTTGCGGTAGCTCCCGCGGCTGTGGCCGGCCGGCGTCGCGCTGCTGCCGCCACGCAGCACCAGCTGGCCGACCATGAACTTGCCGTTGTACTCGCTGGCCGCGCCGCACAAGGGCCGGAAGCCGGGATAGGGGTCGTAGGACGAGCGCGTCCACTGCCACTGCTCGCCGATCATTTGTGTGATCGCTGACGTGCCGTACGCGGCCTCCCACTCGAACTCGGTGGGCAGGCGCGCGCCGGCCCACTCGGCGTAGGCGGCCGCCTCGTAGAAACTGAGATGGGACACCGGCGCGCGGGTGTCCAGGGACCGCACACCGCGCAGGCTGAATTCCTGCCATTCGGCAGATGGTGCACGCGGGTCACCGGGTGAGATCCAGTACGCAGGCGCCTGCCAACCCTGCGCCTGCACCATCGCCCAGCCATCCGAGAGCCACAGCGCCGGGCGCTGGTAGCCGCCATCGGCGACGAACAGTGCGTACTCGCCGCAAGTCACCAGGCGATCGGCAATCCGGAACGGCGGCAGCAGTACCTGATGCCGCGGCGTTTCGTTGTCGAAGGCGAAACCCTCTCCCGTATGACCGATTGGCGTAACACCGCCCGGCATCGGCAACCAGCGCATTGCGGGCAGCTCTGCCGTCGGCGGCATGCTCGAAGGCCCGGCGCGCCGGTACGCCGGCAGCAGGGGGTTGCACGAGAACGCGTGCAGGATGTCGGTAAGCATCAGCTCCTGATGCTGCTGCTCGTGGTTCAGACCCAGCACCAGCAGCGGCGCGGCGCTTTCCCAGGCAGCGGCGTCGACATCGGCGATCAGCGACAGCACCGCGGCATCGACGTGCTCGCGAAAGGCATGAACTTCGCCAAGCGAAGGGCGGGTCAGCAGGCCGCGCTGCGGCCGCGGGTGGCGCGGACCCAGCGACTCGTAGTAGGAGTTGAAGAGATGCGCGAAGCGCTTGTCGAACGGCCTGTAGCCGACCGCAAATGGCTGCAGGACGATGGCTTCGAAGAACCAGCTGCTATGCGCGAGATGCCACTTCGTCGGGCTGGCGTCAGGCATCGACTGGATGCACTGGTCTTCGGGTGACAGCGGTGCGGCCAGCGCCAGGCTGTGCGCGCGGACTTCGCGGTAGCGCTGCGCGAGGCGCTCGCGCAGCGAATAATCTGCGGAATATGCTGCCGTTGTGGATGGCGCTGACGGGGGCATCGGGCAAGTCTCCCAAGTATGGCCACAACATGCGCAGCGCGCGTGGCCTGCTCACATCTCGGGCGTGGAGGTTGTTGTCGATTCATTACAGCACAAAAGCGGAATCCCTGCCCCGCACGGGGTGCCGAACAACGGCCGTCACCGGTCGCCGGGCCGCCGTCCGTACGCTTTGTCGCTTCGAGCGGACCTTCGCCGGCCACGGATGACGGGCTGCTCGTCGGCCCCCGAGCGGCCGTTGACGGCACATCGCGCGGACGGCCGGTATAGCGCCTTGACCGGACGTACGGGAATACATTGCGCCAAACGGCTGCTTCGATCTTTCCGCTACGCCCGGATCCGACCCCAAGCCGACGTGCCCGCGCACTGTCACGCACGGCAGGAATCAACACAGAAGAGTATTCCCCAACCAGGTGAGGCAGATGTTCCACCGCCACCTGCTCCCAGCGTCTGACAAGTTCAGCCACCAAAGGCTGTGGCGTTAGTTGCCAGTCTCATACCGCTTTACCTTCCTCAAAGAATGGTATTAACTAGATTCACGAGACCGCGAAAGAGTCCAATCGGATACACGGAGAGATCGATATGGCCAACACAATTCGACAACTGAACGCCGTCTCTTCGGCGTTAGCATTGGCGGTGTTCACCACCGCCGCCTTGGCGTTACCTGTTGAGAGCACACTCGTCGTATACCAGACGTCGAGCGCGTACGCGCAGTACCGCCAGGGTGACACTGTCTTGTTCGAAGAACGCGTCACGAGTTCGGAGTACGTTGTGGCCGCCGACGTTCCGTTCCCAATCGAGGGTACCGTCGGGGCAGCGGTGGCCACCGGTGCGGCGAACACAGTGAAAGTTGAAGACCTTTTCGTTTCCGGCTCCGCTGGCGCTCGCGTGTCCAGTAGTGGTGCGAGCAACGTTCGCATCGATGCCCAGCTCAACGCATCACATGTTGCCGCCCCACACATTCTGCGGGGCGAGATCACGCAGACCATGCTCCCTGCGCTCCCGGTCGAAACGCAGCATCTTGAGTTCGCCTTTAATATTTATGGCGCCTTCATCGAACTCTGGGACAACTTCGGCATCACCTCGAACGACAACCCCTTTACCACCGCCTCTTCAGAAGCTATTGGCGGGCAGATTTGGTACGAGGTGCAACGCGACGGCGTGACGTTCTATCGGAGCCTTGAACAAATCTGGGGAGGTCGCGACAGTGTTTACAAGTCGGCCCCCGGTGATGGCGACGACATCGAAGGTTTCACGAAAGACGGCCTACCAATCTCCCAACTCTGGGGGGGCATGTTTATCGGTGGCCAAGGGGATGTGCCTCGCGGATTTGACTACTCATCAGTATTTAACTCTCTCACGGGGGGCATCGGTCCGTTGGATCTCGGCCCGGTCGACCGTGGCGAGCCGTTCGTGGTGACCGCGACGATGGGCGCTGAGGTGTTCTTGCCCGCGCATTTCCTCGGAGCGGGTGCGCGGGTCAATATCGGCGATCCGAACGCACTTAGCGGCAATGCTCTCGGCCTACTCACTGCTGAAACGACAGCCGCGCCCGGCATTCTTCCTGTTCCCGGTAGTGGCTGGTTGGTGCTGGCAGGCTTCTTATCTCTCGTTGGTCTCCGATGGTTCAGGCAGGAGTAATCGTTCAGCATTCCATTGGATAGTCCGTTCCTGGCCGGGTCGAGACAATGCAGGCATCAAGTTGCTTGCCGAATTCCGGACATTCAGCCGCGTCAGGGAACGCCTTGGCTATTCAAATTGGATGACCACCTCGAGCGGCAGTTTGTGGCCGACGGGACTCCCCCAGCATCCCCGCCGAAAGCAGCCCATGACGATCTGGCCGGATGTGTAGCCAGATCGTTAGCAAACGTCGCAGCCGTCAGCCAGCCAGCTTTGCACTGGCCAGCCTGTTCAGGCTTACGCCTTGCTCCGCCGCCTGCATGGCCAATGACCGATGGACTTCTGGCGGAATTCGGACGCGGAACTCACCGCTGTAGTGCTTTTCCGCCAGAGCTACAGGAACGGTCTCTCCAGCCGTTTCCATGTCGGCGACGACATCGGAGACCATCTGACGGATCCCCTCCAGCGATTCCTCTGGCGTTGCTGCGAGCCACGACAGCGACGGGAATTCAGCGCACAGGGCAACGTGCTCGCCGTCCTCGGGCGACCAGGTGACACGGTAGGTGTAATGATCAACGCTCATTTCGTATGCCCTCCAACTTATCAATGGCCGTTAGCACCTGCCAAACCTGATACCTCTTCGCCTTGCCTTTGTCGTCCTGGATATTGATCCGGGGATCGCCGACCCAAGGCGTCTTGAAGATCGCATGACTCGTGCCCGATTGGCGCGGCTTCCCGAAATATTCCTCGCAAACCTTCTTGAGCTCTCCGAACCGGACGTTCGCTGGCTCGCGCCTCATTTGATCGAGAATTTTCGGGAGAGCTGCCATGGATAGATGGTACCAATAGCGGCACCACTCTTCAAGCCGATCACTGGGAAATTTGAATCCCCGGCAGAACGATCAGACGCCGATCAACCACGAATGCTACCGTTCAGAGAGCCTTCCCAGCCAGCGGCGGCTAATCACCACTCACCGGTCGTTGGGCGTCCGATCGTCGAGCGGCCGTCGGTCATGTTGCAACGTGTGGCTGAGTACGGTCACAGCTCGTGATGGTGTTTGGTGGTTTTCTGGTCACGCAGCGTGATGGAGAGCAGGTGACCCCCCTC
>JEMY01000065.1:0-206 GCA_000585075.1 Candidatus Accumulibacter regalis | reverse complement strand
CGCGGTCGCTTGCAGGTGCGGCGGTGTTCTGCACCGCGCCAACTATCCGCGCAAGCCCCGCGCCTGCCTGAGCGAGGTTCGCAGCGATTACGAATCGCGCTTCAGCTTCTGCTGCAATCTCTGCCGGCGGCGAACGACGTCGATGTCCGTGCGTTTCCTGGGTCGGCGCGTGTATCTCGCGCTGGCGGTGGTGCTGGGGTCTGCCC
>JEMY01000064.1:1682-23279 GCA_000585075.1 Candidatus Accumulibacter regalis | reverse complement strand
GTTTTTGAACCCCGGTTCATAACAATCAATAACTTGCGCGTTTAACTGTCGAACTCGGGGGGGCAATACAGCGTCGACCACTCGTCCGCAACCTACCTGATCGACACTCAGGGAAAACTGGCACTGACCCTGCCCCACGCCTCGACGCCGGCACAGATCCTCGCCGCCATCCGCCAACACCTGCCGCCGGTGGTGGCCAAATGAAGGCGGCCAAAGCCCCCTCGATCACTGACTTGTACTGACAGGAGAAATCCCCGCCATGCGTTTGCAGCCCACCCTTTTCGTCCTTGCGGCAGCGATTACGCTGCCCTTGCCGGCCCTGGCCAGCGAAACCGACCTGACCATCGCCGACGCCTACGTGCGCATGGTGCCGCCGGGAACGCCCAACACTGCCGCTTTCATGACCATCGTCAATAACGGCACCAGCGACCGCAAGCTAATCAAGGCAGAAAGCCCGCTGGCCAGGAGGGGCGAGTTGCATACGCACCTCAACGACCAGGGCATGATGCGCATGCGCCAGGTCGCGGAGATCGAGATCAAGGCTGCGACGCAGACGGAACTCAAGCCCGGCGGCTACCACGTCATGCTGCTCGACCTTCAGCAGCCACTGCGCGAGGGCGAAACCGTGCCCCTCACCCTGCGCTTCGACGACAACAGCACAAAGCTGCTTGACGCACCGGTCAAAAAACCGCAAACGGTCATGAAAACCGAGAACCCGCCCGAGCACGGCGCGATGAAGCACTGAGCGAGGGAGCATCTGCGCCGGCCGCCGTCGTTCGCGCCAACGCCCGGCGCGGGTGAGGGCCCGGCACCTGGGGCAGCACATCGGGCCAGTGCGTACGGCTGCCGCAGATGGGCACCACGGGCCATTACGCAGCTACCGCCGCGTGCCGTAGATTCTGGACTTCCTGCGCCAGCAGGCCGGTTTCTGCAAAGCCGCGACATCCACCCGCGGTGTCGCAAAGATCTCCTGCGCAACAGCCCAGCGATTCGTCTCCGCCTGATAGACACCGGCGATCTGCTCAAACAACTTCTGAATGCGATTCATGGTCAGTCCCTCCTCCGTCGAGTCCAATCGAAACCCACTGCAACGGAACAAAGCGTAACCGGAAACTGTATGCATGTACAGTTGTTTTTTGACAAGAGGCGGCCCGCAGCGTCGCTACAATCGAGTAGACGACTCGAGAGTCGCGCCTGCCGTACCAGCAATGGCAGAGCAGCAGCCGCTCGCCCTGGCTTCCCGCCAAGAATCTGATAAAAAGCCTTGGAAAATCCGGCTCGTCCGTGTCGAGTTTGACGAGCGCGCCGCCGTTTCAGGCGGACGGTCTCAGCAACACCTCTTTCTGTCTTCTGCAAAAAGCGTCATGTTGAGGTGGTGATTATCCTCTAGCCAGCTTTCGTCAGTCTCGACGCACAAGGCGCGTCGGGAAAAGGCGACGCCGCCAGAGTTCTACGAAAATTCGCCGCCACCAACACTCGTGGCCGAACCGCCGCATCGGCGAGTTGTTGCCCATCAGACTGCCTGCCTGACCTGCACGCGGAGAGGTGGGTGCGCTGCACGCTTACAGCCTTGAGTGCCAAAAGACCGCAAAAACGGCTTTGAACCTCGTCTGTCGTCCCGCATCGCGAGAACCATGCCGCCGCGCGGGCGGAGTCCGACGTCCCAGACAGCCGTGCGGCTCCGCCAAGCGTCCTGAATACGGGACTTCTTCGACCACGACCTGCCGTCACTGAGAAGCTCCAGCGGATATCCAGTTGTCGATCGAACTGACCATTGCGGCATCGAGCATGATCTCCTCGCGCAGACAGAGTGAACGAATACTGTCCGCCAGCTTCCTGCACAGGGTAGGCGCATCATTGGTGCCCTCCTCGAAGGAGTGGCCGCGCATCAACAAGCCCCGCAAGACATGATTCACGTCCGCACGACTGACCGGCAACCCGGAATCGCGGCATCGGTCGCGAACGCGCTTGCCGGTCTCCATGAAATTAAAAGGGCTGCTGAGCAGATCGCTTGCGATCATTTCCATCAGGTTTCGGTATCTCTTTGGGGATAGCAGAGGCACATCGGTGAGTTCATGAATGTGTCTGGCGACTCCGTACAGCTCTTTGTCTGTCCATTCCGCTCCCGGTTCAGAGGCAACCACAGAGTCAACCTCAAAGGACACGGCATGACGGCTCGGGTCGAAAGCCACGCCGCCCGAACCATTCCAGTTGAGCTGGACTGGCTCTACGTTCAGCGATTCGACAAACTTGCGAAATGTTCCCTTGCCGGCCCAGTCTGCAGCCAGAGAGCTGTCCTGTCCGAGGATCAGAGTTGCCAATCGCCCGCAGGGTACCGGCTGCAAGGCCCTGGCGATCTCGGCTCTGATCAATTCCTCGATCTTGACCTGTCCACCGTTGTGCTTGCCGACGATTGCTGCAACGCCATTGGTCGTTGAGGGCGAATGGCGCTCGGAGTCGTAGATCGTCCCGCCTCCCTCCCAAGTGACGGCCAGGGGCGTGAGGTCCAAGGAATCAATCAAGGCGCGAAAACTGCCAAAACCACCCCATGACGACGCGTCGAGGTCTTCGATCGTCCGCAGCAGTGCCGAAGCTAATTTGGCGAGGGGGACCGGGGCCGGAGCTTCTCTTACCGCTTGGCGGATCAGCGCCAGGGCTGATGATGCCAACTCGGGGGTTGCGCTGATTTCTACTGGCGGCGGTTCAGTGAGAGCCTCCCCGAAGGTCAGTGCCTTCCGCACAAAGTCATCCTGATCAATCAACAGGTCAGCCGATGCCCGGTAGGCCGCTGAGGAGAAGCCAATGGCCAGCACTGTCGTTCGCCGGTCCCAGCGCCGCAGTTTGCGCAGCACCGGAGTGAAATCGGCGTCAGCAGAAAAGACAATGAACTCGTCGTAGTGGGTTTCCTGCTGAAGCAGATCGACTATGTCGAGAACCATGTGGATGTCGGTGCTCGTCTTGCCCTCGCTGGTCATTGGCGGGCAATCAACGATTTCAAATCCAGCCAGATTGAACGAGGGGCGGAACCGTTGATACGCCTGCGGATTCAGATAGCAGCGCCGCACGAGGATACGGCGCTTAGCACCGGGCCGCGCTGGAGTCGGCAGTTCCAGCGACTCAACCAGCCAATTCATCCAGGCCGACGGCATGCGTGCGAACTGGTCGGCGGTTCCCTGATCAAGACGACGCAGGCCGGAATAGACATTGTCAAAATCGACAAACAAAGCGCTTTTCATGAACTGCCTTCCTCAAGACTCACCTCACTCCACCCCAATCGCCTTGAATGCCGCATCCACTGGATCGGAATAGAAACTTGTCTGGAACTTGGCGAACAGTTCCCCCGGAACGCTCGGAATGTCGCCAACGCTGGACATCGGCAACAGTATCTTCTTTGCCCCGGCGTCAAACGCAAGCTGCAAGCTTTCCGCAAGATTGCGCACCTGCACCACCGTTCCACCCAGGCTCATGTCGCCCATGATCGCCATCTGCGACTGGACCGGGCGGCCCAGCGCTGCCGAGCACAGGGCGATGAAGCTGGCGAGTGTGAATGACTGCGGCGCGCCGGCATTCTGCAGCTCGACAAGCTGAAGGTGGAAATCGTGTTCGCCTGGCTTGATCGATGCACTGACCCGCGCAGAATTGGCCTTGAAGTAGTCGAAGGCAACCCGCACCGGCTCGCGCGGTGCAGCACCCGAGGCAGATACTTTTCCACCGCCGGCAATGGCTTGAATTTCAATACGGTAGATCCCCGGCATTTCGGCTGTGCCCATGCTGATCGTATGCAGTGCGCCAGGCGCCAGGCGGCCATCCGGAATCAAGGCACCACTCGACTGTTCAGGAACGGAAACAAAACGCTCCTGGCTATCCTCAAGATCGATGTAGGAGAAGTGGACGTCGTAGAACTCCATGCCGCCGATCTTCTTGAGCTGCTCCTTCACGCGCCGGCGGACTTCCAGCGCGTACTCAAGACACTTGCGCACGATCTCCTTGTCGTAATCGCCGGCTGGACAGATCAGCTTCAGAAGGCCAGACACCGTCCGGCGCACGGCAATGGTGTCGCGCTGATTCAGGTTGTTGCCGAGCTTGAACCACTTGTCGATGGCGTCGGCGAAGTTGACCTTGCGCATTTCGCGCAGGTACTCGGCCAGGTAATCGACGATCAGGCCGTACTGGTTCGTGAAGAACTCCGGACGCATTTTCGGGATTTCCCAGCCGGGCACATAGGCGTGGAAGCGGTCAAAGAACGCCGAGTCGATCATCACCTCGGGGAAGGGCCGGAACAGGTGGCTGGCCTTGACCAGCGACTCGACAGTCTGCCCTTGCGGGAGGTTTCCGACGAAGACCATCGCCGCGTTCGCGCTGATCGCCTCGCGTCCCCGCGAGAATGATCCGCTGGCCATGAAATCCTTCATGATCTGGACGCCGTCCTGATCCTTGAAGTTGATTCCGGCCACCTCATCGAAGGCCACCACGTCCCATAGCCCGACCAGGCCGACCTTGCGCGCCGCCATGTTGTAGAACAGATTGGCGACAGTGGTCTGCCCACCCGAAACCAGGATGCTGTTCGGGCTGATCTCCTTGTAGATGTGGCTCTTGCCCGTACCGCGCGGGCCAAGTTCGCAAAAGTTGTAGTTGTTCTCGACCAGTGGAATCATCCGCGCCAGCAGATGCCACTTCACCCGATCCTTGAAGCAGGACGGCTCCATACCCGTTGAACGGATCAGCGCGTCAATCCAGAGCGCTTCCGTGAATTCCTTGCGCCCTTCAAACAGCCCCGGCATGTCCATGTTGGGCATCTGAATCGGTTTGAGGTCGGTGACCAGGAAAGGCGAGCCCTTCTGGTTCTCCTCGAATCGGTAGTGGAGCGTGACGATGCACCAGATGCCACCGACCAGCAGCTTCTCGAACTGGCGAACGTAGGCATCGGAAATCTCCGCATTCCTGACCCCGAGATTCGAAAGCAGTGCTTCATAGACGTCGCGTTTTTCATTCAGCCTGACCGTCACCTTGTCGATGACCTTGTAACTGCCGCTCTCGCGAATCTTCGACTTGACCTTCTCGGCCTCGTCGGGTCGGACGTAGTTCTCGCTGAGAATCCGCTTTACATTGACCAGTCCGGCGTCGATGGTCGCCTGATCATCCGACGCGCAGTACATCCCGAGCAGGTATTCGAGGACGTAGACGGGAACATTGGCGCCTTCCTTGATGAGCTTGGTCAGATCCTTGCGCACCACCTTGCCGGCGAATTGCCGATTCAGCAGGGCATCGAGATTGGTATCGTCCGCAGGGAGTTCTTCAGTCATCATCGGTTTTAGAAGTCGTTGGCGAAGGCCAGGTCCACCTTGACCGGAATCCGGACCACTTCGACCCTGGTTTGGCTGTCACGGGCAATCAGGAAATGGTCCTTGCTCTTGTCGTATTGACCGGACTTGATGGTCAGGATCACCGAGCGCTTGCGCTCGTCCATCAGGCCCGAACTACTGTCGAAGGTCAGCGACTGTTCGTCGCTGATCATGGTCTCGCCGTCTCGCAGAGAGACCAGCACCGATCTTGCCAAGACCCGTTCCGAGACCGGTTCGGTCTGGATGAATTCGAAGCGCTGCTTGTTGGTGACCACCTTGTTCGACGAGCCCAGCAAGCTGAATTCCACCGCACGCGTTTTGGCCGACTGGTTTTCACTTTCGCGCAGGGTGATCACCGGGATGACGATCTCCTGCGGCATGGCGCTGCCATGAACGAAACGGGCGCCGCCGGAAAAATGAAAGCGAGCCGCTCCTTTGGGCACCCAGAAATCCATGCTGCCTTCACCCGCTGTCGTCCCCGCCGTGACGGCCGTGTTGCCACACCACGCCTGGCCGCTTTCGCCGATCCCTTGCCCCAGCAGATAGCGCTTCTTCGCCCGTAGCGTTCCTGCCGGCTTGTCAATGAGCGTCGATTTATCCGCCTTGTCGAGCGCAGATTCCTGGTAAAGAAAGCCGTGATCGGCGGTGATCAACACCAGTGACGCATTGAGGCTATTGACGAGAAAACTCGCGATCTGATTGAGTTCCGCCAGCGTCTGGGCAACGGCGTCGAAGGTCTGCCCCTCCGAGCCTTGCTTGTCCCCCAGCATGTCGATCCTGTCGTGATAGACGTAGATCACGCGATGATCGCGAACAAAGTCCCGGCCCTTGTCCTTGCCCATGGCCAGCAGCTCATCGGCCTTGACGGCAACCCCCTGATATCTGCCCAGATGTGCGCTGCGCTGCTCAAGCGTCGAAACCACCGCGGCGTCGGCCATCACGTCGAGATTGCTGTTCGTCCTGTAGGCCAGCGTATGGTGCGGCAACAGGGACGCCATGCCGAGCGCGGTGTAACTGGGTAGCACGCCGAGCATGGGTGTCAGGGCCGCCTTGAAGCGGCTCTTGCCATTGATGTCGCGAACCAGTTCTTCCGCCACCTCGTAGCGGAATGCATCGGAGATAACGACAAACACCCGGCGGATCCCCGCATCCAGATGCGCCATGACGTGCGTTTCGAAGAAGTCCGGCTGATTGACCCAGGCAGCGACCTTCCAGCTCGACAACAGACTGTCCTTGCCTTCCAGCACCTTGCTCCAGGCAGACCCCAGCTGCGGAACGAACCAGCCCGAATAGGCGCTCTCGATGCGTTCACGAAGCTCGTGCAGCAAGGCCCAACCCATCGGCTCGACGCCATCGGCAGCGTGGTTGATCTGGCGATAAAGTTGATCGAAGCGGAACAGCTCGGTCTGGTACGCCGCCAATCCGGCCTCGGCTGTGGCGAAACCGAAGCCGGCGTTGAATCTCTCTTTCAACTCGAAGAAAGCAGCCGCTGCTTCCAGCGCGTCGTAACACGATGCCAGCGCGCGTGTCGTGGCGCTGGAATGCGCCAATAGCTTGTTGGCCCAATGGCCGTCGCGACGCCTGGCAATCAATCCGCGCAAGGTATCCATGTCGGCGCCGGCGCCAGCGATGATGCGGCCCTTGAGGTCCTGGATGATGCGCCGCTCGACTTCCTCGAAAGTCATCGTTTCCGCCAATGACTCGGCAGATAGAGCGGCAATCACATTGCTCAGCCCCAGTTCGCGAGCCACGCTGCCCGACAAGGCATCGTAGCTGGCAAAGTGCTGCATGTGAGAACGCCATCCGGCAACAAAGACCGAGGCGTTTGCCGCGCGTGCCTTGTCACTGATGATGAAATGTGACAACTGCGCCGGACAAGCACCGCTGACGGTTCGCGAAAAATCCGTCACCAGGATCCGGAAGAGGAAATCCCTCAGCGTCGGCGCGCCATCGCGATATCCCATCTCCTGCTCAACCAGGACCCAGAACGAATCCATCAGGTCGTTGCCGACGATGTCGGACCACGCTTTCGGTTCGGCATCGAGATTGGCGACGCCGTCCTGCACCAGGGCAGAAAAAAGACGGAGGAGGATGCCGGGGAGATCCGGTTGCTCGGTTTTTGCCAATACTGCGATCATCTTGCGGTCGAGATCCATGGCGTCATCGTTGGGGGCGACCCAGCGCTTGAGGCGGTCGACGCGGTCCCTGGATTTGAGGAATTTCGCGCGCTCTTTCAAGTGCGCTCGCAGTTGCTGCGAGTTCAGGCCGAGATCCTCCAGCAGGATCGACGCGTTGTCGGCGTGGAAGCTTTTGCTGCGCAGCCGGATGTCCAGCAGCCAGTCGTTGGCAAGGTCGGGAACCGGTTTGGTGCTGTAGAGGAGGAAGCGGGCCAGCGGCGCTGCGCGCTCGAGTTGGAGCTTGATGGCCAGGGCCGGTAGATCGTCGAGATAGAGCAGTTCGACGCCATCGGGCAGGAGATTCTTGACCGAGAATGAAAACTCGCCGTCGGCGTCGTGCCAGAAGACAATCGAATGACTGGAGAACGCGGTGGTGAGCGCGTCGGTGATGCGTTGCTCGCTCATGCTGGCTCTCGATCAGTCTGGTTGGAAACTTGTGCAACAGCCTGTTGCACTATTTGTGCAAGCGCCACTTGCACAAAGCAGAGGCAAGCTCGTTTCATTTTCCAGAATTCCTGCCCGAGCTTTTCATCAATCCCGCGCCCGTTGTCGAACCCGTCTGGCACATAGGTCAAAAGCAGGCTATCTGCCTGTTTTGAAATCTTGATCATTGACTACCACCGTTGCTATTGCCGTCGTCCACTTCTTGCAACTGCTGCAAGTCATTCTCGATTTCCTCTACCGTCGGCATTGCGCCCTTCAGATTGTCTGGCAAGGTTTCCACCAGGGTGTATTCGCTCACGCCCATGGGTTTGTTCATATCGCGCAGGGCAAATTCCACTTCGATATTATTTTTATCGCGACACAACAGCAGGCCAATGGTGGGCTGGTCGTCCTCGCGTTTGAGAAGGCTGTCTACCGCCGACAGGTAGAAATTGAGCTTGCCCGCGTACTCGGGAATGAATTTGCGGTTCTTGAGCTCGACTACCACGTAACATTTCAGCGTGACGTGATAGAACAACAGATCAATGTAATAATCGTTAGCGGCGATTTCCAGGTGGTACTGGCGGCCGATGAAGGCAAAACCCTTGCCCAACTCCAACAGAAATTGGGTGATGTGCTGGGTGAGTTGCCGCTCGACATCCCGCTCGTTGTACGGCGCCGTCATCGCCATGAAGTCAAAGGTGTAAGGGTCTTTGAGGGTTTGCTGGGCGAGGTCGGACTGTGGCAATGGCAAGGCGCGGGAAAAGTTGGTCACCGCCTTGCCGGTGCGGGCATACAGGTTTGACTTGAGTTGCAGTGCCAACACATCACGGCTCCAGCCTTGCTCAAGGGTTTGGGTGATATAAAAACCGGCTTCGGCCACACTGCTGCACTTGGTGAAAATCAGGATGTTGTGGCCCCAGGGAATTTCCATCAGCAACGCGGAAAGCTGGCTTTCAGACCCTGCCCAAGGCGTCTCGCGTAATTTGGCAACAGCCTGTTGCCAAATTCCAGGATCGCAGTAGAAACGAAAGAAAGCTCGGCAGTAGCGCAGATTCTTGGATGAAAAGCCGCCGATTTCCGGGAAGGCTTGTCGCAAGTCGCGACTGAATGCGTCGATGAATCCGCTTCCCCATTGGGCATGGGCTTCCCGATCAGCAATTTGCGCCCCGATTTCGTAGTAGAGCGAAATCAACTCCCCATTGGCGGCCAACGCGACTTTCATTCGTGTCGCATGGATTCTCTGCTTGATGGTCTTGAGCCAGTCCTGGTAGTCGGCCAGCACAGCGGGCGGGAGAGCCAAGGGGCTTGTCATGGCGGGGTCAGTCATCGTTCGCACCGCCCGTCACCGCCTTCACCTCCGTCAGCAGATCACCGAACTTACCGTAATTGACCTTCACCCCATCGTCCAGATCGAGACTGATGCGCATGTCAGCGTAGTGGCGGAGTTTTTCGTCGTAGGCGAGGAGTTCGACGTGCTTCTTCTGCAGCGACTCGATCTGCTTGGCGATCTTGTTGCGGGCAGCGGTTGAGCTGGCTGTGTCGCGGTCTTTTTCGAGCATTTCGATGCGCGACACCATCTTGCCCGTGAGCGGCACGACGTACTCGGCGCGCATGCGGGCGAGCGTGCCTTCGTGGTAGCGGTGCAGGTAGACCAGGGCCTGGAAGCCACCCTGTTTGCCGCTGGAAAAGAGCCAGTAGATCGGGCGCTTCTTGTAGGTTTGGAGGTGGTCCTTGAAGAACTTGTCGGCGAGGTAGCGGCGGATGGTCTCGATCACGGCTTCGCTGGCCTTGGCGCCCAGGTTGTCGGCGAGGAAGACCATGTTCTGGTCGAGCTTCTCGGCGCCCCAGGTGGCGAGCAGGAATTCGCGCACGCGGTTGGCGGCGTCATCCTCGAACCAGAGTTCGTCGGTGATCGGCACGATGGCGTCGGCGTCGGCGGGGAAGGTCTGGTAGCGCGTGGCGTCGAAGCCGATGTTGCCGGCGTGGGCGTAGATCAGGCCGGGCTCGTCCAGGCTGTAGCGCCCCATCATGCAGCCGATGGCGTAGGAGACGAGCTCTTGGGCACAAGCTTCACTCGTGGGACGAGCTAGCAATATGTGCCTGTCGTCTAGAGCAGCGCGCTCTTCAAGAGTCAAGTCGTACGCGGATGCCGCGAGTCGGTCTACAGCGATCTCCAGATCTTTGGTGCTCTCGATGCGAGCACGACACTGCGTTACGCGTGATTCGCAGCTTACATCCAAGCTCCCCTGATTCCTGGCAGCCAGAAGCGGCTGCCAGGAAAAGCTCCATGAGGTTTCCGCGTCGTTCCAATCGCGGCGCGCAATCTCGATCAATTCGACAACTGCTGCAACCAACTTCCCATCAACCTCATCAGTTGGGAGAGGGAGCACATTGTAGTAGCCAACATCGAAGTGAAGTGTCTGGCTCAACGCTCCGATAAAGACCTGAACAACACGAGAGTTAAGCAGCCCCAAGAGCCAAAGTCTCTGATCCGGCTGGTCAGAGAAGGCTGAATGTGCTGAGTTTGCAAAGATGAAGCCTGCGTCTTGCAGTCGAAACGCTGTGGTAATCGTGATGTCGGACCAGGTTATCGATGGCTCAAAGTAATAGCCTTCGTTCCGAACAGCTGATCCGGGTCGGCTCTTAATCTCTGCGCCGTTATCGCTCCAATCGACAATGAACTCGTTATTACCGTACCACCTCCGAGCTCTTCCGCCCTTGTTGTAGGGAACCCATCTTCGTCCACCGTCATTTGGGGGCTTCTTTTCCTCGAGGGGAAGGCGGATAGCGCGGATGTCGACCTCATGCCAGGCTCTAACAAACCTCTCGTTGTCAGATGTAGAAAGGCCCTGCCGCGCTTGAGCGATGGAGGCGATTGGCATGCCTTGGTGAAAGGCTCGTCGGACACCAAGCGATGCCCAGTAGCTAATCGGGGCACCAGGAATCTCAAGAAAGCTATCGGCGCTTCGGAGCAAGCGTTGCCCACGATTCAGCTTATCTTCAAAGACGAGACGTTTGTCGCCGGCATGGGGCGCGTCGTTGCAGTTGTAGTAGCTCCCGATATAAGCAGCCAATGGTCTCTTTTTGGCGCAAAACGCCGCTGCTAGAGCAACCTTACTATTCAAAGTCGGGAAGCTATTGAAACCGATCTGCACAAGTGTCGTGATGCACCCAGCAGACAAGAGGCGTTGTCGCAACTCTGCGAATGAACTCTGGAACATCCAATTCTGCAGACCGACTAGTGCGAGCCCGCCGGCCGATTTGGAAAAATCGAGACCTCGTTCGATGAAGCAGCCGCAGAGGTTCTCTGAAGAATTCGGATACACAGCCCTAACGTAGGCCCTCAGGTCACTATTCATCAGCTTCACGCCCATATAAGGCGGATTGGCGGCTACCGCGTCGTACTCAGCTGCCAGCAGCTCGGCCTGCCGCACCAACGGCACCAAGCACTCAAGGGCATCCGACATAAACATGTCCGGGCTAGTCGCCTCACACAGCTGCTTCAATGCCGGCAGCTTCTGTGCCAACCCCTCCGGCACCTGAATCAACGACCCAAAGGTCGTCGCGTGCTCAAACAGCCGCTTCAGCTCCGTGAGGTCCCCCGGCTTCAGCCCGTAGTCCGAAAGCCCCACCCTCTGTCCCAACCCCTCCGCATCGAAGCCCGCGCTATCCACCAGCGCCATCACATTGAGCTTCACCCCCCGCTCGAACAGCCGCCGGTCATCCGCCCGCCCCTTCATCATCAGCGCAAAGCCCGTCAGCTGCGCCGCGCGCTCGTCGATGTCGAGGCCGTAGAGGTTCTTCTCGAGGATCAGCTGCGGGACATCTCGTTGTCGATAACCGCGCTCCAGGTAGATGGCCTTGAAGAGCTCATAGGCCTCGACCAGGATGTGCCCGGAGCCACTGGCCGGGTCGATGAGCGTCAGTTCCTCGGGGTTGATCTGGCTGGGCGTGATAGCCGCGAGCTGCGCATTGACCTCGTCGGTCTGCTCGGCGGGCTCGATGTAGTACGCCATCTGCCCCTTGAGCGGCGACTGGGGATAGGTCGCCAGCCACTGCGCCCCGAGCGAGTTCTGGACCATGTACTTGACGATCCAGTTCGGCGTGAAGAGCTGGGTCGCCGCCGGGATGTCTTCCGAGGCCACCACCTTGCCGATTACCTGGTCCTTCTTCTCCGAAATGTAGAACTGGTAGAGCCAGCCGATGATCTCGATGTTGGCCCAGTCGCCTTCCGGGGTCTCATTGACCAGCGAACGGATCAAGGAGTCCGTACGGATGAGGTTATCTGGCAGCAGCAGTTCGGATTCGTCGTCGATGGGCTCGAAGAGGAAAGGCATGGCCCTGGAGAGCGCGTTGCACTGCGCGACCAACAAGAGCCGATAGAGTTCGCCATCCTTGTTGCCGGCAAGTTTGAGGTCGGCGATCTGGGCGGCGTTCAGGCCCGGCAGTACACCAACGAGTTCGGTGGCGTGGGCGAGGATTTCCGGCAGACCGCCTTCCCGGCTCGACAGCGCCCGGTAGCCATGGTCTAGATAGTCGTGGATCTCCATGTAGCGCAGCGCGGCAAAACGATTGAACCAGGTGTAGGCCACCGCCTCGATCGTGTGCGCAAAGCCGTCCTCGTTGATGCGCTGAATCAGGCGTTCGCGCTGCTGATGCACCTTGGCGGGCCATGCCTGCCCGGCGATGACGACGATGTCGCCCTTTTTCTCGCTGGGGGCGATGTCGAGCTTGCCGCCTTTTACTGATAGTCCGAGCAGGTTGGCGCGAGCCTTAACGGCGGCAATGAAATCCTTGCGGGCTTGCGGGGCGTAGGACTTGAGCTTGGCGGTGTTCATGGGTTCTTCTTATTGGATGCGTGCGCGTTGGCCGGCCTTGATAGTGGCGAGAAGTTCGGACTTGAGTTTGGCGACGTAGCTTTCGACCTCGGCTTCGGTTTCCAGATAGATCGTCGGTGAAAGCTCTGCGGCCCGAATGACCCTGGAGGGTTTCGGCGCTGCCGTGTCGGCAGCGGTCGTCAACACCTTTTCCGTGGTCGTGCCTCCGGAATCCTCCAGCACCGTTGCGCGCTTCTGGCTGGCCGATTCGATGATGAGCATCGCATCATCAAGCAGGTTGCCGCCTTGATCCTGAAAATAGAGAATCTTCGGAATACTCGACAGAGCAGCGACCTTCGTCTTCAGCTCCTGCAAAGGCTGCAAAGCCTTGTTACGCAGAGCCGCTGCTGCCTGAACCTGATCGAGAGATTTCATGACCTCGCCGATCTTGGCGTCGATCGAGTTGAGGGCGCGTTCGCGGCGCTGTTGCGCCGCGGTTTCGTTGGCGGCTTCAACCGTCTTGATCAGCGTCTCGACGCGCGGGATCTGGCCGTAGGGCGTCGGATTGTCGCGTATCGACTCCAGGTCGGCCAGTGCGGTGGCGACAGCGGGAAGCTTGAGCAAGACGTCCCGGTTGTCGGCAAAGCCGCTCAGCGCGTCGAGCAGCTTGCGCCAGGTCGGAAGCTGCGTTTTGTAGAAGCTGACGACATCATGGATATCCTCGCTGGTGTCCAGCCAGTCGCTTTTCGCGCTCAGCATTGTCTCGATGAACTCGGCGGCGTCACGGATCGCGAGTTGCTTGCCGATGCGGACAATGGCCGCGTCGATCACGGCCTTGCCAGGATGGTGCTTGATTGCGGCGGTCTGCATGTAGCCTTTTAGGTCGGACTGCCAGTCGCCGAGGGCCGTACGGTAATCAGCCACCAGCCCATCCTCGTCTTCGCGAGCGATCTTCGCAAACATGTCCTTGTAAAGAGCTCGCGCTCGCTTGAGAGAGTCAGGGTCCGAGATTTTTCTCTTGAGGATGGAGAGCTGCTTGAAACGGACCGACTTGGTCAAGGGATCGCCGGCGCTCTTCGGGTCGAGATCGTCGCCTCCGCACATCAGTTTGATCTCGCCGGCCATGAACAGTCGGGCGATCAGCAGCACCACTTCCCATTCGGGCTTCCAGCCCCAGGGGATGCCGGTAAAGCGATCGACGACGTCGGAGAGCAGCACGCGCTCGGCGCTGGCCTTTAGGTGAAGGTACTCGCGCAGCTCATTGAGGGCGAGGTGGTTGCCTTCTTCGCCGTCGAGGCCGAGCCCCTGCTGGCCGATGGTATCGGCGGCCAGCACGGCCTTGATCTCGGCGATGGGGTCAGCCTGACGCAGCTTGAGGTAGGTGAGCTTGGTGTAGGTGTTGGTGATCAGGTAATTGACCAGCTCGTCGAGCAACGTGGTCGGGCCGGCGGCCTTGATCTGCAGTTTCTGGCCGAGGGCATAGAAGTCGCCGCTGACCATGAGATCGCCCAACTGGGCGAGGATGCGGCGACGGCGTTCGCGGTTCTCGTCCTTGCGGTCTGACAAAATGCGCTTGAGCGAGGCGGCAGCCATGCTGGCCTTGGGGCTGTCGATGTACTTTTCGATCTGGACGTAGAGGCTCAGCTCGATGTCGAGCCGCTCACCTTCGGCGGTCCGTATCAGAGCACGCCCGCCCGATTCCGAGCTGCGCAGAATGCATCTGGCTTCGCTGAGTAGTTCGTAGTCATCGCCGAGTGGCGTGGCGATTTCAAAGCTGAGCGGATGGCTGGCGTTCTTCCATGGTGCTCCGTCGAGCAGCCGGTTGAATTCGTAGTCGGCCCTGGTGAGCTTGTGGCGTACCTTGGTCTGTCCACCGAGGATGTCGTCGTAGACCAGTTCGCTGAGCAGCCGCCATTTTTCGTTGGCGGAGACTTCGACATGACCGATCTCACGGGCGACGTCGCGTTCTTCGTTGGTCAGAAAAAACCAGAGGTCGCCATTACGACTGATCAGTCGCTGCTTTTCAAGGCGGGCAAGGCTTTCCTGGATGCGGCGCTTTAGTGCCAGCTTGTCGGCGTCGATTTCGACGACGCAAAGCGTGGCGAGATTGTCGATATTCGGTTTGACGATGTCCGGAATGTAACGGATCAGGAACATCGCTTTGAGAAGATCGGCGTCGTAGGGGTCGAGCGCGCTGTTGCCCGGCGCTTCGTCGATCGAGCGCTTGGCCGTGGTGTCGATGAAGCTCTCGATCGACGGATAGAAATCGTAGAGCGGCACCAGCGCATCGATCCCCCGGTCGGCATTGCGAACGGCGGCGGATTGGAAAGCGTCGAGCAGCGAGCGCTCGCCTTTGGAGAGGTGCTTGCCGGTCGCACCGACCTTGCGGATCGATTCGAAGATCTTCTGGAGCAGCGTGAACTGATAGGGGGCGAACGGGTAACAGGCGACGAATTCGGCTGAGTCCTTGTAGCTCTTCATCGTCACCGAGTTGCCGACGAAGGCGAGCTGGTTGTTGATGATGTCGCCCTTCTTTTCGAAGCGGTCGCGCAGGGCTACATGAGCGGCCTCGGTCTTGGCGAGGAGACGCTCACCGATGACCTCGTCGGTGTTGGAACTGGCCAGCGACAGACGGGTGTGGAAGCGCCCCTGAATCTTCGAAAAGTCCTGCGACCTGGCCTTGTTGGCTTCGCCGATGGCGGCGTCGATGTCTTCCTGGCTGGTAACGATGACCCATGCCCGGCCCTGACATAAGGTGCCCAGTTGCTCGGCGATGGTCTGCAAGTTCAGCATCAGCTGCGTGTTGTTACCGATGAACTGGCCGACTTCATCAACCAGGAAAACAATCCGGTGCCCCGCCGGCTTGCTGTCGAGATAGTTACGAATCAGCCTGGCGAGCCCTTCGATATTGATTCGGTAGGTTTCCCGGGCGCTGTCGAACCAGGCGCCGGCGGATTCCTCGCTCTGCTTGAGGGCCTTGGCCAGCGCAAAAACCACCTCATCGCGAAGGAAGCCGACGGCGTCGCGTTGGTCGTCCCAGGTTGAACCGCTCTTCTCGGCGAAGGCGGCCTTGAACGTTTCGTATGCTCCCTTGCTGACCAGGTGACGTTCCATTTCAGCCACATGCGGGGCGTCGCCGCTGTAGCCGAGCTTTTCGTTGAAGACGCGCAGGAAGACTTGCAGGATGACATCGCGCTCATCCTTGCTGTCCGCCTTGGCGTCGATGTTGAACAGGATCACGTCGGAGCTGCCTTGCACCGCACGCTGGACGTCAGCAAGCAGCATTGCGTCCTTGATCTTGTGTTCGTCGAAGAACGCTGCGGCCCGCTTCGTCGTGCCGTCCGCCGGGTTCACTGCTTCGATGTTCTCCAGCAGGTAGGACAGGATCTTGATGAAGTGCGACTTGCCGGATCCGAAGAATCCCGAGACCCAGACGGCCATGCGCGCCGAAAGCACCGGGTCTTTCGGGTTGTCGGCAGCGGCCAGGAAGGCGTCGAAGAAGCGGCGGAGGTATTCGGTAAGCTGCTTGGTGACCACATACTCGTCGAGTTCCTGCCAGATGCTCTCGGCGTCCCGCTGATCGGCCTTGATAACGCCATTTATCGGGCGGTCAATCGGCTTGGTGAAGAGGTCCCTGATTTTCATTGTTGTTTGTTCCGGGGAGAGGGTTTCAGGAGACGAGGCGGAAGGCGCGGTAGTAGTGGTCGTCTTTCAAGCGGCTGAAGAGGCGTAGGGAATAGCCGTCGTACTTGCCCGGGTAGAACATCACCAGCGGCTTATCCTGCATCTGGGCATGCAGCGCCGAGAGCAGCGTATGGGTGCGGAGCATGGGATAGACCGCGCCGACATTCCAGAGAATGAGCAGGTCAAGGCCGGCGATGTCGTTCTTGGTCACTAGCCGCTTGGCGAGCTTGTCTTCCTTGAGTACTCCGCGCAGCTCTTCGAGTGTCTTGGCATCACCCTGCGTGCGCTGCATCTCGATGACCTTGTCGAGCAGCTTGCGCTCTTCGAGCAGGCCGATCACCAGGTCAAAGAGATTGATCGCCGTCGCTCTGATCGCCGGCTGATGCCTGGCCAGGGCCGGCAGCACGGAACCCTGGAGGAAAGCCCGCACGGCCATTTCGTCCTCCGGCGGATAGTCGAAGATCCAGAAGCCGATCTCGCCGCCTGAGCCCTTATTGGCCAACACGTCAGGGGAAGTCAGCCTGGGTAGGATCTGGTTGAGCCGCTCGTCAAGTTTCTGACTCATCTGGTCATGTCCATGATGGCAAGCACCGAAGTTTCACCGTGGCGTTCAAGGTAGCGCACCACATCGGGATTCAGATGGGGAGGGGTGAGCCTCAGGGTCCTGGTGGAGTCGAGATAGTGGGCCTCGGCGAGAACGCGAATGATGACCTGCAGCACCTTGGCTTTGGTGGAGTCGCTGAAATTCGCAAGTTCGGGATCGCGCCGTACGCATTCCGCCAGGAAGCCTTCCCACTCTTTGCCGGGAGACAGGTTTTGCTCCAGCCGGCGCAGGTTTCCGGCATACACGTCACGCACGAAGTCGGCGAAGATACGGCTGTGCTTGATCGCTGCCGCGAACAACAACTGTGTCGCGACCTCGTGCGAACCGGTGGCAACCAGCGTCAAGCCTTCTTCCTCTAGCGTTTCGAGCCGTTTACGGATCAACTGAGCTAGCCGGCGGGCCGTAGCAGGCGTCTTCTTCTGCAGCAGGTTGTCAAGCTTGAGGGCATCGAGCCACTGCTCCGGGGAAGGACCGGTCAGGAGCAAACGAGCGATCCTCCGGCTTTCCGGCAACATCAAGGAACCTGCGGAGATTTCCGCGTTGTAGATGCCCATTAGATTTCCATTCGGCAGGTCCCTCAGCCCCAATAATGGCTTTTGCATGGCCTTACTCGGCATTGTACGGGAACCGGCCGAGGCACCGGCTCGCACTTGATGAAAAGCCAGGAAATGCATGAGAGCCTCATGCGACATGCGAGCCAGACACGGGTCTATCTGACCAACTCGTGACAGTCACGAAGCATAAGATAAGGCGATGTCCAACAAGTCCGGTGACGGTCAAGAAACGAGGCAGGCCACCCAAGGGCGAGCAGCCGATGACTTACAGCGAGCGTAAGCGCGCCCAGAGAACTCGCGACAGACGGGCGACCATAGACGCCATTAGCGACGAGAAGAACGCATCGCTGCGGGCGCTTCTGGCACTTCTCGCGCGCGTTGACCCGTCGGAACCGGCAAGGCAGTCAGCACGCCGTGCCTGGGCTGAAATTGGCCGTCGTTACGGATTCGTGACCATCACGAAGTGAGATGAGAGCATGGAAACGATTGAAGGAGCGAGCTTGGGCAACTCCGCAGTGATTCCATTGCAGATATGCTTAGTGACTGCGGCGGCAAGGGTCGAGCGCGACCCGCCACCAGAAATTCTTCGAGCCGCCTAGGCCGTGGCCGTCTCACGGCGAGACTTGGAGAGGCCGCAATCGAGCGGTTGCTTACCGAAACGAACCTTACCAGCCATGCGGTGACCGTCAGCGCTGAACGGGCGCGCCCGGGACGGAGTTGCTGTAGGGGAATTGCTCGACAGAATTCAAAATCTGGAACGGGTGGCTGCTCGCCAATGCCGCTGAAGTACGCGCAGCTTGGGTAACGGCGCCCCGTCGAAGATAGCGAAGAAGCCGGCTTGGTTGCGGCAAACGTAACCCCGGCGTAACCCCAACAAAAAGCCCGACCTTGTGAGTCGGGCTAAGCGTTTGATTTACTGGTGCCGCTGGACGGAATCGAACTGTCGACCTTCGCATTACGAATGCGTGATTCCCGGCAAACCTACGCATTATCAGACCTTAATAAACCTATACCACGCAACACGTTAGTGATAGACTAACCTTAACGGGCTAGCGCCAAATATGACGGAATTTGATAGCCCGTGCTAGCCCGGTGATAGCCCGATTTATGCGAGGTGGAAAAATGGCACAGATCAAGTTCGGCAGGATCGCCCTGCAGGGGCTTGAACTTCCGCCGGCTGGCAAGCGGCTGACGGTCTACGACACCAAGGTGCCGAAGCTGGCCCTGCGGATAACTTCAGCGGGTGCGAAAACCTTCTATGTCGTGAAGCGGTCCGGCGCATCAATGGCCTGGGTGAAGCTGGGCACCTTCCCCGAGATGACAGTAGAGAAGGCGCAAGCCGAGGCCGAAAGGATTCTTGGCGAGTTTGCCAGCGGTGCGAACCCGGCCGAGGCCCGACGAACCTTCAAAGCTGAACCGACGCTGGCGGAGTTTTTCATTGAGTACGGCACCCGGCACGGAGAAAAGCTGACCGTGTGGCGCGACATGCAGCAACGATTCCGGGACTATCTGCAAAAGCCTCTCGGCGATCGGAAGTTGACCAGCATCACCAGGGCGATGATTGCCCGTGCCCTTTCCGATGTTGAGAAGGCCGGCAAGGCGGCGGCGACGGTCAAGCTTGTCCGGGCGTTGGCGTCTGGCATCTTCGGCAAAGCGATTGAATGGGGCTACCTCGAAACGAACCCGGCGCAAGGCGTCAAGGTGGCGGGCCGCACGGTAAGCCGTGACCGTTTTTTGCAAGCAGACGAACTTCCCCGTTTTTTTCAATCCCTGGCGGAAGAACCGAGCACTACTATGCGTGACTTCATTTTGTTGGCGCTACTGACTGGCGCGCGGCGAGCCAATCTGTGCGCAATGCGCTGGACAGAAATCAAGCTGGCTGATTTCGTCTGGCGCGTCCCCGACACGAAGAACGGCACCCCGCAGAACGTGACCCTATCGCCTGAAGCGGTGGAGATTCTCAAGGCACGGCAGGAAGCGAGCGCAGGCGAGTTCGTATTCCCTGGGCCTGGCGCAAGCGGTCACATGGTGGAACCGAAGAAAGCCGTTATCCGAGTCATGGAGCGGGCCGGTATCCCCTACGGCAGAAATGACCCGAACGGCGTAACCCTGCACGATCTGCGGCGTACGCTGGGAAGTTGGCAGGCTAGAACTGGCGCATCGCTGGCCATCATCGGCAAGAGCTTGAACCACAAGAGCCAGCAGGCGACAGCAATTTATGCCCGTCTCGACCTTGACCCGGTGCGGGCATCCGTCAACACGGCTACCGCGGCTATGATGGAGGCTGGCGGAATGAAAGAGGCGGCGGAGGTGGTGACCATGCCGAAGCGGGGAACTGCCTAATCATGCCTGAAATCTCCCGTTTTTTCGGCATCGTCATTTACATGAACTGGCGAGAGCATCCGCCAATGCACTTTCATGCCGTCTACGGCGAACACGAAGCACTGATGACCATGGACGGCAAGGTGTACGCCGGTTCGCTACCGGGCCGGGCGCTGTCGATGGTTCGCGAATGGATGGCGCTACATCGGAACGAAATTGAAGCAGACTGGAATCTTGCGCAGCAGAAAAAGCCGCTGAATCCAATTGATCCTCTGGAGTAACGATATGATCCTGCACACCACGGAAGTAGCCGCCCTGCCCGACTATCGCCTTTTCCTGCGCTTCAACAATGGCGAAGCCGGCGAAGTGGATTTATCCGCTGAACTCGACGGCGAAGTGTTTGAGGCGCTACGCGACCCCGCCGTGTTCGCCACAGCAAGCCAGCACCCACTGATGCGCACAGCGGCATGGGCAAACGGCGTGGACCTTGCGCCCGAATTCCTGCTCGACCTGATGCGCGCGCAGCAAGGCGACCGGGCCGCGTGATCGAAGATTAGCCGACCGATAAGCGCTACCCAGCTGCCTATGGCTGGCGGACCTGGCCACGAGGAAGAACCCATGAAATGCCCTATCTGCCGACACGGCGAAACCCGCTCGGGCGCTGTCACTATTCCACTTGAACGCGGCGACATGGTGATCGTTTTCCGCGAGGTTCCGGCGCTGGCGTGCGAGAACTGCGGCGAAGCTTTCCATGACGAGGCCGTTACTGCCGCCTTGCTGAAGCAGGCCGAACAGGCAGCGGCGGGCGTGGAAATCGAGGTGCGGCGCTTCGCGGTGGCCGCGTGACCTGAAAAAACCTGAGTTTTGCTGCGCCTATCTCGACGGAGAGAAAACCGGGAACCCTTGCCCGGCTGGCGCGGCACCCTGAACCAAGGGCGAGGCGTGAAAGGGGCGCTATGGGAAAACTGTTCAATCTCAAAAAATGGATGACAGTAGCCGATGCTGCGCAGCACCTGACGAACATATTTGGTGAGGATGTGACGAAAGCAGATGTGCTGCGACTGGCATTGGATGGAAGGCTCAGACTCTCTATTTTTGTCGCTTACGGCTGTATGTATGCAAAGCGCGTCCATAAAGCGCCGATCCCTGAATTTTTGACTGCCAAATCGGAAAATTTCAGCTTTTTTACGAATGCTGATTGGGTGCACGCTGTCGTAGTCGACCAAGTTTTTCGCCTTACTGGACTATTGGACTTACCGATGATTGACCTTGATCGGCTTGAGATAGAAAACGAGTACCGGCGGATGACTAATGAAACACGCTTAATGCGTGTCTCCGGCTCTCTATTTTATGTCGAGGATGCCGGACAGTTGTACGCGCTTTATGATCAGCTTGACCACCAATTTTCTATGGAAATCGATTGTCCCGCAACAGTTGACGAGGTCATGAGGCGAAGTGCAGGAACAGACTACACAGAGACAGTCGAACTCCCTGAGCACCCGAGTTCGACAGTAAATCCCGTAAACCATTGAATATGCGCAATTCACGCAAGTGAAATTGGCACTACAAACGCTTGGCGGACGGTTCTGGCAGGGCGACGGTCTCGAACAGCTCCTTCTGTTGTGGCGTCATGGCCGACAGGCCGGACGCCGACTGACGTTGATGCAAGGT
>JEMY01000064.1:1347-1667 GCA_000585075.1 Candidatus Accumulibacter regalis | reverse complement strand
TGATGCAAGGTGATCTGGTGAAACTGGATGCGGCGCGCTATCTCCAGCGCACGCTCGGGTGAGAGCTGGCTATCCCTGGCCTTCAGGCGCATGCGAAGCACCCGATAGAGCACCAGAGCCAGGAAACAGATCAAGGCATGCGCCCGAATCCGGTTCGGCAAACGATGGAAGACCGGCGCGATCTCGATCTCCGACTTCAGGACACGGAAACCTCGCTCGATGTCGGCGAGTGCCTTGTAGCGCGCCACGATCTCAGCCGGCGTGTGATCCGGCATGTTCGAGACCAGGATCAGCTTGCCGTCCATCATGCGCGCGCGGCT
>JEMY01000064.1:0-1228 GCA_000585075.1 Candidatus Accumulibacter regalis | reverse complement strand
GCCGTCGTGCCGGCATCCGACAACTTCCGGCCACGGTGGGTCTGGCCGGAATCCTGACCATCGAGCTTGCCCGCCCACCTTGCCGCATCGGCCTCCAGCGCCGCGATGCGTGCATCCCGCGCCTGCCCCTGTTCGCTGGCGGTGCCGGGGCGATGCGCCACGATCAGACGAAAGCCTTGCCATTCCAGTTCGCCGACAACCTCTTCGGTCGCCGACAGGCAGCGCTGCTGATGAAATTCGGCGAGCAGGGTATCGAAGTCCGCGTAGCGGCGGGCCGGGACGGCCAGAATGAATTCCAGTGGCTGACCACCCACCCGAATCGCCCGGATGGCTTCCAGATTGTCCAGGCTGAGCAGTCCACGATCGGCAACCAGCACCACCCGCTTGATCGGATAGCGCGCCAGGACCTTCTCGATCGTCGGCACCAGCGTCGCCGTCTCGCCGCTGTTGCCGGCAAAGACCTCGTGATGAATCGGCAGGCCTTCGGCGGTCTGTACCACCCCCAGCATGACCTGCCGCACGATCCCGCCATCCTTCGACAGGCCAAAGCGCCGGACCTCGTCAGGGCGATCGGTGCCGCCTTCGGTACGGATCGTCGTCAGGTCGTAGAAGACGATCGACAACTCCTGGTCGATCAAGGGGCGCAAAAGACCGGCCAGGACCTTATCCATCGTCTCGGCGCCGTCCGCCAGCGTATCCATGGTACGCAACAGATGCTGATGGGTGACCGACTCGGTGGCCACTTCGGGAACGCGGGTGCCTTCCAGCCAGCGCAGGATGCCCAGCTTCGATTCGGGATCGCACAGACGGTTGAAGACCATCACCCGCAACAAGCGCTCGGCGTCGAACTGGCGGCGGTTGCGCAATACCCGGCGGAAGGCATCGGCGAAGCCCAGTTCTTGCCACAGGGCGGTGAGCAGCCAGGTGTCGCCGACCGACAACGCCGGCGCGAAGGATACGTCACCGGTGCCCTCGTCAAGGGACGGCTTGCCTGCTGCGCGCAACAGGCCATTGACCAGCGAGTCGGCTTCGCCGGCGCGCACGGCTTCGATCCGCCCGAGGGTGGCGATGACTCGCTGGCGGGAGACGCCGCCCGCGTCGCGGTAGGCCTCGACGAGCTTCACGTAGCGCCGCGGCCCCGACGTGGTGATCTTTACGAACATGTCGCTACTGTAGCGCCCAGAAAACCTATAGGCAATAGCCTAAAGGAAATAACGTGTCACTACAT
>JEMY01000063.1 GCA_000585075.1 Candidatus Accumulibacter regalis | reverse complement strand
GGCGAGCCCGCCGCGGCCGCCCCGCCCGGCCACGCCACCCGCAGCACCCACGCCGCCCACCCGACCTGCTCCACCTGCGCCGGCCGCGGCGAAACGCGCACCCGCCAAAGCGGCGGTCAAGAAACCTGCGCCGGTCAAGCCGAGCAAGCCACAGCCGCAGCCGCAGCCGCAGCCCCAGCCGCAGGTCATCCCCGTTCCGGAAGCCGCGGCACCGGCAGTCCCCGACACCAAGCGCTGGTTCACAGGCGAGAAGAGGGACATGAAGAATTTTCTCGACGACCTGGAAGCGGAGGCCAAGGCGCCGGCCAAGCCCAGCCTGGCGCAGCGCTCGCTGGCCATGGCGCGCGGCCAGGGCCAACAGCAGGCTCGTCAGGACGAAGAGGGCACCGCGACCGTCGAGCTCCTGCCCAACATGCCGCCACCCGATCCCTTCAGCCTCGACTTCTACCTGGACAGCCTCGTCAAGCGCCTCAATCGCAGCGCCGCCTTTGTCCGTAACGACCCGCGCAGCAAGGGCGTGCGCATGGCCGCCGTGCACTTCCGGATCAATCCCGACGGCAGCCTGAAGACCTTCAAGGTCCTCAACGCCGGCGATCAGCAGGACGAGATCGCCTTCATCAAGTCGGTCGTCGAACGCGCCATCCCCTTCGCCGCCTTCCCGCCCGCCGTCGCCCGCTCGGCCCGCTCGCTGGGAATCACCATCTGCATCCAGCCAAGCAGCGGCGGCAATTTCGGCTTCTCGCGCATGACCGACGGCCGCGCCTGCTGATCCCGCGCCCGCAAATCGAGACATCGACAGAGATCATGGCGTGCCGCCGCCATGCCGCCACCCGCAAACGCGTCGTGCAACCGCGTCGTGCAACCGCGTCATGCAACCGCGTCATGCAACCGCGTCGTGCAAGAGGACGAGCAGCCCATCGCCCCACCACGCCGTCATTGCGAGGAGGCGCAGCCGACGCGGCAATCCAGTTCCACCGTCTCGCTGCTTTTCAGGCAAAGCGAAACAACGAAAAGCCAAATCCCTGGATTGCCGCGTCGGCGGCGCCTCCTCGCAATGACGTGCGGTTTGACTGGATTGCCACGTCGGCTACGCCGCCTCGCAATGACGCGCGGGTTGGCGGGATTGCCACGTCGGCGGCGCCTCCTCGCAATGACGTGCGGTTTGACTGGATTGCCGCGTCGGCGGCGCCGCCTCGCAATGACGTGCGGGTTGGCTGGATTGCCACGTCGGCTACGCCTCCTCGCAATTACGTGCAGGCTACCTGGATCGCGCCGTCGACCACTTTGCCTCGTCATGCCGCGCGGGTGATCGCTTACACAATGCCCCCATAAAGATCCTCCCACTCCGGGTTCATCGACTCGATCAAGCGCAACTTCTTGAGCCGCGACCCCGCCTTGATCTGTTTCTCGCGTGCAATGGCCAGTTCCATGGATTCATGCAGCTCATAGAACACCAGCAGGTGCGCTGCATAGCGGCGCGAAAAACCATCAACCAGATCGTTCCTGTGCTCCCAGACCCGCTTCACCAGATTCGACGTCACGCCGCTGTACAGCGTCCCGTTGCGTCGATTGGCCAAAATGTAAACGGCTGGCTGCCTGATCATCAGAAACCTGGTCTCCCCACAAAAGGATAGCGAACCGCCCCCCGCAAGACGCCCCGACAAGCACGCCGTCATTGCGAGGAGGCGCAGCCCACGCGGCAATCCAGTTCCACCCTCTCACGGCTTTTCGGGCGCAGCGAAAAAGCACGAAGCCAAACCCCTGGATTGCCACGTCGGCTGCGCCTCCTCGCAATGACAGGCGGGTTGACCGAATCGCTCCGTCGCCCTCGCGATCTCGTCATGACGCACAGATTGCCGACCACCGCCGTCCACCCCAAGCGTCGCCGACCATCCGCCGGACTGCCCGTGCGTCACAGCCGTCGAGCCAAAACGCGTCGTGAAAAACGACGAATAGCCCATCGCCCCCACCCCGTCATTGCGAGGAGGCGCAGCCGACGCGGCAATCCGGTTCCACCGTCTCACTGCTTTTCAGGCGCAGCGAAACAACGAAAAGCCAAACCCCTGGATTGCCGCGTCGGCTTCGCCTCCTCGCAATGACGTGCGGTTTGACTGGATTGCCGCGTCGGCGGCGCCGCCTCGCAATGACGTGCGGGTTGGCTGGATTGCCACGTCGGCTACGCCTCCTCGCAATTACGTGCAGGCTACCTGGATCGCGCCGTCGACCACTTTGCCTCGTCATGCCGCGCGGGTGATCGCTTACACAATGCCCCCATAAAGATCCTCCCACTCCGGGTTCATCGACTCGATCAAGCGCAACTTCTTGAGCCGCGACCCCGCCTTGATCTGTTTCTCGCGTGCAATGGCCAACTCCATGGATTCATGCAGCTCATAGAACACCAGCAGGTGCGCCGCATATCTGCGCGAAAAACCATCAACCAGATCGTTCCTGTGCTCCCAGACACGCTTCACCAGATTCGACGTCACGCCGCTGTACAGCGTCCCGTTGCGTCGATTGGCCAAAATGTAAACGGCTGGCTGCCTGATCATCAGAAACCTGGTCTCCCCACAAAAGGATAGCGAACCGCCCCCCGCAAGACGCCCCGACAAGCACGCCGTCATTGCGAGGAGGCGCAGCCCACGCGGCAATCCAGTTCCACCCTCTCACTGCTTTTCGGGCGCAGCGAAAAAGCACGAAGCCAAACCCCTGGATTGCCACGTCGGCTGCGCCTCCTCGCAATGACGTGCCGGTTGACTGGATTGCGCCGTCGGCCACTTTACCTCGCAATGACAGGCGGGTTGACCGAATCGCTCCGTCGCCCGCGCGATCTCGTCATGACGCACAGATTGCCGACCACCGCCGTCCACCCCAAGCGTCGCCGACCATCCGCCGGACTGCCCGTGCGTCACAGGCGTCGAGCCAAAACGCGGCGTGGAAAACGACGAACAGCCCATCGCCCCCACCCCGTCATTGCGAGGAGGCGAAGCCGACGCGGCAATCCAGTTCCACCGTCTCACTGCTTTTCGGGCGCAGCGAAAAAGCGAAAAGCCAAACCTCTGGATTGCCGCGTCGCTGCGCTCCTCGCAATGACGTGCGGGCTATCTGGATCGCGACAGCGGCTTCGCTCCTCGCGAGGACGCGCGGGTTACCTGGATCGCGACAGCGGCTTCGCTCCTCGCAATGACTGCGGGTTACCTGGATCGCGACAGCGGCTTCGCCCCCCCGCAAGGACAAGGACGCGCGGGTTACCTGGCGCCGCAACCGCGCCCCTCGCGTTTCCCCTACAGGCGCCCGATCGCAAAGTACTCCAGCCCGGCCCGGCGCGGAACCGCCGGGTCGTAGAGATTGCGGCCGTCAAAGATCGCCGGCGTCTTGAGCAGTGCCTTGATGGCCGGGAAATCCGGCGCGCGGAACTCCTTCCACTCGGTGACGATCGCCAGCACGTCGGCACCCTGCACGGCGAGCATCGGCTTGTCGACAAAGTCGATGCGCGTTTCACCGGCAAAAATCCGCTGTGCTTCATGGCTGGCCACCGGGTCGTAGGCGCGCACGCGAGCGCCACGCGCCAGCAGGTCGGCGATCAGCACCCGGCTCGGCGCCTCGCGCATGTCGTCGGTGTTGGGCTTGAACGCCAGCCCCCAGAGGGCGATGGTCTTGCCCGAGAGGTCTTCGCCGAGGCGCTTGACGATCTTTTGCGTAAGCACGCTCTTCTGCGCGTCGTTGGCGTCCTCGACCGCCTGCAGCACCTTGAGGTCGTGCCCGGCGGCGTGCGCGGTGCGAATCAGCGCCTGCACGTCTTTCGGAAAACACGAGCCGCCGTAACCGGCCCCGGGATAGAGAAAGTCGAAACCGATGCGCGGGTCGGAACCGATGCCCTTGCGCACCAGTTCGATATCCGCGCCCAACCGTTCGCTGAGGTTGGCCAGTTCGTTCATGAAGCTGATGCGCGTCGCCAGCATCGCGTTGGCGGCGTACTTGGTCAGCTCGGCGCTGCGCACGTCCATCACCAGCAGGCGCTCGTGATTGCGCTGGAAAGGCGCATAGAGTTCGCGCATCACGTCGATCGCGCGCGGGTCCTCGGTACCGACGACGATGCGGTCGGGCTTCATGAAGTCTTCCAGCGCCGCGCCTTCCTTGAGGAACTCGGGGTTCGAGACGACGCTGTAGTCGATGCTTTCCCCGCGCGCAGCGAGTTCCTCGGCAAGCGCCGCCTGCACCTTGTCGGCGGTACCCACCGGCACGGTCGATTTATCGACGACGACCTTGTACCCGGTCATGAAGCGGCCCACGTTGCGCGCCGCCGCCACCACGTACTGCAGGTCGGCCGAGCCATCCTCGTCTGGTGGCGTGCCGACGGCGATGAACTGCAGCAGGCCGTGCGCGACGGCTTCCTCGACGTCGGTGGTGAACCGCAGGCGGCCCGCGTCGACGTTCGCCTTGACCATCGCATCCAGACCAGGCTCGAAGATCGGAATCCCGCCTTCCTTGAGAATGCGGATCTTTTCCGCATCGACGTCGAGACAGAGCACGTCGTTACCGACGTCGGCCAGACAGGTTCCAGAAACCAGACCGACGTAGCCGGTACCAATGACAGTAATTTTCATTTAAGACAACCCTCACAAGACGAACAGCAAAACCAACCGATCAACGCCGCCGAGACGACCCGGGCCACGGCGGAGCACGACCGCAACAGTTCGGGCACAAGTTTAGCGGCTGCATACCCGATGAGACCTTCGGCGCCCGTGAAGCCTGGCACCAATTCCGCACCTCCCGCACCTCCCGCACCTCCCGCACCTACCCGGCACCGACCCCGCACCCACCCCGTCATTGCGAGGAGGCGCAGCCGACGCGGCAATCCAGTTCCATCCTCTGACTACTCTTCCGCCACACCACTCCAGCGAAAACCAAAACCTCTGGATTGCCACGTCGGCTACGCCTCCTCGCAATGACGTATGGGTTGGTGTAGCGCCGCCTTCCCGACAAAACGCTCAGCCAACCGAACAGCCGTGTAAAACCGTAGGGAAACTGCCGCACCAGACTTCGCACCTCTCGCACCTACCCGCACCAACCCCCGTCATTGCGAGGAGGCGTAGCCGACGCGGCAATCCAGTTCCACCCTCTGACTACCCTTCCGCCGCATCGACCACGCGACCAACCAGGATTCTCCCACCGCCATCGACCGCCACCTGTGCGAATTTCCCGCAAGAACAGCGCAAGTCAGACCTTGTAGTAGTCCCGGTACCAGGCGACGAAGCGCTTCACCCCTTCCGCCACCGGCGTGGCAGGCGCGAAGCCAATCCAGTCCTCGAGCAATGCCGTATCGGCATAGGTCGCCGGCACGTCGCCGTCCTGCATCGGCAACAGGCGTTTTTCCGCCTTCCTGCCAATCGCGTCCTCGATCGCACCGATGAAATCGAGCAGCGGCACCGGCTGGTGATTGCCGATGTTGAAAACCCGGTAAGGCACGTTGCTCGTCGCCGGGTCGGCCTCGTCCGGCAGATACGCGGCATTCGCCGTGGCGCAGCGATCCGTCACCCGGATCACGCCTTCGACGATGTCGTCCACGTAGGTGAAGTCGCGCTGCATCTCGCCGTGGTTGAAAACGTCGATCGGCCGACCTTCGAGGATCGCCCGGGTAAACAGAAACAGCGCCATGTCCGGCCGGCCCCACGGCCCATAGACCGTGAAGAAGCGCAGGCCCGTGGTCGGCAAGCCGTAAAGGTGGCTATAGGTGTGCGCCATCAACTCGTTGGCCTTCTTGGTCGCCGCGTAGAGACTCACCGGGTGGTCGACACTGTCGTGCTCGGAGAACGGCATGCGGGTATTGCCACCATAGACGCTCGAACTCGAGGCGTACACCAGGTGCTGCACCTGGTTGTGGCGACAGCCTTCGAGAATATTCACGAAGCCGACCACATTGCTATCGACGTAGGCGTGCGGGTTCTTCAGCGAATAGCGCACGCCCGCCTGCGCAGCGAGGTGAATCACGCGCTCGAATCCCTCCTCCGCGAACAGCCGCTCGATGCCCGGCCGATCGGCGACATCGAGCTTCGCAAAGCGAAAGCCCGGCAGCGAGGTGAGCCGCCGCAAGCGGTCTTCCTTCAGCGAAACCTCGTAGTAATCGTTGAGATTGTCGAGCCCGACGACTTCGTCGCCGCGCGCCAGCAGGCGCAGTGCGGTGCTCATGCCGATGAAGCCGGCGGCACCGGTAACCAGGATTTTCATGGGGTGATCACGAAGAATAGAGGCGCGATTCTACCGCGGCGACGGGGTTCAAGACAGCCTCCCATTGCACCAGCCCGCAGCAACTGATGGCCCGCTTGTGGGCGGCCGTGAAAGGAATCGACCATGGATGAGCGAGTCTTGAACGTCAGCGTGGGAAGACGTGCAGAAGACAAGCGGCGACATGGTTTCAAGCGGCTGCCCGGCGTCCTGGAAGTCTTTTCGGAAATACAGCGCCACATCAGCCTGCCCGTCATTGCGAGGAGGCGCAGCCGACGCGGCAATCCAGTCCCATCCTCTGACTACCCGTGCGCCTCCTCGCAATGACGGTGGCTGGGGAATGCTTGCCCTGGTTTGGCGACGCGGGCAGCGGCATGGGCCGGGCGAACTCCAGCCACCCTGCGCTTTCACGCTGCTGTCAGGGTCGCTGAAAGTCTCATCAAGAATCCAGCAATACACGGGCACGTGGAGAAGAGCCTCCGCCCTGCTCGCCGTGCCTGTCGAGAATGCAAGCCCGATGCCCGCCGCGTTTCCCCCGAAACGCGGGCAATTGCTCGCAGCGCTGCGTCGGGGGCACCATGACCATCGCCGAACCTGCTCGCCGGCTGAACTGCAACTGTAGGAGCTTGCGCAATGCCGGCAGGTAATGGCTCTTGATATAGGCCCCTTAACGGTATATATCTTGATACATCACAGGAGAGAGGCCCCATGGAAGATATCGCCAAGCTGTTCAAGAATGGCCGCAGCCAGGCGGTTCGCCTGCCTGCCGAATACCGTTTCGATAGCCCCGAGGTCTATATCCGGCGCGACCCGCAGACGGGTGACGTTATCCTTTCGCGCAAGCCGGCAACGTGGGAGGGCTTCTTTGCGGCCCTCAAGGGTGCGAATGTTCCGGCCGGCTTTCTGGCCGCCGAGGAGCGGCGACAGGAGGCCCAGGACCGTGACCCGTTTGACGGGTGGAAAGAGTGACCCGGTACATGCTGGATACCAATACGGTGAGCCACCTCATCAGGGAGCATCCGGCTGTTGTCCGGCGTCTGCTGGCCGTGCCGATGGCGACTGTTTGCATCTCGTCGATAACCAAAGCCGAGTTGCTGTTCGGACTGGCGCGAAGGCCTGAAGCGAAACGCTTGCATACCGCGGTGGGCGAGTTCCTGCGGCGGGTAGATGTGCTGCCCTGGGATAGCGAAGTCGCGGAGCGTTACGGAGCCACCCGTGCGGCCATGGAGCGGCAGGGCAAGACCCTCGGTCCGCTCGACCTCCTGATTGCCTCGCACGCTCGTTGTGCGGAAGCGGTGCTGGTAACGAATGACCGGGCTTTTGCTCAGGTCGATGGGCTCAGGGTTGAAGACTGGACGGCTGACGCTGCATGACGTTGGACAAGCGCTTCTGCAATCCGCAAGCCCCGGACCGGCAAGCGCACGCCGTGCTGGCCTGCCAGCAGCCATCGCCCGATAAATCGGGCTCCTACGCAAACCGTCCCGAACCAGGCCACCCTGTAGCCTGTTCGCTCAGATCTGCGAACGCCGCTGACACCAACAAAGACAAATCCGTAAGTCGCATCACCAGCTCCTTCCGCGGCTACAAATCACGCCACCCTGTAGGAGCCCGATTCATCGGGCGATAGGGCGCCTCGTCCGCCACCGGCACCGCCACCGACACCGCCACCGCCACCGCCACCGCCACCGCCACCGACACCGACACCGACACCGACACCGACAATCAGCGCATCAGAACTCACGTATCATCGATATCCGGAGGAAAGCACCATGACGCAACTGACCCTGCAAATTCCTGAATCGGCTTTCGCGGCTTTACATCAGGCGCCCGACGAGTTCGGCCAGGAAATGCGTATCGCGGCGGCGGTGAAATGGGTTGAGCTCGGGCGAGTATCGCAGGGGCGCGCTGCCGAAATCGCCGGATTGACGCGGGCCGCCTTCATCGACGCCTTGTCGCGCTACCGGGTCAGCCCCTTTCAATACACCGCTGACGAGCTGGCCGAGGAACTGAACGATGGGGATTGATGCGGTCGTCGTCAATGCGTCGCCGCTGATCACACTCTTCCGGAGCGCGCAGGCCGATCTCCTACCAGGCCTGTTTGCGCAAATCATCGTGCCTGAAGCCGTATGGACGGAAGTCGTTGTCGACGGGTGGGCCGACGGTGAGGCACCCTACCATTTCACCAGCCCGCAGCAACTGATGGCCGACTTCTGGGCGGCCGTGAAAGGAATCGACGATGAATGAAAGGATTCTGAATGTCAGGGTGGGGAAACGTGTGGAAGACAGCCTGGAACGTGCAGCCGCCGTGATGGATGCGCTGGAACGTGGAGAGGAGACTCCTCCTGCTTCGTCGTGGGCTTCGCTCCGCAGTCTGGCTTGCTGAAAAGCTCGTCAGGAATGCGAATGCGGCGCTACCCCACCGCACGTCATTGCGAGGCGACCTGCGCCGTCATTGCCTCGACACGCTGAGCACCAGCAGATGTTCGCCTCGCGCGCCTTGCACGGCAGATAGAGGAATACCCTGGTCCAGCGTGACAAACACCCCATGGTTTTTTACCGCAAGCGCCAGTAAATAAGCATCGGTGATGTGGCGACCGGTGAGCAACTTGTTCCATTCCATCAAGCCGGGTGTCAACAGGCTTACGGCATCTGGCCAGAAATGGTGCACCGGATTGCGGGTGGCCTCAGCCAGGCGCGCCGCCACCTCGGCCGCGGGCGCACGGTTGGGGTACGCGGCTTGTGACAGGATACGGATACACCCATTCTGGGTAAGCGGGCACGACGCCCACCCCGCATCCAGGTGCTCGCTCAGCCACTGCGTTGCGGCCGTATGGTGCATGTGGTCGGCATCCAGCAAGGCAACAAGCACGTTGACGTCCAGCAGCGCGACCATCAAACGCCCTCGTGCTCGCGAAGGGCGTTGACCTGGTCATTGCTGACCAACACGCCCCTTGCAGGCAAAGGCCTGAATCCAGCCACTGTCTGCGCGGACGGTTGCTGATCAAGCCGCGCCGTCAACGCCAGCCGTGCAAGGCGGGAAATGACCTGCCCGGCCGTCAGGTGCTCACGACGTGCCATTTCCTTGGCGGCGACCAGCACGTCATCGTCAATGTCCAGCGTTGTGCGCATCTAAGCATTACCAGATGTTGTGATGCGTCGATTATATATCATCAGCACACCACACCTGCCGCATTACTCACCTACCCAAAACACCCATCAGCGCGACAAGCCGTTGATTTGACATAAATTTTGCCTTGGATAGTCGATTACCGGGTACGCGCGGGGTTGGCCCCAAGAAGCGCAAAGGCTTTTTCCTGCAGGGGCGTTGGCCGGGTGGTGAGAATGATCTTGGCTTTTGGGTTGAGCGCCGTATAGGTGACGTTATAGGCGAGCGTGCCCAAATCCTGCATCAAGGTGCGAAAGCTGTGCAGAGGCGTACCGTCGTCGGCGCGTCCGGTGGCATCCTTGACCTTTGCGTGGGCCGATCGCTGAGCCTTGACGACAGCCGACGGCTTGTCGGCCTGTGCGGCGTCGATGAACTCATCCTCGAAGAGCATTGGCTTCAAACGGCGGCGCATGTGCCACTCGACGTAATAGGCGAGCATGCACAGGAAGACGTGCGCCCGCACACGCTGGGCACCGTAGTGAAAGATCGGGCGCACCTTCAGATCGACCGTCTTGATCGAACGGAAAGCACGCTCGACCTGCGACAAACTCTTGCAAGCGGCGACCGCGGCATTGGCCGCCAACTTGTCGGCCCCGAGGCTGGTGCGAATCACATACAGCCCATCGAGCGCCGCCACCGTCGCCAGTTCCGCCTCGGTCGCCGCCAGCAGTTCGCCGCGTTGGCGCGAGCGCTCCTCGGCCAGCAGCGGATTACGACAGACCAGCAGGCGCTCGCCGGGAAAGTGCTCGCTGGTCAGTTCGAGGAAATTGCGTTCGTCGAACAGCGACGGCTGGAAAGGACCGTGTTCCTGCGCCAGCTGCGCGATCTGTGGCGCCCGCAGGCGGCTGATCCAGTCCATCCCGTTGGCCCTGAAGACGTCGCGGATGCGCGCCGAGTTGATCATCCCCCGGTCGCCCACCCAGGCGATCTGCTCGATCGCGAAGCGTGACTTGAGTTTGGCCACCTGCGCGGCAACGGTCGCCGGGTCGGCGATATTGCCGGAGAACACCTCCACCGCCACCGGGCAGCCATCGGCGGCACAGATCAGCCCAAAGACAATCTGCGGGTCATCGCGCTTGCCGTCGCGCGAATGCCCGCGGGCGGCGAGCGGACAGCAACCGCCGCTGAGCCCGGTCGAGTTCAGGTCGTAGAGCACCAGCGTACTGCCGGCCAGGTGCCGGCGCGCCAGGCGCCGCTCGATGGTCGCTTGTGCCGCGTGTAGCCAGTCGAGCGCACGATCCAGGTCTTCGGGTTCGATCTGCCCCAGGCCCAGCACCCGCCCCAGCGAGTCAGCCGCCGTATCGTCGCTGAGCATGCGGTGGGTGGCGAGCTTCGAACCCGGTGACACGATGCGCGCGACGACCATGGCCAGCAGGAGCTTGCGCAGTCGTTCGGGCGCTGCGGCGAACCAGTCGGGCGTACCGCAGGCGGTCGCACTCCCCAGTACGGCGGCCACGTGGCCGTGAGGCAACGAGCGCTCGATGGTAAGGACCTCCTCCGCACTGGGTACGGCCACGCCGCCCTTGAGGAGAATCCTCAGACCCTCGATCACTTCCGCAGGCAGGCACGAGAGGTTGGCTAGGGTGCGCTTCCTGACCTTGCCCTGCTCTCTGAATGCTTCGCGAAGCAGGACTGCCGGTGGTGAGTTTCGGTTGCGGACGGATTCGATATACATGGCGTTACCATGCTACGAAGAAGAACAAAAAGCAAGAGGTAATACACCCATTTACATGGGTACTTATTCGGCCAAAAAAATAGCCAGAGCCCGCATCGCGCAAGGGCTCCAGCTATTTCGGTGGGCCAAAGTTCGGATCAGCCCTCGGCGCCTTGCGCCAAATCTAGAAATTGGGCTCTATGTCGTTTCGTATGGAACCGGCGATGGGTTTCGCGTTTTGAGGGAGCGGCGATGTCAAGGGCGGACGCAGTCCGGGCGCAGCCGAACCCTTTACATCGCCACCCCCTCGCTTACGCTCCCTCTGGGCCGAGGAAGGCAGTCTGCCGCCCTCGGCATGAAGGACAATGGCGGCCTTTCCTCTCGCGGCTGCTTCCTCATGATTGAAACGCTGTTCACCCAGGCTCTGGGTCTCGTTGCTCCTTGGCAGGTCGATGAAGTCATCTTCAAGCCGGAGTTTGGACGGATCGACTTCCAGGTCCGATTTGGCGCGGCCGTCCATGCCTGTCCGGCCTGTGGTGCGGCGGCGCAGCCGCTCCACGACCGCTTGGCGCGCTCTTGGCGCCATCTGGATTTCTTCCAGTACGAGGCCCACCTGCATGCCGAGGTGCCGCGAGTGGCCTGTGCCGGTTGCGGCAAGGTGACGCAGATCGCCGTACCCTGGGCGCGTGAAGGCAGTCGCTTCACCCTGCTGTTCGAGGCCTTGACGCTGATGCTGGCGCCGACCATGTCGGTCCTGGCGGCCGGCCGACTGCTGCGTGTGCGCAGTCGCCGACTGTGGCGCGTGATC
>JEMY01000062.1:803-1625 GCA_000585075.1 Candidatus Accumulibacter regalis | reverse complement strand
CGGAACGTGTCAATGACTTTGAGACACCGATGCACATTAATTTAGTGAGCATGGATCGGGTGTTTTCGTCGGCGAGTTCTCCTGCTTGGGTGGGTTGATCCAGGCGGCGATGGGCAGCCTGGGAGGTTGCGGGCAGTGGCCCTTGAATCGCCTCGGGTGGGCTGCGAAGGCGGCGTTCAGGGTGTCGGCCCGTTGCTCGAACAGCTGTGCAGCCTGGCCATGGTGGACCGCGGTCGGAGTCATGAAGCCGATGCCGGAATGGCGATGCTGTTCGTTGTACCACTGGAAGAAGCGCTGGCAGTGAGCGCGGGCTTCTTCGATGCTGGCGAAGCGCTCGGGGAAGTCAGGGCGGTATTTCAGGGTTTTGAACTGCGCCTCCGAGAAGGGGTTGTCGTCGGAGACGTAGGGACGGCTGTGGGACTTGGCCACATCGAGGTCCACCAGCAGTTCTGCCACGAGCTTGGATCGCATGCTGGTGCCGCGGTCGGCATGGACCGTGAGCGTGCGTGGCTCCACGCCTTGTTTGGCGACGGTCTCGGCGATCAACTGCCTGGCCAGTTCAGCGCTTTCACGCGGCGCGATCAACCAGCCGACGACATAGCGGCTGAAGATGTCGAGGATCACGTACAGCTGGAAGCAAGTCCATTTGAGCGGCCCCTTGAGCTTCGTGATGTCCCAACTCCAGACTTGATTCGGTCCGGTGGCCAGCAGTTCGGGTTTGAAGTAGGCAGGATGAGTCAGCTGATTACGCCTTTCGCGTGCTTGACCATCGGCGGCCAGCAAGCGGTACATGGTGCGCACCGAGCCCAGGTAGATGCCCTC
>JEMY01000062.1:0-690 GCA_000585075.1 Candidatus Accumulibacter regalis | reverse complement strand
AGGGCCAGCGGTGGCGCCGGTCGCGGCGATGACGTCACCGGCGGAGCACTCAAGCACCGCCGGCGCGCATCATCCCGATAGACCGTGCTGCGAGGGATACGCAAGGCCGCGCAAGCGGGTGCCAGCCCCACCTCTGGCGCCAGGACATTGACCGCGTGCATCAGGATCTCCCGTCCGGCGTGTCGTCCGTCAGCTGCCCCAGCAGCATACAAACTTTTTTTTGGACATCGATAATGGTGTGGGCCTGGGCGAGCTGGCGACGCAGGCGGTCGTTCTCCCGGGTGAGCTGCTCCACTCGCCGCGCCTCGGCCAGCGCCGGGTCGGCCTTGCGCCCGCGCTTTTGCGGTTCGAGTGCGGCCTGTTCGATCGCCGCGCGCTTTTTGCGCCAGGTGGCGAGCAGGGAGGAATAGATGCCCTCCCGGCGTAACAGGGCGCCAATTTCGCCCACCTTCGTGCAGCCGTCGGCGAGTGCCAGGATGCGCAGCCTGTCAGCGCTGGAGAAATGACGGCGGCGCGCCGTCGCCACCACCTCGGGGTCCGGCGGCGCGATGGATGACGCGTTTCCAGTCGCCCTACGGGCTCCTTCCAACGCGTCATCCATCGGCTCCTTCCAACGCGTCATCCATCGCCAGTGCGGCTCGTCCGTTCATCAGATTCTTCTTGTCGTTTGTCATGATGGAAACCTACCTT
>JEMY01000061.1 GCA_000585075.1 Candidatus Accumulibacter regalis | reverse complement strand
ACCCGATCCATGCTCACTAAATTAATGTGCATCGGTGTCTCAAAGTCATTGACACGTTCCGCAGAGGGACATCAACTTCGGCAAAAGCCGGGTTGGGACTCTTCACCGTGCGAGCCCATAGCCAAGCAATGACTTTGAGCTTCTGTCCGACATACTTCTTTAGATCCGGACGTTCCTTCGCTGTTTCCACTGTGATCTCGACCTTGGGGTAAAGGTCACCGACACGGTTCTCGGCTTCATCGTGTATCCATTGCCCGTAATAGCGCACGTCCTCAGCTAGACCCCTCGCTCCTTGCCAACTCTTGTCCATCTGTGATTTTTGGTGCTGAGCCTCCGGGTTCACCGGTGGCTGCCCAGAGAACTTCGGTGGGATCTCGATCATCGCCTTGTTGATCAACACCGCCACAGGGTTCAGGTCGCTGGCGTAGCTCTCCAATCCCAGCCGTTGCGCTTCCAGTGGCAGCGCACCGCCACCGGCAAAGGGGTCATGGAAAGCGGGCAGCTTGTAGCGATCGAACAACTCTTTCGCGCGCGGGTGGTCGGCATTCTCGGCACAGGTGTAACGCCAGCTCTGCCAGATTTCGTCGCGTGCCTGCTGCAACACCGTCTCGTTGGTCGTGTTCTCCCACTTCACCAGATCCTCGATGATCCTGAACAGCCGTTGCCGCTCCTTCTCCTGCGCCTTCTCAGTCTTGAAGATGTCCGGGTGCGCCGACGGATCATCGACCATCTGCGCGAAGATCACCGCCCGTGCCGCCGCCAACGGCCGCCGCGCCCACCACAGGTGCAGCGTGCTCGGGTGGCCGTGACGGATGGATTTCTCGCGCGCGCTGGCGACGTTGATCGCCTCCAGCGGCAGCGCGACTTCGATGAGTTTTTTCTTGGGGGTCATGGCGCTCTTTTAGTCGTCTTGCGGTTGCGGTTCATCTGGTGTGGCTGCCCGGGTCAGCGTGTAGAACTCATGCAGCTTGGCCTGGAGCAGTTTCCTGTCGGGTAGTCGAGTCCAGTACTCGGCGACCAGTGCGGGCGAGAGTGAGCGACTCAGGGCGTACTCGACGACTTCGCTGTCCTTGCTGGCACAGAGCAGTACGCCGATCGACGGACCTTCATGCGGTTTGCGCAGGTCACGGTCGAGGGCTTCGAGATAGAACTCCAGCTTCCCGAGGTGTTCGGGCTGGAACTCGCCAATCTTCAGCTCGATGGCGACCAGGCAGTTCAATTCGCGGTGGAAGAACAAGAGATCAAGGGCGAAGTCCCGGCCCCCTACCTGCAGCGGCACTTCGCTGCCGATGAAACAGAAGTCGCGGCCCATTTCGCTGAGGAATCGTCTGAGATTGTGCAGCAGGCTTTGGTGCAGATCGGCCTCTCGATGGCCGTCCGGCAATTCCAGGAACTCGACGACGTAGGCGTCACGAAAAACCGTTGCGGCGCCGGGATGCAGTTCTCTCAACGCTGTTGAGAGTTTTGGCGGATGCAACACAACACGTTCGAACAGGGCACTATCGATCTGGCGGGCGACTTCCCGCACCGGCCAGCGTTGCTGGCTGCTCATGCGCAGGTAGAACTCGCGCTCTTCGGGATGCTTGGTCTTGGCAAGGATGTGCAAATGTGCCGACCACGGCAGTTCTCTCAACAGCGTCGAGAGTTCTGCCTGATCTGCCGATTGTTTGCTCCAGGTTTCATAGAACTGGCGCATTCGCCACATGTTCTGCGGCGAAAATCCACGCAGGCCTGGCTGACGCGATTGCACGTACGACGACAGCGCGCTGACCGTGCTCTTGCCCCAGCCGTCTCTGGCAATACGCGCGCTGATCGTCTTTCCAACCTCCCAGTAGAGGTCGACGAGGGCCGTATTGACGGCAACCAGGGCGCGCTCCCGGGCCGCCTGAATCAGTTCGACGACTTCAGCGAAGCCGTCGTGTTGACCTGCGGCGTCGGCTGACGTCGGCGGGGATTCCTTGGCGTTCCGCTTGACTGGTTTCATTGCAGTGCACCCAGGTGCTTGACCGTCTTTGGCAGCCGACGGTCGACTACCCTGCGTTTGTCGTGCCTGAGGCTATTGCTTGTGGTCATGATCAATTACCAATCGATAGCTTGCCGGATAGAGCTTTATCTCGCGACCATCGAGCATCGCGCGTAGACGCGTTCCTGATACTTCGACGGGTTCCCCCTGCGCATCCGAAAGCACGAGCGAATAGTTGTCAGGGGAGTGGTCGAGCAAACCCCATATATCGGCTTCGATCTGGAGAGCCTGGAGTTCGAGGCAATGCTCCTTCGGCCAGTAGTAACAGACCAGATCGCCTCCTGCCGTCCGCCGTTCCCAGGGGAAGCGCGCATCATGCGCCTTGGAGATCCAGCTTCCGTCCGCATGAAAAAAGCGCTCGGTTCCGTCCCTCTGGTAGCCTTTCGTACGGGCGAAGCGCTCGATGATGCTCAACTTCGCCGGCTTGGGGATCAGCGGCGGCCTGTGCAAAGGGGCGTGAGAACTCTCCGGATCTTGAGGGATATCGGCACCCTCAGTATCGCTTTCGGCCCCGTTATCCGGTTCCTCAAGATGGATGACCGTGCCTTCGCCATCGTCCTGGTCTGCTTCATCGTCCGCTGGGCGATTCGCCGCAGGCGAGTCAGGGCCGTCGTCACTATTCTGGGTACTGGGCTCGCTTCTTACACTTTGGCCTGCGGCAATCGGTACAGCGGTGACTTCCTGCGGACCCAGCTTGAAGTTCTCCTCCAGATACTCCGTCACGAACGCCGGCGGGCGATCGAAACACAGCTTGATGGCGTCGGCGAGATCCTGCCGCCGAAATGCCCGTCCGAGTTCCTGCGCTACTGCACGGGCAAGCTTTGAGAGAGGACGGTCCTCGACATAGAGAACGCCGCTCAGCCAAACGGCCTCCGCGCGCCTCGGCATGCCTGCCGGGGTTCCGTCGATGTACGGAATGATTTCGAGCCCCGGCGCTGTCTGCCAAATCGTGTCTGCAAGGTCGGCGGCGAGTTTCCGGATGCGATCCTGTTCGGATGTGTCCTCCAGTTCTATACGCCGTAGCTCAACCCCCAACTGGTTCAGCCATGGCCAACGTTCCGCCCCGGCAGAAATGCGCACTGTGCTGTGCAATCGCTCCTCGATTCGCCCAGCAAGATGGGGAAGCCCGCAGAAGGGGAGGGCAGCCGAAACCTCTGCCGACAGGGGTTGCAGATCGGCGGTTCTTTGCTTGATATCTTCATTGAGGTGCTTCCAGGCCACCAACGACTGCATGGACAAGGAGTAGGAAAGCGTGTCCACCGACATCCATGCACCGGATAGGTTGAGCCAATGCTGGCACTCGCTCCAGATCCGCCGCGGATGACGCGGCAGAAGTGCGCGGACCCGGCGCGCATCGTCTTGAGACAGGACTTCGCCGGAAGGTAGGCCTAGTAGCCATTGAATCGCCAGATCGGCCGTCGGGCGGTCGGCGATACCGATCTTCCGCCATAACATCAGGTCGCGGACGCCCGCGCGCACGACGGCCGTGCCCGGCATGGCTTCCTCGTCTGACGACAGGAACACGCCGGCAGCGTTCGTCCAGCCTGCGCCCTCACTCAATACGATCTTTTCATCCCGGAAAGCCGCCTTGATGTCGGCCAGGTCCGTCGTTGAGCAGGCGTCGGTCAACTGGTCGAGTCGCCGATACCATTTCTCGACTTCATGCACCGGCGGATGATCAGACATGGCCAGCGTCCGAAGACAGTCAAGAAGACGGTCCGGGCCGGTCGGCACCTCGCGAACGCCGAGTAGCTTGAGCAGCGGTCGCGTGGCCTCGTTGTCGAGCAGGCTGTGAATGAAGGGTTCCACGTCCATGAGGGACTCCGTCTCGGGAGTCCGCCGCAGGAGTTCGGCTGGCTTGCGGTAGAAACCTCGGGTGTCACGCAGGCAAGGCAATTCTCGTAGCCTCAGAATCCATTCCGCCAAGAGTGACTCGTTGGAAATTGAGCGCGTTTTTCGGGTCGTGGCTACCTGGCTCACGCGGGTACCCTTGGCGTGAACCCAACTCGCCTCAGGCTGACCGAGAATGCGGTCAAAGATACGCCCCCAGATGCCGGGATCCTCCTTGGCGAGCGCGGACCACCAACGCCAATGGATTTCTTCGAAATCCCAATCTTCAACCCGGAAATGGTTCGTGACGTAGGAGTAGGAAGGCGCCCCGGACACACCCCGTCGGCGAAGCTCGGCTTCGATTTTCGCGCGACCGTAGATGTCATTCTTTGTGCCAACGAGCGGCGCGAAGCCAAGCAAGCCGGCGCGGCCGGACGTGACCCAGGCAAGCCATTCTTCGTGAGTGCAAGACGCGTAGTTCGTCTTGTAATCGGTGTGCAGGAAATGAGCGTTGCACCACGCTTGCTCGAAGAAAGCTTCAAGGGTGCCGTCTCGGTCAAAGAGGACGACGCTCGAAACTTTGCGCAGGTGGCGGTCGCGGGTGGCAAAACGAAACGCATCGCCAACGGTAGCGCCGAGCTTGGCGGCGATTTGCGTTAGCTGTACACACTTCGCTATCGAGATGCCTTGCTGTGAGAAAAATTCACCAGCGACTTGCTCGATCACCTCACTTACATCGCTAGCCCCCTCCATCTCGATGGCCCGTAGAACCGCAAGCGCTGCTGCCACTTTGCCCTTGAGGCTTCTGTCATTAAGCTCTTCGGCATGGCGACGCTGCTCGGCAAGAAAGCGTGGCCAGTTCGGGTTGAGCACCAACAAGTGGACCGCAAGAAACTCCCAGTCTTCCTCAGACTGGAGCAATCGCTTTTCGCCAAGGCGAATCACTTCGCACGCGGCGTAAAGCACATCCTTTCCTTGTGCCGGGACTATGCGAACCCGCTGACGATCCACGTCGGCACGATATCCCGTGAGCTCTGGGGCGACATAGGCCCAGAGCTTCAACAAATGGCCCCAGGTTTCCGGCTTGGGGAGGTGCGTCGACTGCAGCACCTGCAGTACATGGGGCTTGTCGATCTTCTCGACCACTCCCCAGTGGATGAGCTTTTGCTGATCGGCTTCGGTAACGCAACTCGATAATGGCGGACGACCAGCGTCATCAAACAGCCGCGCGGCTTGATCGGCCGGCCAGATATCCAACAGTGGCTGGGGAAGGATGATGCAGCCGGCGCTCGGTTTCAATTCGCCAGAACTCGTGATCAGAAATGGCACCTCGCCTAGCGCTTTCTCAAAGCTTCCCTCGATAGTGGCGGCACAGACGCCTTCCAGAGAGTTGTCGCTACGATTGACGTCCGGAAAGAGCCCGTAGGCATTGGACCGCTCTGCTACGCTCGCTTCCGGACAGTCAAGCCACCGGAGCATGACCGACGCGGCAAGCTTGCCAACACGTTCAAGTAGCCAGCGGTTAGTCGGCGAAGTTTCTGGATCCTTGATCTTCAGTCTCGCGGGATCCTGGATGAAGGGGGCGTTGCAGGCAAAGGGTAACGAGGTCTCGACGCCCGTGGGCAGAACGACGTAGAGGCGCCCCTTTGCGCCGAGAACGATCTCGATCTTGCAGGGCGGAAAACCGGCTTCCTGGTTGTCGCTGAGCAAGCGCTCCTGCCGAATCTCGGCCAGCGCTTCCTCAGGGAAGGCCTCAGCTTCGGAACGTGCGACAAGAAAGGCGGCGTCCGGGCTGTCATGAAGCGCCATCCGTTCGGTAGCGGGAACCGGGCCTGGACCGAGACTCCTCCAGTGGACATCCCGAGAGCCAATCCGCATCCGGCGGATATGCTTGAAGAACAGGAGCGATACGGGGCTCGCCAGCCATTCCTGGAGGTTTTTCTCGATCTCTCTCTGTCGGAGCTCATCGCGAATCGGCACCCTGATTAGCGTGCGTTCACTCACACTCTGCCTACGCTCGATCCACCTGGGTTCGGTGAAGCGCCGCCGATCGAAGGCAATCGACAGACTCGGCGTATCTAGTTCGACGGTATCGCCAAGGCTGAATGTGCTCTTGAATCCGATGCCTCGAAAGCCAATCGTGTGCAGGGCCCGCTTGTTCGAGTACCCAAAGCGACACAGCGATGCAAAGTGCTCTTCGGTAAAGTCCTCGCCGTTATGTGAGAAGAGAAAGCAGCCGTCCGTGATATCGACGGATGCCTCGGTAGCGCCCGCATCGTCGGCGTTTTGCAGCAATTCGGACAAGACGTGTCGCGGGCTTTGCACCTGCTTGAAAAGTTGGTGCCAGGGCCCGGCAAGTTCGGGGTCGCGCTCCAGTTGATCCCAGCGCTGGACCGCCTTGTCCCGAAGTGTCTCGAAAAACGCAGGCCTGCCGTTCATCCAGGCGCCTCGGCACGCACGAGCAATTCGGCAAAGTCATAGTTCACGCTGGTCACTCCGAAATCCGGCTCGCGCTGAAAAGGCTGACGCAGATAGTGGCAGCGGTGCGTGTCTTCGCTGGTGAATTCGACGATGGCCAAGATGAAGTCGTCGGGCTTGTTCAGTGAGTACAGGATTTCGTTGCGCGTGACGGTGATCGTCGGCGCGCCGGAGATACGGCCCTTGACCTCGATAAAGCGCAGCTTGCCGGTGCCCGGGATACGGCTCTCGATGTCGTAGCCAAGCTTCTCGAATTCGCGGTCGGTCGGCTTGAAGCCAAGGCTTCGCTCGACATCCATGACGACGGCGCGAGCGCGAGCGGCACTGATCTGCGTGTCGATCGGAGGGGTGGGTGAGGCTGTTGCCTGACCGGTCATCGCTTTGATCAGGCCAATCGGAACGACCAGCAGGCCACCCAACACCACGGGCGGTAACGGCGAAATCTGGGCTTCGAGCTTGAGGTCTTCAAGCCGCTTTTGCAGCCGACCCTGCAGGAGGTCGGCACGCTTGCGGGCTTCACCTGAATTGAGCTTGGCGTTCGGCTTGCCAGCCTGTTCCTGTAGCTTGAGTTCCTCGGCACGGTGGTCCCAGTAGGTGATTTCCTTGGTCAGCCGTTCCTTCACCGCGGCCTCGGTCTTGGCGATGAGCTTGAGTTTGCGTCCGCGCACTTCAGCCAGGTGTTCCGGCACCACATGGGCGACGGCATAGCCCTGTACCTTTCGCTCGAGTTCGCGGTTGATCCACTGGCCTTCGTGCCGATCGAGGATTGCATCGATGCCGGGCTCGCCAGTCTTCAGCGGCCGGTAGTCGAGATAGGGGGCGTAGTGGACATGGCGAGTCGCCCCGCTGGCGTCCATCTCGACGTAGAGCATGCGCTTCGAGACGACCCGGCGTTCGCCGGCACGGGTAAGGCCCGCGTCCTGGATGGCGTGTTCCAGATAGAACAGCACGCGCGGTTCCAGACCGGGATCGCTTTCATCGACCAGCACGGTGCCGCGCTTCAGCAGGTCGCGGTTACGCTCCAGCGTGAGGTCGATGACGGCGTCGAGCAGCGGATGACCGGGGCAAACAAAGGCGGCCAGCGGCTGGCCCTGGGGCGCGACCAGAGACTTGTCAAAGGCAATGCGCTCGTAGCGTGGCAGCACCGGTTCGCCGATGCCGATCAGACGGTCGCGGTTGCGCACCGGGGCGGGAACGTGACTGATCTCGAAACGACGGGGCTCGCGTTGTTTGGCGGTACCGCCGAGTTGCTTGAAGGCTTCGTGAAAGAAGGATTCGATGTAGTGCGGCTGCAAGCGGCGGGCGTCGGCACGCTCCATGTCTTCGCGGATGCGCTGCACGCGGCTGGTATCCATGGCGTCATGGGCCAGTGCGCGTTCTTCGAGCAGGTCCTGCACGTGGCCATGATCGAGCGCAGTATCGAGCACCGTGCTCAGGTATGCCTGGACCTCGGGCCGCTCGCCGTGGCGAATGGCTTCGATCAGCAACTCGCGCAGGGACTTGCCTTCGAACTGGAGCTTGCCGAGGACGTCGAAAACCTGGCCACCGAGCGCCTGACGCGCCAGTTCGATCTTCTCCAACAGCTTGCGGTAGACGTCACCTTCGCGGGTTTCTTCGGCGACCAGGTTCCACAGGTGACAGACCTCGGTCTGGCCGATGCGGTGAATACGGCCGAAGCGCTGTTCGAGCCGGTTCGGGTTCCACGGCAGGTCGTAGTTGACCATCAGGTGCGCGCGCTGCAGGTTGATACCCTCGCCGGCGGCGTCCGTGGCCAGCAGCACCTGCACCTCTGGGTCGTGCTTGAACGATTCCTGCACCTTCAGGCGCTCTTCTCGGCCGATGCCGCCGTGGATGATGACCACGGCGTCCTTGCGACCGAGCAGCGTCGTGGTGCGCTGTTCGAGATAGTTGAGCGTGTCGCGGTGCTCGGTGAAAATCACCAGTTTCTGGTGCGCTGAAGGGGTGGGCGGCGCGATCACACCAGAGCCATAGGGCGCAGGCGGTTCGGCGACTCGGTGACCGATAGCAGCCGGCGTGAAGATTTCAGAAAGCAGGCTGGCCAGCTCGCGCCACTTGGTATCGGTGCCGCTGCGGCGGACGGCCAAGGCCTGGCCTTCCAGGCCTTTCAGGGTTTCGATCTCGATGCGCAACTCGGCGATGGAACGGGCAGCGGTGGCCTGGTCGAGAATTTCTTCTTCGGCGGCAGCGACTTCGTTGTCGGGCGCATCGTCCAGATCGTCAAGGTCTTCGCTGTCGAGAGACGGCAGCGATGTCGCAATGATCGGCGCGGCCTGGCCGCCGCGGTGGAGGAGTTCCAGCTCTCGTAGCCGACTTTCCAGCTTCTCGCGTCGGCGGCGAAGAGATTGGTAGATGGCTTCGGGTGAGGAAGCCAGGCGCCTTTGCAGGATGGTCAGCGCAAAGCCGACGGTGCCAGCGCGCTTGTCGTTTTCCAGGGCTTCGGCGCGGTTGAATTCCTCGCGCACGTAGTCGGTGACAGTCTTGTAGAGGTGCGTTTCGGCATCCGACAGCTTGTAGGGAACGGTATGCGCGATTCGCTCCGGGAATAGCGGCGTACCGTCGAACTTGAGCAGGTTTTCCTTGACCATCCGGCGCATCAGGTCGGAAACGTCGGCGGTGTGCACACCGTCGCGGTAGCGACCCTCGAAGCGGTCTCCGTCGAGAAGCGCCATGAACAACTGGAAGTCGGCTTCCTTGCCGTTGTGCGGCGTCGCCGACATCAGCAGGAAATGCCGGGTGAGCGTCGACAGCAGCTGGCCAAGGCGATAACGCTTGGTGTACTTGGTCTCGCCACCAAACACCGTGGCGGACATCTTGTGCGCTTCGTCGCAGACCACCAGGTCCCAGCGGCAATCGGGGGCCTGCAGCTTCTGTTGTACGTCTTCGTTGCGCGAGAGCTTGTCGAGACGGGCAATCACCAGGTTGGTTTCGAGGAACCAGTTACCGGTCCGTGCCGCTTCGAGCTTGTCGTTGGTAAGGATGTCGAAGGGCAGGTGAAAGCGACGGTACAACTCGTCCTGCCACTGTTCGGCCAGGCTGCCTGGGCAGACAATCAGGCAGCGCTGCAGGTCACCACGGACGATCAGTTCCTTGATCAGCAAGCCGGCCATGATCGTCTTGCCGGCGCCAGGGTCGTCCGCCAGAAGGAAGCGCAGCGGCTGGCGAGGCAGCATGGTTTCATAAACGGCGGTGATCTGATGCGGCAGCGGATCGACGACCGAGGTATGGACGGCGAGCACCGGGTCGAACAGGTGCGCCAGACGGATGCGCTGCGCCTCGGAGACCAGGCGGAACAGGGCGCCGTCGCCATCGAAACTCCACGGTCGGCCCTGCTCGACCAGTTCCAGTCGGGGCTCGTCATGGCGATAGAGAAGTTCGTTGGCGACCCTGCCGGCGGCGGTCTTGTAGGTCAGCTCCAGCGCTGCATCGCCATACCACTGCACGCTGACCACGGTCACCAGTGCGTCTGGAACGATGCCGCGGATGGCGGCGTTGGTCTGGAGTTTCTCTAGCTTCATCATGACGGAAGCCGCGCGTAGTGGACCCAGTTTGCGCATCCTGCATACTCATACACGATGTCGGTAACGCTATGGAAAGTCCTCTCGAACATTGCTCCCTGCCTCGTTCATTGTTTTGTTCCTTATAGCCCGTGCGGGTTTTTAAGGCCAGAGCAATTTTCGGGGTTCTGGGCACAATGGAACAGCGAACCGACTTAAGGGCCCTCAACCACCATTCGCTCTACCCAGTGGCCGTAGCTCGCCTCCGCGCAATAGCCTCTGGCACCGAGAACGAGTAGCTCCCGAGCATGTTGATGGCGGTGTAAGCCGGAACCCCAGAAAATTCCGTCATCCCAACTCCAACCCGGCGACGAGCGCATCCAGGTCGATCACCTGCCGTTACTGAGAAAGGTGTAGTGCCCGCTCAGCAGGATCTGCCGCTAGCCTGCCGGAGAAATCTGCGTGATCAGCGCCAGTGTCTTGGCGTTGCCGCTTGTCTCGAACTTCGTCAGCAGCCGCGACAGGATGGCAGCTACCTGCCCACTGCAGTCTCTGCGGTCGCCGATCTCCCCGCCGTGAAGCGGTCTTTCCAAACCGTCCACAATGGACCTGAGCGAGCCTTTCAGTGGCGCGATGGCATAGCTCTTTGGCTACAGCTCGATGACACCAATAGTCGGCGCCTGCTCTGAGTAGGGACCATACCCATTGGACCGCTTCAGTCTAGTAACTCGCCAGAGATAGAAGTAGGCCGTCGGCGTCTCCTCCCCTTCGCCTACCGGGGCGTTCAACCGGCCAACAAGTGACGTGCCCGTTAGCCCGCTTGTTCCCGCGGGATGGCCTGGAAACCAGCCGGCGTTCCAGTAGGTCAGCGTTGCAACCGCTTGCCCTGCCGCGGAGATGCTCAGCTCTCCACCAGAGGGCTCAGCGATGAGGTCATCCTCCATTCCGGTGACAACCGGCAGATATAAGCGCTCCGGGTACAAATCTCTTTGGAGATAGCCGACTCGCTGCTCTACGTCGTGCAGGGCTGCCATAGGGGCTGCCTTCGCATCGATATCGATCACGTCGCGAAGCGGTAGGCTGGAAATACGGCTCTGAAGCCCCCAATCCTCGGAGCCAAATTGCCCATAGCCTTGATGCTGACGCCGATGGAATTTTCGCCACAGCGTTTCGGCATCAATAGGCTCTGTGCCCCATCGCCTCCAGCGAACAACGGTCAGTTCAACCAATTCGTGGTTGGCTACATATAAAGGGGTCGACAGAGCAAGAAGCGCGGCTTGCTGGTCCAACACCTGCAGGGCGACGTCGGCAGCCTTGATGAACCCAAAAACTGAGGCCGCGTCACCACCCACCTCATGACCAAGAGCAGGCAGCCAGGTGGGACGGGTTGGCCTCAGGAATGCAAGGGTGGGCTCCAGGGGAACTGCCCTGCGGGGGAACCAGACAGCGAGATCGTCTGGTGCGCCCCAGAACGTCCTTGCGACCTCCATCGTTCGGATGAATGCCGTCAGCATCCGAAGGGATGTCCTGTCCGCGAAGCTTCCTATCGCATGGTCACCTGCAGGGCGGACGAAGTACGCCAAGTCGCCTTGATACGGAGCCTCCGGATACGCCGCCTTTGACTCCATCCACTCGTAAGCCATCTGGCGCACCAGTGGGAACCCAAATTTCCTCTCCAGGTTGGAGACGGTCGTGTAGTGAATCCGAGGGACGTCCCTACCCTGGCGGCTCTCAAATTCCTCCGGCACCTCATAGTCGGTTGGTGCGACTGTCAGCGGCGGTGTGACGTTAGCCCGCGAACCAAGCCTCATATCGGTCAACAGCCGGTCCGTCAGCATCGAAGGGCGCGACACGGCATCGCCTAGGTCTGGCGGTGGCACCCAGCCGTTCTTGGCTGCCATCCAAAAGATGCTCAGAACCTCCACCGCCTCAGCTTCCAGCCGACATGCGCGCAGCTCCTGGGTGAGGCGGTCCAAAACCGTATCGCTGAGAGGTGCTGTCGTCAGTAGTGCAGACAGCTCTTGCATCACCCACCAACGTACAGAGGCAACCGGCCATCGCAGGCGTGCGAAGAGGAGCTCGAGTGCTACGTTCATGGCGCCGGCTGCCCAGCTGCTAGGCTGGCAGCCCAGCTTGGCGCCTTCAGCTGCAGCGTGCGCGTGTCTTCCTGAACGCACTGAACCATGGCCTGTGCGAACTGAACCGCTTCAGCCGTTCGACCTTGAATGGCCAGGAAGAAAACCATGAGGTCGCTGGGAATCACACGGCTGTGCCTGGGCAAAGCCAGCCAGCTAATTGCTGATTTGCGGTAGAACTCATCGCACCGCCGCTTGTAACTGGCGACGACCCGCTGCAACCTCACCCGAGATTTTGCGGGCTGTTCAATCATGCAGCCGAGCCAGCCCCCTCGGAAAATCTGCGCCTGCACGATGTAGGGGAACGCCGCCGCAGGCCCCTCCAGTTTGAGCTTCGTCTCAAAGGCAAGCTCCAAAAGCTCGCTGAGGTTATCGTCGCGAACTGAATCTGCCAGCAGCCTTGGCTCCAGCAGCTGGATAAGCCGGGAGCCCTGCCCTTGAAACTCCCAGTGCAAGTACCACTCGCGCAATACGTCACCTCGAATTCCATAGTGCCCCTTCAGGTCATCGGTGAGCCGCTCTAGCTCATCGACAGCATAGGTCTTCACATCCGAGAGGAAAGGCTTCCAATCATCCTTGGATTCGCCAACGCCCCCTTCTGAAATTCCGCCGACATCGGCACCGTTGTGCCTCACAACCTCTGCAAGAAAGGTGGCGGAGAGAGGATCCCCGCGCTCGGCCGCCTTCTGCAGAGCGTCGACTGCATCGGCGTGCATACCTGTTCGCAGGAACGCTCGTGACAGCGTAGAGTCGTCCGCCAGTGTCGTGACGTACGCTTCAAGGCTGTTCTCAGCGTGGTGCCAGTCGCCCGCCTCAGTGTGCTCACGATACTTTTCGACAAGTGCGCCTCGATGCAGCTGAGCGAGCAGCCGGTCGGCGTCGTAAAGCACGTGTCGCGTACCCTTGCCATCGGTAAATGACAGGATGTTGTGTACCTGTGGAGCCACCTCGGCCAACAAACGTCGGGCATCGTCTGGTGCGACCGGGACCAGATACTCAAGCGCATCCATGACCTCCGACAATGCGGGGTCTTTTCGTTGGGCATATCCGAGCGCGAGCTCCCAGGTCTGTCGGCAGAGCGCTGAAGCAATACCGGTGAGTCCGTGGCGTAGCGCCATCTCACAAAGTTCCAGCATCGCTGTCATGCGAATGCCAGTTTCTTCATTGACGTTTGCGTCGAAGCCTGCCAGCTGACGCCGAATGAACGATTCCACCGCATCATCTGACAGCGCCTTTGCCAAGCCAGACGCATAAAGATTTCTGAACGCATCAGCGTCGAACCAGACCTGATGCATCGCGTGATGGAGGTCGTCGGTGTCAACCAGTATGGGTGAACCAAATCGGGCACTGACGAGATGGATGTCCACCGCGATGCTGTGAAGCGCGCGCCTGAAATCTCTGGCTCCGCTGCTCAGGTCATAGCTCGAGTAGTCGTTGAAGGGCTGAACCGCCCCAAACGCCTCATACAAATGCGAGAACTTGACCGACCTCCCTGCGATCCAGTGCTTCGCGACCTGCCAGCCCAATTTGCCTAGGTGATCAAGATACTTAGAGATGTTCTCCCTATTGCGAAAGATCGGAGCCTGCAGCAGTCCCGCCGGACCAACAGCTGCCAACTTGACATGCGCCGCGCCAAAGAACCAGTCATGCGCGAGGTCGCACAAGGCGGCTCGGCTCTCTTCATATCCGCCCTCGTGCCAATGGAGGTCGGGAGGCGGAACGTGTCAATGACTTTGAGACACCGATGCACATTAATTTAGTGAGCATGGATCGGGT
>JEMY01000060.1 GCA_000585075.1 Candidatus Accumulibacter regalis | reverse complement strand
CACCCGCCGTGCCGACAGCCAGCCGGCCGCCGCCGAGGCACCGCCCCCGCGGGCCAGACAAGAGGACGGCGCTGCACCGCGCCCGCCGCGCCGCGCGGACGAGGCAAGGCGCAACCAAGGGCAACGGAGCACCGTCCAGAACGCTGTGGCGAGGAGGGAGATCTCCCTGCCAGCGCAACAGCCAGCGCAGCCGGACTCCCCGGCGACCGACCAGCCGTCAGCGGCAAGCGAGGCGCCCGGCAGCAGCGAAGGTCACCCGAGAAGGGCGGGCAAGGAAAGATTCGCCGCGCCTCGCGCGACCGCCGATCGACCTGGCAAGCCCGCCAAGAAGGCCTATCCTCCACGCGGGATCGCGCGCAGCACCGGCGCGCGTGCCTTCCGGCCAGCCCCAGAAAATCCCGCCGACGGCGACGCTGAGGCGACGCCCGCCAGCGCCCCGCACAGGGGGCCGCCGAGCGAAGCAAGGCCAGGCCCGCGAGCGACGCCACAGCGCGAAGCGGTGCACGAGGCAAGCGGCCAGACTCGCGGCCTGGCGAAGGAGTCGCCGCGGCTGTCGAAGCTGGTCAGCCAGCTGGCGCAGTGTTCGCGGCGCGAAGCCGACGAGTGGATCGAGAACGGCTGGGTAAGCGTCGATGGCGTGGTCGTCAACCGACTGGGCGCGCGCGTCAACCCCAAGGCAAAAATCAAGATCAAGGACATTGCCAGCGCGCACACCAGCGAAAGCGTCAGCATCGTCTTCAACAAGCCGCGCGACCTTCCCGGCCCGCCGGCCGAAGCAGGCCGCGAAGCCATCGCCGCCTTGATCCGCGCCGACAACCGCTGGTCCGACGACCCTACCCCGCTCACCTTCCAGGCCAGCCATCTGCGCGGTCTGGCACAGGCCGGAAAACTCGAGGCCGACGAGGGCGGGATGCTCGCCTTCACCCAGGAAGGCAGTGTCGCGCGTCGCTTGAGCGGTGGCGATTCGCGGCTGGAGAAGGAATATCACGTGCGCGTCGAAGGCGAACTGGCCGCCGACGGCCTCGATCTGCTGCGCCATGGACTGTCGCTCGACAACGTCAAACTGCCGCGGGCGCAGGTCTCATGGCTCAGCGATCAACAAATGCGCTTCGTCCTGCTGGCCGGCAAGAAGGGGCAGATTCAGCGGATGTGCGAACTGGTCGGCCTGCAAGTCACCGACATCAAGCGCGTTCGTATCGGCAGCGTCTCGCTCGGCAAGCTGCCGCCCGGGCAGTGGCGCTATCTGCGCGAGGACGAGCGCTTCTGACGCCGGAGACACCCGCCGCCGCAAGTGCGCGGCCACCGTGCTTGCAGCCCGGGCAAGCTGCGGCTACCATCTGCCCTGATCCCGCCGCCTACGGGGAAAGGCGTGTCAGCGCAGCGCTCCGAGGGCCCCCGGCGGTCCTGTTCAAGGCCAGCACAATGCTCGATACGCAAGCACCCCGGGACCTTGCCGCCTGGCTGACCTTGTTCAGCGGCGCCGAGATGCCCATCCTGCGCCAGACCGCCCGCCGCCTTGATGAGGCGCGGCAGCAGATCGACCGCGTCAGCGGCCGCGACATTACCGCCATCGTCCTGCAGGATCCCCTGCTCGCCATCCGCGTGCTGGCCTACATCCAGTCGTTCGGCAGCAAACGCCTGCGCAGCGACGTCACCAATATCGCCACTGCGGTGATGATGCTTGGCGTTGAGCCCTTCTTCCGCAAGTTCGAAAATCCGGCGACCATCGAAACCATGCTTGGCCGCAACCCGCAAGCGCTACTTGGCGTCCTGCAGGTCGTCGTGCGCTGCCAGCGCGCGTCGCGCTACGCCCACGACTGGGCCTTCGCCCGCCACGACATGAACGGTGAGGAAGTTGCGCTCGCAGCGCTGCTCTACGACCTCGCGGAAGTCCTGCTATGGTGCTTTGCTCCCGAACAGGCGATCGCCATCCGTGCCCGCCTGCAGGCCGGCAAGAGCTTGCGCAGCAGCGCAGTGCAGTGCGAGGTGCTCGGATTTCCGCTCGCCGAGCTGCAGTTGGCACTCTGCCACGCCTGGCAGCTGCCCGATCTGCTCACCGCGCTGATGGACGACGCGAGTGCGCAGCTGCCGCGCGTGCAGAACGTCAAACTGGCGGTCAACCTGGCACGCCACTCGGTTAACGGCTGGACCGATGCCGCCATCCCGGACGACTTCGCAGCGATCGAAAACCTGCTCAACGTCAGCCGTGAAACGCTGCTCGCGCGACTGCAGCTGCCGCCAGAACTGCTGCCCCGGCTGGTGCGCGCCGACGACGCATCAGTCGAGGAGCGCTAGCCGACTCCCCTGACTGCGCCGCTCAGCGGGCAAGCTGCCCGTGTTCACAGGCGGCGAGCAGACCTCTTGCCGCCAGCTCGCAGAGGTCGAGAACGCGTTCGAATCCGGACTCGGCGCCGTAGTACGGATCGGGAACGTCGGAAACGCCAAGATCGGGGACGTAGTCGAGGAACATCCCCAGCTTCGCGCGGCTTTCTTCCGGACACAGGCGCAGCAGATTGGCCATATTCTCGTGGTCCATCGCCAGAATCCGGTCGAAGCGATCGAAATCGGCGGCGATGACCCGCCGCGCGCGCATCCGGGAAAGATCGTAGCCACGCTTGGCGCCGACCTTGCGCGCCCGCGGATCCGGCGCTTCGCCCGCGTGGTAATGGCCGTGTGTCCCCGCCGCATCGGTTTCCAGCAGGGCGCCCAGTCCCTCGCGCTGAGCCAGGGCACTGGTGACGACAGCCGCCATCGGCGAGCGACAGATGTTGCCCATGCAGACAAAGAGAATTCGGTAACGGGGGGACGTGGCAGTCTTGCTCATTAAAGGTCGTTCCTTCACAGATCCAGTAGGTCAGGTCACCATTCCACGCTCGACGCTTGGCAGCGCAGCCGCACACCTGCGGGGGCAGCTACTCGGCGCCAGCCGCGCCGCCCTCGGGGAACAAGGCGTCAACGAAACCGAAACGACGGAAGTCCTTGATCCGCATCGGATAGAGAATACCGTCGAGGTGATCGCATTCGTGCTGCACGACGCGGGCGTGAAAGTCGCAGACGGTGCGCTCGATGGCCCGACCGCAAAGGTCGAAGCCGCTGTAGCGCAGATATTTCCAGCGCGGCACCGAGCCGCGCAGCCCGGGCACCGAGAGACAGCCTTCCCAGCCGTCTTCGACCTCTGCCGAGAGCGGTGTCAGCAGCGGGTTGATCAACACCGTGCGGGGCACCGTTTCGGCGTCAGGATAGCGGGGGTTGCCGTCGATCCCGAAAATCACGACGCGCAGATCGACGCCGATCTGCGGCGCGGCCAGGCCGGCACCGTCGAGCGCGCGCATGGTGTCCTGCATATCGACGATCAACGCCGCGAGTTCGTCGGTGGCGAAGCGCTCAACGACCCTCGCCTGCTGCCACAGACGCGGATCGCCCATTTTCAGCACCGGTCTAATCATCGTCGCCGAGCATCGTCTCGATGATGGCATGGACCTGCTGCATCGACGCCGCCAGCACCGCATGGATCGCTTCGAGGCTGATGCCGGCACGACTGTCGCCGCGCCCGGCGGCAAAATTGGCGACCACATTGATCGCCGCGTAAGGCAGCGCCAGCTCGCGTGCGAGAGCCGCCTCGGGCATTCCGGTCATGCCGACGACATCGGCACCATCGCGCTCGAGGCGGTTGATCTCGGCGGCCGACTCCAGGCGCGGTCCCTGGGTCGCCGCGTAGACCGCCGCATCGGCGAGCCTGCTGCCCGTCGCTGCCGCTGCGGCGCGCAGCCGCTGGCGCAGGGCATGGTCGTAGGGTTCGGTGAAATCAATGTGCGCGACGGTGGCGCCGGGGCCTTCGTGGAAGGTCGACGGGCGCCCCCAGGTGTAGTCGATGATCTGTTCCGGAAGGACCAGATCGCCAGGCTTGAGGTCCGCACGAATGCTGCCGACGGCAGCGACGGCAACGATGCCCAGCACCCGCGCCTCGGCCAGCGCCCAGATGTTGGCCCGATAATTGACCTGGTGCGGGGGAATGCCGTGCTGGTCGCCATGACGCGCCAGGAAAACCACCGGCCGACCGGCGAGATGGCCAAAGCTCAGCGCCGCGGAGGGCTCGCCGTAGGGCGTACTCGCGACCTGCCGATGCGAGACGGCAAGCCCGGCGAGCCGGGTAAGGCCGCTGCCGCCGATGATTGCGAGCATGGTCAATCCTCCCGCATGGCGTAGATCGCAGGCAGATTGCGCCACGCCCCGCGCACGTCCATGCCATAGCCAAAAACGAAGCGATCGGGAACGGTCAGCGCAACGAAGTCGGCGCGCAGGGGCTTTTCCCGGCCGTGCAGCTTGTCGGCGAGAACGGCCGTGAAGCAGGCCGCCGCCCCCATGTCCAGCAAGCGATCGCGGATCGCGGCCATCGTCACGCCTTCGTCGAGAATGTCGTCAACCACCAGCAGCGTCCGCCCGGCCAGCGGCAACGACGGCGCGACACGCCACGACAGCGCGCCGCCGGTCGTCGCCTGGCCGTAGCGGCTGACGTCGAGGTAATCGAAGTCAAGAGGAAAATTGAGCTGCGTCAACAGCTGGCCGGCGAAAGGCACGCCGCCCTTCATGACGCACAACAACAGCGGCCGGCGGTCGTGCAGCCTGCGGCTGATATCGCGCGCGACACGGCTCACGGCCGCAGAAACCGCCTCGGCCGAATGGATCAGCTCGGCCCTGGCCAGAAGGGTCATTGCCGCCTGCCCGTCCATCATGCGTCTTGCCGAGCTGCTGGCGGGCTTGGCGCACGGCCACGGCCGGCGGCGGCTCGCCGCGCGCTCCTCGCCGTCATTGCGCCGCTGCCTCCGCGCCTGCCTGCAGCAGGGCCAGCAACTGTCCTTCGTCAAGCACCGCCACGCCGAGCTGCTGCGCTTTCTCGAGCTTGCTGCCGGCGTCGGCGCCGGCAACGACGAAATCGGTCTTCTTCGACACCGCCGAAGTCACCTTGCCCCCCGCCGCGACGATCAGTCGGCCGGCGTCATCGCGCGTCAGCGACGGCAGCGCACCGGTGAGCACGAAGACCTTGCCGGCGACTGCGCCAGCGCTGGACACGGCCGGCTCGCTCTCGCTCCAGCTCACCCCGGCGGCCCGCAGCTGCTCGATGACCGTCCGGTTGTGCGCCTCGCTGCAGAACTGGCGAATGCACTGTGCGACGGTCGGACCGACGTCGGGAACCTGTTGCAACGCCACTTCGTCGGCGGCCAGCAGGCCCTCCAGACAACCGAAGTGACGCGCCAGATCCCTGGCCGTCGCTTCGCCGACGTTGCGGATTCCGAGCGCGTAGATGAAACGCGCCAGCGTCGTCCGCTTGCTCTTCTCGATCGCCGCGAGAATATTCCCGGCCGACTTCTCGGCCAGGCGGTCAAGCTTCGCCAGCGCGACAAGACCGAGCTGGTAGAGGTCGGCCGGCGTGCGCACGATCGCGTTGTCGACCAGCTGCTCGACCAGCTTGTCGCCCAGCCCTTCGATGTCCATTGCCCGCCGCGAGGCAAAGTGCAGCAGGGCCTGCTTGCGTTGCGCCGGGCAATAGAGACCGCCGGAGCAGCGCGCCACCGCCGCGACGCCCTTGCCGCCGCTCTCGTCGTCGCTGCGCACGACGCGCGAGCCGCAGACCGGACAGTTCTCCGGCATGCTGAAACGACGCGCGGCGGCGGGCCGCTGGTCGACCAGCACGCGAACGACTTCCGGAATCACGTCGCCGGCCCGGCGAACGACGACGGTGTCGCCGATGCGTACGTCCTTGCGGCGAATCTCGTCCTCGTTGTGCAAAGTGGCGTTGATCACCGTCACCCCGCCGACGAACACCGGTTTGAGCCTCGCCACCGGGGTCAGGGCGCCGGTGCGCCCGACCTGAACGCTGATCTCGAGCAACTCGGTGACCGCCTCCTCGGCGGCAAATTTGTGCGCCAGCGCGAAACGCGGCGCGCGCGAAACGAAACCCAGCCGCGCCTGCGCCGCCAGGTCGTCGACCTTGTAGACCACGCCGTCGATAGCGTAGGGCAGTGCGGCGCGCTGGCGACCGATGTCGGCGTAGTAGGCGAGCAGGCCGGCAAGTCCGGAGACGCGGCGCCGCTCGCGGGCGACCGGAAAGCCCCAGGCGACGAGCCGATCGAGCAATTCGAAATGCGTCGCCGGCAAAGCGACCCCGGTGGCGACCCCGACGCCGTAGGCAAAGAACCGCAACGGACGCGTCGCGGTGATGCGGGGGTCGAGCTGGCGCAGGCTGCCAGCAGCCGCGTTGCGCGGGTTGACGAACTCCTTCTCGCCTTTCTCGCGCTGCCGCTCGTTCAGCTGCGCAAAGTCGCCGCGCAGCATCAGCACCTCGCCGCGAACGTCGAGCATGGCCGGCCAGTCGTCGCCGCGCAGGCGCAGGGGAATGCTGCGCAAGGTGCGCAGATTGCCGGTGACGTCCTCGCCGGTGGAACCATCGCCACGCGTCGCGCCGCGCAGCAGGCGACCGTCCGCGTAGATCAGGCTGACCGCCAGACCGTCGAACTTGGGTTCGGCCGAGTACCGGATCTCGCTCTCGTCGTCGTTCGCCAGCGCCTCGCGAACCCGGCGATCAAAGGCGGCGACTTCGTCGTCGGCAAAAGCATTGTTCAGCGACAGCATCGGCGTCGCATGGGCGAGCGCAGCGAACTCGGGCAATGGCGCCGCACCCACGCGCTGGGTCGGCGAATCGGCGCTCAGCAATTCCGGGTGGGCGGCCTCGAGCGCCGCCAATTGAGCGAGCAGGCGATCGTACTCGGCATCGCTGACCAGCGGCGCGTCGTGACAGTAGTACGCTTCGTTGTGCCGCTCGATCTCCTCCCGCAAGCGCTGCACGCGATCGCTGGCACTCATCCCGGCACTTTCGGGCGTCAGGAAAAAAGGCGCTGCGCCAGCGCGCCGCCCGCCGGCAGCTCACGCGCCGCCATCGCCGCCTGGAACTGTGTCACCTGCTGACGAATCGGGTCCAGTGCGGCCTCCGACAAGGGGCGACGGTTATCGTCGACCAGCGCGCCGTTCAGTGCTTCGGCAAACCGCCGTGCCAGGTCGAACATCTGGGTCAATACCCGGTCGCCATTGGCCACACGTGGCACATCGAGGAGAAAGGTCACCCCGTGCGTGCTCAGTGTCTTCATCGACTCTGCCGAAAACTCGTCGGCCTCCTGATTCACCAGTACGTAGAGCACGTTGCCGCTGTCATCGCAGCGGGCAAAACGCCCGGCGCTGTCCATGACCATTCCCGTCGACTCGGCCAGCGCGCGCAGCTTGGTGCCCGCGAAAACCTGTCCCTGGCTGATGACATTGACACCGATCTGGATATCGACGCCGGCGCAGAAGTCGTCCAGCTGGGCGGCAAGCTGCAAGGCCTGCTCGCGTGCCGGCAACTCGACAAGGCCCATCAGTTCGGTCGCCATTTCCTGCATCGCGACCTTGAAAACCGATAGTTCACGGTCGGCCAGCGGGCCCTTGCGGTCGACCAGCTGCGCGCCGACGCGAATGTGCCGGTACTCGTGTTCGCTGTCCTCGAGGATCGGCTCCCAGGCGTGCGAGTCCTCGTTGTGGCCGATCCAGTGCACTGCCTTGCTCAGCCGCGTCAGCGTGGCGCGCTGTGCTTCACGGATGCGATAGCCGGCGATCGGTTCGACGACCTGAATCGCGGCGATGTAGTCGATCCTCGGCGACAGCACGCAAAGCGGTGCCGGGCTATCCCTGGCTTCCGCCCGGTCGCCGGCGGCAGGCGTCGGCGATGCGACCGCGGCGGCCGCGGCGGCCGCTTCTGCGTGACTTGCCGATCTGCCTGCAAGCGCCGCGGCGCTTGCGTCGCTCGCCGTTTCCTGCGTCGCCGCCGACGCATCCGGCTCCCGCAACTCGTCCGGATGCTCGCGCAGCAAGGGTTCGATGCGTTCCTGATCGCCAGGAGGCGCGCCCTCATTCGCCAAGCCGCCGCTGCTTGCGCTGCCCGGCTCATCGAGCAGGACGTCGGTCTGGCGTGCGCTGAGCAGCTTCTCGGCCATTTTGCGGTGCTTGCGCTCCTGCCATTTGTTGTAAGCCAGCACTCCCAGCACGGCGACACCGCCGAAGCCGATCAAACCCATCTGCAAGTCGGTCATATCTCTTCCTAAACGAGTTGCTCGCGCATGCGTAGCGCCTCTTCCATATCGACTTCAACGATGCGCGAGACGCCGGATTCCTGCATGGTCACTCCGACGAGCTGTTGCGCCATCTCCATCGTAATCTTGTTGTGGCTGATGAACAGGAACTGCGTGTTGATCGACATCCGTCGCACCATCGAGCAGAAACGTTCGGTATTCGTATCGTCAAGCGGCGCGTCGACTTCGTCAAGCAGACAAAACGGCGCCGGGTTGAGCTGAAACATTGAAAACACCAGCGCGATCGCCGTCAAGGCCTTCTCGCCGCCGGAGAGAAGATGAATCGTCGAGTTCTTCTTCCCCGGTGGCTGCGCCATCACCTGCAATCCGGCGTCGAGGATTTCCTCACCAGTCATGATCAGGCGCGCCTCGCCACCACCGAAAAGCGCTGGAAACAGCTCGCCAAAGCTGCGGTTCACTGCGTCGTACGTGCTTTGCAGCAGGTCGCGCGTTTCACGATCGATACGGCGAATCGCATTTTCCAGCGTTTCCATGGCCTGCGTCAGGTCTTCCGACTGCGCATCCAGATAGCCCTTGCGTTCGCGCGCCGCTTCCAGTTCGTCCAGCGCCGCCAGGTTGACCGCGCCGAGCGCGTCGATCGAGCGCTGCAAGGCGGTGATCGCGCCCTGCAAAGGCGCCGCGCGCCAGCCGCCCAGCTCGCCGGCCAGCGACGGCTCGTCGGCCTTGGCCTCGGCCAGCTGCGTCGCCGCCTGCTCGACGTTGAGCGCTGCAGCCTGCTCCTTGAGCTTCAGTTCGCCGATCCGGTTGCGCAGCGGGTCGAGGCTCTGCTCGGCCTTGAGGCGCTCTTCGTCGAGGCCGCGCAGGGCATTGGTCGCCATTTCCAGGGCATCACGGGCACTCGCCAGCGCGTGCTCGCGGGCGACGCGATGATCGAGCGCCGCCTGCAAGCGGGGTTCCAGTTCGTCTGCCTGCAGCGCCGAGGCGTTCTCCGCGCAACGCTTCAGCTCCTCGACGACGCGTGCCAGCTGCTGGCTGGCGAGTTCACGGCCAGCGGCCAGCTCCTGCAACTTGCTGCGTGACTCGCGTTGCGAAAATTCGGCTTCGCGCAGTTCGCGTTCGCAACCGCCGAGCTGCTCGCGCTGCTCACGCAGGACGCCTTCGCTGCGCTCGAAAAGCATCTGCGCCGTGTGCATCAGCGTCTGCAGCTGGCGGAGCTGCTCGCTGTGCGCATCGATCGCCTCGTCGATAACGAACAGGCGCTCGCTTTCGCTCTCTTCCTCGACCGCCAGTTCGGCCAGGCTATCGTCGATCTGCGCCTGCCGCTCGCTGAAGCGTTCGCCTGCCTGCGCCAGCTTCAGCGTCTCCACCTGCAGGGCGTGCGCCCGATTCTGCAGAACGCCGAGCTGATGGCCGGACTCCTGCAGGGTGTGCTGGCTATCCTGCAGCCGCTGCTCGCTTTCGCCCAGCCTCGCCTGCGCCTGTGCGAGCCTCTCCTCGCGCTCGCCGATCACCGCCGCCAGCCCGTCGATCTCGCGCTGCCGCTCGAGCAATCCGTGCTCACCACTATCCGGAGCAAACAGGGTCACGCTCTGGCGGCTGACGAGGTCGCCGCCAGAGGTCACGCAACAGGCGCTGGCCGGCAACGCGCTGCGCTGCGCCAGAGCGGCTTCCAGATCGGGCGCGGTGAGCACTTCGCCAAGCCAGTCGGCAAGAATGTCCGACAACTGCGGCGAGTCGCAACGAATACGCGCCAGCAGGGTGTCGCCGCCAACGACGCGGCTCGTTGCGCCGCCGACCAGGGGCAGCAGCAACGTCAGTTTGCTCCCCGGCCGGTCGGTGCTCCACGCCGGGTCGGCGGCGTCGGCCGGCAGCGCGCCGAGCCGCTCGCGCAGCACGGCTTCGACGGCATCCTCCCAGCCGGCTTCGACGTGCAGCGATTTCCACAGCGCCTCGCCGTTCTGCAAACCATGCCGATGCAACCAGTCGCCCAGTTTGCCGTCCGCCTGCAGCCGCCGCTGCAGCTGTTGCAGGGCGTTGCGGCGCGCCGTCGCCTCGGCGCGCTCTTTCTGCGCGTGCTGCACCGCGGCGAGAATCTCGCGCCGCTGTTGCTCGACCTGTGGCAGTGCCTGTTGCAGGCTTTTTTGCTCGTCCAGCGCGACGCTGATCGCCGCACGCAGGGCGAGCAGTTGGCCCTGTTTGTCGGTCAACTCGCGGTCATCGGGGGCTGCCAGCGCCTGGCGCTCGAGCGCCAGACGTTCGCGTCGGCTGGCGATGCTCTGCAAGGAACGCTGCGCGTGCCCACGATTCGCCTGCTCGACGTGCAGCCGCCGCTCGGCCTGGACGATCTCGGCGCGTTGGCGACTTGCTTCCTGGCGCGCCGCGGCGTGGCTGTCCTCGGCCAGCGGCAGGCGTTCCTGCTGCGCCGCGAGGCGCAGCTGCCCCTGCTCGACGCGCTCGTCGGCCACCGCCAGCAGGTCCTGCCAGCGTTGCTCGTCGGCGGCCAGCGTCGCTGCCTGCGCCTGCCAATTCTGTCGATCGGCGGTGAGTTGGGCCAGACGCGTCTCGTACTCGCGCTGCGCTTCGCGGCGATGGCGGATCTCGGCTTCCAGCCGGGCGACTTCGGCGTTGGCGGCAAACAGCTCGCCCTGCGCGGCATGAACGCCGTCGCTGGCGGCGAAATGCGCTTCGCGCGCCGCCTCGATACGCGCCTCGAGATTGCGCAGCGCGGCGTTCTGCGCTTCCAGACCCGTGCTCGCCTGTTCGACCTCGCGCGCCAGCCGTTCACGCTCGAGCTGCGCCTCGTTACGACGCAACAACCAGAGCAGCTGCTGCTTGCGCGTCAGCTCGTCGCTATAGGCGCGATACTGGCGAGCGACGCCGGCCTGCCCTTCGAGCCTCTCCATCTGCGACGCCAGTTCGAGGCGGATGTCCTCGACGCGGGTCAGGTTGTCGCGGGTGTCGGCAAGGCGATGTCCGGTTTCCTTGCGCCGCTCCTTGTAGCGCGTCACGCCCGCCGCTTCCTCGAGGAAGACGCGCAGCTCGTCAGGTCTGGCTTCGATGATCCGCGAAATGGTGCCCTGCCCGATGATCGCGTAGGCGCGCGGACCGAGGCCGGTACCGAGAAAGAGGTCGGTCACGTCCTTGCGCCGAACGTGCAGGTTGTTGATGTAGTACTCGGACTGGCCGCTACGGGTCAGCAGGCGCTTCACCGACAGCTCGGCGTATTGCGACCACTGCCCGGAAAGCCGCCCGAGGGTGTTGTCGAAGACCAGCTCGACCGCCGCCCGCGACACCGGCTTGCGCGATCCCGAACCGTTGAAGATTACATCCTGCATCGATTCGCCCCGCAACTCCGACGCTTTCGATTCGCCCAGCACCCAGCGCACCGAGTCGATCACGTTCGACTTGCCGCAACCATTTGGCCCAACGACGCCGATCAACTGCCCGGGCAGCGCGATGTTCGTGGGATCAACAAAGGATTTGAAGCCGGCGAGTTTCAGTCTGGTCAGGCGCATCAACACTGAAGCGCGGCCTGCACAGCCGCGCTGGAAGAAATCGGTAAAACCTTGCCGCGCGGCGCATGACGCCTCGCACCGGCAAGGCTCATGACAAGCAACATTCCAGCCGGGTGCAAAATGGGTCGCCTATAATAGCATTCTGCCTGGCCAATTTGCCTGCCCTTCGCCCCTCCCGCCCCGCGCGGAGCACCACTCGGAACCACCATGAGCACAACGCCGGCCGAAACGCTTGCCACCTTCGCCAATCCCGCGCCACAAAGGGATTTTCGCATCCACATGGAAATCCCCGAATTTACCTGCCTGTGCCCGAAGACCGGGCAGCCGGACTTCGCGACCCTGATCCTCGACTACATCCCCGAGCAGAGCTGCGTCGAGCTGAAGAGCCTGAAGCTCTACATCTGGTCGTTCCGCAACACCGGCTGCTTCCACGAAGACGTCACCAACCGCATTCTTGACGATCTCGTCAGCGCTACGCAGCCACGCTACATGCAACTCACCGCGCGCTTCTACGTGCGCGGCGGCATCTTCACCACGGTCGTTGCCGAACACCGCAAACCAGGCTGGACTCCGGCGCCAAGCGTTGCACTCGCCGCCTTCGACACGCAATCGACCACCCGAGGCTAAGACCATGAGCCTGCCCGCGCCCCTCCCCGACCCCCTCCTTCTGCGCCTCGAACAGCTGCTCGGCGATCCCGCACTGCCCGAGGCAATGCGCCTCGACGAAGCGCACGGCTATCTTTGCGCCGCGCTGTCGGGCCCGCGGCCAATCGCCGAGGAGCAATGGCTGAGCGAAGTGCTTGGCGATGCCCAGGCCGGCAGCGAAGACCTGCGCCGCGAGGCAGCCGACCTGCTGCGCCCTTTCGTCGCCGAACTGGAAAGCGAACTGGCGCGTGGCCAGGCACCGATCCTGCTGCTCTACGCCATCGACGGCGACGAAAGCGGTGCCGGCAACTACCTGCCCTGGTGCCAGGCCTACCTGCACGGCGTCGATGCGGCGGCGGAAGACTGGTTCGACGCCCTGGGAGCAGAAGAGGGCAAGGAAGACAGCGAGGAAATCTGCTACCTCGACGAGCAGCTCTTTCCGCTGTTCATGCTCACCGGCGACGCCGAGGCGGCCGCCCTCGCTGCTGGCGAGGACTGGCTGTCGGGCGAGGAACTCGAACACCTGCGGGCGGAATGCGAGGAGAAGCTGCCGCAGGCGGTGACCGAGATCTACCGCTTCTGGGTCGCCCAGCGGAGCATCAAGACCATCCGCCGCGAGACGCCAAAGGTCGGACGCAACGACCCCTGCCCTTGCGGCAGCGGCAAGAAATTCAAGAAATGCTGCGGCGCGTAGCGCTGCCGCCACCGCCGCGCCATCGTCAGCCTTCGCGATCGAAGCGGCACCCTGCCGGGCGCTCGTCCATGCGCGCCGAGAACAGGCTGGCGGCGACGATCAGCGCCCCACCCACCCAGTCGCGCGGCGCCAGCGCCTCGCCGGCGAGCAGCCAGGCGGCGACGGCGGCAAAGCCGATTTCGGTCAGCATGATGACCACCGCGCGGTTGGCGGCAACGCGCACCAGGCCAAACTGAACGATGACGTTGGCGACCACCAGCACGCAGCCGAGGCCGGCGACGAGCAGCCAGAGCGACGGCGCTGCCGGCAGGCGCAGGCTGCCGACCTGCCGGCAGGCGCAGGCTGCCGACGCCCACCAGCAGGAGCAGCGTGCCGGTGATCGCGACCCCGGCGAAAGCGGCCATGGCCTTGCTTTCGATGCTCAAGTGGCCGGCTCGCCGGGAGAGAACGTTGAACAGGGCAAACGAGAAGCCGGCGATCAGACCGAGCCAGTCGGCGTGATCCGGCGCTGCCGGCAGGCCAGCCTGCGGCTCCCAGAGCATGGTCGCGGCGCCGAGCAGCGACAGGGCGACGACGCCGGCGCCAGCGCGGCCGAGGCGCTCGCCGAGCAACAGGCGCGATAGCAGAACGGTCCACAAGGGCGCCAGGTAAAAGAGAAGCAGAACGCGCACGACTTCGCCGCTGAGCGTTGCCAGCACGTAGCCGAGGTTGCAGGCAGCGGCAGCCAGCGCCAGCCAGAGCAGCGTCCACGACGGCGCCCAGGCCAGCAGCGAACGGCGAAAAACCAGCCGGCCGAGGACGAAAGCGACGCCATAGGTCAGCGTCGAGGAAGCGATGCCGTCGACGCCGGCATCGCGCAGGAGGCGATAGGGGTACCAGATCACGCCCCAGATCAGCGCCCCGCCGAGCAGGGCGCCGATGGCCAGACGCTGCTCGCGAGCACCACTGCCGCCGGCTGTCTGCCGCGCCTTTCCTTTCACCGTCAGTCGATGCCCCTTATAATCGGCGGCACAATCCAGCGCCCCGTGACGAGAAGCCCACGCCTGTGAATCCCCACCTCAGCAAGCTGCAACCCTATCCCTTCGAGAAGCTCCGGCGACTCTTCGCCGACATCACGCCCAATCCGGAGCTGCGCGAAATCAGGCTGTCGATCGGCGAGCCGCAGCATGCCACGCCGGCCTTCATCAAGGAGGCATTGAGCGCCAACCTGGCCGGACTGGCCAGCTATCCTAGCACCCTCGGCAGCGTCGAACTGCGGCGCAGCCTGGCCGCCTGGCTGGGCCGTCGCTACGGCCTCATCGACCTCGACGCGGAAACGCAGGTGATGCCGGTGAACGGCTCGCGCGAGGCCTTGTTCGCTTTCGCCCAGACGGTCATCGACCACACGCGTGGCGACACGCCGCTGGTCGTCAGCCCCAACCCCTTCTACCAGATCTACGAGGGAGCAACGTATCTTGCCGGCGCCGAGCCGCGCTTTCTCAACACCCTGCCGGACGACGATTACGCCTTCGACTTCGCGAGCCTCGGCGCAGCCGAATGGCAGCGCGTGCAACTGTTCTATGTCTGCTCGCCAGGCAATCCGACCGGCAAGGTGCTCAGTCTCGACGACTGGCGACAGTTGTTCGCCCTCGCCGACCGCTACGACTTCGTCATCGCCTCGGACGAATGCTACTCGGAGATTTTCTTTGACGAGACGCAGCCGCCGCTCGGCTGCCTGCAGGCAGCACGCCTGCTCGGTCGCGGCTACGAGCGCCTGGTCATGTTCTCCAGCCTGTCCAAGCGCTCCAATGTTCCCGGCATGCGCTCGGGCTTCGTCGCCGGCGACGCGGCGATCCTCAAGGCCTTCCTGCTCTACCGCACCTATCACGGCAGCGCGATGAATCCGGCGGTCCAGGCGGCGAGCGTTGCGGCCTGGAACGACGAGGCGCATGTCGTCGAAAACCGTCGCCAGTACCGCGAGAAATTCGCCGCCGTGACGCCGCGCCTGGCCGAAGTGCTGGACACCGCGCTGCCCGACGCCGGCTTCTATCTCTGGGCGAGGACGCCGATCGACGACGGCGAGTTCGCCCGCGGACTGCTCGCTGACTATAATGTGGTCCTTCTGCCCGGAAGCGCCCTGGCACGGAGCGCACGCGGAATCAACCCGGGCGCCGGTTTCGTGCGCATCGCGCTGGTCGCGCCACTCGCCGATTGCGTCGAAGCTGCCGAACGAATCCATTCATTCGCTTCAAAACTCTAGGGAAACTGCCATGCAGGCAATCCAGCAAGTCATCGACGAGGCGTGGGAAAACCGCGCCGCGCTGCAACCCGGTAACGCCGACGAGAGCATCCGCCAGAGCGTCGCCGCCGTCCTCAAGCAACTCGACGAGGGCGGCCTGCGCGTTGCCGAGAAGATCGACGGCGAGTGGGTGACGCACCAATGGATCAAGAAAGCCGTCCTGCTCTCCTTCCGCCTGACCGACAACAGCGTGATCGAAGCCGGTCCGCTGCGCTATTTCGACAAGGTGCCGAGCAAGTTCGCCGACTACGACCGCGAGAAGTTCGCCAGTGGCGGCTTCCGTGTCGTGCCGCCGGCGACCGCGCGTCGCGGCTCGTTCATCGCCAGGAATGTCGTTCTGATGCCGTCGTACGTCAATATCGGCGCCTACGTCGACGAAGGAACGATGGTCGACACCTGGGCCACGGTCGGCTCCTGTGCGCAGATCGGCAAGAACGTGCATCTTTCCGGTGGCGTCGGCATCGGCGGCGTCCTCGAACCGTTGCAGAGCAATCCGACGATCATCGAGGACAACTGCTTTGTCGGCGCCCGCTCGGAAGTCGTCGAGGGAGTCATCGTCGGCGAAGGTTCGGTGATCTCGATGGGCGTTTTCATTGGCCAGTCGACGAAGATCCTCGACCGCGAAACCGGCGAGGTCAGCTATGGCCGCGTGCCGCCGGGATCGGTCGTGGTGTCCGGCAGCATGCCGGGCAAGGGCGGCAGCTACAGCCTCTACTGTGCGGTGATCGTGAAGAAGGTCGACGCCCAGACGCGCGCCAAGACGAGCATCAACGATCTGCTGCGCAGCGACTGAGCGCGCCCGCGCCGTGCCCTGAAGCGATGGTGGAAAAACCCATGCTCCTCGACAAGCTTTTTCAAGTGATGGCCGACCGGCAGGCGTCGGATATCTTCATCTCCGCCGGTGCGCCGATCCACATCAAGATTCAGGGCGTAACGGTACCGGTCAATCAGCAGAAGATGGAACCGGCGATGATCGACAAGATCGCGCTCGAGCTGATGAGCCCGGAGCAGGCCCACACCTTCGAAGCGACCAAGGAGATGAACCTCTCGGTCGGCGTCCCCAAGCTTGGCAACTTCCGCATCAACCTGTTTCGCCAGCGCGGCTCGATCTCGATCGTCGTGCGTTACATCCTCGGCAACATCCCGGCGCTCGATTCGCTGCTCCTGCCGCCGGTGCTTGCCGACCTGGTCATGGAAAGGCGCGGCCTGATCCTCATCGTCGGTTCGACGGGTTCGGGAAAATCGACCACCATTGCGTCCATGCTCGATCATCGCAACAGCAATTGCGCGGGCCACATCCTGACCATCGAGGATCCGATCGAGTACCTGTTCAGGCACAAGAAGTCGATCGTCAATCAGCGCGAAATCGGCATGGATACGCTGGGCTGGAACAACGCTCTGAAAAGCGCCATGCGGCAGGCACCGGACTGCATCCTGATCGGCGAAATACGCGACAAGGAAACGATGCAGGCAGCGATTGCCTACGCCCAGACAGGCCACCTCTGCCTCGGCACGCTGCACGCCAACAACAGCTACCACGCCCTCAACCGGATGATCAACTTCTTCCCGCTCGATAGCCGCAGCTCGTTGTACATGGACCTCTCGGTCAGTCTCAAGGCCATCGTCTCGCAGCGCCTGGTGAAAAGAAAGGAAGGCAAACTGGCACCCGCGGTCGAGGTGCTCCTGAACAGCTATCACGTCCAGGAACTGGTCGAGCGCGGCGACATCCCGGCCCTCAAGGAGGCCATGGAGCAGAGCCTCGCGCCCGGCTCGCAAACTTTCGAGCAGGCGCTCTTCCGACTCTACCGGGCCGACGTGATCACCCTCGAGGAAGCGTTGAACAATGCCGACTCGCCGACCAACCTGTCCTGGCTGATCAACAACTACGAGGCGCCACCGGCGCCGCGCAGCGACGAAAAGCGCAACATCGCATCGTACGAGCTATCGACGAGCGACCCCGGCAGCGCCTCCTTCAAGGAGTTCTCTCTCAGTCTCAACGATGCCGACGAGCAGCCCTAGGCGCGGGCGCGAAATGGGCAATGAGCAGAGCCCCGACCGGGGCGACGACGGCACGCCGGCAGTCGCCGACGAGGACGAGGCGACGCTCGACCTCGCCGAGCAACTCATCGCCTGCCGCTCGGTGACCCCCGACGACGCCGGTTGCCTGCCGATCATCGCCCGCCGCCTCGAAGCGATCGGCTTCAGCTGCGAGTTCATCAACCGCGGCCAGGTGAGCAATCTCTGGGCGCGTCGCGGCCGCAGCAGGCCGCTGCTCTGCCTCGCCGGCCATACCGACGTCGTCCCCAGCGGTCCGCTCGAACAATGGCATAGCGACCCTTTCTTGCCCTTGCGCAAGGATGGCGTGCTCTACGGGCGCGGCGCCGCCGACATGAAGGCGTCGCTGGCGGCCTTCGTGACCGCCGCCGAAGCCTTCGTCGCCGCCAACCCCGCGCACGGCGGCTCGATCGCCTTCCTGCTCACTTCCGACGAGGAAGGCGACGCCATCGACGGCACCGTCGCCGTCACCGAGGCCTTGCGCCAGCGTGGCGAGGCCATCGACTACTGCATCGTCGGCGAACCGACGTCGGTCGATACGCTCGGCGACACGATCAAGAACGGGCGGCGCGGATCGCTGTCCGGGAAACTGACCGTCAACGGCGTGCAGGGGCACATCGCCTACCCGCATCTGGCGAAAAACCCCATCCATCTGGCCGCGCCGGCGATTGCCGAGCTGACCCGGACCATCTGGGATCAGGGCAACGAATTCTTCCCGCCGACGACCTGGCAAATCTCGAACATCCACGGCGGCACCGGCGCCAGCAACGTCATTCCGGGCAGCGTCGATATCCAGTTCAATTTCCGCTTTGGAACGGCCAGCGCGCCCGAGGAGCTGCAGGCGAGAACCTGCGCGCTGCTGGACCGCCACGAGCTGAGCTACGAGCTGGCGTGGAACCTGAGCGGCAAGCCCTTCCTGACCGGCCACGGCGCGCTGATCGACGCGTCGCTGCAGGCGATTTGCGCCGAGACCGGCGTAAAGGCCGAGCTGTCGACCAGTGGCGGCACGTCGGACGGCCGTTTCATCGCCGAGATCTGCACGCAGGTGATCGAAATCGGACCGCTCAACGCCAGCATTCACAAGGTCAACGAAGGCGTCGAAATCGCCGCCCTGCCACGACTCGCCGCCATCTACCGCCGCATTCTCGAAAGCCTGCTGCCGAGCCATGTTTGAACAGGCGCAAAACGACCTTCTGACCCTGCGCGACCTGCTGCGCTTTGCCGTCAGCCGCTTCAACGCCGCCGGACTGTCCTTCGGGCACGGTGCCGACAACGCCTGGGACGAAGCGGCCTATCTGCTGCTGCACCGCCTGCACCTGCCGCTCGACCGGCTCGACCCTTTCCTCGACGCGCGCCTGACCGGCGACGAGCGTGCCGCCGTGCTGCGCATCATCGAGCGCCGCATCGACGAACGCCTGCCGGCAGCCTACCTGACCAACGAGGCCTGGCTGGCCGGGTATCGCTTCTACGTCGATGAACGGGTCATCGTGCCGCGCTCGTTCATCGCCGAGTTGCTGTGCGAGCAACTGGCGCCGTGGATCGAAGACCCCGACGGCGTGACGTCGGTTCTCGACCTGTGCACCGGCTCGGGCTGCCTGGCGATCTTCGCCGCGCACGCCTTCCCGAAGGCACGTGTGGACGCCATCGACATCTCGCCGGACGCGCTGGCGGTCGCTGCGCGCAACGTCGCCGACTACCACCTGACGGAGCGTATTCGGCTGATCGAGAGCGACGTCTTCGCCGCACTCGGCAAGGAGCGCTACGACCTGATCGTCAGCAACCCGCCCTACGTCAAGGCCGAATCGATGCGCAGCCTGCCCGCCGAATACCGACGCGAGCCCGAACTGGCCCTGGCCAGCGGCGACGACGGGCTCGAGCTGACCCGTGCCATCCTGGCCGCGGCACGCCAACGACTCCGGCCGAACGGCCTGCTGGTGGTCGAGATCGGCCACAACCGGGAAGAACTCGAAGCCGCTTTCCCGGATACCGCCTTTACCTGGCTGGACACCACGGCCGGCGACCAGTACGTCTTCCTGCTGTCTCGCGAAGAGTTGCCCTGAGCGGGCGACGCACTCGTCGGCGCGCCGGCTGATGATCATTGCCGGACAAGCCGGCAGAAAAGGAGCCCCCGATGAACAGCGAAACTGCGCAGCGAATCCACCGCCAGGACTACACACCCCCGCCCTTCCTCGTCGACAGCGTCGAACTGGACGTGCATTTCAACGCTGGCGAGGTCCTGGTCAGCAGTCAGCTGCAACTGCGGCGCAACCCAGCGGCGGCGGCCCAGCCAGCGCCGCTGCAACTCGATGGCCAGGGGCTGGAAACGATCTCGCTGGCCATCGACGGCACGCCTCTTGGCGCCGACGACTACCGCTGCACGAGCTCGACGCTGACCATCGACAATCCGCCGGACGCGCTGACGCTGACCACACAGGTGCGCATCGACCCCGACAACAACAGCAGCCTCTCCGGGCTTTATCGCTCGAAAGACGGCTATTTCACGCAGTGCGAGGCGCAGGGATTCCGCCGCATCACCTGGTTCCCCGATCGTCCCGACATCATGTCGCGCTACCAGGTCACCCTGCACGCCGACAAGGCCAGCCTGCCCGTGCTGCTCGCCAACGGCAATCCGGCCGGCAGTGGCGACCAAGGAAACGGCCGGCACTGGGCAAAATGGGAAGACCCCTTCGCCAAGCCCTGCTATCTCTTTGCGCTGGTCGCCGCGCGCCTCGACGTGCTGCGCGACGAATTCACCACCAGCAGCGGGCGCAGCGTCCAGCTTGCCGTATTCGTCGAGCCCGGCAAGCTCGACCAGTGCGCGCACGCCGTCGACGCACTCCAGCGTGCGATGCGCTGGGACGAGGAAGTCTTCGGCCTGGAATGCGATCTCGACCACTACATGATCGTCGCCGTCGGCGACTTCAACATGGGGGCGATGGAAAACAAGGGCCTGAACGTTTTCAACACCAAGTACGTCCTGGCGCGCGCCGACACGGCCACCGACGCCGACTACCAGAACATCGACCGCGTCGTCGCGCACGAGTACTTCCACAACTGGACCGGCAACCGCGTCACCTGTCGCGACTGGTTCCAGCTGTCGCTGAAGGAAGGGCTGACCGTCTATCGCGACCAGGAATTCGGCGCCGACATGCACAGTCGCGCGGTCACCCGCATTCGCGAAGTGCGCGCCCTGCGCGCCATGCAGTTCCCCGAGGACGCCGGCCCGATGGCGCATCCGGTGCGCCCCGACTCGTATATCGAGATCAACAACTTCTACACCAGCACCGTTTATGACAAGGGCGCCGAAGTGGTGCGGATGATCGAAACGCTGATCGGCAAGGAGGCTTTCCGGCGCGGCATGGACCTCTACTTCGAGCGCCATGACGGCCAGGCCGTCACCTGCGACGACTTCGTCGCGGCGATGGCCGACGCTTCCGGCGTCGACCTGACGCAGTTCAAGCGCTGGTACGACCAGGCCGGCACGCCGCACCTCTGGGCCAGCGGCCACTACGACGAGCAGGCACGCACCTACACCCTGACGCTTTCGCAATCGCTGCTGGCGAGCGCTACCGCGGCGAACGCCGAAGCGCTTCAGAGCCCGCTGCACACGCCGTTTCACATCCCGGTGGCCGTCGGCCTCAACGGCGCCCACGGCGAAGACATGCCGCTGATGATCGCCGGCGAAGGCAGCGCCGCGGGCAGCGGCCGAACGACGCGCGTCCTGTCGTTGACCGAGTTCGAGCAACAGTTCGTCTTCGAAGAACTGCCCGCCGCCCCCGTCGTTTCGCTGCTGCGCGACTTCTCGGCGCCGGTGATTCTCGACTTCTCCTGGAGCGACGAAGAGCTGGCTCACCTCCTGGCCCACGACAGCGACCCGTTCAACCGCTGGGAAGCCGGGCAACGCCTGGCCAGCCGCCTGATCCTGGCGGCCGCCGAGGACCTCTCGGTCGGCCGCCCCGCCTACTGGCCGCAGAGCTTCGTCGAAGCCGCCGCACGTCTACTCGAACACGCCAGCGACGATCCCGCTTTCGCTGCCGAAGCGCTGACCCTGCCCGGCGAAGCGACGCTGGCCGAAGAGATGACCGTCGTCGACCCGAGCGCACTGCACGACGCCCGCAACGGCCTGCGCCGCTTCGTTGCCGAACAACTGGGCAACGCGCTGCTGCACTGCTACACGACACACGCCGACGACGCCCCGTACCAGGCGACGCCGGCTGCCGCCGGCCGGCGCGCGCTGCGCAACGTCTGTCTGAGCTACCTCGGCGAGCTGCACAGCGACGAGGCGCGCGCCCTGGCCATGCGCCAGTTCGAGTCCGCCGACAACATGACCGACCAGTTCGCCGCGCTGGCCACTCTGGCGCAGGATGACTGCCAGGAACGCGTGCTGGCGCTGGCCAGCTTCTACGAGCGCTGGCACGACGAAGCGCTGGTGGTCGACAAATGGTTGTCGGTACAGGCGGCGAGCCGCCTTCCCGACACCCTTGCGGTGGTCAGGGGGCTGCTCGAGCACCCGGCTTTCGACCTGCGCAATCCGAACAAGGTCTACGCGCTGCTCAACACCTTCGGCAACAACCATGTCCGTTTTCACGCCGCCGACGGCAGCGGCTACCACTTCCTCGCCACGCAGATCGGCGAGCTCGACCGCCTCAACCCGCAGGTCGCAGCGCGCCTGGCACGCCGCTTCGATCGCTGGCGGAAGTTCGACGAGCCGCGCCAGCAACAGGCCAGCTTCGCTCTCGAAAAACTGCATTCGCTCGCAGGCCTGTCGCCCGACGTACGCGAGATCGTCGGGCGGGCCCTGGAGCACTAGGCCGGCATCGCACGCCGCGCCGGCGAAGCGCGCCCGACAGCCACCCGGGAATCGGCAAGATAGTGCTTGAGCGAGGCCGGACGCCTCTGTATAATTCGCCGCTTCAGTAGGGCAAGGCGCCCGTAGCTCAGTTGGATAGAGTACTTGGCTACGAACCAAGGGGTCGGGCGTTCGAATCGCTCCGGGCGCGCCAATAGAATCAAACACTTAAGCCACCTTGAAGGTGGCTTAAGTGTTTGTAGTCCACGCTGACGAGACAATGTGCCCAACAATGTGCCCAACAGATGTCTAGGCTTGGACCTTGGCCCCATCATGCGCTTGAATAGACGCGTGGGTGGTGAATCTGTTCGACCCAGCGAAGGCGACGAGTGTTACGCAGAAACAAGACCCGAGCACGCGCCGGACGCATCCTCGACCCGTCAGCCACACCCAAAACAAGAGCCACGAAAACCGACCACCAATACATACAGCGGGTCGATCGAGGCGACGTACGGATCGCCTGGGAATTTGAAGGCGTTGGCAGGCCGAACTTGAGGCGGCGGGGTGCACCCACATGCTCTTGCCTGCAATGAGCGCGTTGGGACCGCTCGGCCGAAGGGGCTGCACACGGCTTCCAGGATTGCGGAGTCCATCCGCGCCGTCAATCCGGCAACGGCCATTCCGCCGTTGCGCCGGAATTGGGCGAACCCGGCTTGGATCCCGCCAAGGCGCGAAAGGCAGAGAACTACCGAAAGTCCGCCACACGACGAAGAGGTTACCCAGCCTTGGCGCCAAGCGAGCCTAACGTAAATGACTGTGGCTGGAGCGGCGCGCGCGAGTTCAGAGAAGCGTTCACCTGACCAAGCCGACTCGCCCGGATCTGTTCGCTGATCCACTCCTGCACCTCAGCCTCGACCCATCCCGACGAGCGCCCGAGCTTGATCTGTTTCGGAAATTCGCCCCGCTTGATCTTGTCGTAGATCGACGATCGGCCAAGCCCTACCATGGCCTTGACCTGGGGAAGACGTATCAACCGTTGATTCATCGCATCACCTCACGTTCCCTCGGACAGATCCGATTTGCCCGCGCCAAGCTGTTGGTGGCGGCCAACTTCCGTAGAAATCTGGCGGCGTTGTTTTTTCGGGCACGCGGTTTGCCTCAGAGGCCCTTAAGCGACCAGCCCCGTAGCCGGGTCAATGGCAGGCTGCGGCCTTGTGCAGCCTGGCGCAGCGAACCATTGACGCGGTGAAGGGGCGATATGCTCAGGGATGGCGGTAAGCACCGCATTGTGGTGCTTACCGCCATGCAGACCAGCATTTTCGCCGCCAAATTTCTACGGATTTGCTCCGCCGCCAACACAAGCATCGATTCCATGAGTCGACTTTAGTACGGCGACGAGAGGATCACGGTGCCGAAATGCGAACTTTTCGAGCGCATTTCGCACGGCGTGGGACGCCGGCGGTGAGAGGTGGAAGGCAGTTGTCTACGAGGGATGCGGTCGATCAAGCGGACCGGTGCCGACTGCTCGCAGCGAGTGTCATTCTCTTGGCGGCACCAACAGAACCGTCTAGCCCTTATTGCCTTGGCCCTTGCCGGCCACTGCTTGCTTGAAGACAGCACCCGCAGAGAACTTGGGCACCGTCGTGGCGGCAATGCTGAGCTTCGCGCCAGTTTTCGGGTGCTTGCCTTCGCGAGCCGCGCGTGGTGCCGCTTTGAAAGAGCCAAAGCCCACCAGCGTCACCGAATCGCCTTTGGCGACGGCTGCCAAAATTTCTTCAGGCAGAGCATCGACGGCACGGCCCGCGGCCACCTTGGACAGATCAGCTTTGCTCGCCAGCGCTTCAATCAGCTCGGACTTGTTCATCGAGGTGCTCCCGGTTGGTGGTCAATGAGGGCGCGATTCTCTCATCATAGCCGCCGGCGATTCACCCGAAAGCACGCGCGACGCCGCGTCAAGGTCGATCCCTTCACTCGGTGGCTGCCCGTCACGGCACAGATTGAGTTCGTAGCGAACGGCCAGTGGAATCCGCTTGCCATCCTTCGTCGGCACGTCGTCCTGGATCAGCGTCGCCTCCAGGCGAGCACAACCGGCCTCGGCAAACTTCCTTAATGTTGTGACCTGAACCCGCACCGGCGCAGGCGACCGCGTCTGCCCCTTGAAGAACTCCGCCATCCGCCCACTCAGCTCCCCGTCGGATCGACCATCGGGTGCATCGATCGCTGCAATCAGATGTTGCTTCAAGTCCGCAGCAAGAACATCTCTGGTGCCGAGCGGTGCCAGGACGCACAGCGCTATCGCAAGGGCTTTCAGGGCTGCTTTCATCGACTCTCCCCGAGGGCACGGCTGACCATCCACCTATCCGAAGACATCGCGTCCTCGCCCGAAAAAAGAGGCGAGCTCAGTCATCACCGGTTGTAGTAACTATTGACGCGTTGCTCGACGGTGCCGCGGACGTTCTGCCCGATCGACGACGCAGTGGGTACGCGAACGCTGGCAGTGACTTCCGCGATGAACTCACCCAGGTCGATCTGCGAGAAATCGAGCCGTTCGAACTCCGCCGGAGTGAATCCGGAACAGTCCGGATGCCTGCCGCTTCCCCAGGTCTTGCCGATCTGTCCCCTGCCCTGTTCATTGATCAACCGGGCCAGGCGAGAGTTGAAACAGCAATACGACTGGGTCTTTTCGATGCACGTCCGGATGATCGGCACCCGGGCCGAACAGAAGGAGCCCACGGCGACACAGAGATTGGCATCCCGGTGCATGGCCAGCAGTTGCTCGGCCTGGTCACACGAGAGCAGGTCCGAGAGCAGCTCGAGAGCCACCGCCACGGCCAATGAGTAAGGATCGAAGTAGAAATTGAAGCTGCCCAGTGACCCGATAGAAAAAATCGGTCCGCCGAGCAGGCCACTGGTCATCGTCCCCGTGGACAAGGTCAGCCCATAGAAACTGAACGAGGGCTGGAAATTCGTCGGCGTGAACAGCACCTCGGAGGAAATCATCGCCTGTGCGCCCGCTTCGAGATAGCCGGCGTACTGCGGATACATGAAATCGAAGACGTACTTGCTGCCGGCGTTCACCGCCAGCTGCCCTCCCGCATACGCCCCCTGGATCGCCGCCGACATCAGCGCGTTGTTGCTTTTCGCCGCGCCACCGCCACCCTTCTTGCAGCAGTTAACCAGTCCGAAGAGCCGCTTGCGACACTGCTCGGTAACGCCCGTGAACAGCCGCTGATCGCCGCCATAGACCCCGGCTTCTCGTGCCGCCTCCAGCGTGGCGAGGACCTTGCCGAAATCCTGATCGGCCGGATGGCTGGCATCAAAGCAGTTGCCGCCCTGACAGAACGCCACCTGATCGCAGACCGTGCGCTGCGTCTGCACCGCCGGCGAGGTCTGGCACGAATAGGTGCGCTCGTTCAGATCGCAAGCGCCCGAGGGCAGGCGGTCGACACAGTCGCTGCCCACCTGGGTGCATCCCCGGTCAATCAACTCCTGACAGTCATCGCTCAGCGCTGTCGCGGCGCAGGTGTAGTCCTCCGACCACGCCCAGCAGGAATCGCCCGCACTCTGGGCCCCCTCCGGCAGCGGCGAGACGCTGTCCAGGCAGACCTGCAGGCCGTTGATCGTCTTGCACGGTGTGTTGTCCGTGCAGGTGTGCGCGGCATGGACGCAATTGCTGCTTTCCGCCAGCGAGGTACAGCCGCTGGTGTCGAGTGTGTTCGAGACGATGGTGTACGAGGTGTCGAGTGGCACGACCGTCGGCGGGTTGGTCGATGCCGTCACGTTGGTGCACTGATACTGGCGCGTGTATTGATTGCACGACCCGTCGAAGGCCGTGCTGTCGCAGGTCGAAGTGAGCAGCGTACAGCCCTCGGTCGCCTTGATCGCCGCGCAGTAATCGAGGGGGTCGTCGGCAATGCACGAATAGTCGTCCTGATAGCGCCAACAGCTCGCCGTCGAGTTCAGCCCGCCTTCCGGCGGCGTCACGCCGGCCAGGCAAACCGTCGCCCCGCTGGCGTCAAGCTTGCACGGCGTCGAATCAACACAGGTATGCGCCGCCAGCCGGCAGCGCGCGTTCTGCGCGTAGCTGCTGCAGGCACTGGCGTCGGAAGCGTCGGTGAGCAGGGTGTAGCTATTGCTCAAGCGCAGCGTGTTGCTCGGCTCTCCCTGGTCAGTGCCGCACTGAAACGTCTTCACATAAGTGTTGCAGCTCCCGTTGAACGCCGTATCGCTGCAGGTCGAACCGATCTGCCCGCAGCCGGCCGTGGCCAGTGCGGCACAGTAGTCGATGGCCTCGGGCTTGATGCAGGTATAGGTATCCTGGTACTCCCAGCAGCCGCCAACCTGTGCCAGTGTCACCACGATGCCGGAGATCGTCTTGCTCGCGGTGCTATCGACACAAGTCGAACTCGCCAGCTGGCAATCGCCGGCGGTCGCTTGTCCAGCGAGTGCAATGGCGAATAGCATCGCAAGGAGGCTCTTCATCATTGCGCTCGCAGCTGCAAGCTGGCGCACTCGCTCGACAGCCAGCTGCTGACCGTCGTGGACATCGGCAGCTGCAACGCCGCCCCGGTGCCGCTCCCGCCAGTCGAGTTGCAACCGGCATTGACGTTGCGCACCGATGGCGTACAAGTGGTCGTGCTGCAGCTGACGCTGAAATAAACGTAGAGATGGCAGCCAAATCCGAGATCGCTGACGTAGTGATCGCTGACCGATTGACCCGGTGCAACCGCCACGGGAAAGCGTCCGTAGCTGCCATCCCATTCATAGCCCAGCGTCCGATAGTCGAAACGATTTTCGCCGTCGCTGGAACGGTAGGGCTCCACTTCGTACGATCGACCATCGCTACCGCAAAAGATGTTCATCGCCATGTACGGATCGACGCAGTCGGCGCAATCGACAAACGCCGTGCGTCCGAGCCAGGCATCGGGTGTGCATTGGCCAAACCCGACGGTGACGGAAGCCCCTCGCCGACAACTCAGCGACTCGTAGCCATGCACCGTCTGATTGCATTGGTAGCGGTAACGCGTATCGACGGCGATCTGTTGTCCGATAAAGCACGATGCATTGCTCACCGACTGCATCTGTTCGACGCACTGGTAGCGGTGATGCTGATCGACGCTGATCTGCCGCGCGGTCGAACAGAAAGCGCTGCTCACCGGCCGGTAGTCGTTGCACGTTTCCTTGCTGAACGACGCGGGCTGGGTCTCGGTCACTACCCGGCACTGTTCGGCAGGATTCCCGGCGGTGATGCCGGTGCCACTCATCGTCGGATTGCGGGCCAGCGCCCGGGCGCGACTGATCAGCGGATCGTTGGCGCGATCGATCGAGAACGCCGGGCGCACCGCCGGGTTGCGCGCCACGAAATTGACGGCGTCACACTCCTGCCGCCGGTAGGAATCCACTTCAGGGGCTTGGCTGGCGCAGTCGATGATCTTGGCTGTACCCTGCCCCGACAACTGCCCCTGCCCCGCCTGGAAAACCTGCGACTGGGGAGTGTTCAATCCGAAGCCTGGCACCGTCTCGGCGCCGGTGCCGTTGCCAATGGACTGGAAGGCACTGTCGATCGTACTGGCGCCCAGCGCTTTTCCCTCGGCAAACGCGCTGCTCGCAGCATCGCCTTGCGCCCAGAGACGGCTTGCCAGGAGCAGCGCAAGGACGAAGACCCACCGCTTGCTCATGGCCGCGACCCCGAGAGTCTTGCCGCGTAGCGCCGCGCAACTTCCGCCCACGCCGGCGCCTGTCGCTCGATCAGATCGAGCGCGTAGTCCTGAGTCACATCGCCGTCGACGCGGATGAAGCTCGACCCCGGGGCGCAAGCGTCTTCGCCTATCTTCGACGCCTGGCCGGATCGCGCCAGTACCAGTGCTGGCACCTGGTGCACCTTGAACTGCCTGAAGGCCGGTGGATGAATGATCGCCGTGACCTTACGGTCGCCGACCAGTCGCGCGATCTCCTGACCCATGCGCGTGAGCGAATTCCCGTGGAGTCCGCGCAGGACCAAGACGGCGCCGGATTTCTCTGCCTGGCCGACGATTCGCTGCAGCGTTTCCTTCGGCAACGAAAACGAAACAAACACCATCAACTCCGGGACGTCCTTGCCCGCTGCCGAGCTTGGCGTGGGTTGCCGGTAGGTTGCTGCCATCCGGGCGATATCGGGCCCCGTGGTCGCGGGCTGTGGCAGCCTGGTCGGATCGGGAACCGTCTGACGGCCAGTGGCCTTCGGCACCTCGACGGAGTCCAGAAGAGAACCCATGCGCTCGCGGGTAGCCCGCAGCTCGCTGTCCGAGGGTCCTACGCCTTGAGCCAGCGCGCACGTCACCGGCCCCCCCCAGGCGCCGACGCCGAGGCAAAGCACCGACAGCAGGATCAGCGGTCGCCTGCTCATGGCCTCAGAACGCGCCTTGGCAGCAGTTGCGTTTGCGGAAGACCATGTACGCGAAATCCTCGCCCTCGAAGGGAAACTCGCG
>JEMY01000059.1 GCA_000585075.1 Candidatus Accumulibacter regalis | reverse complement strand
GGGCGCTGGCGCTCGAGTCCGCGCTGCGCGCGCCAGTTCCGGGGGCCGGCCTGGGGCGTGCGATTGCCGCGCTGGACGCCGCCCTGCTTCCCCTGGCGGCGGCGATCGGCCAGCTCGATGCCGTCGACCCTGGCGAGCAGGTGACGCCCGAGCCGCCGCAGCTGGAGGGCGAGCGCTTGCGGGCACAGCGAATCCTGATGCGCCTGGAAGTGCTGCTCGCCGAGGACGACACCCGCGCCTGCGACCTCTGGTGCGAATCGGCAGCGCTGATCGAGGCGCATCTTGGAACGGTGGCCAAACGCCTCGGCAACCAGATCGACAACTACGACTTTGCCAAGGCACTGCAGACGCTGCGCCAGGCGAACCAGGCCGGAGCAACGGCGCCTTGGTCAGCACGCAGGAACAGCTGAGCGCAGTTCCCGAGAACCGCCCCGGAGCACTTCCCGAGCAGTCGCAAAGCACAATCCGTGCCGTGATTCCATTAGAATCGAGCCTTTGCCGACTCCGGTCGCCCCCAGGAGAATGCCTAATGACCTTGCAGAGCAAGCCCAACACCGACGACGTTCGCATCCGGGAAATCAAGGAGCTGGTCCCGCCAGCGCACGTTTTTCGCGAATTTCCGGTCGGCGTTCGCGCTGCAATGACCACCTTCGAAGCACGCCAGAACATCCATCGCATCCTGCACGGTGCCGACAACCGCCTGCTGGTGGTGATTGGCCCGTGCTCGATTCACGATGTCGATTCGGCGATCGAATACGCCACCCGACTGCAGAAGGAAGTGCCCCGCTTCGCCGACGACCTGCTGATCGCCATGCGCGTCTATTTCGAAAAACCGCGCACCACCGTCGGCTGGAAGGGCCTGATCAACGATCCGCGGCTCGACAACAGTTTCCGGATCAACGAGGGGCTGCGTCTGGCACGCGGCTTGTTGTTGCAGATCAACGACATGGGGCTGCCCTGCGCGACCGAGTTTCTCGACACCATCACGCCGCAATACACCGCCGACCTGATTGCCTGGGGAGCGATCGGGGCGCGCACCACCGAGTCGCAGGTGCATCGTGAACTGGCCTCCGGCCTGTCGTGCCCGGTCGGCTTCAAGAACGGCACCGACGGCAACATCCGCATCGCCATCGACGCCATCCGCGCCGCGCAATCGCCACACCACTTCCTCTCGGTGACCAAGGCCGGCCATTCGGCAATCGTCTCCACTGCCGGCAACGAGGACTGCCACGTGATCCTGCGTGGTGGCCAGGAACCAAACCACGATGCGGCGCACGTCGACGCGGCCTGCAAGCAAATCGCCGCCGCCGGCCTCGCCGCGCGGCTGATGATCGACGCCTCGCACGCCAACAGCAACAAGCGCTTCAAGCAACAGATCGAGGTCGCCAGGGATACCGCCAGCCAGGTGACCGCCGGCGACGAACGGATCATCGGCGTGATGATCGAGTCGCACCTGGTCGAAGGACGCCAGGATCTGGTACCCGGCCAGCAGCTCGAGTACGGCAAGAGCGTGACCGACGCCTGCCTGGGCTGGGAGGACTCGCTGCTGGTCCTGGAAGTCCTCGCCAAGAGCGTCCGCGACCGCCGCCTGGTCGAAGCCGCCGAGTAGCGAGCAGCGATTGGCATAGCCCGCGCGGCTGCTCGTAGCGGCGACGGGCGATGGCGAGCGAAAGCGCGGGCGACAAAAAGCGGAGCCACCGCTTTCGCGGCCGCCCCGCCCGTGGGAACAGCTTTCCGCCAGGAGCCGCGCGAGCACGCTCGCGCGCGTCGCTCAGCGGAGCTTGATTTCCTTGTAGATCACGTGCTTGCGGGCCTTGGGATCGTACTTCTTGATCTCCATCTTGCCCGGCATCGTGCGCTTGTTCTTGGTCGTCGTGTAGAAGTGGCCGGTTCCGGCGGTCGACTCGAGCTTGATCTTGTCACGCATAGCTGCTCTCCTGGTCAGATCTCGCCGCGCGCGCGCAGGTCTGCGAGCACCACGTCGATACCGTTCTTGTCAATAGTGCGCAAACCGGCGTTCGATACGCGCAAGCGCAGCCAGCGGCTCTCGCTCTCGATCCAGAAACGGCGATACTGCAGATTCGGAAGGAAGCGGCGCTTCGTTCTATTGTTGGCATGGGAAACATTGTTCCCCACCATCGGGCCTTTGCCCGTGACTTGGCAAACACGCGCCATGATTGTCGCTCCAATTGTCTGAGGGAAGAAAACCCGCGAGTTTAGCGCAGGCAGGGGGTCTACTTCAAGCGTTTTGGTCCCGGCGGCCGGGCTTTTCTCCGCCACGACCTACAACAGGCCTCGCTCGGCAAACGACAGCGGCGGCGATTGCCCGGCCACGATGAAATGATCAAGCACGCGCACTTCGACCAGCGCCAGCACCTGCTTCAGCTCGCTGGTCAGCAGTTCGTCGGCGCGCGAAGGCTCGGCCACCCCCGACGGGTGATTGTGCGCCAGCACCACCGCCGCCGCATTGTGCCGCAGCGCGTGCTTGACCACCTCGCGCGGATAGACGCTGGTCTGCGTCAGCGTCCCGCGAAACAGCTCTTCGGTGGCAATCAGGCGGTTCTGGGCATCGAGCCACAGGGCCAGGAAAACTTCATGCTGCAGGCCAGCCAGATGTAGCCGCAGGTAGTCGCGCACACCGCCGGGCGAGGCGAAGGCCAGCCCCTGCTCCTTCAGACTTTCGCCGAGCGCCCGCCGCGCCATTTCGAGCACCGCCTGCAGCTGCGCGTACTTCGCCGGACCCATCCCCGGCACTGCAGAAAAATCGGCCAGGCTGCTCGCAAACATGCGGTTCAGCCCGCCAAAGCCGCCAATCAACTCGCGCGCCAGATCAACCGCGCTTTTCCCCTTGCTGCCGACGCGCAGGAAGATCGCCAGCAATTCGGCATCGGACAGGGCGGCGGCACCGCGAGCCAGCAGTCGCTCGCGTGGTCGCTCGTCTTCAGGCCAGTCGCGGATCGCCATCTCGACACCTCAAGTGGTAGCCTCGGTCAGGCGTATTATCCGCCGTTGGGGCGAGCGATACAGGTGGCTTCGCTGCCGACGCCCGGTCCGGCCGCTTTCCATCGATAGCGCTCCTTTCCCCCTTCTCCATCTGCTTCGGCGACCAAGAGCCTGCCGGCTAATGGTCCTGTTGAGCGATCTTGTATGCGTTTTCCAACGCCTGCCTGATTGAGGCCGGAATTTCTGTTGCCCGGCGCGTTTTCGGGTCAAAGAAGACTTCTACGGTCTCGTATGTGGCATGCACTTCCCTAGTGTCAACATGCAGCATTCGCTCGGTAAAAGTACAGCTTTTGCGGCCAACACGGGTCAGCAAACTATCTACCAAAATCAGATCCCCTGCGAGCAGCTCCTGCAAGAACTGTACCGTCGCAGAGGCTGTTACGGTATGAACGCCAAACTCATCCTGCATTTTCCTGTGACTCCCCCAGTACAGCGGCCACAGGTGAAACGCGGCGTCATCGAAAAAATGACTATACCAACGGACATTCATATGGCCAAAGTTGTCGCAATACCACGGATGTACGACTCCGCGCAGGATCTCTATGGGTTCAGACATGATTCCTCTCCAGCAACTCTTTGCCTTTCAAAGCGATGACCTCCGTGTACGAAAATGCGCCAGATCGACATTTTCTGCGCCAGAAATCAGCATCGGCCACCATGCGCTTCGTTGCAAGCGCGGATTTGCTTGGTGAGCGAGATACTGCTCCAGGCCAACATCTCCATCGTCCACTCCGGGCCGAGCGCCCGTTGATGGCACCAGCCATGGCACGCGCAAGAGCCCCGCAGGCCGAGGATCGCGCCAGCTGTAGCGCCGCGCGATCGTCCCGACGGGCGCAACGCGACATCGCCCGCTGCATCGGCATCCTGCCGGGAGCCGTTCTCAATTGGCCGGCATCACCGCCTGGACGCTGCTGCGCTCGTTCATGCGGCCCATCCAGGCCTCGATGGTCGGCGTCGCCGCCAGCAAGGCCTGGCCTTCCGGGGTGGCGCGAAGGTAAGTCAATACCGGCAGCAGATGCAGATCGGCGAGACTCACGCTCGCGCCGCCGAAGTAGCTGCCCGCGCCCAGCAGCCGCGCGATCTCCTTGAGGAACAACGCGGCCCGCGGCTTTGCCGCCTCGACCAGGGCTTCGTCGGTCTGTCCGCCGAGCGAGGGCACCAGTACGCGCGGAATGAAGATGTCGGTGATCGACGCCGGGTAGCCATAACTTTCAACGATGCTCATCACCTGATTCATCCGCGCGCGTTCAACGGGCGTCGATGGCGTCAACGCCGGCCCGGGAAATACCTCGTCGATGTAACGCATGATCGCCGAAGCCTCGTAGAACGCGTTGCCATCGTGCTCGAAGGCGGGCATCTTTCCCCACGGATGGCGGGCGAGATGCTGGCCCTCCAGATGCTCACCCTTGACCAGGTCCACGCCGACGAGCGTGTGTGCGACCCCCTTTTCCGCCAGCGCCAGGCGCACGGAACGCACGTAGGTGCTGATGGCATCGCCATAACGTAGGTGCTGATGGCATCGCCATAAACAGTCGGTTGGCTCATGATTTGTCTCCTTTGCGGTGTTTGGGTGGTTCGTGAATGGCGTACGTCGGCTGAGGACCGCCGTACGCCCATCATTGTGCTCGCTGATCGCGCTTCCTGCACGCCGTCAATGGACACCAGGCTTGCGCGGGCGCGCTATTGCCAGCGGCCGCGGGCGCGCTATTGCCAGCGGCCAGGATGGCCGTGATCGCGATTGACGGTGGTGGCCGTAAGCCCGGATACTCGCGTCGGCACGGTCAAATTCCTGACCCTTCGGTGGCCATACCCGTCGAGCAATCAGCGACGGCAGCTGATCGCCGACCACCAACGAGCGAGGCTGTGAATGGGACCGGCAGAACTTACCTTGGGCGATGCGTCGCTGATCACGGTCACCTTTCTATTTACCGACATCGAAGGCTCGACCAACCTCTGGGAGACCGAATCGCAGGCCATGCGCACAGCTCTGCAGCGTCACAACACGCTGCTGTCGGCGGCGATCGAGCGTCACCATGGCTATGTCTTCAAGACCGTCGGCGATGCTTTCTGCGTCACCTTCGACGATGCCGCCGAGGCGCTGCGGGCGGCCTGCCAGATCCAGGCCAGCCTTGCTGCCCAACGCTGGACGACCAGTTCCCCGCTGCGCGTGCGGGTCGCGCTGCACACCGGCCCGGCGTATCTCAGCAGTGGCGACTACTTCGGGACAACGGTCAACCGCTGCGCCCGCCTGTTGGCGGTCACCCTCGGCGGGCAGACGCTGCTCACCTCGCCGACCGAAGCGCTGGTCCGCGAATCCCTGCCGGCGGACACCAGCCTGCGCGATACCGGCATGCTTCGCCTGCGCGATCTGCCGCACCCCATGCACGTCTTCCAGCTGATCCATCCGGGGCTCGCGCCGGGCCTGTGCGAGCTTGGCGACACCTCGGGCGGACACAAGCTGACCGCCGAGCCGCTGGCGCGTTTCCGGCCGGTCGACCTCTACGAAGTCCCGACGCTGCCGGCAATCATCGTGCAGGCGCTGAAGGTCCTGCAGAACCCGAGCAGCGACTGCAGAACCCGAGCAGCGACGCCCGAGCGGTCGAGCGCGTAATCGTCAATGACCCGGCGATCTCGGCCAAGATTCTGCGCGTCGCCAACTCCGCGTTCTTCGCGTCGCCAACTCCGCGTTCTTCGGCTTTTCGCGCCGTATCCGCACCATCGCCGAAGCGGTGCGCGTGCTCGGGTTCACCAATGTTCAGGGGATGATCTTTTCGGTTGGCGCCTTCGACGCCTTCCGTACCGAGCGCCTGAACCTGACCGAGTTCTGGAAGCACTCGATCGCCACCGCCACCGCCGCCCGCTTCCTTTCTCCGCGCGTCGACTGCTCGCCGGACGAAGCCTTCATGGCCGGCATCCTGCACGACATCGGCAAGCTGATCTTCGCCATCCAGGCCGAACCCGGCTACCATCAAGTGCTCGAACTCAAGCGCGGCGCGACGCCAATGAGCAGTCTCGAAGCCGAGCGAACGCTGTTCGAATTCACCCATCCCGAAGTCGGCGAGATGGTCGCCGAACGCTGGGATCTGCCTGCGCGCTACGTCGCCGCCATTGCTCACCATCACGACCCGCAAGCGGCCGGCGACGAGCGCGTCTTCTGCGCCCTGATCGGACTCGCCGACCAGGCCGCCTACGCGGCGCTCGCTGGCCAGACACCGCCAGCGGAGCACGACGCCGAGCGCGCCGCGCTGCTCGAGACACTGTCATTGAGCCACCGGCAGTGGGACGATTGCCTGCAACACCTGCGCGACGCGCGAACCGAGATCGACAGTTTCGTCGGTGCGATCCGCTGATCCGAGGCGAGCTGGCAAGGCGCTTTTTTGCACTTGCTTGCCCGCTGAAATCCGCTATAATGCGCAGCTTCCCGGGTGGCGAGGGCGTCGCTGAGCAAGCACCGTGCAGCCGACAGAAGGGAAAAGCAGCAAACAAGGAGTGGTAGTTCAGTTGGTTAGAATACCGGCCTGTCACGCCGGGGGTCGCGGGTTCGAGTCGTCACGCCGGGGGTCGCGGGTTCGAGTCCCGTCCACTCCGCCAGCACAAGAGAGAAAAAAGCCCAGCCAGACTGGGCTTTTTTCTTTTCGGGCCGTCCCCTGGCAGGTCCCAGAGGGCGAGGGCACCGGCTGGCGCGGTCGGCGGGCAAGCCGCTGGCGCTGCGCAAGCGCCCCTCGGGAGCGGAAATGATCGGCACGGCAACGAGATGTTTGTTCTATAATCATAGGCTTGTAGGGCAAAATTCAACCAGGTAACCCGAAGCAGGGAAACCACGCGGGCAAACCGGTTTCGTCGGGATCAGCTGGCACCGCCCGAGAACGAGGACAGGACCTACGGATGACGCCACGAATAGCTTTCGCAATTGTTGCTGCTCTTGCCTGCGGTAGCGCTTGGTCGAACGAAGCGCAGAGTGAGAATCTTCAGTCCGATGTTCCAGCCCTGCGCAGTTCGGCGCGGGCCGAGGCAGTCACCACGGCAGTCCCGGCAGGAACCGATGGCCCCCTGCCAGTGATTGAAGTCGCTGCGCCCGCCCCACTCCCCGAAACCATCGACCTCACCTACGAGTCGGCAGAAATTTTCCAGCACCTGCGTCGCGGCTTCGCGATGCCGAACATCAGCAACTCGCTCGTTCTTCACCATCAGCAGTGGTACCTGAACCGTCCGGACTACCTGCGGCGGATGATCACCCGCAGCAGCCGCTACCTGCATTTCATCATCGTCGAGCTCGACAAGCGCGGCATGCCGTTGGAAATTGCCCTGCTGCCGATGGTCGAGAGTGCCTACAATCCGACCGCCTATTCGCGAAGCCATGCTTCAGGTCTGTGGCAGTTCGTTCCGGCGACCGGCAAGCAGTACAAGCTGGAGCAAAACTGGTGGGTTGACGAGCGGCGCGACATCGTCGCCTCTACCGGCGCCGCTCTCGATTACCTGCAATATATCTACGAGCTGCACGGCGACTGGCACCTGGCGCTGGCCTCCTACAACTGGGGCGAAGGCGCGGTCGGGAGAGCGATCAAGAAGAACGAGGCGCAGGGTCTGCCAACCGATTACCTGAGCCTCAAGATGCCTGAGGAAACGCGCAACTACGTCCCCAAGCTGCAGGCCTTGAAGAACATCTTCAGCAATCCAAACATCCTCGCCGACCTCGACATGCTCGGCGTCCCCATGCGCCCCTACTTTGCGACCGTCACCAAGCCCACCAATATCGACGTCAAACTGGCCGCCAAGCTCGCCGAGATGCCGGTCCAGGACTTCGTGGCACTGAACCCCTCGCATAATCGCCCGGTGATCAAATCCGAAACACCGCTGGTGATCCCGGCCGACAAGCTCGAAACCTTCAATCACAACCTCGAGGCGCACGAGGAAAGCGACAAGCCGCTTTCTTCCTGGCAGGCCTATACCTTGCGCCCCGGGGAGAAACTCGAACAGGTGGCGCCGCGCTTCGGCATGACCGTGGCCGGCCTCAAGGCGGCCAACGGCATCCAGGGTCGCGTGCGACTGGCGTCGGGAGCGACGCTCTTGGTCGCCGGCGAAGAGAATGATCCGCATGATCCGGCCCAGGCCGTCCAATTGAGCGCCCTTGGCGCCTCGTCCGAACCGGCACCGGTCGTTGAAAAGCCTGCGCCCGTCGACAAGCACGCCGTGACGAAGGCGGACGCGCCGCCAGCCGCGCCGCCAGCCGCGCCGGCGATGGTCACCCGCACGCGCACCCACAAGGTGGCTAAGGGTGAAACGCTGCTCGGCATCGCCGAGCGCTACGACATGAGCCTGGCGGACCTCAAACAACGCAACAAGCTACGTTCCAATCACGTGAATTACGGTACCCGGCTGACGGTGGTCACCAGCGAACCCGTGCGTAGCGCACCGGTGGCCACGGCACAGCGCCGTGTCCAGGTAGAGGTGGCCAGCAAGCCGGCAGCCCCCAGCGATGCCAAATCGGCGACGGGACACCGCACGCACGCACACACCGTACGGCGCGGAGAAACGCTGTTCAGCATTGCCCAGCGTTACGAGATGACCGTGGCTGAACTCAAACAGCTCAACAAGCTGCGTTCCGATCAGGTCACGTCCGGCAGCAAGCTGCTGGTGGACGCCCCCGCAGCAGCAGAGAAGCTCTCGTCGGTGAAGTCGGCCGCCGAGCCTGTCAAAGCCGGCGGCAAGCAGGACAAGGCAGCGGGAATCAAGGCCAACGTGGCCAAAGTCAGCTTCACGCCGGGCAAGAACTCCTCCAACGCTCCCGTAAACTAGCCCAACCCACAGACCGGGCAGACGAGCGGGCCCCTACCGGCAGTCACTGCCCGGCAGAGCGCCGCGGCACGCGGCACTGCCGACCGTCGGGTACGAAGGCATCGCCCTCGCCTCGCTCACCTGGCAGCGTCCTGCGAATACAGGTGGCAACGCACGCTATGCGTCGCCGATAGCACACTCGTTGCGGGATAGCGCTCACGACAGGCGTCAGTCGCTTGTCGGCAACGCGGGTGAAAATGGCAACCCGTCGGCGGATTGGCCGGCGACGGCGTTTCCCCCGGCAAGCGAATGAACTCGGGCTGCGCGTCGAGGCGGGCGCTGGGAACTGCCGACAACAAGGCCCGCGTATAGGGGTGCTGTGGCGAACGCAGCACCTCGTCGACGCTCCCGCGTTCGACGATGCGGCCAAGGTACATGACCGCCACCTCGTGAGCGAGATGGTCGACCACTGCAAAGTTATGGGTGATGAACAAATAGGCCAGCCCGAGATCGGCCTGCAGCGTCGCCAGCAGATTGAGAATCTGCGCCTGTACCGAGACGTCTAGCGCCGAAGTCGGCTCGTCGCAAATCACCAGATCAGGCTGCACGGCGAGCGCGCGCGCGATCGCGATGCGCTGCCGCTGACCGCCGGAGAATTCGTGCGGATAGCGGTGGGCGGCAGCGGCCTCGAGGCCGACCTGGTCGAGGACGGCAGCGATCGCCGCCGCCCTTCCCTGGCGTTGCATGTCGATGCGCAAAGCGCCCATTCCCTCGCCAATGATTTCACCGACCGACATGCGTGGATTGAGCGAGGCGAAGGGATCCTGAAAAATCATCTGCATGCGACGACGCAGCGGCCGGCGTGCCTTGCCCGCCAGGCCGCCCAGTTCCTGCCCGAGCAGGCGCACGCTGCCAGCGCTGGCAGCGATCAGCTGCAGGATCGCCTTGCCGACCGTCGTCTTGCCGCAGCCCGACTCGCCGACCAGCGCCAGGGTTCGCCCGCGCGCCAGTTCCAGCGAAACGCCATCGACCGCCCGCACGTGCCCGACCGTGCGCTGCAGGATACCGCGCCGAATGGGGAAGTGCACGCGCAGCGCGTCGACGCTGAGCAGGGGCGTCGCAGCCGCTTCTTCGACCTCGACGGCCGCGGCAACGCCGGCGCTCGCGCCGGCGTCCGGCAAGGCGTCGAGATGGCAGCGCAAGCGATGGCCAACGGCGACCTGCCGCCATTCCGGCGCCTGCCGCCGACAGCGCTCCCAGGCGTACTCGCAACGACTGGCGAAGCGACAACCGCCGGGCATTTCGGCGAGCGGCGGCACCTGCCCGGGGATCGTCTCCAGCCGCCCGCCGCGGCGCGCCAGATCGGGCAAGGCGGCGAACAGCTTTTGCGTGTAGGGATGGCGCGCTGCCGAGAAGAAAACCGCGCGCGGCGCCTCCTCGACGATCTGGCCGGCGTACATCACCGCCACCCGCGTCGCCATCTGCGCGACGACGCCAAGGTCGTGGGTGATCAGCAACATGCCCATCGCCCGCTCGGCCTGCAACTGGCGCAACAACTCGAGGATCTGCGCCTGAATGGTCACGTCGAGCGCGGTGGTCGGCTCGTCGGCGATCAACAGGCGTGGATTGCCGGCCAGCGCGACGGCGATCATCACCCGCTGCTTCATGCCCCCGGACAGCTGGAAAGGGTACTCGCCGAGGCGACGTTCCGCGTCGGCGATGCCGACCGCGCGAAGCAGTTCGAGCGACCGCTCGCGCGCCGGCTGACCCGACAGGCCGAGGTGGCGCGCGAGCACTTCGCCGAGCTGATGACCGACGGTGAGGACCGGATTGAGGCTGGTCGCCGGCTCCTGAAAAATCATCGCCATGCCGCCGCCACGCACGCCTCGCATCTCGGCTTCGGGCAAGGAAAGCAGATCGCGGCCCTCGAAACACACCTCGCCACCGGCAACCCGCCCGGCAGCGGGCAGCAGGCGCAGCAGGCCGAGCGCGGTGGCCGACTTGCCGCAACCCGACTCGCCAAGCAGGGCCAGCGTTTCGCCGGCGGCGACCTGGAAATCGACGCCGTCGACCGCCGGCAGCAGCGAGCGGCCACTGACGAAAGCAATGCGCAGCCGCGCGACTTCGAGAAGGAGCCGTTCGTTCAACGTCGCCCCGTCGCTCATGCCGACCCCGCGATACGTGGATCGAAAGCGTCGCGGACGGCGTCGGCGAGCAGGTTCGCCGCCAGCACCAGGGCAAACATGAAAACGAAAGCGGCGGCCAGCGACCACCACACCATCGGTTCGCGCGCCAGTTCCATGCGCGCATTGTTGATCATCGTTCCGAAGCTGATCATCGTCGGGTCGACGCCGATGCCGACGTAGGACAGCACCGCCTCGGCAAGCACCAGGCTCGAAAAGTCCATCACCAGCGCGATGATCACGATGTGCATCAGGTTGGGCAGGATGTGGCGGCCGATGATGCGCAGATCGGCAACCCCGAAAGCCTGTGCCGCCTGGATGTACTCCAGTTCGCGCAGCTTCAGCGTCTCGCCGCGTAACAGCCGGCAAAGACCGGTCCAGCTGGTCACGCCGAGGATGAAGCACAGCGCCAGCAAGCGCAGGTCGGCACGTTCGGCGGCGGTGGCGAACCACTGCGGGTGGTTGTCGATGAGCACCTGCATCATCAGCACCGCAGCGGCGATCAGCAGCACCCCCGGAATCGAACTCAGCGTGGTGTACAGGTACTGGATGAGGTCATCGACCCAACCGCGAAAGTAGCCGGCGAGGACACCCAGGAAGATCGACAGCGGCAAGGTCACCAGCGTCGTCACCAGACCGATGACCAGAGCGGTGCGCACGCTCTTGAGGACCTGATAAAGGACGTCCTGACCAACCTTGTCGGTACCGAAAACATGGTAGTGGACGGCGAGCATGCCCAGCGGCAGGGCGACCAGCAGAACGGCGCCGGCAGCGGCGAGAACCGCGTTCCAGGCGAAATCGCTCTCGTTGCTCCAGATGCGCCGCCAGGCTTCCCTGTGCGCGCAGGCTTCCCGGTGCGCGAGACGCGCCGCGGTCGCCGCCGCCAGCGCCCACCAGGCGAGAATAGCCAGCGCCAGCGCCCTTAGCAAACGCTGCCCGATGTCGGCATCGCGACCCGCTTCGTCGGCGCCGAGATGAATGCCACCGTGCTTCAGGCGCGGATAATCGCGCGTTTTCTGCAGTTCGCCAGCGGCGTCGCGCGATTCGATCGACTCCTTGGCGTAGGCACGTGTCGCCAGCGGTTCCGAATAGGTTTTCTCGTTGCGCGTGCGCAGCGGCGTCAGGATCGCGTCGAGCAGCGACAGCACCTCGACGGCATACGCCGCAGGCGGCTTGCCGGCCGCACTTTCCCCGGGCACGGCGTCGCTGCTGGCCAGATGCCCGGCATCGTTTTCCAGGCGCGGCCGATAATGAAGCGAATCGAGCAGACCGACAAGAACGAAGACCAGCAACACCGTCGCCGAAGCCATCCCCGACCGACTGCGGCCGACCCGCTGCCAGGCGGTCCGCCACAGCGGATTGCGCAAGGACAGCCAGCCGAAAACGCCCGCCGCGACGAAGAGCAGCCAGATCAGCACATCCGACCAGAGGATGACGGGAAGGAAAGCCATCAGTTGAAACGAATCCGCGGGTCAACGAAGGTGTAGGAGAGGTCGGTGAGGATCAGGCCGACGATGTACAGCACCGAGCCAATGAAGACCATCGCCCGCACGACCGCGAAGTCCTGGGCGTTGATGGCGTCGATGGTGTAGCTGCCGAGACCGGGAATGCCGAAGAACGATTCGGTGAGCAGCGAGCCCATGAACAGCAGCGGGATGACCACCACCACGCCGGTCAGGATCGGAATCATCGCGTTGCGCAGGACATGGCGGAAGAGCACCGCCAGCTCGGAAAGTCCCTTGGCGCGCGCCGTACGCACGTAGTCGCGGGAAATTTCCTCGAGGAAGATGGTCCGATACCAGCGGGTGGACGAACCGATCCCCGAGATGACGCCGATCAGCACCGGCAGAATGACGAATTTCCAGGCGTCGAGACCGCCACCGTAGCCCGAAATGGGTACCAGCTTCCACATCTTGCTGATCAGAAACTGGCCGCCGATGATGTAGAACAGACCGGAGATCGACATCATCGCCACGCACAGCACGACGCCCCAGAAATCGAGGTAGCTGGCCCGAAAGAAGGTCAGCATCAGCGCGAACGAGACGGTCACCAGCAGGCCGATGACGAAGGTCGGCAGCGCGATCGCCAGCGACGGACCCATCCGCGAGGTAATCTCGCGGGCGATGTCGCGACCATCCTCGGCGCGCCCGAAATCGCCGGCAAACATCAGCGCCGACTTGCTGAAGAAAATGGTATCGGTGAACACCGCGCTGCCACTCGCTGCTTCGTTGATGAACAGCGGCTTGTCGTAACCACGTTGAGCCTTCCACTTTTCGATCGCCTCCGGGGTCACGCGCTTGACGCCGAGCTGCATGCGCGCCATGTCGTCGGGGGTGTTGACCACGAAAAACAGGGCAAAGGTGATCACGTTCACGCCAAGCAGAATCGGCAAGGCGTAGAGCAGGCGGCGAACGAGGTAGGCGAGCATGGTCGGCGACTATACCGCAAGCAACGCCGACGGACCGCCGTTGCGGCAAGACAGGCCGATCGCGGGCAACAGCAGCACCCCCATCAGCGTGCGGTCCCGCGCTCGCGGCGCCGATAACCGATCGCTGCCGGCAGGATCACGGCGACCAGCAGCAGCAACGCGACGAGCAGCGGCCAGAGCACCGGCTCGTTCCATTCCTGCCGCAAGCGCGCGCGCCGGGCGACGTCGATACGCTGATACTTGAGGATGTTGTTGCCGACGTCGGTCGACTTGCGGTTGTGCAGCCAGCTATGACCGAGGGTATAGCTCTTCGGATGAAAACCGTAGATCCACGGCGCATCGTGCTGCAGCAAGGCGATCGCCTCGCGGATGATGGCCAGGCGCTCGGCGCCGCGCGGCCCGTCGCTTTCCATGTTCTTCATCCGTTCGAAGAGGCGGTCGTACGCGGGGTTGGCGTAGTTGGAGGCGTTCTCGCCACCGACCGCGACCTTGCCGTCGGTGCCGTCGAGCAGGAAGAGGAAGTTCTCCGGATCGGGATAGTCGGCGTTCCAGCCCAGGTAGTAGAGCTGCACCGCACCCTTGCGGAGTTTCTCCTGGAAGCGGTTGAAGTCGGTCGAGCGAACGACCAGCTGGATATCGAGCTTGGCGAACTGCCGGGTCAGCCAGTCGAGGCGCGACTTCTCGCCCATGCCACCGCTGGTGGTATCGAGATTGACGACCAGCGGTTCGCCGGTCGTGGCGTTGCGGCCATTCGGCCAGCCGGCTTCGGCGAGCAGTTTGCGCGCCACTTCGATTGCCTTGCGTTGCGGGCGCCCATCGACCCAGTCGTACACCACTGGATTGTTACCGTCCTCACCGTCGAGATAGCCGAAGATTCCCGGCGGCAAGGGGCTGGTCGCCGCGATGCCGCGACCGTTCATGAAGATGGAGATGAACTCCTCCTGGTCGACGGCGATCGACAGGGCCTGGCGCAGCTTGATCGCCTGCTCCGAGAGGCCGCCGACGACCGGATCGAGCATGTTGAAACCCATGTAGAAAACCGAGGGGCGGACGCTGGTCAGCAGGTGGATTCCCTTGGCGCGCATCTCGTCGGTCAGGCTCACGTCGCCGCCGACGCCGAGGCGCACCGCCTGGTCGAAGCTGTCCGACGAAATCCCGGAAGCGTCGTAGTAGCCCTGCAGGAACTTGTTCCAGTAGGGAATCGCCTCCTTCTCGCGAGAGAAAACCGCCTTGTCGATGAACGGCAAGGGCTTGCCGCAGTCGGCCAGCAAGCCTGCCGCCTCGTCACCGGGTTCGCCGACGCAGGGATAGGTCTCACCATGGAAATTCGGATTGCGTTCGAGCACCATGCGGCTGTTCGGATCGTTGCGCGTGAGCATGAACGGTCCGGTGCCGACCGGATACCAGTCCAGCGTCAGGTTCTTCTCGGCCATCCCCGGCATGCTGTAGAAGCGGTCCACCTCGCGCGGCACCGGCGCGAAAAAGGGCATCGCCAGCCAGTAGGGGAACTGCGGATACTTGCCGTGCAGCTCGATGCGATAGGTGTAGCGATCGACACGCGTCACGCCGGCGAGCGGGAAGCGATCGAGATCCAGCCAGGCGTCTGACGGCATCTCTTTGGCCGCCTCGCGCAGTGTCTCACCGAGTTCGCCCAGTCCGATGATGCGCTCGCTCATCATGCTGAAGATCGGCGAATGCAGGCGCGGGTGCGCCAGACGCTTGATCTGGTAGATATAGTCGTCGGCGACCAGTTCGCGCGTGCCGGCGTCGGGAAAGTCAGCGATCTGATCGATGCCGCGCAACTTCTCGGCGTCAAGATCACGATACACCGGCTGCCCGGCGGCATCGGTGGCGAAGGCCGGATGCGGCTGGTAACGGATACCCGGGCGAATGCGAATGTCGTAGACACTGCGCGCAATCTCGGCCACCGGCGCGTCGGCCGGCAACTCGTCGCCCCGTGCGTCGTAATAGCGCGCGACCGGCACCTCCTCACTGGTCGCCGGGATCAGCGTGTACGGCCGCTTCAGATAGTGGTACTGCAACGGTGGCTCGTAGATCTGCGCCGTGAAGGTGATCTCGTCTTCGCTGTACGACTGCACCGGATCGAGGTGTTTCGGACGGTCGGTGAACGCCGCATAGAGAATGTTTTTGCCGCGCTCGGCCTGCGGATAGGGGTCGTTCTGTTCGCTGCTGCACGCCGCGAGCAGGAACAGCAGCGACAGCAGGAGAAGGACAGGCTGGAGGAGCCGTCGAACGGCAAGGCGAAGGGCGGGCATGACCTGCAGTTTACCGCGAAGTCAGCTGCCGTGGCGGCCGCGGGCCGCATTGACCAGCGGCCGACGCCCGACGGAGCGCGGGCTTTTGGACGGCGGGCCATGCAATTCCCTTATAATGCGTCGGTTACGCTGATTCGCAACCAAGCTGCCAACGCAACCCCTTCTAGTTACGGGAGAAGTCATGGGATTCCTCGCCGACAAGCGCATTCTGATCACCGGCGTACTGTCGAAGCACTCGATCGCCTACGGCATTGCCAAGGCCTGCCACCGCGAAGGCGCGCAGCTGGCCTTCACCTACCAGAACGAACGCTTCGAAACGCGTGTCGCCAAATTCGCTGCGGAGTTTGACAGCACCCTGGTCTATCGCTGCGATGTCGCCGAGGATGCCGACATCGACGCCCTCTTCGCCGCTCTCGCCGAGCAGTGGGACGGCCTCGAAGGCCTGGTGCATTCGATCGCCTACGCCCCCGGCGAAGCGATCGAGGGTGACTTCCTCGACGGCATCTCGCGCGACGCCTTCCGCATCGCGCACGATGTTTCCTCGTACAGCTACGCCGGACTGGCCAAGGCCGCCCGACCGCTGCTTCTCAAAGGCCGCAACCCGGCCCTGCTGGGGCTCTCCTACCTCGGCGCCGAACGCACCCTGCCCAACTACAACACCATGGGCCTGGCCAAGGCCAGCCTCGAAGCGGCCACCCGCTACCTCGCTTTCTGCCTCGGCCCGCAAGGCATCCGCGCCAACGCCATCTCGGCGGGACCGATCAAGACCCTGGCCGCTTCCGGCATCGGCAACTTTTCGCGCCTGCTCGCCTACAACGCGCACAACGCGCCGCTGCGTCGCAACATCACCATCGACGAAGTCGGCAACGCCGCCGCCTTCCTGCTCTCCGACCTGGCCAGCGCGATTACCGGCGAGATCATGTACGTCGACGGCGGCCTGAATACGACTGCGCTCGGTAACGCCGACCCGATGCCGGGCTGAACGAGTGAACGCCTGGGCCGCTCTAGCGGCGCCAGGCGTCGCACCGCCTCACTGGCTCGCCATGGCGTGCTCCCAAGCCACCAAGGAGACCATCAACATGAAATCCCCCAGCCCACGGACCGCCACCTCGGGGCTCGCCAAAGTGGCTCGCAGCGCCGCTCCAGCACTGTTCGCTCTGGCCGTCGCCGGCTGCGCCGGCCCACCGGTGCTGGAGCGGCAGGTGCTCGGCTACGACGAAGTCACCAGCCGCCTCGACCAGAAACTTCTGCTGCTGAACATCGCCCGCACCGACAACGGCAAGCCGGTACACTTCACCTCGACCTCGACCATCGCCGCAACCTTCAACTGGACGACCACGCTCGGTGTCGGCGGCGAGTGGCACCGAACGTCGGGCGATAGCTTTCTGGGCCTGAACGCCGGCACCGGCGCCTCCGAGAACCCGACCTTCAGTATTCATCCGCTCTCCGGACAGGCGTTCACCGAGCGCGTTCTGACGCCGTTCAAGGACCAGTCATTCGAGTTCCTGGTCTTCCAGGGCGGTGCGATTGACCGCGTGACGCGGCTGCTCGCTTCCGGGATCGAAGTGCAAAACAGCGACGGCAGCTTCGCCCGCTTCATCGCCAACGACCCGGCGCTAGACCAGGAGTACACCGAGTTCCGGCGCATCGCCACGCACTTGCGCTGGCTGAATGACAACCGCAAGCTGTTCGTGCGAACGCTGGTCTTCGAGGAACCGATAGCGCCGGCGTTGAAGACGGCACCGAGCGCGGCCGACGTCATCAATGCCGACAAGGAGGGTCTGCAGTGGCGACGGACCGCCGACGGCAGCTACCAGTTGGCGCGCTTTCAGGCAGGGCGTGTAGTGGTGATGAACGTCGATCCGATGTCGCTCAGCAATCAGGCGCGTTTCGAGCTCAATGAGCGCATCAAGCGCAACCCGCGCGGCTTCGTCTTCCTCGACGTCCGGCCGGACGGCCCCGGCGGCGATTTTGCCATTCGCGGGGCAATCAAGCTGCGCAGCATGCTGCAGATGCTGGCCTTCGTCGCCAACGGCGCGCGTGCGGTTCCCGAGTTTGACGTCGCTCCCGACCCGCGCACCGGGCCGACCGCGGAGAATCCCCGCTCCTCACTGCACATCGAGATCTCCGATTCACCCCCACCAGGAACGATCGCCTCGGTCGACTTCGCTGGGCGCAGCTACAGCGTCGGCGACACGCAATGGGACCGCGCCACCTTCGCCATGCTCGGCGACCTCTTCCAGACCGCCGTCGGCGAGGTCAAGGGCGTCGACCTGCCGATCACCATATCCAAGTGAGTGCCTGGCAAAACCGCCACCGCGGTGCACCGCACTGAGGTTGGTCGCGAACGACGCGGCGCGGTGCGGCGCTTCTCGGAACCCTGATTTGCTGGCATAGTGAATGAACCCCCGAGCCAACCTGAAAGGAGTTCTCCATGAAGACCCTGCACTCGCTCGTCGCCCTCGTCCTGATGGCACTCGTCTCGCTGGCCTCGGCTGCCGACGGCCTGGTGCTCGTCAAGAGTCCGTACAGCGCGACGGAGACGATGACCCGCTTCGAGAACGTCGTCAGGAAACGCGGGCTCACCGTCTTCGCGCGTGTCGATCACGCTGCGGGCGCGGCCACCATCGGCAAGTCGTTGCGGCCGACCGAGGTGATCATCTTCGGCAATCCGCAGGGCGGAACGCCGTTCATGGAATGCGCGCAGACCGTCGGCATCGATTTGCCGCTCAAGGCGCTGATCTGGGAGGACGACAGCGCGCAGGTCTGGCTGGGTTACAACGACCCCCTCTTCCTTGCCCAACGCCATGGCGTCGGACAGTGCCCGGTCGCCGAAAAGCTGCGCCAGGCATTGGCTGGTCTGGCGGAAGCCGCTCTGGCGCCATAGCGAAGGGAGCGGGGTAGTGAGCCCGTGCCGACCCGCCAACTTCCTTACCATTCTCGATGGCCAGCGCGATCAGCGCGAAACGCCGGGGGTGCGTCGTTGCCTGCGTGTTGACGGTCGTTTCGCGCGCCTCTGATCGCGCACGCTGTAAGGAAATACCGCTTGCTCTCGACCAAGGCAGGACGATCAACCGGAGTAAAACCGAATGCATGCCACCCTGCCCCTTCTCGCGATCAGCACTTTTCCGGCCTTGAGCCGGCGCTCGGTCGAAACCCTGCAGGTCAACCTTGGCTATCGCTGCAATCAGAGCTGCATCCATTGCCACGTCAATGCCGGCCCGCAGCGCAAGGAGGAAATGACCGCCGAAACGGTCGACGCGCTGCTTGCCTTCATCGCCGCCAGCCCGGAAGTCAAGGCGCTCGACCTGACCGGCGGCGCCCCTGAATTGAACAGGCATTTCCGCCGCCTAGTGGTGGCCGGGCGGCAACGCGGTCTGCGCGTCATCGACCGCTGCAATCTGACCATTCTCGAAGAACCGGGTCACGAGGGCCTCGCCGAGTTCCTCGCCATGCACGGCGTCGAGGTCGTCGCCTCGCTGCCCTGCTATCTCGAAGAGAACGTCGACCGGCAACGCGGCAAGGGGACCTTCGACGGCAGCATCCGCGGCCTGCAGCGCCTCAATGCGCTGGGCTACGCGGCAGCCGACAGCGGCCTGATCCTGAATCTGGTCTTCAACCCGCAAGGGCCGACGCTGCCGCCGCCGCAGGAGGCGCTCGCCGCCGCGTACCGCGACCATCTCGGGCGCGAGTTCGGCATCGTTTTCAACGAACTGTACACACTCAGCAACATGCCGATCCAGCGCTTCGGGTCGATGCTGATCTCCAAGGGTCAGTTCAACAGCTACATGCAGCTGCTACGCGGCGCCCATCGCGACGAGAACGTCGAACACGTGATGTGCCGCAACCTCCTGTCGATCGACTGGCAGGGCTACCTCTACGATTGCGACTTCAACCAGCAACTCGGCCTCCCGCTCGGTGTCCCCTCCGGCGCGCTCGGCCAGCCGCGGCTGCACATCAGCGAGGTCAGCGCAACGGCGCTCGAAGGCCGAGCGATCCGCGTCGCCGAGCACTGCTATGGCTGCACGGCGGGACAGGGATCGAGTTGTGGCGGTGCGCTCGGCGACGAAGTCGCCGCGGCGCCGACCTGCAACGGCTGATCGCTTGCTGAGAGTCGCGTCGGAAATGCGCCGCCCCTCCAGCCCGCGCACGTCATTGCGAGGAGGCTTAGCCGACGTGGCAATCGAGAGGTTCTGTTTTCCGCCTGGCTGATGTGGCGGACGGGTGGTCAGACAATGGAACTGGATTGCCGCGTCGGCTGCGCCTCCTCGCAATGACGGTGGCTGGGGATGGTTGCACGGTCTTGGTGACGTGGGCAGCGGTGTGGAGCGGGTCAAATCCCGCCACCCACCGGTTTCACGCTGCTCTCAGGGTTGCTGAAGGCCTCATCAGGAATGCAGCACCACTCTGGATCGGAAAGCCCATGAATATTCGACGACTGCTGCTGATTGCTGCACTGGCTGGCCTGCTGGTCGCCTATTTCGCCCTCGACCTCGGGCGCTTCCTGAGCATCGAGCACTTCAAGAGCCAGCAGGAGGCGATCGAGGCCTGGCGAAACGCGCAGCCGGTCAAGGCGGGCTTGCTGTTCTTTGTCGCGTACGTCGCCGTGACCGGCCTGTCGCTACCCGGCGCGGCGGTCATGACGCTAGCCGGCGGCGCCATTTTCGGCCTCTTCTGGGGCCTGCTGCTGGTTTCCTTTGCCTCGTCTCTGGGCGCCACCCTGGCCTTCCTGGCGTCGCGCTTCCTCCTGCGCGACTGGGTGCAGAAGCGCTTTTCCGACCGCATGCGGGCAATCAACGCCGGCATCGACAAGGAAGGCGGTTTCTATCTCTTCACCCTGCGCCTGGTGCCGCTCTTCCCTTTCTTCGTCATCAACCTGGTGATGGGGCTGACGCCGCTCAAGACGCGCACCTTCTACTGGGTCAGCCAGCTCGGCATGCTCGCCGGAACGCTGGTTTACGTGAACGCCGGAACGCAACTGGCCAGGATCGACTCGCTGGCCGGGATTCTCTCGCCGGCGCTGGTCGCTTCCTTCGTTCTGCTCGGGTTCTTCCCGCTGATCGCCAAGAAGATCGTCGACGCCCTCGCCGCGCGCAAGGTCTATGCGGGGTGGAAGAAGCCCGCACGCTTCAACCGCAACCTGATCGTCATCGGTGCCGGTTCCGCGGGACTGGTCACCGCCTACATCGCCGCGGCGGTCAAGGCGAAGGTGACGCTGATCGAGAAACACAAACTCGGTGGCGACTGCCTGAACACCGGCTGCGTGCCTTCGAAAGCCATCATCCGCTCGGCCAGGCTGCTCTCGCACATGCAACGCTCGCAGGAATTCGGCATCCGCGAAGCGAAGGCCGAATTCGATTTCGCCGAGGTGATGGAGCGCGTGCAGCGGGTCATCAGGACCGTCGAACCGCACGACTCGGCCGAGCGCTACTCCGAACTCGGCGTCGAGGTGATCGCCGGCAGCGCGAAGATCGTCTCGCCGTGGGAGGTCGAGTTGGTGCGCCACAGCGGCGAACACGAGCGGCTGACGACGCGCAGCATCGTCATCGCCACCGGCGGCCGCCCCTTCGTACCGTCGCTTCCCGGTCTCGAAGAAGTCGGCTACTACACCTCCGACACCATTTGGGAGCTGCGCCAACTGCCGCGCCGCCTGCTCGTCCTCGGCGGCGGCCCGATCGGTTGCGAACTGACGCAGGCCTTCTCCCGTTTCGGCGCGCAGGTGACACAGGTTCAGCAGGGGCCACGGATCATGGTCCGCGAAGACCCCGAAGTCTCGGAAATGGTCACCCAGCGCTTCCGCGATGAAGGCATCGCCGTGCTGCTCAACCACCAGGCGAAAGCCTTTGTCGTCGAAGACGGCGAGAAAACACTGCTCACCGAGCACCAGGGCGAGGAAGTGCGTATTCCCTTCGACGCCCTGCTGGTCGCGGTCGGCCGGGCAGCCAACCTGAGCGGCTACGGCCTCGAAGAACTGGGCATTGCCGCGGATCGGACGATCGAGACCAACGACTTCCTGCAAACGAAATACCCGAACATCTACGCTGCCGGCGACGTCGCCGGGCCCTTCCAGTTCACCCACACGGCCGCCCATCAGGCCTGGTACGCGGCCGTCAATGCGCTCTTCGATCCCTTCAGGAAGTTTCGTGCCGATTACTCGGTGATCCCCTGGGCGACCTTTGTCGAGCCCGAGGTCGCGCGCGTCGGGCTCAACGAGACCGACGCCAGGGAACGCAACATCCCCTACGAAGTGACGCTCTACGGCATCGACGACCTCGACCGGGCGATCGCCGACGGCGAAGCGCACGGCTTCATCAAGGTGCTCACCGTCCCCGGCAAGGACCGGATTCTCGGCGTCACCATCGTCGGCGAGCACGGCGGCGACCTGATCGCCGAGTATGTCCTGGCCATGCGCCACGGCATCGGGCTGAACAAGATTCTCGGCACCATTCACATTTACCCGACACTCGCCGAAGCCAACAAGTACGTCGCCGGCAACTGGAAGAAAGCGCACGCACCGCAGAAGCTGCTCGCATGGGTCGCGCGCTTCCACGCCTGGCGTCGCGGCTAGCCAGCCGCGCCGTTCGTCCGCGCCTGCGCTTTGCCGATTGAACTGCTGATCGAGGAGTAATGACGATGCAAATTGCGATGCTGGGATTGGGCCGCATGGGCGCCAACATGGCGCGGCGACTGCTGCAGGGTGGACACGACTGCGTGGTCTACGACCCCAAGCCGGAAACCGTGGCGCAACTCGAACGGGAAGGAGCGACGGGCGTCGCCAGCCTGGTCGAGCTCGCGGAAAAGCTGACGCCGCCGCGCGTGGCATGGATCATGGTCCCGGCGGGCGAGATCACCGACGCGACGGTGATGGAACTGGCCCACCATTTCGCCGCTGGCGACGTCATCGTCGATGGTGGAAACAGCCATTTCAAGGACGACGTGCGCCGCGCGCGACTGCTCGCCGAACGGGGCATCATTTATCTCGACGCCGGCACCAGTGGCGGCGTCTGGGGCCTGGAACGAGGCTATTGCCTGATGGTGGGCGGCGACGCGGCGGCGGCGAAACGGCTCGAACCGGTTTTCCGGACGCTGGCGCCAGGTCCTTCCGGCATCCCGCCGTCGCCGGGGAGAACGCCCGGCAGCACTGCCGAGCAGGGCTATCTGCATTGCGGCCCGGCCGGTGCCGGACACTTCGTCAAGATGGTGCATAACGGCATCGAGTACGGCCTGATGCAGGCCTACGCCGAGGGTTTCGACGTTCTCAGGAACGCCGACAGCGACGCCCTGCCGAGCGATCAACGCTACGATTTCGACCTCGCCGAGATCGCCGAGCTGTGGCGGCGCGGCAGCGTGGTGACGTCCTGGTTGCTCGACCTTGCCGCGGCGGCGCTCGCCAGGCAGCCGGAGCTGTCCGGCTACAGCGGCTTCGTGCAGGACTCCGGCGAGGGGCGGTGGACCGTTCAGGCGGCGATCGACGAGGCGGTGCCCGCCGAAGTGCTCACCGCTGCGCTCTACGCCCGCTTCCGCTCGCGCCAGGAACATACCTTTGCCGAGAAGATGCTCTCGGCGATGCGCGAGGGCTTCGGCGGCCACGTCGAGCCGACACGCAGGTAGCTTCTCGTGCGCAACAACGCCGAACCGAGCTGAACGCCGTGCAGCGGCGCCGCTGGCACGAATTCGACGGCCGCAGCGACCTCGAGCGGGCCGCCGCCAGCGCCATCGTCACCAGCGCGCAGCGAGCCATTGCCGAGCGTGGCGCCTTTCACATTGTTCTTGCCGGGGGCACGACGCCGCGCAATGTTTACCGCGCACTGCGCACGGCCACGACAGACTGGTCGGCGTGGCATATCTATTTCGGCGACGAGCGCTGCCTGCCGCCTGCCGATCCGCAGCGCAACAGCGCGATGGCGAGCAGCGCATGGCTCGATCAGGTGGCCATCCCAGGCCGGCAAATCCACCCGATTCCAGCCCAGTTGGGGCCCGAAAAGGCAGCGCACCGCTACGCGCAGGAAGTCGCCCGGATGAACGGCGGAAGTGACTTCGATCTGGTACTCCTGGGCCTCGGCGAAGACGGTCATACCGCCAGCCTGTTTCCCGGACAGGCCTGGGAAAGCGCGATAACGCTGCCGCCCGTGATCGCCGTTCTGGACGCTCCCAAGCCACCACCGCAACGCGTCTCGCTGAGCCCCGAACGGCTGAGCAAGGCGAGGCAGGTGATCTTCTTGGTCAATGGCACAGGGAAGCACGAAGCACTGCGCGACTGGCGCAACGGCGAGCCTATTCCGGCAAGTCGGATCACGCCCGACGGCGGTGTCGATATCTTCGTCAATCCCTCGCCCAACTCCTGAAGCACCCGTTTCAGGACGCTTTCGACAGGAGAAAACGATGTCTACGATGTTACCCGCTTCGCCCATTCCGCCTCCGGGCGACTTGACCACTTCCCGCGCAGCGCCGGCGACGCCGCTGCCCGCGGCCGAACCGTGCACGGTAATCATTTTTGGTGCCACCGGCGACCTGACGCGGCGCAAGCTGATCCCGGCGCTTTTCCGGCTGGCTTGCGAGGGCTGCATGACCGAGCACTTCCAGGTCCTGGGAATCGGTCGCCAGCGCATGGCCGACGACCGCTTCGCCGAGCATCTGCGGGCGGGTGTCGCCGAATCGCCCGAGACGACCGAGGCGACCAAGAGCGCCGCTGGCAATTGGCCCACCTTCGCGGCGCGGCTGCATTATCTTCAAGGCGACTTCGCCGACCCCGGAACTCACCAGCGACTGGCAGCCTACCTCGATGCACAGCCCTCGCCCGCCGCCGCCAACCGTCTGTTCTATCTGGCCACCGCGCCCAGCGCCGCCCCGCTCATCATTCGCCAACTTGCCAGCGCGGAACTGAACCGGGCGCAGCGGGGCTGGGTGCGCATCGTCATCGAGAAACCTTTTGGCCGTGACCTGGCGTCGGCACGCGCTCTCAACGCCACGCTCGCCGAGGCCTTCGACGAAGAACAGGTCTATCGCATCGACCACTATCTGGGCAAGGAGACGGTGCAGAACATCCTCTTCTTCCGCTTTGCCAACGCGCTTTTCGAGCCGGTGTGGAACCGTCACCATGTCCGATACGTCGAGATAACGGCCGCCGAAGCGCTCGGTGTCGGACATCGCGCGGGCTACTACGAAGAATCGGGAGCGCTGCGCGACATGGTCGCCAACCACCTGCTGCAGCTCCTGGCATTAACCGCCATGGAAGCGCCCGCCTCGCTCGACGCCGACATCGTCCGCGACAAGAAGATCGAGGTTTGGCGTAGCATCCGCCCGATGACGCCCGACGAGGTCGGCAGACATACGGTGCGTGCGCGGTATGCCTCGGGGACCATCGATGGCCTGCCGGTCCCCGGCTACCTTGACGAAAACGGCGTTGCCCGCGATTCGCGGAGCGAGACCTACGCGGCGCTGGAACTGGCCATTGATAACTGGCGCTGGGCCGGTGTGCCCTTCTATCTGCGTACCGGAAAACGGCTCGCGCGTCCGCTCACCGAAATCACCGTTCACTTTCAGCAGCCGCCGGTTGGCCTTTTTCCCAACGCGGCGGCGGTCGACGCCAACAACATCGCCCTGCGCATCCAGCCCGACGAGGGGATCAGCCTCGCCTTCGGCGCCAAGCAACCGGGAATGGGGAAAGAAGCGACGCCGGTGAGCATGGACTTCTGCTACCACTCGGCTTTCGCCGGCCAGCCGCCCTCCGCCTACGCCGTCTTGCTGCTCGACGCGATGCACGGCGACCCGACGCTGTTTACCCGTCGCGACGGCGTCGAAGCGCAATGGCGGCTGATCGGCCCGATCGAAGACGCCTGGGCCGCGCAGCAGGACGAACCCCTGCCCGCCTACGCCGCCGGCAGCGATGGCCCCGCTGCAGCCGACGCCCTGTTGCGTCGCAACGGCCATCGCTGGCGCTCGATCGCCGACAACGTCGGCAGGTGTCACATCTGAGACGCGCGATTGACGACCCCTGTCGGCGCCGTGGATACTGCACGGAACAGCGAAGGAAACACCGAAGTCGCTGCCTCTCAGCCCTGCCCGGAGAATACCCCCCTTGACACCGAACACGCCCCCCTCCTTCCGCACCCTGACCGGCGTCTATGAGCCATCGGGTATTCAGCAACTCCCCGATGGGCGCTTCGTCGTCGTTGAAGATGATAGCCGGCAAGCGCTCAGCGTGATCGACATCGGCGCCGATGGTCGCGTCAGCGTCGCGCCCCTGGCAACCCACGACGCCCAGCGCGAGGTCAGCGTGTTCGACCAGATCCGCGACGCGCTCGGTCTGCTTGGCGACGACCCTGAGCGGGACGAAATCGGCGAGCTCGACGACCTCGAAGGCGTCGCCGTGGACCGCGCGGGGGTCGTCTATGCGATCACCTCGCACTCTCGCGACAACGACGGAAAGGTGTATCCAGCGCGAGAAAAACTGATCCGCTTTCGCATCGACGGCACGAGCGTCGTCGACGCCGGCGTGGCCACCGGCGTCAAGGGCGCCTTGACGGCAGCGCACCCGGCACTCGCCGCGGCCGCCGAAATCCGCGACGTCAAGGCCGACGGCGGGCTCAACATCGAGGGGCTGACCATGAGCCCCGACCAGCGCGCCCTGCTCATCGGATTTCGCGCGCCACTGCTCGGCGGGCGGGCCATCATTGCTTACCTCCAGGACCCGGAAACGCTGTTCGACCAAGGCGCCGAGCCACGAATCGCCGCCAGGCTGAGCACGCTCGATCTCGCCGGCAACGGCATTCGCGGCATGACGTACGTCCCGTTACTCAAGGGCTACCTGGTCATCGCCGGCCCAATCGCTCGCGCGCAGGTGCAATTCGAACTCTGGTTCTGGAGCGGTGATGATCAGGACCCGGCGCGCCGGGTGAGCGTCGCGGGCTTGCCCGGCTTCGAGCACGCCGAGGGGATCAGCGCGGCGGTGATCGACGGCCAGCCACGCATCGTCATCGTCAGCGACGACGGCAACAGAAAGCAGGAGCGCTTCGCCCGCTTCCTGCTGCTCGACCCGGCGCAACTGCAGATCGCACCGTGAGAAGGCGAGAGTCATGCGGGCCAGGGAAGCGATTGGCGTGAGCGGCGGATCGATAGCGCGAAACGCCTGCCGATGAACCGATTGACGCCAAGACTCCTGCTGGCAGGCGTGCTGCTCGTGGCAGCACTCACCAGTACCCTGGCCGAGGGGCCCTGGCACGCCGCTCGGCAGAACACCTACGGCTGGCAGTTCATGACCCCGGACGAGCGTGTCGAGCACCAGCGGCTGATGCGCAGCTTCGCGACTTACCCCGAGTGCAAGGCCTACCAGACGAAACGGCACGCCGAAATGTCCGCGCGCGCGCGCGCGGCCGGCGTCGTCCTCCAGCCCGCGAAGGAATCCGGCTGCGACAAGCTGCGCGCGCGCGGCCGCCTGCAATGAGCGCTGAGCCGACGAGCACGCCAACCCGCGCCGCGGCGCACCGCTTGGTTGCCCCTGCGGCGGCCCTGTCGATCACCGTGGCCAGCGTCTGGTGGGCGTTCCCGCAGGGCCTGACGGCCTGGCGCAGCGCGGCCATTGTCGCCGCCTGGGCGGGCACAGGACTGCTGGTGGCCAGTCTCCTGCTCATGGTCCGCGAGGCGCACCTGGCGCGCCTGCTCGGCGGCCTCGAGCTGAGCTACCGCTGGCATCACCGCTGCGGCGTGATCGCCTACCTGCTGCTGCTCTGCCACCCGCTGGCGCTGGCGCTCGACGGCTGGGCAGAAGCGCCCCATCTCGCCTGGCAAACGCTCGATCCACGTGCGCAGTCCTGGCCACTGTGGCTCGGCTGGGCCGGTTTGCTCTCACTGATGCTCGGTCTGGCGACGACTTTCGCCGTGCACCTGCCTTACCGGCGCTGGCGCAGCTTTCATTTCGTGCTTGGCGGCGGCGTCGTGCTCGGCCTGGCGCACGTGTATGTGCTGCTGGGCAACGAGCGGCTGCTCCTCGCCTTGCTGCTCGTCGCCGCGCTGGCCCTCGGCTGGCGCCTGCTGGCCAGTGATCTCGGTCTGGCAGCGCACCCGTACCGGGTGACACAGGTCGAAAAACCGGCGGCTGGAATGATCGAAGCGTCTCTGGCGCCGTGTGCCGCAGCGCTGGCGGCGACCCCGGGCCAGTTTGTTCTCGCCGCCTTCGGCGACGGTGCAAGCTATCACGGCTGCGGCGAATACCACCCCTTCACGGTCAGCGGCATCGATCGGCAAGGCCGGCTTCGCGTCTGCATCAAGGCGCTGGGTCCCTGCTCGCAACGCCTCCAGGACGTCGAGGCGGGAGTTCTGGTACGCCTCGAAGGGCCCTTCGGCAGCTTTCTTGATGACCTGGGTTGCGCGCCACAACTATGGGTTGCCGGCGGCATCGGCATCACCCCGTTCATAGCCCAACTGCGTGCGCAAGGCTGCCGGCAAGCGACGACGCTGATCTACCTCTATCGACAGGCGAGCAACGCGGCGTTCCTCGAAGAACTCGCTGCTGTAGCCCGCGAAGACCCGCTCTTCGAGCTGCTCGCCGACGCCAGCGGCGAGGCGCTGCCCGACGTTGATCGCCTGCTCGCGAGCGTGTCGAGGCTGGGCGAGCGGCAGGTACACCTGTGTGGCCCGCAAGCGCTTCTGGCGGCGTTCACCACGGCCCTGCGTCAGCGCGGCGTCGCCGCCGCGGCCATCCATTTCGAAAGCTTCGATTTCCGCTGATGCGCCGGTTATTCCTCTTCGCCAGCGCAGCCTTCTGGCTCTTAGTACTCGCTTTCGCAACCAGCCAGCTGTGGCTGCCCGCCGCAGTGGAAACGCCGCAGCCGGTCGCCAGCGGCGAGTTCCAGGCGCTCAGCGAAGTGGCCAGGCACAAGACACCCGACGATTGCTGGATGGCGATCAATGACCAAGTGTACGACCTGAGCAATTATCTGCCCGACCACCCGAGCGAGCCGGAAGTCATCGTCGCCTGGTGCGGCCGGGAGGCGAGCGAGGCCTACCGAACCAAGATGAAGGGCCGTGCGCACTCGGCCCGCGCCGATCGCCTGCTCGCCGCCTACCGCATTGCCACCCTCACCCCCTGAAAGCGCCCGGCCACCGGCGCGCGCCTGAGCGATCGGCCGCAGCTTCCCAGGGTATACTTCGCGCTTCCTTCAATCCATCCTGACGCGCGTGTCGACCATGAAATATCAGATTATCCCGGTAACCCCCTTCGCCCAGAACTGCAGCCTGCTATGGTGCGAGCAAACGAGACGTGGCGCGGTGGTTGATCCGGGCGGCGACGTGACGCGCATTCTGCGGGCGGTCGAGGAGAACGGCGTGACCCTGGAAAAGATTCTCGTCACCCACGGCCATGTCGATCACGCCGGCGCGGTTGCCGAATTGGCCGAGCGGCTGTCACTGCCGATCGAGGGGCCACAACGCGACGATCAGTTCTGGATCGACGGCATGCAGCAGCAGAGCAAGATGTTCGGCTTGCCGAACGTGCGTGCCTTCACTCCGGACCGCTGGCTCGAACAGGGCGATACGGTACGCTTCGGCGAGGTCGAAATGGACGTCCTCCATTGCCCGGGGCATACGCCAGGGCATATCGTCTTCTTCAGCAAGGCCGATCGCCTGGCGATCGTCGGCGACGTACTCTTCCAGGGTTCGATCGGGCGCACCGATTTTCCCAAGGGCGACTTCGACACGCTGATTTCGTCGATCCGCACCCGCCTCTGGCCACTCGGCAGCGATGTCGCCTTCCTTCCCGGACACGGACCGATGTCCACCTTCGGCGCCGAGCGCCGCAGCAACCCCTTCTGCGGCGACTAGACGAGGGAGATTGGCTGCGGCGACGGCGGGCGAGGTGCTCAGCCGGCACCCCGCCCGCAGCCCTTACGTCGTTACTTCCTGACTTCGTCGTCTCAAGCTGCGGCAAACCCGCTCAGAAATGCAGCGGCCGCTTGTCGCAGGCCAGCGCCGCCTCGTGAACCACTTCCGAGAGCGTCGGGTGCGCATGACAGATGCGCGCCAGGTCCTCCGCAGCGGCGCCGAACTCCATCGCCACGACGGCTTCGGAGATCAGTTCGGAAGCATTCGCACCAATGATGTGCACGCCGAGAATGCGGTCACTGGTGGCGCAGGCCAGCATCTTGACGAAGCCGCTCGCGTCGCCCATCCCCAGCGCCCGACCGTTGGCGGCGAAGGGAATCTTGCCGACCTTGAAGGCCACACCGTCCGCTTTCAGCTGTTGCTCGGTCCTGCCGACCCAGGCGATCTCCGGGCTGGTGTAGATCACCCAGGGGATGGTGTCGAAGTTGCAGTGGCCAGCCTGGCCGGCCATGATTTCGGCGACCATCACGCCCTCTTCCATCGCCTTGTGGGCGAGCATCGGGCCAGCGACCACGTCACCCACCGCCCACACGCCGGGAAGATTGGTACGACAATGCGCGTCGACCTCGATCTGGCCGCGCTCGGTGAGCTTCAGGCCGACCTTGTCGGCGTCGAGGCCTTCGGTATTCGGAATGCGGCCGATCGAGACGATCAGTCGGTCTGCATCGAGCTTCTGTTCCTGGCCATCCTGGTCGGTATAGTCGATGGACACCCCTTTCTGCGAGACCTTCACGTCGCCGATCTCGATGCCGGTGACGATCTGCAGACCCTGCTTGGCAAACAGTTTGGCGGCCTCCCTGGCGACATCGACGTCGGCCAGCGAAAGAAACTCGGGAAGCGCTTCCAGGAGCGTCACTTCGGCACCGAGGCGGCGCCAGACGCTGCCCATTTCCAGGCCAATGACGCCAGCGCCGATGACCGCCAGCTTCTTCGGCACGCTAGCGATATCGAGCGCGCCGATATTGTCGCAAACGATCTCGTTATCGACCGGTACGCCGGGCAGGTGACGCGCCCGCGAACCGGTGGCGACGATCACCTGTTTGGCCTCGACGACGGCGTCACCGACCTTGAGCTGCCAGACTTCGCTTCCCGCCCCACCCTTGCGCCCGACGAAGGCGCCATGGCCATTGAGCAGGGTGACCTTGTTCTTCTTGAATAGTCCCTTGATGCCGGTGGTGAGCTGTTTGACGATCCCGTCCTTGCGCCCCACCATCTTTGCAACGTCGATGGTCGGCGTACCGACGCCGATCCCCTGGGCGGCAAATCCGTGCGCGGCTTCCTCGAATAGGTGCGAGGTATGCAACAAGGCTTTCGACGGAATGCAGCCGACGTTCAGGCAGGTGCCGCCGAGACGCGGTTCGCCCTTCGCATCGGCATAAGGATTGGATTCACAACAGGCGACACTGAAACCCAGTTGCGCCGCGCGGATGGCGGCAATATAGCCACCGGGACCACCACCGACAACGAGGACGTCAAATTGCTTGGACATGATAGTTTTCCCTTTCCAGCCGCAGAGAAACCAATGCACGGAGTGCGCACAGCGTAAAGCTCTGCGACTCCGTGCCTCGGTGGTGAGTGCTTATACGCCGAGGAGCAGGCGGGCCGGATCTTCCAGCGCCTCCTTCATCGTCACCAGGCCGAGGACCGCTTCGCGACCATCGACGATGCGGTGATCGTACGACATGGCCAGATAGTTGATCGGGCGGATGACGACCTGACCGTTTTCGACCACCGGGCGGTCCTTGGTGGCATGAATACCGAGGATCGCCGACTGCGGCGGATTGATGATCGGTGTCGACAGCATCGACCCGAAAACGCCGCCGTTGGAGATCGAGAAGGTACCGCCGGTGAGATCCTCCATCGACAGCTTGCCGTCCTTGGCCTTGGCTCCGAACTCGCCGATCTTCTTCTCGATGTCGGCGATCGACAGCTGGTCGGCATCGCGCAGGATCGGCACCACCAGGCCGCGCGGGCTGCCGACGGCGATACCGATGTCGATATAGCCGTGATAGACGATGTCGCTGCCATCAACCGACGAGTTGATGATCGGGAATTTCTGCAGCGCGGCGACGGCGGCCTTGACAAAGAAACCCATGAAACCGAGGCGAACGCCGTGCGCCTTTTCGAAGCGCTCGCCGTACTGCTTGCGCAGTGCCATGACCGGGCCCATGTTTACCTCGTTGAAGGTGGTCAGGATGGCGTTGTTGGCCTGCGACTGCAGCAGACGCTCGGCAACACGCGCACGCAAACGCGACATCGGGACACGCTGCTCCGGACGATCACCAAGCGCCACCGTCACCGCCGGCGCAGTCGCCAGTGCCGGAGCCGGAGCCGGAGCCCGCGCCGCGCTCGCCGCCGGAGCAGCAGCCAGCGGCGCGACAGCGGCCCCGGCGCTC
>JEMY01000058.1 GCA_000585075.1 Candidatus Accumulibacter regalis | reverse complement strand
GGTCCTGCCTGGGGGAGTTTGGGTGACCATAAGTGGGGGATTTCGAAGTGGCCAACGGGGGTAACGATAATCAAAGGTCTCGAATGAAATTGACACGCTTCGCTTGCGCAGCACTTCTCGCGGCCACCGCTGCCCCTGCTTTCTCTTCCAACCTTGGGGTGTCGGTAAGCATCGGCCAGCCAGGCTTCTACGGCCGCGTCGATGTCGGCGCCTTCCCGCAACCGCAAGTCGTCTATCGGCAACCGATCATCGTCGAGCGGCGTCGCTTTGCCGGCCAGCCGCTCTATCTACACGTGCCCGCGCACCACGCCAGGCAATGGCACAAGCACTGTCGCAGCTACAACGCCTGCGGAGAGCAGGTCTACTTAGTGCAAAATGACTGGTACCAGCGCGATTACCTGCCGCAGCACGTGCAGCGGATCGAGCATTACCCTCGCTATGACGGCCAGCGGAAGGCCGACCGCGAAAGCTATCGCGTTGATCACGGCCACGAGCGGCGTCGCGACGATGGCCAGCGTGGTCGTCAATAGAGCCTTGTCACGCGTACCGATGGCGTCCGGTTCGCGAGCCCAGCCGGCAACTCGCCGATGATCGAATCCATCCTCCTTACCGCCACGCGAATCGCCACCTTCCATCAGCAGCAGCCGCTGACCAACGCCAGCGGTTTCTTCTTCATGCGTGAGGAGCGGCTGTTCCTGGTCACCAGTCGGCATGTGCTGTTCGATGAACCAAGCCAGCACTTCCCGGATCGCATCGAGATCGACCTGCATACCAACCCGGAGAATATCGCCGCCGCTACCGCATTCTCGATCCCCCTGTACGCGTACGGCGAGCGAGTCTGGCGACAGGGACAGGATACAGCGGGAGAGATCGACGTCGCTGTTGTCGAAATCGAGCGCCGTGCGCTGCCGGAAAAACTGCTATACCGTGCCTTCACGCCGCAGCACCTGCCGGGGCGCTTCGATCAGGTCGAAGTAGGCAGCTCATTGCTGGTCGTAGGCTTCCCGCTGGGTTTCCAGGACAGTCTGCATCACATGCCGGTGGTCCGCCAGGCGATCGTCGCTTCTTCCTTCGGGCTGCGTTTTCAGGGGGAAGGGTACTTCCTCACCGACGCACGCACGCACCGCGGGACCAGTGGCGCACCGGTGGTCATGCGCGTCGCAGCACGCGAGTTCGTATCTGGCGAGCTGCCGTGGATGCTGCTCGGCGTCCACTCCGCGCGCCTAGACGTCGGCTTACGCGACCCGTACCAGGACGAGGCGCTTGGGCTCAACTGCGCCTGGTACGCCGACATCCTGCTGACCTTGACCGAACGCTGAGTGCGGGTTTCGCCAATGCTAGCACCACCCGCCTCCACACCTCGCCGACACACCGGCCATGGCGGTCGCGCCGGCTGGCTACCTTGCGGAGCTGGCGACCTCGGCAAGCTTCTGCTCGATTCTGGCCAGCGGGATCGCGCCGGGGATACGCTCGCCATCGGCAAAGAAGACTGTCGGTGTGCCATTGATGGCTAGCTTACGGCCCGTTTCTACGCTTTTCTTCACCGCCGTGGTATCGCAATCGCCCTTTCCGCCCGGTGCCTTGCCATCGATCATCCAGTCGTTCCAGGCCTTAGCCTTGTCAGCAGAGCACCAGATCTGATTGGATTTTTCCAGCGAATCCGGCGAAAGGATCGGGTAGAGGAAGGTGTAGATGGTCACGTTTTCCAGCTTGGTGATTTCTCTTGCCAATTTCTTGCAGTAGCCACAGTTGGGATCCTCAAAGGTCGCGAAGACACGTTTTCCGTCACCGCGCACCTGCTTGATCGCCAGAGACAGGGGTAGATCCGAGAACTTGATCGCGGTGAGTTTCTGCATCCGCTCGGTCGTCACATTCTTCATCGTCTTGCCGTCGATCAAAGAGCCGACAAGCAAGGCCGAAACCTTCTCGTCGGTGTAGACAATCTGGCCGTCCGCGTAGACTTCATAGAGCCCGAGATAGGGGGTCTTGGTGACGCTGGTCACCGGCGCGCCAAGCTTGCCTTCGAGCGCCTTCTTGACGCTTGCCTCGTCTGCCAGGGTGGGCAGGCTGAGTGCGGCAGCGACGGCAAATGACACGAGTTTCATAGACATCTGGTTTCTCCGGGGTTGGGATACGGGCGTTTCAGAGGGCGCCGATTGCGTAGCGCACAAGAGCGTTCTTTAGGACTGGCAAAGCATTCGTCAGGTTCATTCCCAGGTTGCGCAAGGGCTTCAGAGCCGGCAAGTCGTCACGGAAAAGCTTGTGCAAGGCGTGGGTCGTGGTCTGCATGAGCAGGGTTTCCTCGCGCCGTTCGCGTTGATAGCGAAGCAGCAGGCGCTCGTTGCCAATGTCCTGCCAGTCGGGCGTGCTGGCGAGCAGGGCGGCGAGCACCTTGGCATCCTGGTAGCCGAGGTTGATGCCGTGGCCGGAAAGCGGATGGATGCCATGCGCTGCATCGCCAATCAGCGCCAGCCTGGGGGCGACGATTCGCGGCACCTGCATCAGGCGAAGTGGGAACGCCGCCGGTGGGGTGAGCAACCGCAAGGCGCCCAACTGGTGGTGACCGGCAGCGGCGACGCGGGCTGCCAAAGCCTCTGCAGGCATGGCGAGCAGCGTTTTCGCATGCTCATCGGGCGTCGACCAGACGATTGAGATGCGATCCCCCGCCAGCGGCAACCAGGCAAGGACCCCGTCCGCACGAAACCACTGCCGCGCAATGCCGCCGTGCGGGCGTGCACATTCGAAATTGGCCACCAGGCCCATCTCGCCATAAGGGGTGTTGATCGCCGGCAGGGCAAGCGCTTCACGTATCCAGGAGTCGCGTCCGTCGGCGCCAACCAGCAGTTTTGCCGAAAGCGTGTCGCCATTGGCAAGGGTCAGCGCGGCGGCGGCAGGACCCATCGTCAATGACTGCGGGACAGCGGGATAGCAGAGGCTGAGATTGCCCTGCCGCTTCGCGTTTTCCCAGAGCTCGCAGGCCATCAGCGACGACTCCAGAATCCAGCCCAGTTCCGGGAGGCCAGTCTCATACGCTGAAAACTCGAGCTCGGCACGATCATCGCCGAAAATCTTCATGACATGGATGGGAGCAATCCGCTCGGCCGCCAGATGCTTCCAGACGCCAATCTCTTGCAGGAAGACGGCGTTGGCCGGCGACAGCGCATAGACACGGGCATCCCAGCCTGCCGGCCGCCGCGGCGGGCGCTGCTCGACAAGGCCGATCCTGAGCCGTGTGTCGCGCAGCGCACAAGCCAGTGAAAGACCAGCCAGGCCGCCACCTACAATAAGAACGTCGAACTCGCTAGCTTGCATGCAGATGGGGCTCGGAAGAAATGCGCTCGTCAAACGAGCCAGATTTTACAAGTGCGGCCAAGAGTGTGAGAAGCTGACAGTAATGAACTCGCTCGCCAAACAAGCTGCTCACCTTTACTTCCCGGCGATTGTTCGTTCGGAGCATGATTCTCCGCTTGACGCGCTGGTCGCCGCGTGTGTCCCGCGGCCCGAGGCAATGAATCTGGTCGCGGCGTCCTGGGCCGACAGCGAGTCGACCTGCCTGCTGGCAGTGGTTGACGGCGGCCGCCCGGTTGTCGTGTTGCGTACGCAGGCCGGGCGTTGGGCGGCGTGCAATGCCTTTCTCGGCAGCCTCCATGCTACGTGGCAGGGAGCTGATCGGCAGCTGAGAAAAGGGCGCCAACGCCAAGTCTACGTCGTCAGCGTCCAGAAGGGGCGAATTCACAGGCCCGTGCCGGAAGACCTTCTTGCCGATCCTGTCCTAGGCGGCGAAGACGATTCGGCGTCAGCGCGAGGCAGCACTGCCAAACACGGGCCCGCGGAGAAAATGCGCAAGTAAACGGCGGCGGCGCCCCGCGAGCCGCCGCCGGTGAGCGATGCTTGAAGGATTCCGGCTAGCCCTTGAGGCACTCGCTCATGAAGGCCTTCCGCTCGTCGCCTTTGAGCGCCTTGCTGCCAGCCGTGGCGTTGCAGGCCTTCATCTTGTCCTGCTGACTACTCTTCGCCGGTCCGGCGGCTGCTGGAGCGGCTGCTGGAGCGGCTGCTGGAGCGGCTGCCGGAGTTGCCGCCGCCGGAGCCTTCTTGAGACAATTGCTCATGAACTGCTTGCGGCCGTCGCCAGCCAAGGCCTTTTCCTTGGCCTCCGCGTTGCAGGACTTCATCTTTTCCTGCTGGGCCTTCTGGGCTTCCGAGGGTTCTTTCTTCCCTTCGGCAGCAAAGGCACCGCCGGTAGTGAAAACGAGAGCGACAAGAGCGATCCAGCCTTTCATCGGGGGTTCTCCTTGGTTGAGGAAACCCCGCAATTAGGCCACTGCTACAGGTCTTCGTCAAGCAAGGCCTGCTGTTGACGGTCGATGAAGTCTCCCATGCTATCGATCCCTCGTAGCTGCAGGATGCTGTTGCGGACCGCCGCTTCAAGCAGGACGGCAATGTTCCGGCCGGCAGCAACCGGGATGACGACCTTTCGAATCGGCAAACCAAGGATATCCTGTGCCTGGGCGTCGAGCGGCAAGCGCGGACCGTCGGTCCCGCTCAGCGGCCTTTGCAGGTGGGCGATCAGCTTGAGTTTCATTTTCCGGCGCGACGCCGTCTCGCCGAAAATGGTACGTATGTTAAGCAAGCCAAGGCCGCGCACTTCCAGATAGTCGCGCAACATACTGGGGCAGCGACCTTCGATCGTCGTTGGGGCGATGCATGCCAGCTCGACGACGTCGTCAGCGACCAGTCCATGGCCGCGCGAAATCAGCTCCAGCGCCAGTTCGCTCTTACCGACACCAGAATCTCCGGTAATCAGGACGCCCATCCCGAAAACGTCCATCAGCACGCCATGCATCGATGTCGAACCTGCCAGGCGGCGTGAGAGATAGATGCGCAGCAAGTCGATCACCGCCGAACACGGCTTCGAGCTGACGAACAGGGGTGTTTGCGTCGACTCGCAACCATCACGAATCGCCGGCAGGATATCAAGATTGTCGGCGATGATCAGCGCCGGCGGCTTGGCCGCCATCAACTCCCGCACCTGCTGACGCAGGCGTTCAACGGTAACTCGTTGCGCCCAGGCGTGCTCAGCCCGGCCGATAACCTGTAAACGCTCAGGGTGAATCAGGTTGAGATGACCAACGACATCGGCGCCATAATTACTCTGCTCTTTGAGCTCGATCTGGCGGTCGACGCCGACTGCCACAACCCAGGACAGCTTCAGTTTCTCCCGGTGATCCTCATAGAGCTGGATCACGCTGAACTGACGCACGGCGTTCATGTTCCGTCGGCAAAGATCTGGCGAACAGTATTCGAGTCGATGGCGCTGGAAAGAGCTTCCCGGCACGCGCGGTCGGAGAAGTGCTGCGCCAGCTCAGAGAGGATTTGCAAATGCTGCTCGGTCGCCACTTCGGGAACCAGCAGGACAAACAACAATGAAACCGGCTTGCCATCCGGAGAATCGAAGGGCACCGGCGCAGCCAGCCGCAGGAAAGCGCCGGTGGCATCCTTCAGACCTTTAATCCGACCATGCGGGATGGCCACACCCTGCCCAAGCCCAGTCGAGCCGAGCTTCTCGCGCGCGAACAAACTGTCGAACACCGTGCTGCGCGCGATGCCGAGGTAGTTTTCAAAAAGAAGCCCCACGTGTTCAAAGACGCGTTTCTTGCTGCTGGCGTCGAGATCAAGAATGATATTTTCGAGGGGAAGTAACTGGGTAATCTGGCTCATGCGACAAAAACCCGAAAAAGGCTGACGTGGATTAGTTCAAACGTGGAAGCGCACGGGCTGGCCGGCGGTTGCTGCCGACGCTGCCGTGCGCAGACTATACATCTTTCACTCGACGACGATGTGGTCGATGATCTTGCTCCCGCGGTGATGATCCTGCAACTTCTGCTTGTACTTCTGGACCTGGCGCTCAAGCTTGTCGACCAAGCCATCCACTGCGGCATAGAGGTCCTCGTCGACCGTCTCGACATAGACGTCCTTGCCAGCCAGGTGAACGGTCACTTCTGCTTTCTGCTTCAGTTTTTCCACCGACAGAATCACGTTCACGTCTATCACGTTATCGAAATGACGGGTGATTCGCTCGAGTTTGCCAGTGACGTAGTCGCGCAGCGCCGGGGTGATCTCGAGGTGGTGTCCACTGACTTGCAGGTTCATGATGTGGCTCCTTCTTCTAAATGGACTTGCGTAAGTTGACCGGCGGAATGTTGAGCGCCTCGCGGTATTTTGCTATCGTACGCCGCGCAACGACAATGCCCTGCTGGCCAAGGACTTCGGATATCTGGCTATCCGAAAGAGGCTTCTTCGGTTCTTCGGTGCTGATCATCTGCTTGATCAACGCACGAATGGCCGTTGCTGAGCACGCCCCGCCAGCCTCCGTGCCGACGTGACTGCCAAAGAAATACTTCAGTTCAAAAATCCCGCGCGGCGTTGCCATGTACTTCTGCGTGGTTACCCGCGAGATGGTCGACTCGTGCAGCCCCAGCACATCGGCGATTTCGCGCAAGACCAGCGGCCGCATCGCGACTTCACCGTGATCAAGAAACTGGCGTTGCCGTTCGACGATAGCCTGCGCCACACGCAGGATGGTGTCAAACCGTTGTTGCACATTGCGGATCAACCAGCGCGCTTCCTGGAGCTGACCGGCCAGCCCGGAGCCCCGCTGTCGGGAGAGGATCTGGGCGTAGAGACTGTTGATCCGCAGACGTGGAAAGGCGTCGGCGTTGACGCTTACCGACCACTGTCCCCGCACTTTACGTACCACCACGTCGGGCGAGATGTAGCGTGTGTCCTCCGAAGCGTACTGTGCGCCGGGCCGCGGATTCAGGCTGCAGATCAACAGGTGTGCTGCACGCAGCGCATCGTCATCGCAGCCTGTCTGCTTCTTGAGTTTGACAAAGTCATGGCTGGCCAGCAGCTCCAGACAGTGACGAACGATATCGAGCGCCAGCGTACGCGTCTGATCAGCGGGCAAGGCTTCGAGCTGCAGCGCGAGGCATTCCTGCGCGCTGCGCGCACCAACGCCGGTGGGGTCGAAATGCTGCAGGTGATTGAGCGCGATTTGCAATTCTTCAGGCTCGATCTCCAGCTCCGCCGGCATGGCTTCGGCAAGCTCCACCAGCGACTGGGTCAGATAGCCGTCATCGTCGAGCGCATCGATCAAACAGCGCACCAACACGCGGTCACGGTCGGGAAGGGTCATCAGTCCGAGCTGCCACAACAGATGTTCGCGGAGGGAGACGGTCGCCGCCTGGACGTCCTGGTAGTCGCTGTCCTCGTCGTCGAAAGAGGCCGATGCACCGTGCTGCCCGTTGTCGTCACCGGGCCAGATTTCGTCGTCGGAAAACGACTGTTCACTGTGCTCCGAGAGTTCGGAGTGCTCGGAGCGCTCGTCCGTCGCTACCGGGTCGGCAGCCTCTTCCTCATTTCCGCCACCGCTTGTTGCCGCGTCCGAGCGAGCGTACTCGTCTTCGCGCTCAAGCAGCGGGTTCTCCAGCAAGTACTTTTCGAGCTCTTGTTCGAGCTCGATCGTCGACAGTTGCAGCAGCCGAATCGATTGCTGGAGCTGGGGGGTCAGTGCGAGATGCTGAGTAAGCTTGAGCTGGAGGGACGGTTTCATTTACAGAACCGGGGAAGTCGCCGCATTGTCGTGGGGAAACTGCCCATATGGTTCTCGAATTGTGGCTGAAAAACCGGCGTGCTCAGAGGCGGAAATTCTCACCCAGATACACCTTCCGGACGTTTTCATTATAAATGATTTCCTCAGGCCGACCAGCAGCCAGGACGCTCCCTTCGTTGATGATGTAGGCGTGATCACAAATGCCCAGGGTTTCGCGCACGTTGTGGTCGGTGATCAGCACACCGATGCCGCGCCCCTTGAGGAAACGGATGATGTTCTGGATATCAAGCACGGCGATCGGGTCGACACCGGCAAAGGGCTCATCAAGGAGAATGAAACGTGGCGCGGTGGCCAGGGCGCGCGCGATCTCGACGCGCCGACGCTCGCCACCCGAGAGTGAAGTTGCCGGGCTCAGACGAAGGTGGCTGATATGCAGCTCTTCGAGCAACTCCACGGTACGCGCCTCGACTTCGGCGGCCGACAGCTTCTGTAGCTCGAGGACCGCCATGATGTTTTCACTGACGGTGAGCTTGCGAAAAACCGAGGCTTCCTGTGGCAGATAGGAGAGGCCCAGTCGGGCACGCTTGTGCATCGGCAAGTGCGTGAGCTTCTGCCCATCGAGACTAACGTCACCGCCATCGCAGGCAACCAGGCCGACGACCATGTAGAAACAGGTCGTTTTGCCGGCGCCGTTCGGGCCGAGCAGACCAACGACTTCCCCGCTGACCACTTCGAACGAGACATCATGCACCACGGTACGCGACTTGTAGCGCTTCTTTAGGCTTTGGGTGGAAAGTGTGCTCTGCGTATCGGACATTTCTCAATCGTTTTCAAAGTCGCCGCGCAGTACGCGTCGGATGGTTTCAGCGGAAAATCCTCGGCCAGCCAGAAAGCGCATCTGGCGGCTGCGCGCCACGGCATCGTCGGCGGCTGCCCCTGACTGACGGGCAAACCTCCGCTGCCAGACGCGACACGCCCGGGCCAGCTCGTCTTCACCCGTCGCCAGCGCAGCACTCACCAGATCGGCGGCAACGCCTTTCGAGCGCAACTCGAAAACCAGCTGCGCATCACCTACGCGCCCAGCACGGGCGTTTACCCGCGCCAGCGCATAACGTTCGTCGGACAGCAGGCCGCTTGCAGTGAGGTCATCGAGCAAGGCCTGCAAGGTCTCCGTTGATTGCGCATGCGGCGCCAGCTTCTGGGCAAGCTCACGGCGCGCGTAATCGCGCCGCCCGAGCATGCGCAGAGCCCGCTCACGCAAAACGTCGCCCACCGCGGTGCACTAGGCGGCCGCGGCGGCCGTCTTCACCGGCGGCGAGGGGACGTTCACGGCAGCGCGAATTTTTCCTTCTATCTCCTCGGCGATCTGCGGCTTGCCCTTCAGATACTCGCGTGCATTGTCCTTGCCCTGGCCTATTTTCTCGCCGTTGTAGGCATACCAGGAGCCTGATTTCTCGACCAGCTTGTGCAGCACCCCAAGTTCGATGATTTCGCCTTCACGCGAGATTCCCTCGCCATAGAGGATATCGAAGATGGCTTCCCGGAAGGGTGGCGCGACCTTGTTCTTGACAACCTTGACGCGCGTCTCGTTACCGATGACCTCGTCGCCCTTCTTGATGCTGCCGATACGGCGAATGTCGAGACGTACCGAGGCGTAGAATTTGAGTGCATTGCCACCGGTGGTCGTCTCCGGACTGCCGAACATGACGCCGATTTTCATGCGAATCTGGTTGATGAAGATCACCAGGGTATTGGTACGGTTGATGTTGGCGGTCAGCTTGCGCAGCGCCTGACTCATCAGACGTGCTTGCAGGCCGGGCAGGGAATCGCCCATCTCGCCTTCGATCTCGGCCTTCGGTACCAGCGCGGCCACCGAGTCGATGACGACCACATCGACGCTGGCGGAACGCACCAGCATATCGGCAATTTCCAGCGCCTGTTCGCCAGTATCGGGCTGAGAGATCAGCAGTTCGTCAAGGTTCACACCAAGCTTCTGCGCATAGCCCGGGTCGAGCGCGTGCTCGGCGTCGATGAAAGCGGCCGTACCACCGAGTTTCTGCATTTCGGCGATGACCTGCAGCGTCAAGGTCGTCTTGCCCGAGGATTCCGGACCATAGATCTCGACCACTCGGCCACGCGGAAGACCTCCGATTCCGAGAGCGATGTCCAGCCCCAGCGAGCCGGTGGAGACGACCGGGACATCGGTCACCACGCTGCCCTCGCCCATTTTCATGATCGAGCCCTTGCCAAACTGCTTTTCGATCTGGGCCAGCGCCGCAGCCAGCGCCTTTGCCTTGTTGTCGTCCATTGCCAGTCCCCTTGCTTGAGTGAGCGGAATTATCCCATGTTCGAAGGCAGCGAAGATGCCAAGCTCCGCAGCAACACGGACTGTCATTATATACAGTGAATGGGGAGCAGTCAGCCTTTGCGGACGGCAAGGCGAAGCGGGTGGTTGGGTATTCGGCTGTTCAGACGGCGCGAACGAGGCGATTTTCCAGGAGTTCTATCAGCAACAAGAGCTCGCGCACCGCACCCGAAGCAAAGCCCTTTCGCGCGCCATCACGGTTGTCGCGCAGGAGCCTGTTCAGGTAAGCCAGGCATTCTGGCGAGCCCCAGGTCCGCGAAATCTCCCTTGTGATGCGTACCTCCCGCCCTAACGTTGGCAAGCGCGGCAGGAGTTGGTCGATGGAGGCCACTTGCTCAGCACCAACGGGAGCCATGGGCCCGGGAGCTTCGCCGACCAACTCCCATTCTGGCGCAGCAACGTTGAAATGGCGTCGCAGTCGCAGGCCCAGCGCTTCGAAAGCCTGACGCTGCCCATTCTCGCGATAGAGTTCGATAAGTTTCAGCCACGGGGTCAGCGCCACGCGCGGATGGGCACTGACGAACTCCTCCAGTGCCTGTTCCGCGCCTCGCGTCCGTCCGAAGGAAGCCATGATCTCGGCAAGTTCGAGGGCCGCAGCAAGCTCCGCGTCGTCACCCTGCGGGCACGGCGGGGCGGGCTTAACCGACACGCTGTCGGTAACCGGACCGACATCGGCAAGCACGCCGCTGTCGCTGTCGCTCTCGGCGAGTGGAGCATCCGGACTGCTGCCCGCCTGGAGTTCCCAACCGGAATCGTCGCTGGTGTCGAGCGGCAGGTCGGCGACGGCGGGGATCAGCTGCGGCTCGGCGCGCCAGCCCGCACGACGGCCAAACAGCCAGCTCAAGCCGCCAATCAAGCCGAGCAGGGCCGCCAGTTCGAGCCACCAACCGCCCTTTTCCAACCCTGCCGCTGCGCCCAGGTGCGGTGTCAGCGACCGGGGAGCTGCTGCTGGCGTAGCCCGCGGCGAAAGGTTTGGCGACGCTGGTGGAGAAGGCGTCCCGGTTCCCCTCTGCAGATCGGCAAGCACCGCCTCCAGGTGACTCAGTTGCTCGGCAACGGCCAACTGCTGCTCGGCCTGCGCGTAAAGCGCCGACAGTAGCCTGTATTCCGTACGCAACATTGAGCGCTGACCGTCGCTCGCCTGGCCGAGCAAGGAAGTCGACAGACGCGAACTCAAACGCAAGGGAGGTTGTTCGGCTCCTGCTGAGCGGTAATCAGCGTCCGCGTCGGCGAAGATGAGCAGACGATCTGCCGGGCCAAGTTCAAGCGACACTTTCCGGAGGCGCGGATTCTCGCCGCGCGAGGCGGAATGTCGATCCGGGATGGCCGCGTAACCCTTGCCGACAAAAGCCGCGTTGGCCAGAAACGCCGTCGGCGAAGCAAGTGCGGCCGGAGCGGTCGCCTGGCCGGAACGGAGACCGCCGCGGTCCCCCACTGCCAGGGCGACAATCGACAGCAGCGAAGAAATACCCCATAAAGCCGCAGGAATCGTGATTATCGCGCGCATGTTCGGGAAGGAAGACAGGGCAGATTCTGGTTACTCATTCTATTCCAAGGCGCCCGTTCCTGCCGCGAATATCTGCCCGAATTCGTTGTTTTACCAAGGCGCTAGGGCTCGTCTCGCGATACGCTCCCGACCAACCTCAGCCCGGTTGCCGCGCGGCCCGCTGCAACACACCCTGGAGGGCATGCGCCACCGATTGTGCGCGTACCGCTGCCCGCTCTCCGGCAAAGCAGCGCCTTTCCGTATCGAGTCGCCCTTGCGGTCCTGCCCAGGCAAAGCAGACGGTCCCCACTGGCCGGCTCGGAGAGCCGCCACCCGGACCGGCGACGCCAGTGATCGCCAGCGCCCAATCGGCACGACTGCAGCGCAGCGCGCCCAGCGCCATGGCCGCAGCAGTCGCCTCGCTCACCGCCCCCTGTGCGACAAGCAGTTCGGCGTCGACACCGAGCATTTCTATCTTGGCCTCGTTCGAATAGGTGACGAAACCGCGCTCGAACCAGCGCGAGCTGCCGGCAATCGCCGTCGCGCACTGTCCCACCCAGCCACCGGTGCACGATTCGGCGGTCGCCAGGCACTCCCCGTTGGCCAGCAACAACTCGCCGACTGCAGCAGCGAGGGCTTCGAGCGAGCGCTGATCGCAAACCTTCATGCCAGCACGAAGCGCAGGATCGCCAGCACCAGCACGGTATAGCCGGCAGCGACCAGGTCGTCAGTCATTACTCCGAAGCCATTCTTTACCTGTTCGTCGAAGTAGCGCGCCGGCTGCGGTTTGCTGATGTCGAAAAAGCGGAACAGACAGAAAGCGGTGGTCTGCCACAACCAGTGCTGGGGACAGAACAGCAACACCAGCCAGAAGGGAACGATCTCGTCCCAGACAATGCTGCCGTGATCGACGACCCCCAGGTCGATCCCCGTCTTGTGCACTGCCAGCACGCCGCCGACGAAGCAGACGACAATGAAACCGAGCAGCTCGAAGTCGCTCATGTACGGACGCAACAGCGCGAACGAAAGCCAGCCGAAGAGCGTGCCGACAGTCCCCGGCGCCCGCGGCGACAAGCCACTGCCAAAGCCACAGGCGACCAGGTGCGCGGGATGCGCCATGAGAAATTGCACGCCAGGAGAAGCGGGGCTAGCCAAAGTGGTCGAATCCTTTGCCGTCGATGGCCATTGCCTGCCCGTCGTCGTCGAGCAGCGTCAGGCGGGTGTTCGCCGCGTCGACTATCCGGCCAAAGCGCCAGAGCGGCAGATCGAGCTCGGCAGCGAGTGCGGCCAGTTCGAGTCGCCTTTCCGGCAGGGCCGAGAACACCAGTTCATAGTCGTCGCCCCCTGCCAGCTGACACTGGCGCGCGAACGCCGGGTCGACTCCTGCGGGCCTTGACGGAAGCTGTGCCGCGCCGACTTCGGCGGCGACCGCCGATCGATCCAGGATGTGGCGGAGGTCGGCGAGCAAGCCATCCGAAACGTCGATGGCCGCGTGCGCCAGACGACGCGAGCGCAATTCGAGTCCCAGTTCGACGCGCGGCAGGGGCTGTTGCAGTGCGGCCAGACAGCGTTTGGCAAGCGCTTCCTTGAGCTGTACGCGCCCCTGCAGACAGGCCAGCCCCATCGCCGCCAGGCCAGGCCAGCCGGAAACCCAGAGATCGTCACCCGGCAAAGCCCGATCGCGACGCAGCGCCTCGCCGACGGGAAGTTCACCCAGCACCGTGAAACACAGGTTGAGCGGACCGCGCGTCGTGTCGCCGCCGACCAGGTCGACGCCATAGCGACTGGCGCAGGCAAAGACGCCTTCCGAAAACGCCGCCAGCCACTCGGCACGCGCCTCGGGCAGGCTTCCGGCAAGCAGGGCCCAACGCGGCTTGGCGCCCATCGCAGCGAGGTCGGAAAGGTTGACCGCCAGCGCTTTCCAGCCGAGTTGCCTGGGGTCCGTGCCGGGCAGGAAATGGCTTCCTTCAACCAGCATGTCTGTGGTTATCGCCAGTTCGCAGCCTGCGGACGGCGCCAGCAGCGCGCAATCGTCACCGGGGCCGAGGACCGCTTGCGGCGTCGGCCTGGAAAAGTACCTCCGGATCAGTTCAAACTCGCTGGGCATCCCCATTTCCTTGCACCTGCACGACTTGCCGGACTTGCCGGACTTGCCCGGCGACGCTGATCAGCGTGTCTTGGCGCGCGCCGCGCGCTTGGCTTCGACCTCGGCCGGACGCAAGCGGGCAGCCAGCTTGTCGAGGACGCCGTTGACATACTTGTGGCCGTCGGTGCCGCCGTAGGCCTTGGCCAGCTCGATCGACTCGTTGATGATCACCCGGTACGGGGTCTGCGGATAGTTGCTCAACTCGAAGGCGCCGGCCAGCAGGACGCTGGCCTCGATCGGCGACAACTCGCCAAAGGGACGGTCGAGATAGTCTTGTAGCTGCTCCTGCAGCGCCAGGCGCTGAACGAGCACCCCGCGCAACAGCTTGACGAAGAACTCGCGGTCGGCCTTGTCGAAGCCTTCGACATCGCCCAGGTGCGCCTCGATTGCCGCTTCGTCGTTGCCGCTCAGCTGCCACTGGTAGAGCCCCTGCAGCGCAAATTCGCGAGCCCGGCGACGCGGCGATCGGGCGGCAGTGGCCTTTCCGTTCGTCCTGCTCGGCGACGGCCCGGCCATCACGAACGCTCCCCGAGCACAGCCAGCAGATTGGCCATCTCGACTGCCACCTGTGCGCAGTCGGCACCCTTCTGCTGCATTCTGGCGAGCGCCTGATCGTCGTCTTCGCAGGTCAGGATTCCATTGGCGATGGGCACGCCGCTATCGAGCTGCACCTCCATCAAGCCCCGGCACGAGTCGTTGGCGACGATTTCGAAGTGATAGGTTTCGCCACGAATGACCGCGCCAAGCGCGATCAGCGCATCGAAACGCCCGCTTTGGGCCATCGCCTGCAGCGCCAGCGGTATCTCCAGAGCACCCGGGACGGTCGCCAGCGTAATGCGCGCTTCGTCGACGCCGAGGCGCTGCAGCTCGCTGAGGCTGGCGCTGAGCAGGCCTTCCCCAATGTCCTGGCTGAAGCGACTCATGACGATACCGATCGCCAGCCCATCGCCATCAAGTGAAGCATCGTATTCGTGGATATTCTCGCCGCCACGCACGGGAACGGTCTTGTCACGCGTTGTCTGGGTGCTCATCAGAGCCTCTCAAGGTCGGTCAGGTTTGCGATGTGGCCGGTCACTTCGAGATCGAAGCCGGTCATGCTCGGCATGCGCCGTGGACTGGCAAGCAGTTTCATTTTTCCCACCCCGAGATCGCGCAGAATCTGCGCCCCGATACCGTAGATGCGCGGGTCCCAACGGGCGGCCGGACGTTTGCTGGCCACAGGCTCACGGAGCATGGCGAGAATGTCCTGACCGCTCTCCGGCCGATGCAGCAAGACGATGACACCCGCCCTTGCCCGCGCCAGCGCCGCCTGTGCCACGTCGAGCGAAAAAGTATGCCGATCCCCGCCCGGATCGAGGAAATCGACCACCGACAGCGGCTCGTGCACGCGCACCACCGTTTCCTGATCGGGGCAGATCTCGCCCTTGGTGAGCACCAGATGCACCTCGTTCGAGGTGCAATCCGTATACGCGTGCAGCATGAAGTCGCCGTGCGCGGACTGCACGGGCTTCGACAGCGTACGCTCGACCAGCGTCTCGTGCTGGCTGCGGTAATGAATCAGATCGGCGATGGTGCCGATCTTGAGGCCATGCTGGCGAGCGAAGTCGACCAGGTCGTGCAGACGGGCCATGCTGCCATCCTCGTTGAGGATTTCGCAAATCACCGCCGCCGGCTCGAGCCCGGCGAGCAGCGCCAGATCACAGCCGGCTTCGGTATGGCCAGCACGCACCAGGACACCCCCCGCGCGCGCCATGATCGGAAAGACATGTCCGGGCTGGACGATGTCGGCAGGTCCCGCGTTGCGTGCCACCGCCGCCTTGATGGTCAGCGCGCGGTCCTGCGCCGAGATGCCCGTGGTCACCCCTTCGGCGGCTTCGATCGAAACCGTGAAGGCCGTGCTGTAGGGGCTCTTGTTGTCACGCGCCATCTGCGTCAGGCCCAGCTGCCGACAACGTGCCTCGGTCAGCGTCAGGCAGATCAACCCGCGCCCAAAGCGGGCCATGAAGTTGATCGCCTCCGGAGTAACATGTTCGGCGGCGAGAATCAGATCGCCCTCGTTCTCACGGTCTTCCTCGTCAACCAGAACGACCATCCTTCCGGCACGCATTTCGACGATGACTTCTTCGATCGGTGAAACGTCGGTCGAAGTGCTCTGTGGTGACATTCTCTACATCCTCCGCGGCGGGCATGCGCGCAATTGAGCCCGCGCCCACTGGCGACAAGCCACGCCTTGACTGGTCAAGCCGCATCGTTCCCGAACCCGGCATTCTCTCAGTTTCCGGGTTCCACCGCCATGCGGAGATAAAGCGCCTGGCGCTTTCGCTGCCACTCGTCGCCCGGCAATCGTTGGCCCGCGATCGCTTCGTGGCCAAGGCGGCCAAGTGGGCCAGGGCAACGATCAACGCCATTCGCCGGGCACCCTGACTGCACGCGCGCGGCCAAGCGATCACCCAATCAGTCAATTATTCGTTTTATCATGGTCGCCAGAGAGGGCACAACGCCATCGGCTGATCAATTGAATCGAGGCTGGGTGTGCGTCGGCACATTCCGACGAGGGTGAATGCCAAGAAGGCGAAGGATCAGTTCAATGTCCATCAATGAGAGCTTGCTGTTGGTCGCCGCGGTAGTGATCGTGTCGTTTTTCGCGTTGCGCGCGTACAAGAGCCGTCGTTCAGCAGACGCTCAGAAAGCGCGTGAAGCCACTGAAGAGGCTGCCCGCGCCGCCGCCGAGGACGCCAAGCGCGCCGCCGCCGAGCGCCAGGCCGCCGAGGACGCCAAGCGCGCCGCCG
>JEMY01000057.1:70080-107279 GCA_000585075.1 Candidatus Accumulibacter regalis | reverse complement strand
CGAGAAGTGCTGCGCAAGCGAAGCGTGTCAATTTCATTCGAGACCTTTGATTATCGTTACCCGCAACTAACGCACGGGGGCCTCGAAGCGCTGACCGTCGCCGGCGGTTTACGGCAAGAAGGCCCTCCTCGTCGGGGGACGGGCAGGCCGCAAACGCACGAAGGGGGCCGAAGCCCCCTTCATCGCTCGCGCCGAAGTGTCCTAGCTGTTGCCGTTGTCGAGGAAACTGCGCAACTTGTCGGAACGCGACGGGTGGCGGAGTTTGCGCAGTGCCTTGGCTTCGATCTGACGAATCCTCTCGCGGGTGACGTCGAACTGCTTGCCGACTTCTTCCAGGGTGTGGTCGGTATTCATTTCGATACCGAAGCGCATACGCAGCACCTTCGCTTCACGGGGTGTCAGCGTGTCCAGCACATCCTTCGTGATGAAGCGCAGGCTTGAGTAGAGGGCTGCCTCGGTCGGTGCGAGCGTTGCCTGATCCTCGATGAAATCGCCCAGATGCGAGTCGTCGTCGTCGCCGATCGGCGTTTCCATCGAGATCGGTTCCTTGCTGATCTTGAGGATCTTGCGAATTTTCTCTTCCGGCATCTCCATTTTCTTGGCCAGCGTCGCCGGATCGGCTTCAAGGCCGGTCTCCTGGAGAATCTGCCGGGAGATGCGGTTCATCTTGTTGATCGTCTCGATCATGTGCACCGGGATACGGATGGTTCGTGCCTGATCAGCGATCGAGCGGGTGATTGCCTGGCGAATCCACCAGGTGGCGTAGGTCGAAAACTTGTAGCCGCGACGGTATTCGAACTTGTCAACCGCCTTCATCAGGCCGATGTTGCCCTCCTGGATCAGGTCGAGGAACTGCAGGCCGCGGTTAGTGTATTTCTTGGCGATCGAGATCACGAGGCGGAGATTGGCTTCAGTCATCTCGCGCTTGGCGCGACGAGCCTTCGCTTCTCCAGTCGACATCTGCTTGTTGATGTCTTTGAGCTCTTTCAGCGGGATGCCGATGCGGTCCTGCAGCGCGAGCAGTTTGCGCTGTTCTTCGGTGATGTTCGGGGCATTGCGGGTGAGGATCGCGGCGTAGGTCTTTCCCGCTGCCGCGATTTCGACGTCCACCCAGTCGAGGTTGAGCTCATTGCCCGGGAAGACCTTGATGAAATGCGGGCGTGGCATGCGGACGGTATCCACGCAGATTCTCTGGATCTTCCGTTCACAGGTTCGCGCTTCCTCAACCATCGCGCGCACCGTGTCGCAGAGGCGCTCGATGGTTTTCGACGTGAAGCGAATGCCCATCATTTCGTCAGAGATCTGTTCCTGGAGCTTCAGATAGGCCTTGTCCTGCGAGCCCTTCCTGGCCAGCAGTGCCTGCGCCTTGCTGTCGTGCTCGCGAATAAGCTCGAGGCGCGCCAGTCCTTCCGTTCTGAGCTTGAGCAACGAGGCCGCGGCCGCCGCACCCTCGGCCGCTTCGCTGTTGTCGTCCTCATCGTCGTCTTCGTCGTCGTCTCCGCTGTCGTCGTCGTCGCCATCGTCGTCATCGTCGGCGGGACCGTCCGGAGCGCTTTCGCCCTCGGGGTAGATCAGCCCGTCGATCAACTCCTCGATGCGCATTTCCTCACGCGCGATCCGGTCTGCGCAAGAGAGGATTTCGGCGATCGTTGTCGGGCAGGCCGAGATCGCCTGGACCATGTGTTTGAGGCCGTCTTCGATGCGCTTGGCGATCTCGATCTCGCCTTCGCGGGTGAGCAGTTCGACTGAACCCATCTCGCGCATGTACATGCGCACCGGGTCGGTCGTCCTGCCGAACTCGGAGTCGACGGTCGACAGCGCCTGTTCCGCCTGTTCTTCGACGTCAGCGTCGTCCGCGCCGGCCGCCGGCGCAGAGTCCGACATCAGCAGCGTTTCAGCGTCGGGGGCCTCGTCGTAGACCTGGATTCCCATGTCGTTGAAGGTGCTGATGATGCTTTCAATCTGCTCAGCATCGACGACATCATCGGGCAGATGGTCGTTGATTTCGGCGTAGGTCAGAAAACCCCTCTCCTTGCCGAGTTTGATCAGCGTCTTCAACCGCGTCTTGCGCGTTTCGTCGTCTATCGGAGCCGGTTGGTTGCCAACCTGTGCCAATAGATCCGCCGCTGCCTTCGCTTTTGCCGCCTTCGTAGTTGCCGCCTTTTCCCTTGCCATGACCAATTCCCGGATAGCGTTATACTGGAAAAACTCTAAATTCTATCATATCTTAGACAGCCTGGCTGCCTCTGCTGCGCGCGCTGAGCGCTTGCAGGTACTGCTGCTTTTCCTCGTTCGACAGCCCAGCGACGCCAAGCTTCTGGATCTTGTCCTGCAGTCGCGCGAAGGCCCGTTTGTGCTCACCTTCCAGCAGCTGGGCGAGCGCACCGTCGAATTCGCTGTCGATCTCGTCTTCGGCAAAAGGCTCCCGCATTAGTTCAGCCGCCGCTTCGTGCAGCAGCGTTTCGTCCTCGCTGCCGCGCAGCTTTTCGAGCAGGGCCGGATAGGCGAGTGGCTGCGTGCCGACGGCGGTAATCGTCGCGCAGAGCAGGCGAATGGCGTGCGCTTCAGGCGAGCGCTCGGGGAGCAGTTCGAGGGGCAAGCGCGCGGCCAGAGCAGGCTTCTGGAGCAGGAGGCGCAGCAAGGGTCGCAACAGTGAGGGCGCCTGGCGTGACGCGCGGGCCGGTGCTGGCCTGGCGAGTGCTCGCAGGGAACACAGACGTTCTATCTCGGCTTGCGAGAAGCCGCTGATCTGCGCGAGGCGTTTGACGAGTTGCAGCCTCAATAGGGGTGACAACATCCGGCCAAGCAGGGGCTTGGCGTCGGCGACCAGTCGGGCTCGCCCTTCCGCGCTGCCCAGGTCGCAGTGTCTGCTCAGCTCGCGCAAAAGGAAGTCGGAAAGCGGCGTGGCCTCGACGATCATTCGCTGAAACGCTTGCTCACCGCGCTTGCGTACCAGGCTGTCGGGATCGTCTCCTTCCGGCAGAAGGACGAAGCCGATACTTTTTTGCTCGCTGAGCACTTCCAGGCTGTTCTCCAGCGCGCGCCACGCCGCTTTGCGGCCGGCCGCATCGCCGTCAAAGCAAAACACCACGCGGTCAGCCTGGCGCAGCAGCTTCTGCACGTGGATGACCGTAGTCGCAGTGCCCAGCGTGGCGACGGCATTGCCAATTCCGTGCTCGGCGAGGGCAATGACATCCATGTAGCCTTCGACGACAATCACCGTGTCGGTCGCGCGTATGGCCGTGCGTGCCTGCGGCAGGCCGAACAGCTCACGGCCTTTCTCGAACAGCGGAGTCTCGGGAGAGTTCAGGTATTTTGGTTCGCCGGCGCCAAGAACCCGACCGCCAAAGGCGATCACCTCGCCCTTCTGGTTGGCAATCGGAAACATGATCCGGTCCCGAAAACGGTCGTAGAGGCGGCCCTCGTCGTTCTTTATGACCAGCCCCGCGAGTTGCAACTCGGCGCTGTCGTAATCATCGAAGGCGGTGGCCAGGCTCTTCCCTCCCGCGGGCGCATAGCCAATGCCGAAGCGGCGGGCCAGTTCGCCGCTGACGCCGCGTTCCTTGAGGTAACGGACTGCGTTCTCGGAGCGCTTGAGCTGCCCGTAATAAAACTTTGCCGCTTGCGCCATGCGCTCGGCGAGCGCCTGCGGGCGTGGACCACCGCTATGCCCGGCGTGTCCCTTTTCGTCGGGAAGTTGCAATCCACAGCTGCTGGCGAGTTCCTTGATCGTTTCGACGAAGCCGGCGCCGGTGTAGGCCATGAGAAATCCGATGGCATTGCCATGTGCGCCACAGCCGAAACAATGGTAGAACTGCTTGCTCGGGCTGACCGTGAACGATGGGGATTTCTCGCCGTGGAACGGGCAGCATGCCGCGAAGTTGGCGCCTGTCTTCTTTAGCGGCACGTAGTTGTCGATCAGGTCGACGAGGTCGACACGGTGCAGCAGATCCTGAATGAACGAGTCCGGGATCATCCGGGATTCACCGCGGGCGGCCGTTGGCAGTCGTGGCGCAGGAACTCAGGTGCCAGCCAGGCGCGCTTTCACGAGCCGCGAAACCTCGCCCATGTCGGCGCGCCCGTTCAGCCTGGGCCGCAGCTCGGCCATCACCTTGCCCATGTCGGCAGGGCTGCCGGCGCCGGTGCTTGCAATGGCCTCGCAAATGGCGGCGACAAGCGCCTCCGTCGGCAAAGCTGCGGGGAGGTAGGCGCTGAGGAGTTCGGACTCGAATTGCTCGGCGTCGGCGAGGTCGTTTCGGCCGGCCGCGGCATACTGGGAAATCGAATCCCGGCGTTGCTTGAGCATCTTGCCGATGACCGCGACGACCGCTGCATCGTCAAGCACTACGCGCTCGTCGACCTCCCTCTGCTTGATTGCTGCCAGCAGCAGACGCAAGGTGCCGAGTGTCTTCGCGTTGCGGGCACGCATGGCTGCCTTGACGTCTTCATTGATGCGCGCTTTGAGCGTCATCGCCGGGAACCTCCGGGTTTACGTTCTTGGTGCATGACGGCAGTTTCTCAGCCAGCGGATACTGGCGTTTCGGAAACGCCAAAAGCCGCCCATCTATGGACGGGCGGCCGTGCCGGCAACGCTTACGATCTCTAGAACAGCTTGGGAGGCAGGGTCTGGCTGCGCATGCGCTTGTGATGGCGCTTGACCGCGGCGGCCAGCTTGCGCTTGCGCTCGGCGGTGGGCTTCTCGTAGAACTCGCGAGCCCTGAGTTCGGTCAACAGGCCGGTTTTTTCTACGGTGCGCTTGAAGCGCCGGATGGCAACTTCAAACGGTTCATTTTCTTTTACACGAATGGCAGGCATAGACTCATCCAAGGTTCAGGTGGGCATGGTACAGCTTAGCCGCGCATTATAAACACGGTTGCCATGCGCCGCCAAGAGTCAATTTCGCAATCAGCGAGTGGGTGCTACGCTCGTCGGCTGATCAGAGAGAGGTGCTGCGGCATTACGCGCTCGCGTTTGAGTCGCTTTCTTTCCCCGCCGGCTCTTTGCCCTCTGCTCCGGAGGCAACGGTTGGCCGACGGCGGATACGTACTTCGTGGATGCGTCGCCGCGATGCCCGCTCGATCTTTACCTCAAGGCCTTCGAGGACGACGCACTCGCCGGCTGCCGGAATGCGTTCGAGATGAGTGATGATCCACAGGTTTGCCGAGTCGTAGGGCTTGCCGCTGAGCTCCTGTCCGAAGTAGCCCTCGAGGACGCGCAGTTCGGTCGTGCCGTCGACGACCAGCTCGTTCCCGCCTGGCTTCATGAGCAGCGCCTGGTCTCCTCTTGGCGCTTCCTGGTCGTCATAGATGTCGCCGACCAGCTCTTCGAGAACGTCTTCCAGCGTGAAGATACCGAGCAGGGCGCCGAACTCGTTGACCACTACCATCAGGCGCTCCTTGTCCGCCTTGAGGACGTCCAGCAGGCTGTCGATCGGCTGGTTGGGCGGGACGAACAGCGGGTCGCTGCCGATGTCCTTGAGGGGTTTGTCCAGGTTGCCTTGCGCGACCTCGCGGAGCACCGTCTGCAGGGTGATCACGTGGTTGATTTCTTCCGGATTTCCGGAGTGCAGCGGAATCCGGTAGTGCGAGCTGGCGATGATCTCGTCCAGCGCGCTGCGGATGGCGCGATTGCCGTCGAGTGAGAAAATCTGGTGGCGGTGCACCATGATGTCGCTGGCGCGGAGCGTGCTGAAATCGAAAATTCGCCGAATCATCAGGTGTTCACCGGCCTCGATCGATCCTTCCTCGGTGCCGTGCGCGGCCAGCGCGATGAGTTCCGACTCGGTGACGCTGGGATCCTTGGGCGGGCTGGTAAGGCTGTGCATCCAGTGGATGAGCGTCTCCAGCGCCCAAACCAGGGGAAAGAGCAGTTTGCCAAGAACTTCCAGCGGTTTTGCCGCAAGTAGCGCGACGACGATTGCGTAGCGCGAGGCGTAGGTCTTCGGGGTGATCTCGCCAAACACCAGCAGCAGCAGGGTGATGCCGCCGACGGCAAGGCCTGGACCAAGGTGGCCAAAATGTTCGGTGGCCACCACGGTGGCCAGCGTCGCGGTGGCGGTGTTGACCAGGTTGTTGCCGATTAGGATGATCACCAGCGTCCGGTTGAGATTGCTCTTCATCCGGTGCAGGGCCTTGGCTCCGAGGCGTCGTTCAGCGAGCAGCGACTCGGTACGTGCCCGGGAGAGTGACGTGAGGGCAGTCTCCGAGCCAGAGAAGAAGGCCGAGACGGCGAGCATGATCAGCAGCAAGAACGCTTCAGACACAGTGAAATGGCTCCTGGTGTGGGTCAGGCAGAGGTTGCGATGAACGAAGATGTGGCAAACGGCAACTCTTGCGTTGATACACGAGTTGCCCGGCGGGCGCAATGTTCGCGCCCGCCGGGACGCGATCACCCGGCGCCTCGCTGCCTCTGCTGGCAACTGTCGTTAGAATTCTGTCGTCATGACTTGTCGCGAATTGGAGAAGATCCAGGGCGCGCAGCAATCGGCGCGTCGAATATTGTCCGGTCGACGGTACGGTTTGACTTCGCCACCACGCTCACTGATAATCAGCGGCCGTACGCGCGCACGGGCAGCATTTCTGTACACAACGCATGTTCATGGCGATTGCATTTCTGCCGAATTGCCCGTGTGGCTCGCTTTCTGGGGATTTCGCGCTTCCGGCGGTTTGTTCAAGAGCTGCGCGCACTTTGTTTCTGGGGGTAAAGAATGGATCCAGCACTCTGGATGGAGCTGGGGGTATTTGTCGTCCTGCTGGTGTTCTCGGGCTTTTTCTCGAGTACCGAAACGGCGCTTTTTTCGCTGAGTTCATTCCACCTTGATCAGATGCGCAGGGCCAGGAACCCGCGTGTTGATCTGATCGAGCGCCTGCGCAGTGAGCCGCGCCGCCTTATCGTGACCATCCTCATTGGCAACGAATTCGTCAATGTCGCTGCGTCGGTGATCTCCGCTGCGGTGATCATCAAACTGTTCGGGGCGGAGAACGACATGCTCAACCTCCTGGTGATGGTGCCGATCCTGCTCTTGTTCGGCGAGATCACCCCGAAAGTCCTGGCGATTCGCAACAACGTCGCCTTTGCCAGTTTCCAGGCCCGCCCAATCCATCTCTTTGCCCGTCTGATCACCCCGCTGCGCGAAGTAATCCGTCATGTCGCCGAGTTCTTCATCACCCTGGTTGTCGGCAAGCAGCGCTCGCAGGGCAATCTGGTTACCGAGGACATGATCCGTACCCTGGTCACCGACGCCGTCGGTGAAGGTGCGCTGGACAGCCAGGAAGCGCACTACATCGAAAAGATCTTCGACTTTGGCAACAAGTCGCTGCGCGATATCATGCGGCCGCGCTCGGACATCGAATTTCTGTCCGCGGATCTATCGGTGCCCGAGCTGATTGCGCAGATCAAGGCTACCCGCCAGTCGCGCTACCCGATCTTTCGCGAGCGTCGCGATACCATCCTCGGCATCCTGCACACGCGTGACCTGCTGGGCGTCGACCTGGGCCGGTTGGAACGTGATCCGCACGCATTTCGTAAGCTCTTGCGGCAGCCGAATTTCTTCCCTGAATCGAAGCCGGCGGTGGAGTTGTTTCATACCTTCCGCCAGCGCAAGCTCTCCTTCGCGCTGATCGTGGACGAGTATGGCGGCGTCACCGGTCTGGTGACCATGGAAGACCTGCTGGAGTGCGTCTTCGGCGAGATTGGCAGTCCTTCCGACAGTGAGGACCCTGACCGGCACCTGGTGAGTGAATTCGACGATGGCCGCCGCTTGATCGATGCCGGAATGTCGCTGGACGAATTCAACCAGGCCTTCGCGGTGACCATCGACTGCGAGGGCGCCGAGACCATCGCCGGTGCCTTGCTCGATGCCTTCGGCGAACTGCCGGCAACCGGCGCGTCGATTGTCCTTTGTGGCATGAAGCTGACCGTCGAGAGCGTCGAGTTCAACCGCATCAGCCGCGTCCTGGTCGAACCACCCGCCAAAGCGAGCGACAGCGAAGAGGTAAGCGCCAGCGTCGAGAGCCCGGGCGTGAGCGAGGCGCCTGGCAGCCCGATGGCGGTGGTTGCCGAGCCTGAAAACGCTCCAGTCGAGCCGGCAAAGAAAGTGGAGGGCGTCTAAATGGCGGATATCTGGCTCACCGTTCTGTTCATGTTTATCTGCCTGATCGCGGAAGCCTTCTTTTCCGGATCCGAGCTGGGCATCGTCAGCGCCGACCGCATGAAGCTGCGCCACGACGCGGCCAAGGGTTCGCGGGGCGCTCGCCTGGCTCTCGATATGCTGGAGAAACGGCCGGAATGGCTGCTGTCGACGACGCTGGTTGGGACCAATATTGCCGTGGTCGCCAACTCCACGATCACGACCGCGATGATGATCTCCATCTTTGGCGACGCCGGTGGCTGGATGGCGGTGCTCGTCGTCGCGCCCCTGATCTGGGTGTTCGGTGAGATCGTTCCCAAGAGCATCTTCCAGCAGCGCGCCGACGTCATGGCGCCCTACCTGATCTACGCGCTGCGCTTCTTCTCGATCCTCTTTTCCCCGCTCCTGATCGTTTTCGTGACGCTGTCGAAGGTTCTTTCGCGGCTCGCCGGTGGTGCGGAGGAGCACAACCCCTTCACCTTGCGCGAGCAGATTCAAAGCATGGTGCAGATGCCGCCGCACGAGGGCGGTGATATCCAGTTGATCGAAAAGAACATGATCCGGCGCATGTTCAATTTCTCGGAGGCGACCGTTTCAAAGGTCATGGTGCCGCTGATTGACGTCGATGCCGTTGAGAAGAGCTGCACGGTGGGTGAGGCGATTCGTTTGGCAGTCGCCGGCTCGCACATCCGTCTGCCCGTCTTCGATGGGCGGATCGATCGCGTCATCGGGGTCCTCAACACGATGGACCTGCTGGGCGTGGACGAGTCTGCTTCGATCGAGTCCTACATCAGCCCGACGCACTATGTTCCTGGCAGCAAGAGCGCCGAGTCGATGCTCGTCGAGTTGCGCAAGGACGGCGATGCGATGGCCGTGGTGATGGACGAGTTCGGCGGTGCCGAAGGAATCATCACCATCGAGGACATCATCGAGGAGGTCATGGAGGACATGCAGGACGAGTATGACCGCCAGGAGAAGCCGGCCGAGTGGCTGAAGAAGCTTGGCCATCATGACTACCTGGTCAGCGCCCGCGCCGACCCGTCGATGCTCAACGAGAAACTGGGACTGAAGCTGCCCGAGGGCGACTACGATACCTTGTCGGGCTTTCTCCTCGAGAATGCCCGCGAAATCCCGAAAGTCGGAACGGTAATCGAGGTGGCGGGCATCAAGTTCACCATTCAGCGTGCGACCCCGCAGGTGATTCAGGAAGTACAGATCGTCTGGTAGCCTTGGCGCCTTCGCCCCAACACCCGGTGTTGCGTCTCGCCCGCGGCGCTACCCGTCTGCGTCTTCGGGCAGCGGCGTCACGGTCACCGCAACGTCGAGTTCGTGCGCGTCACCGCCGAGAATGACACCACGCAGCGGTGATACGTCGGCGAAGTCGCGTCCCCAGGTCAGCGTGATGTGGTGGGTGTCGGGGAGCAGGTTGTTGGTCGGATCGAAGTCGACCCAGTAGCCTCCTCCCGGTCCCGGGCAGTACAAGGAGATCCACGCGTGTGACGCGTCGGCGCCGACCATTCTCGCTTGTCCGGCTGGCGGGTGGGTGAGCAGGTAACCGCTCACATAGCGTGCCGCCAGACCCTGCGAGCGCAGACAGGATAGCATCAGGTGCGCAAAATCCTGACAGACGCCGCGCTTGTCGGCCAGTACCTGCAGCACGGGGGTGGCTACCGTCGTCGCTTCGGGGTCGAACTCCAGGTCCTGGTAGATGCGGCTCATCAGCGCCAGAACCGCTTCCAGAAGCGGCCTTTGTGGCGAGAAGCAGCTGCTGGCGTAGCTGGCGAATTCGTGTTTCACGCGCACGTGCGGAGATTCGAACTGGAAGCGACTGGCGTCGACCAGGACCGGGCGCGATCCATAGTCCAGCGCATCGCGCACCTTTTCCCATGCCGGTGAGGCGTGCAAGCTGCCTTCCCCCGTCTGTCGGCCGCGGGCATCGACTGCTTCCGGTGAGCAGGCAAGGCGTGCCAGCTGCGCGTCAGCCGGCAGGTGCGGCAATACCTCTATGGTGCTCTCGGCCCTGACCTGGAGGCTGTCGTGGGGAAACTCGATGCTCAGTTCCCTGACCGGATTACCGAAGCTGTCGTGCCGTTCGCGGTTGCTGGTGGCGTCGGGCGACACGGTGATCTGGTGTGCCAGGCAACGTTGCCACGGGCAATCGCGCGGCGTCAGGTGCAGCAGTTGGCGCGACAGCGAAACCGGGCTGTCGTAATGGTAGGTCGTTTCATGAACCACATGGTAGCGGGCGGCGGGCAAGGTCACGGTGGTCAAGAGGTGAAGGTGTAGCGGCTGACGTCGCCGACGTGACTGAAATAGCGCATCGCCAAGCGGTCCGAAAGGGCGGCTGCGGCGGCTGCTGACTCGTCGAGAATGCCGGCCAGTTGCAGGCAGGGGTCGCAAGCACGGCAGTCGCCGAAGCTCTGGCCCTCGAAATTGGCAAGATCGAAGGCCTGCAGCCGTTCCAGCACCGACGGCAGTGCATCTTCACGCGGGCCGCCGAGTAAGCGCGCCAACTGGTCAAGGTAACGGAGCAGAATCTGCAGCTGAAAGCTCACCGAGTGCGGGTTGGCATCGTCAAAGACGATCAGGTCGAGCGTTGGCAGGAGCTCGGGCTGCGTCATGTAGCGCGAACGGTAGGTGATGATGCTGTCGGTCAGTTCGAGCAACCACTCGAGCCCCCCCGGTGCGCGGGTCGACTGCAGGCGCAGGAAGTGGGCGACCGTTTTGGCGAGAAAGATCAGCCGTTCGATACGTCGGCCGATGATCAGCAGACGCCAGCCGTCGTCGCGCGTCATGTTGTCCATCGCGAAGCCGGCCAGCGACGACGACGCCAGCAAGACCTGGTCGAGAAAGGCGAGTGCTTCTCCCAGTTCCGGACGCGATTCGTCGTTGCCCAGCCGGCTGTAGGTCTGCAAGCGGTGCTGCAGGCGATTGAGAGCATGCCAGTTGTCGAGCGAGAAGCGTTCGCGAACCTGTGCTGCAACCCACAGTAGGCGGCGGATATCGCCAGCGAGCCCGCTGCCCCATTCCTCGCCGCAGATGGCCGCGAGCATCAGACTTTCGCGCTCTGCCTGCGAGGTCGGCACTTTCGCCTCGCTGGCGCCGGCGGGTTTGGGCTCGGCGACGGGCAGAAGCTTGAGCGCCAGGCAGAGGTCCAGTGCTGAAGTCAGTGCGGGCAGCGCATCGTCACCGGCGTCCACCAGGCGCGACAGGGCAACGCGCAACAGGCGCGCGGTCTTGTCGCAGCGTTCGCTGTAACGCCCGAACCAGTACAGATTCTCGACCACCCGCGAGGACAGCCTGTCGCCGCCGCGGACCAGATCGGCCTTGCCGACCGAGTGCTTGAGCAGGCTGAACGTGCTCACCACGGCATCGGTCGACACCCAGGTATCCTTGCTCGAGCCGCCCCGCTGCATCGAGATGATGCGCGCGTTCGATGCCGCCGAGACGCGCGTCAGGCCACCCGGCATCACCACATGCCCGTTCGGCGTGGCGGTGACATAGACGCGCAGGCCGACGCCGCGCGGTAGCAGGCGCCGCTTGTGCTGCGGGCCCCAGGCCGGAGCCTGTGAGTAATTGACCAGTTCCTGCGCGACATAGGCTTGCGGCCGGGCGCGCAAGCGGGCGATCATCTCTTCCCGGTCGCTGCCGGACAGCTCGTTGCCGAACAAGGGGTCGAAATGTTGCGAGGGGTAGGAACCCTTGATCACCAGGTGGTCCAGGTTGGCGATGGTATAGTCCAGCGCCGCCCGTTCACCGCACCACCATGTCGCCACCGACGGCATTGCCAATGGCTCTCCGAGAAGCTTCGCGCAGGCGCCGGGCAGGAATCCCGGTAGCGCCGCCGACTCCAGCAGGCCGCTGCCAAGCGCGTTGGCAATCAGCACCGTGCCTGCGCGTACCGCCTGCAGGAGGCCGGGGATGCCGAGCGCCGAGTCGGCGCGCAGTTCGAGCGGATCGCAGTAGTCGTCGTCGAGGCGGCGCAGGATGGCGTGAACACGGCGCAAGCCGTTGAGCGTCTTCAGGTAGACCGACTCGCCGCGAACGGTCAGATCCTGTCCTTCGACGAGGGGAAAACCAAGGTAGCGTGCCAGATAGGCGTGCTCGAAGTAAGTTTCGTTGTACGGGCCGGGTGTCAGCAGGACGATCAGTGGCGCCTCATCGGCGTGGGGAGCCCAATGCGCCAGCGCGTCCTGAAGCTCACGGAAGAAGGACGCGAGGTGCTGGACGTTCAGGTCGCGGAACTGCTCGGGGAAGACACGCCCGACAATGGTTCGGTTTTCGAGCGCGTAACCGGCGCCTGAGGGCGCCTGGGTGCGGTCGGCGATCACCCACCATTGACCGTCAGGCGAGCGTGCCAGATCAGCCGCGTAGAGGTGCAGGTAAGTGTCGCCGGCGGGCTTGACGCCCTGGCAGGGCCAGAGGAAGTTGTTGTGGCCGTAGACCAGCGCTGGCGGCAGAGTGCCGTCCTTGAGCAGCGTTTGCTCGCCGTAGAGGTCGCGCAGGACGGCGTTGAGCAGGCGGGCACGTTGTTTTACGGCGCCGGCCAGCTGTTGCCATTCGGCAGCGCCAAGAATCAGCGGCAGCGGATCGAGTTCCCAGGGCCGGTCGGCGCCTTCGGGATCCGCATAGACGTTGTAGGTGACGCCGTTCTCGAGGATGCGTCGGCGAACGTAATCGAGCCGGTGGCGCATTTGCTCGGGTGTTGCCGCGTCCAGGTGGGCAAAGAAAGGCTGCCACGCGGGGCGAATGCCGCCGTCTTCGGCGAGCATCTCGTCGAAGCGATCGGGTGTTTGCGGGTAGCTTGACAGCAAGGATCGCGGCATCAAATGAACAGGCCCGGGAGTACCCCGGGCCAGCTGGTTTCAGGAGCGCCGCAAGTCTAGCGTAAACGGGAAGCCAGTATTGTTCGGTGCTGCCTGCACCTCGATCGCGCCGGGCGTATGACCGAAAGCCGTGAAGCGTGCCAGGCGTCGCCCCTCGGCTTCGTTGGCGTTGACCGGGTAACGATCGGGGTTGCGACCGCCGGGGTGCTCGACGTGGTATTGGCAGCCGGCGAGCGAGCGCTTCATCCAGGTGTCGACCAGGTCGAAAACGAGAGGCACGTGCACGCCGATCGTCGGATGCAGCGCCGAGGGCGGGTTCCAGGCCCGGTAGCGAACGCCGGCGACATACTCGCCGACCTTGCCGGTCGACCGCAGCGGCACCGTGCGGCCGTTGCAGGCGAGGACATAGCGGTCACTGGCCATGCCGGTCAGCTTGACCTGCAGGCGTTCGAGCGAGGAGTCTACGTAGCGCGCGGTGCCGCCGATCGCGCCCTGTTCGCCCATCACATGCCAGGGTTCGAGCGCATGGCGCAATTCCAGTTCCATCCCCAATGCCGAAATACGGCCATGCGCCGGGAAGCGGAATTCGAAATGCGGCGCGAACCACGCACTGTCGAGCGCATAGCCGGCACCGCCGAGGTCGGCGATGACGTCGTCGAAGTCCTGCTTCACGAAGTGCGGCAGCATGAAGCGATCGTGCAGTTCGGTACCCCAGCGGACCAGTCGCCCGGGTGCGTAGGGCGTACGCCAGAAGTGGGCGATCAGCGCCCGCAACAGCAGTTGCTGGGCCAGCGACATGCGCGCGTGCGGGGGCATTTCAAAGGCCCGCATTTCGAGCAAGCCGAGTCGGCCGGTGGCGCCGTCAGGCGAGTACAGCTTGTCGATGCAGAACTCGGCGCGATGCGTATTGCCGGTCGAGTCGATGAGCAGATTGCGCAGCGCCCTGTCGATGACCCAGGGGGCGACGCATTCGCTGGCGTCGGCGGTCGCCTTGGGCAACTGACTGAAGGCGATCTCCAGTTCGTACACCGAATCGTTGCGCGCCTCGTCGACGCGCGGCGACTGGCTGGTCGGGCCGATGAACAGACCCGAGAACAGGTAGGAGAGCGATGGATGGTTGTGCCAGTAGCTGATCAGGCTGCGCAACAGATCGGGCCGGCGCAGGAAAGGTGAGTCGAGCGTCGTTGCGCCACCAAAGACGAAGTGGTTGCCGCCGCCGGTACCGGTGTGGCGGCCGTCGAGCATGAATTTTTCGGTACACAGTCGCGACAGGTGGGCGGCGTCGTAGAGATGCGTCGTGCGGGCGACGAGTTCGTCCCAGGTCGCTGACGGCTGGATGTTGACCTCGATCACACCGGGATCCGGGGTGACCCGGAAGTTGGTCAGGCGCGGATCGCTGGGCGGCTCGTAGCCTTCGACGATGACCGGTGAGGCGAGCGCTTCGGCGGTCGCTTCGACGGCGCCAAGCAGTTCGAGATAGTCGTCGAGCGTCTCGGTTGGCGGCATGAAAATGTAGAGCACGCCCTTGCGCGCCTGCGCCGAAACCGAGGTCCGGGTGACCAGAGTCGCCGACTCGCCGTCTCCCGGTGCGGTTTCGTCAGCGCGGTCGGGGGCCTCGGTGGCTCGGGCAAGCGCCTCGGCGACGTCTTCCCGCGCCTTCTCGGCAAAGGCCGCACCGCTCACCGCGGCGTTGACGGCCGGCAGTCCGAGGCTGCGGCTGACGGCGAACTGCGCGCGAATGTCGCTGGCCGGGCGCAGCGCCGGGAAAGTCTGCGTGGGGTCGGGAGCGTGCACGTAGGGATAGTCCGCTTTGGCCACCCAGGGCTGCGAATCGAGCGGCAGTCGATAGCCGACCGGCGAGTCGCCGGGGACCAGGTAGCAGCGCCCACCGCGCAGGTACCATGGGCCGCTTTGCCAGCCCCCCCGTGGGCGGGCCTTCAGTGGCAGCACGTGACCGACGACCTGATCGAGTCCCTGGCGGAAAACCTGGGCCAGGCGCTTGCGCTCCAGCGCATCGTCGAGGCGGGCGTCGAAGGGGTCGACGTTGACCGGCAGCCGGTCTTCTCGCCACAGGTGATAGTAGACGTCCTCGTAGGCGGCGAAGACATAGGTCGGATCGATTGCCAGGTGCTCGGCGAGTCGGCGCAGGAAGCGCCCGGCAAGTTGTTCGTCGGCACCGTAGTCCTGGTTTTCGTCGGCGTAGAGGGCCGGATTGATCCACAGCGGCTGCCCGTCACGTCGCCAGAAACAGTTCAGCGACCAGCGTGGCAATTGCTCTCCCGGGTACCATTTGCCCTGACCGAAGTGTTGCAGTCCGTGTGCGGCATACTTTTCCCGCAAGCGGCGAAAGATCTCCGCGGCGCGAACCCTTTTCGTCGGGCCGAGCGCTTCGGTATTCCATTCCGGGCCGTCGTGGTCGTCGATGGAAACGAAAGTCGGTTCGCCGCCCATGGTCAGGCGCACGTCATCACGGACGAGGTCGGCGTCGATCTGATGGCCGAGAGCCTCGATCTGCTGCCACTGCGCGTCGCTGTACGGGCGGGTCACCCGGGGTGCTTCCCAGACGCGTTCGATTTGCATGCGGTGCTCGAACTGGCATTCGCACTTCTCGGTCAGGCCGGTGATCGGCGACGCCGAAGACGGTTGCGGCGAACAGGCGAGTGGAATGTGTCCCTCGCCAGCGAAAAGGCCCGAGGTCGGGTCGAGCCCAATCCAGCCGGCTCCGGGCAGATACACCTCGCACCAGGCGTGCAGATCGGTGAAGTCGTGATCGGTTCCCGAAGGCCCGTCGAGTGACTTCACGTCGGGTACCAACTGAATCAGGTAGCCGGAAACGAAGCGCGCCGCCAGGCCGAGATTGCGCAGCACCTGGACCAGCAACCAGGCCGAGTCGCGACACGAGCCGAGCGCCAGTCCGAGCGTCTCCTCGGGGGTCTGCACGCCGGCCTCGAGGCGGATGACGTAACCGACCTTGCCCTGCACCCGCTGGTTGAGATCGACCAGGAAATCGACGCTGGCGCGCGGCGCCCTGGGGACGGTGGCCAGGAAGTCGGCCAGCAATGGGGTCAGCGGCAAGGGTGCGAGATAGGGTTCGAGCTCTTCGCGCTGCCAGGCCTCGTACTTGAACGGAAATGTTGCGGCGTAGGGCTCGGGGAAGAAGTCGAAGGGGTTGATCACCGACATCTCGGCCACCAGATCGACTTCAATGCAAAACTCGCTGGTTTTCTTGGGGAATACGAGGCGCGCCAGATAGTTTGCCTGCGGGTCCTGCTGCCAGTTGATGAAGTGCTGTGCCGGCGTCACTTTCAGCGAGTAGCTCAGGATAGGGGTGCGCGAATGCGGAGCGGGCCGCAAGCGGACAACCTGCGGTGCCAGGCTGATCGGGCGGTCATAGCGGTAATGTGTGACGTGATTGAGGGCAACATGAATGGACACGGTCAGCTCCAGGACAGAGGCGGGGAAAGTTCAAGAAAGGCGGCATGCACCGTGGCGCGGCGTTGGCGGCGGACAGGGTGGAGGAGGCGCAGTGGGGGCGTCAAATCTGCAACTCCTTGAGCAGATCAGCCTCCAGTTTGACACGCCCTGCGCTGTCCTCGAGATGGCTGCCGCTGATCAGGAAAGTGTCTTCGACACGTTCGCCGAGCGTGGCAATCTTGGCGGTATGCAGATTGGCGCCATGGGCTGCCAGTTGCGTCGCGATGAGGAACAGCAAACCGGGGCGATCGGCGGCGACGACGGTGAGCACGAAGAGCTTTCCGGTCTCGTCGGGTTCGAGGCTGACCAGCGGCTGGATGGTTACCTGCGGCTGCAGCGGGAAGTGCCTGACCTGACGCGAGACGCGTCCACCGCCGGGTATGTCGGCCGGCGCTGACCCGGAAAGGCGTTCGAGCAGTTCGTGCTCGATGTAACTGATCATTGCCCGATTGCTGCCGCGATCACCGACGTCGAGCAGGACGAAGGTGTCGAGGGCGTAGCCATCACGGGTAGTGTGGATCTTGGCGTCGGCGATGCTGTAGGCCGCGCGGCTGAAGAAGCCGACCAGGCGTACGAACAGGTCGCGCTGGTCGTGCGTATAGACCATCACCTCGAGGCCGCCGCCGAGGGGGCTGAGGCGCGCCTTGACCAGCGGCTTGTCGGCGTGCCGTTGGTCGTAGAGGACGCGCGCGTGCCAGGCTATTTCCTCGGCCGACTGGCGCAGGAAATACACCGTGTCGACCTGTTCCCAGAGGCGTTCATGGATCGTTTCGGGAAGTGCGAACAAGCGCATCAGGCGCCGCGCTTCCTGCTGTCGCTGGACAATGACACCCTCGGCCATTGGCGGTGCCTCGCTCGACAGAAGGTGTCGCCGGCTGGCACTGAACAGCTGTTCGAGCAACTGGCCCTTCCACGCATTCCAGACCTTCGGGCTGGTGCCGCGGATGTCGGCGACGGTCAACAGATAGAGGGCGACGAGACGCCGTTCGTCGCCGATGATGGCGGCGAATCGAGAAATCACGGCCGGGTCGGAGATGTCCTGCTTTTGCGCTGTTCGGGACATCAGCAGGTGCTGTCCGACCAGCCAGACGACCAGCTCGCCCTCCTCTTCGGCGAGGCCGTGGAGCGAGCAGAACTGCCGCGCATCGGCCTCGCCGAGTTCCGAGTGATCGCCGCCGCGCCCCTTGGCAATGTCATGAAAGAGCGCGGCGATGTACAACACCCAGGGATTGCCGAAGTCGCTGATCAGGCGGCTGCAGAGCGGGTATTCGTGCGCGAATTCCTCCATCGTGAACCGTCTTAATCGGCGTATCACCTGCAGAATGTGTTGATCAACGGTATACACGTGAAAGAGGTCGTGCTGCATTTGCCCGACAACGCGTCCAAAATTCGGCAGGTAGCGACCGAGGACACCCAGCTGGTTCATCCGGCGCAAGGTCTGTGTCAGGCGATGACCGTAGGTGAATAGCTCGAGAAAATGAGTACGGTTGGCCGGCTGCTGCCGGAAATCCTCATCGATCAGGGTGCGGGCTCGCCACAGGGCACGCTGCGCACGGGCGGTCATGCCGTGCAGGCCCGCGTGTTGCTGGAGGAGGAGAAAAGCTTCGAGGATGGCCTGCGGGGCGTCGCTGAAAACCTCCTCGTGCACCACGTCGAGCAATTCGTGCGCATTCTGGAAACGTTCGTTGATCGGCTGCGGTGGTTCCTGCCGAGGGGGCACGAGCGCCGCGCCGATGTTCTGGAGCAGGATGGCGTTGATCTGCAGTACCGTTTTCGCTCGCCGGTAGTACAGCTGCATTAGTTGCTCGCTGGCGCGGCGGGTGTTCGTGGCCTTGAAGCCGAGCTGCTCGGCCAGCGCCGTCTGGTACTCGAAGAGCAGGCGATCTTCACGGCGTCCGGCGAGCAGGTGCAGGCGCGTGCGCAGCCCGCGCAGGAAGGCCTCGCTGTCTTCCAGAAGCTTCTCCTCGTCTGGCGTGATGAAGCCACGTTGTGCGAGGTCCTTCCAGCACCGGCCATAGCCGGCCGCTTGCGTGATCCACAGAATCGCCTGCAGGTCGCGCAGGCCCCCCGGCCCTTCCTTGCAGTTCGCCTCCAGGCTGTAGGGTGTGTCGGCGAATCGCTGGTGACGGTCCTCCTGCTCGATTCGTTTGTTCTGGAAAAAATCGGCAGCGTTCATGTCGCGGCTTAGACGCAGCGAAAAGTCGGCGAAGAGCGGCGCGCTGCCGGTCAGCAGGCGCGCTTCGATCATCGCCGTGCGTACGGTGATGTTTCCGGCGGCCTGCTCCAGGCACTGCTCGATGGTGCGCACGCTGTGGCCGGTGTCCAGGCCAATGTCCCAGAGCAGGCAGACCAGGCGTTCGAGCTTTGTCGACAGGGCATCGTCGGCTTGCTCAGGGAGAAGAACCAAGAGATCGATGTCGGAAGCCGGGTACAGCTCGCCTCGTCCGTAACCGCCTACGGCAAGCAGCGCCAGCGTGGGCGGCAGGTGCAGACCGTGCCAGAGCTCGCAGAGGACCGCGTCGATCGTGTGGCAGCGCTCGTGGAGCAGGTGGAGAGCGTCTCCCGCGGCCAGGAACTGCTCTCCGCTCGCCCTTTGCCCGTCCTGGAGGCGCTTCTTGAAGGCGCTGACAAGCGCGCCTGGGGCGTCGCTGTCGGCGCTCATCGCTCTTGCCCGGCCGACCTGGGCGAGGGCGCGGGCCAGGGAAAAATCGTCGCTGTTCTCATCTCGTCTTTCGCTAATCAGGGTGGCCCGCCAGGGCCTGGCTTTAGCGCGATCAGTGCGATCAGCGCGGCTAGCGCAGCCCAAGGGGGCGCGGCAAATGCCCTGTCTTAACGGTAAGCAAGATTCGTGCGCGGATTTCCGGCCGCCACCGTTGGCAGGTAGGGAACGCTCTGCCTTGGGCGACGGCGACGGCGCCGGCGAACTGAAGCGCGCCCTCCGCGCGGCACCCTGCACAAAACGCCTGCCCGGCTGGCGACGACGCTCCGCCGCATCGCTGCCGCGGTCTGAATGACGCCTTCCTTGGCTTACAGTGGCCGTGTCACAGACAAGGCGCCGCGTATCTCGCCAGCGACGTAGCCGGTGGCGCGATCATGCGGGTAGTCTTTGGCCAGGGCGGCCCTGAGTTCGGGTGGCAGTGAATCAGCGGGGCCGTGGCAGGTCTGGCACACCGCGATGGCCGGCAGTGCTTTCATGTAGCGGAACTGGCGTTGTCCGTTGTCGGTCACCACGATCTCGCCGACTTCCAGGTGCTGCAGCTCGGCGCCGTTGGCCGCCTGGATGTTGAATTCAGCCAGTTGCCGCGCCTCCCAGGCGTCAGGGGTGCCCGTCGTCGCGTTGCGCGCCTTGAGGCTGACGCGGCGGATAGCCCAGCCGGTTTGCTGCCGCATTTCCTGCAGCAATTGTGGTGCTTGTTCCTTGCAGATGGAGATGGCGGCGACTGGACCCTGTTCCTGAACGGCTGTCTGCATTGCCTGCACCACCTTTGGCAGGACCGGCGTTGCGGTCTTGCGCGTTTCGCTCATCAGTGCCGCAGTATCTTGCGCGCGGACGGCCTGCGTGGCCGTGGCGAGTGATAGGGCAAGAACTGCTGCGGTGGACGCTTTCATGATCGCTCCCGATTAGATATAAGAAAGCGCTAATATACTACAGCGGGTCTGGTTCGGCCACCCTGATGCTTGCCCCTCATGCACCGTAACGGTGCGTTAACGAGCGTCTCGCGCACCTTTCGCTGGCGTCTCCCGCACCTCGTCGCGCGGCTTCGCCCCGCTTGACGCTTTTTAGTGGTTTGGCACGGTTTCTGCTTGTTGATTCCTAACCCACACTGGCGGTGAGCCTCATGAATGCAGATTTCTACAACGAGATGTACGATGCCGACGGGAACTTGCGCGCTCATTACGAGGGTTTCGCGGACTGGTTGGCTGCGACCTCGCCCGAGCGCCTGGCGAGCAAACGGGCCGAGGCCGACACGGCATTTCATCGCCTGGGCATCACCTTCGCCGTCTACGGCGAGAAGTCCGGTACCGAGCGCCTGATTCCCTTTGACATCATCCCGCGCATCATCCCGGCGACCGAGTGGACGGCCCTGCAGGCCGGCTTGTGGCAACGGGTCAAAGCCCTGAACGCCTTTCTGCACGACATTTACCATGATCAGGAAATTCTCGCCGCCGGCCACATTCCGGCCGAGCAGGTACTGAACAACGCCCAGTTTCGGCGCGAGATGATCGGCGTCGACCTGCCGGCTGGAATCTACGCCCACATCGCGGGTGTCGATATCGTGCGAGCCGGGGCGGGCGAGTCCTACGTCCTCGAGGACAACCTGCGCGTGCCGTCGGGCGTCTCGTACATGCTCGAAGACCGCAAGATGATGATGCGCCTCTTTCCCGAGCTCTTCTCGCGGCACATGATTGCGCCGGTGCAGCACTATCCCGACATGCTGCTGGAAAACCTGCGCACCGTGGCGCCGAGAGGGGTCAGTGACCCGACGGTCGTGGTCTTGACCCCCGGCGCGTATAACAGCGCGTACTTCGAACACAGCTTCCTGGCTCAGCAGATGGGAGTCGAACTCGTCGAGGGGCGCGATCTCTTCGTCAAGGAGCAGGCAGTGTTCATGCGCACGACGCAGGGCCCGCAGCGAGTCGACGTGATCTACCGCCGGATCGACGATGACTTCCTTGATCCGTTGGCGTTCAACAAGGAATCGATGCTTGGTGTCCCAGGCCTGCTCGGCGCCTATCAGGCGGGTAACGTCAATCTGGCCAACGCCATTGGCGCCGGTGTCGCCGACGACAAGTCGATCTACCCCTACGTCCCGGAGATGATCCGCTTCTATCTTGGCGAGGAGCCGACCCTGCACAACGTTCCCACCTGGATGCTGCGCAAGCCAGACGATCTCAAGTACGTCCTGGCGCACTTGCCGGAACTGGTGGTCAAGGAAGTGCATGGCGCCGGCGGCTACGGGATGCTGGTCGGGCCGGCGTCGACCAAGGCCGAGATCGAGGACTTCCGCGCGCGCATTCTTGCCGCTCCGGAGAAATACATTGCCCAGCCGACACTGGCGCTGTCCAACTGCCCGACCTTTGTCGAGTCGGGCGTCGCTCCGCGGCACCTCGATCTGCGCCCCTTTGTGCTCTCCGGGAAGAGCGTCGGCATGGTACCTGGCGGCCTGACCCGGGTCGCGCTGCGCGAGGGTTCGCTGGTGGTGAACTCCTCGCAGGGTGGTGGTACCAAGGACACCTGGGTGTTGGAGAACTGAGATGGATGGAGAATCGAGATGTTGAGCCGCACCGCTGATCACCTTTACTGGCTGGCGCGTTGTACCGAGCGCGCCGAGAATATGGCTCGCCTGCTCGATGCCTCGTACCAGATGTCGATGGTGCCGCAGCCGCTCGCCGTGCAGAACGAGACCTGGCGGGCGATTCTTGCCCTGAACAGCCAGGAGGAGGCTTTTGCCCAGGCCTACGACGCGGTCAATGCGGAAAACGTCCTGCGCTTTACCGTCGTCGATGCGGCCAACCCGTCGTCGATATACAGTTGCCTGCGCGCTGCGCGCGAGAACGCGCATGCCGTACGCGGCACGCTGACCGCCGAAGTGTGGGAGACGGTCAATGCGACCTGGATCGAACTCCGGCAGCAGGACGTCGATCAGATTCTGGCGCGCGGCGTCAGCGAGTTCTTCGACTGGGTCAAGCTGCGTTCGGCGCTCACGCGCGGGGTGACCTTCGGCACCATGCTCAGGGACGACGCCGTGCATTTCGTCCGCCTCGGAGGTCTGCTCGAGCGCGGCGACAACACCGCGCGCATTCTCGACATGCAATATCACATCCTGCGCAGCGGCGACGAGGGGGCGAGTGACTTCTATCGCTGGGGGGCCCTGTTACGGTCGCTGTCGGCGTTTCAGGTCTACCGCAAGGTGTATCGCGACGCGATCACACCCGCCCGGGTCGCCGAACTCCTGATCCTGCGCAAGGACCTGCCGCGTTCGCTGCATTCGTGCGCCGACGGCATTGCTCGCATGCTGCCCCTGATTGCCAACAGCGCCTCGGCAGAGACCCAGCGCAAGGCCGGCTTGCTGCATGCCAAGTTGCACTTCGCCCGTATCGACGACGTGCTCGCCGGAGGGCTCCATGAGTTCCTGACCGATTTCATGGATTGCATCTATGAAATCGGCGCTGGCATCAACCACGACTTCCTGCTTCCCGCCTGAGGCGTCGATCGTCGGCTGTCACCTCCTGTTTCATCGGCGCTCCGCCTCTGCGCTTCGCGGTCGCCGATGGACATTTGATCGCAGCGCCGGAGTCGTGCAAGATTCGCCATGGGGGTGGGGAAGGAGCACGTGGTGCGCTCTCTTGCCGTGCCGACGCAACAAAGCAGCATCGACCAAGGAGGAGGCATGGGCTGGTTTTCGAAGGCGGACCGGAATTTCTTTCTTGCTACCGTTGTACCGGGCACGGACAGCGTACGCATCGAGAAGTATCTGGGTGTCGTGAATGGCGAAGCGATCATCGGCGCCAACATTTTCCGGGATCTGTTCTCGTCGGTTCGCGACGTCGTCGGTGGTCGTGCCGGCGGCTACGAGCGCGCCCTTTCCGGCGCCCGCGATGCGGCGCTCGACGACATGATCGAGGCGGCGAAGGAAATGGGTGCCAACGGCATCGTCGGACTCGATTTTGACTACGAAGTGCTCGGAGAGTCCAACGGCATGCTGATGGTCGCGGTCAGTGGAACGGCGGTGCGCATGGCTTGACTGCGCATGCAACGGCAGCGCGTGGACAGTCGTGCCCTTGGCCGTCTGCCGGGCAGGGCGGCAATTGCAGGCTTCGCCTGTTACCGGCTCAGCTCGCTGCCCGCAACGCCTCCAGCGACCGGGCGCTGACGCCGAGGTCGCGCCAGTTGGCCGGATGACAGGTAAACAGCAGGATCTGGTGCCGGGTCGCGGCGTCGAAGAGCACCCGTTTCATTTGCGCCAGGCGTTCGTCGTCGCTATGCACCAGCGCATCGTCAAGGATTATCAGCGTCGGACGCCCGGCTTCCCTTAGCAGGTCGGCGTAGGCCAGGCGGCTGATGACGCCCATCTGCTCGCGGGCGCCGAAGCTCAGGCTTGCGAAGGCACCCGACTCGCTGCCGCTGCTGCCCACGCGCGTCAGCGGGCCGGGCCCGAGGTTCTCGTCGATTTCCACGCTGGCCTGCGCGAAGAGCAATTGCAGGTAGCGATTGAGGTGCCTTTGCAGGGGTGCCTGCAGCTTGCTGGTCAGCACGCGGCGCTTGTCGCGCAGCAGTTGCAGGAGATAGTCAAGGGCGCTGGCGCGCCGCCGCAGTTCTTCGCCGCGCCGCTGCGCCTGCGCCAGGTCGCGCGCCAGCTCGGCGCTGCGCTCTTCCAGCCCTTGTGCGCCCGCCGCCTGCAATTCGACGTCCAGGCGCAGTAGCGTGTCGCGGCGCTCGCCAAAGCGTTTCTCGTGCTGTTCGGCGCTCCTGCCGAAGCGCTCGACGTCCTGCTTGAGGATGTCGGGCCGCGCTTCGCTGACCTCTTGCTGCAGGGCTGCGATGCGTGCAGACAGCGTTCCCCGCTCGGCGAGCGCGTCCACCAGATCGTGATTTGCCCTCGCCTCGCGTGGCGCACGGTCGGGCGTATCGAGGACTACCCGGGCGCTTTCCAGCTCGCGCCTGGCCGCGGCGAAGCTGGTCTCGGCGTTGGCGGCCGCGAGCTGCGCCTGGTGCAGGTTGTCGTTGATCTGCGTCAGCGATCTGCCCGCGGCTTCTTCGCCGGCTTCCGCGGCGACCACCGGCGGCACGGCGGGCGCGCCGTCGACTGTCGTCGGCAATTGGCGCAACGCGGCCTCGATCTCGCCGCCCCGTGCCTGCTGGCTGGCCAGTTCGCTGCGTAGCGCGTCGACCCCCTTGGGGGCCAGCGCTTTCAGCGTCGCGGTCGCTGTCCTGACTTCGCCAAGTCGCTCGGCGTAGGTCCGCTGACGGGCTTCTGCCTCGTCCAGAGAGGCGAGTCCCAGGCGCTGCAGCGCGGCGGCATGGCGGTCGCCGAGTTCGCCTTCCTGGCGCCCGAGTTGCGCGAGGTCGCTGCCGCCGGGGGCTATCTCGAGCTTGCCGAGTCCGGGAAGCGTGACCGCCGTCGCCGCGAGCAACAGTCGCTCGCCATTGCCGCTCACCGACTCGCCGCCGATCGCCAAGCGGCAACCGTCGTCCAGCGCGAAGTGCAGCCGGGTTGCCGCAGCCGCCTGGCGGATTTGCAGTTCCCTGATCTTTTGTTGCTGCTCGCGCAGCGTTTCGAGGTCGGTGAGCTTGATCTCCGCGGCGGCGGCCAGGCGTTGCCGTTCCAGCAGCGTCGCCTGTTCATCCTCGGCCTTGGCCAGCGCGGCCGCGGCGCTGGCCGCTTTCTGCCCGATCTCGTCGAGCTGGCGTGTCAGGCTGCGGCGCGTATCTTCCTGGCGCGCCAGGCGCAGAACTTCGCGCGCCGCCTGGTAAGCGGCGCTCGCCTCGACGCGCTTCGCCGACCACCGCGCGACCAGCGAGGCGCTTGCCGACTGCTCCTGGCGGGCTTTTTCGAGCGTTGCCGCGCGCGTCTCGGCCGCTTGTTTCTGGCCGGCAAAGCTCTCGAGCTGATCGCGGAGCAGCTTGATCCGATCTTCGATCTGGCCCGCGCGCAGCTTCTCGGCGGCGTGTGTTTCTTCTATGCGCGCGATGGCAGCAAGTTTTTCGCTCGCCGCCTGCTGCTCCTGGCGGAAGTGCAGCCACGGCTTTTCCTGTTCGTCGAGGAGGTGTTCGCGGCGCAGCGAGCTGAGCGTATCGACCTTCTGACGGTAGCTGGCGATCTCGGCGGTGATCGCCTCGAGCTCGCTCGCCAGCGCCGTTTCGTGCTTGATGGCTGCGGCGTAGGCGCCACGTGGCGCGCCGGTCGCCGGGGTAAGCAGCTCGTTGCGCGCGCTTTCGACGCTGGCGATCACTTCGTCGCCGCCACTGCTGGCGACCTCGCCGAGCGACTCGTTCAAGGCGCTGCGCAGATGGTCGGTGGCGTGGGTCACCGACTCCCGGACCTCCTGTGCTTCGCCCTGCTCGATCCACAACAGGCCGGGGATACCCCAGTGCTCGGCGGCGCTGGCGCCGCGCCCGGCGTAGCGAAAGCCGAGCAGGTCGGCGAGATGGTCTTCGGCGTCGGCGCCGTCCAGGCGCTGGCTGCCGACTTGCAGTTCACAGCGCTTCTTGCCGAGAAAGCTCTTGCTCAGGCGGTAGTCCTGGTTGCCGATGGAGAAGTCGAGCTCGACGCTCGGCGTTGCCGAAGAATCGCCCCAGGGGCGGAAGTCATCGACGCTGCTCGAGCGATGGCGTTCGAAGAAGGCGGCGCGCAGCGCCGCAACGACCGTGCTCTTCCCCGCTTCGTTGGCGCCGGTGAACAGGTTGATGCCGGCGTCGAGGGCGCGTATTTCCAGTGCCTGCCGGAACTGCCGGAACTGCTCGATGCGTATGCGGGTGAGCTTCACGAGGCTCCGTCAGGCGTGGCGTCCGCGGCGCTTGCGCTGCTCTCCGTGCTGACCGCTGGGGTCCCCGCGTCGATTTCCCTTGCGCCTTTTCGTTGTCGCTGGTCAAGGATTCCGGCGAGCAGCGTCAGCGCTTCGCGGGCGACCTCCGCGCCGCTTCCCTGTTGCCGTGCGCGCAGCTCGTCAATGACCTCGCCGAGATAGCCGTCGGCGCGCAGGGCGTCGATGTCGTCGGCGGTCATTTCGAGGCGCAGCGCGGAGAAGTCGGCGAGCAGAGCAAGAACGCGGCCCTCGGCTTGTCCGATCGCTTCGCGCAAGCGGCGGTGGCCCGCCAGATCGGTCTGCCCGGAGACGCTGAGGTGCACGACGTCGTCGGGGGAAAACTCGCCAATACGGTGCAGCGCCAGGTCGACGTCGCTGTTCACCTGCAGCACCAGGGCATCGGATCGCCAGCGATGTCGTCCGACGCTGAGCGGCGTCACCACCGGCAGTGCGCGCGCTGCGGCCAGTTCGACGAGCAGCGCCTGGCCAGACTGGTTGGCCCGGAAACGATCGCTTTCCGGCGTGCCGCTGTACCAGGTTCGCGCGTCCACCTGGCGCGTGCCGTGCCAGTCGCCAAGCGCCAGGTAGTCGAGGCCCGCCTGCTCGGCACGCCCGGCGGCAATCGGGTTGGGCGAGTCGATGCTGTCGGCGAGGATTCCCTGGACGCTGCCGTGCGCCAGGCCGATGCGCAGCATCCCCGGCGGGGTCACGGCACTGGCAAACCATTCGCTGAGATCGTTGAAGGTGTTGCGCTGGGTCAGCGGCGCCGGCAGGATGGCGACGCCGAGCGCTTCCAGAAGCAGGGGCTCGGGCGCCAGGCACAGCGAGACGTTGCCGGGAATCGCCTGCAGGCGTGCGGCGCGCGTCCACACCGATTCCGCGAGCGCGGCGTCGTGGTTCCCTGGCAGCACTACCCAGCGACCCGAAAAACCGGCCAGGGCGTTGAACAGGCGGTGGATGGTCCGGTCGGCAACGCCCTGCGCGTCGAAAACGTCGCCGGCGACCACGACGAGATCAAGGGCCTGCTCGCCGGCCAGCGCCGCCAGGCGCTCGACGGCCCTGAAGCGCGCGTCGGCGAGCAGTGCCGCCTGGTCGGGCTCGAACTGGCCGAAGAGCTTGCCGATCTGCCAGTCGGCGGTGTGCATCAGTCTGAGCAAGCGGCCTCCTCGATCTGGTCGGCAGGCTTGCCAGCGATCGTCCTGGCGTTCCTTCGCGCGACGGACATCGCGACGGGGCTCCGAAGGGGCGGCGTATGGTTGCCAGTCTGGCCCGCCGGGGGCCGTCTGCCAGGGCGCACCGGTGCACGCCTAAGTGACGGCAAACAGGGTCAGCCTCATCGCCCGACTGCGGACGGCAAGCAGCTCCTGGTAGTCGGCACTGGCTGCCCACTGCGTCGCATCTTCCAGCGTTGGAAACTCAAGCTCGACAAAGGCGTCGAAATTGTCGCTATCGAGTTCGTTCCAGAACGCGTGCGCCAGCTTCCCCCGATAAATGACCTGGCCCCTGAAGCTCGTCACCGTCGCGCCTACCCGGCTGCGGTAGTCTTCGAAAGCGGCCGGGTCGAGCTGTTTGATCAAGCCGACGAGTTTGACGGTCATTGCCTGCCTCCTGAGCCTCGGCGGACCGGCAGGACCTCAGCGGTCCGGACGGCGAAAGCCATTGTCGATCCAGGCGCTGGCGCTGCCCATGCTGAGCTTGAAGCTCGGCGGCACGCGCACCTGCGCCAGTTGTTCGCCGAAATCGTCGCTGGCGCCGAGCAGGGCATGTGGATCGTACTCGTCGGGAACGATGTCCAGCGTCACCGTGATCCGCCCGGACGGCGCGTCGACCGTGATGCTCTTGTGGTGCAGCGCATGCAGCTGCTGTTCGTGGCGGCGCAGCACTTCCGCTGCCGTCTTCACCAGGGTGTGGAACGCCGCGCCGTCGAGCGGCTTGGGATTCCTCTTGTCGCGGCCCATGGTCCATGGCCCGACCAGGGCGGGCTCGGATTCGCCGTCCTTGAACATCTCCACGGCCCATCCGTCGCCGTCCTCGTTCTTGATGACGCGGGCGGTCCAGCCGTTGTTGATCCACAGGCGCGGCGAGTTCACCACGCCGGGCAGCTTGGCTTCGCCTTCTTCCTGGCTTTCGTTCGTTGTCATGGCTGAATTCTATCCCGCCATGGCGCGTGGCGCGATACAGGGCAGGTCGCGGCTACTTCTTGCCGTCCTTGGTCTGCGCGGTGGCGGCGCGGCTCTTGGCGTCCTGCTCGCTGGCGCTCGGTTGGTCGCCGAGTACGCTCTTCAGCGGGCAGATCTTGAAGGCTGGGCACTTCTGGCAACCAGCGACGATGGCAATCGGGCAAACGGTCACGGTCGTTCCTTTCGATGATCGGGAAAGAAAAGAGTATGAGCGTGATGGCGACGAGAAACTAGGGCGCGGCGCCTAAAGGCCGTGATTGGTGGTCAAGGCCGCTTCCCATCCCGGGCGTCGCATCGCCGAGCGACAGATTTCAGTGGGTCAGGGAAACCTCCTGGCCTGCTATTCGGCCCGCTTCACGCCTCACGACGAAGCTGGACCACTGCCCCTTGCGCATTGCTCGTTCGGGCGGCTTGCGCGACTTCAATGGTGACGATCGTCTTGCCGATCGGCGCGAGCGCAATGCCGGCAAGCTTCAGGTGCTGAATGGCGAACGGGATGCCGATGATCGTCAGCACGCACGCCAGCGCAGCGGTGAGGTGGCCAATTGCCAGCCATAGCCCGGCAAAGACAAACCAGATGACGTTGCCGACCAGCCCCAGCACACCGGTGCCGATGTCCTCTTGCTGATTGAGCTCGTGTCGACTGATCGCTTCCCTGCCGAATGGAAAGAACGAGAATTGACCGATCACGAAGCTCGCCCTGGCCCACGGGATGCCGACGATGGTCAGCAGGGCGATCAGGCCTGCCAGCCACCAGGCGAGGCCCATGACCAGGCCTCCAAAGATGAACCAGAGAAAATTTCCGATGCTGCGCATTGCCTTGGCCTTTCCTTGGCGTCCGTTGTTCGTGGACGGTATTGTGCCGCAAGATCTCGCCCAATCTTCGCGTACGTCCCCTATCGCCACCCTCGACCAACGGCTAGGCAAAGATGGTCTGCATCTCCTGAGCGTCGGCTTCGATCGCCGGCAGCAGGTCAGCATAGCGCTCGCGGAAGGCTGCCGTTTCGCCGGCGTTCGGGTCGACGTCCTGATGCAGCCATTCAAAATGAGTGCCGGCCAGGATGTTGCCGACATAAACGATGTCGGCCAGCGTCTGTATCGCCGTCGACGCTGTCAGCGCTGGCCGTGGCTGATCGTGATCGATCGTCGCGTTGACGATTTCCTCGGGCATGCCGAGGGCGCCGAGCAGCGAGACGCCGATGCCTTCATGCCACTGCATGATCAGGAAGCGCATGCTGTCGGGGCGCGCGCACAACTCCGGGTACTGGACCGCCCGGTAGAGCATGTAGAAAGCACCGAGATCGTGGACCAGGCCGGCCAGGAGGGCCTCGTCCTGGTTGATCCGCGTCTGGGTGCGGGCAAGAATGCGCGTCGCCGCGGCGGTTTTCAGGGTGTGATTCCAGAGGGCGACGGTGAGGTCGCTGAAAATCGCGATGTCCTTGGAGCGCATGAGCTGGCGCATGGCGATGGCCAGAGCCGTGGTGCGCACCAGGTCGACGCCCACGCGGGTGATCGCCGCCTTGAGATCGAGAGCCGGCGCGCCGTGGGCCTGGTAGAGGGCCGAATTGGCCAGCTGCAGCAGTCTGGTGGCCACCAGGGGCTCGAGGCTGACGATGCTGCTGATGCGCGTAATCGGCAGATCTGGATTCTGCAATTCCCGGCGCAGGCGGAAAGCGGCGTCGAAGCTGGTCGGAAAAACAACGTCGCCGGCAGCCAGTTCATCGGCGATATCCTTGATCATCTGGAAGCGTTGGGCGCTCAGCGCTTGTCCATGCTTGTCGGCAATAGGCTCTCGGCTTGCAGTCATGACGGGGTGACTTGCTCCTCTGGTTCTTCGGTCCTGGGATGGAAAGTGCTCGCCAGGGGCAACGACCCGGCGCAGGCAGACGCGCGTCGTCGTCGCTGTACAGTCTTCTCGGACGAGCGAGCGGCAAGCGGCCGATGACAGCGCAAAGGACGGCGCACCCGCCTACTGGAAACGGCAGGCACCCGGGCCATCAGGATGGCCACAGCTTCCGCAAGGGCCGGGCAGGTCGTTGGCGCTCGCAGTCGAGCCGGTGAGCGCGGCAAAAGCGGACAGCTTCTTGCGCAGGTCGCTGCTCTGGCAGTCCGGGCACGCCGCGGCCGGCGAGGAGTGACGCACCAGTTTCTCGAACTCCTTGCCGCAGGCAGAACACGCATATTCGTAAATGGGCATGATTTTTCTACTCCGGAGTATTTCGCGATGATGCCTGAAAGTCCGGCGCTTTGCGGGCGCCCTGTGGCATGCGAAGGAATCAGCACGCCAGGCGAGCCCGCGCCGGCGCATACTACTGCGGAACTGGAGGCATGGGAGAGGGTCTCTCGCATATTCCCGCTCGCGGGAGTTCGACTTTCCGAGCGTGAGCACAGCGCGTCCTCGCTTCACCACTTCCAGCGTTTCATCTGCGTTATCTCCCCGTCCGCGGCGGGGTAGATCGGCAGCAGGGTGTTTTGCCGTCTTCAGGACTGGCTGCTCATGAAGAATGACGTTTTTCTCAGTTACGCCGAAGAGGATCGTGTGCTGGCAGCCCAGATCGCGGCGGCGCTGACCGCCCGTGGCTGGTCGGTCTGGTGGGATCGCCAAATACCGCCGGGGAGGACCTGGCGGCAGACGATCGAGGATGCCATCACCGGAATGGGCTGCATGGTGGTGTTGTGGTCCACGCACTCGATACAGAGTCCCTGGGTCCAGGAAGAGGCCGAGGAAGGCCTGGCTCTGGCGCGCCTGGTACCGGTGTTGATCGAAAGCGTTCGCCCGCCGATGGGCTTTCGCAGCATTCAGGCTTGTGACCTGCGTCAGCGGGACGGAGAAATGACGTCGGCAGCGGGCTTCCAGCAACTGCTCGTGGCCATCGAAGCGCTCGTCGGGGTTGCATCGAGCCCGGTTCGGGAAACCATCCGGCAGGATAGGGAAAGCACCGCCACCGAGACTCGGCAGGTGCCGGCAGAGCTGGAACGAGGCGGCCGCCGAATGGCCTTCATTCTGGTCGCTTGCGCGGTGGCCCTGGCGGCGGCAATTGTTCATTATGCCCTGCCTGGACCTTCGTCGAATACTCGTGAGGCCGTCGTTGTGCCGGCGCCGCTTCCCCGGTCATCTTCGCCGGTGGACGTACCTGCCAGCGCCGAGTTGGCCGCTCCCGGCACATTGCCATCGGCAACGGCCCCCTCAGCCGCGCCGTCCGAGCCCAGGAAGGTCGTTGCCGCAGCGACGGCGCGGCCGGCCACGGCCGCGCCCCGGCAAACACAGAGCATCAAGGAGCCGCGCTCACCGACGCTCAGCATACGCTGCGCGGCGATACGCGATCGACGCGACCTTGGTGACCCCGTAAGCCCCTCGGAACTGAAGGAGTGTCGATTATGAAGCCGCCCATTCCATCCGCTGTCCGGCTGCCTGCCCTGGCCCTGCTGGCGCTGCTGCTCGCCGCTTGCAGCGAACTGCATCGCCCTGGTGACTCGTCGGCAACGCAGACTTCGCCATCGGCAACGGCAGCTCCCGCGGCTGCGCCGGCAGCCGCGATGAAGGTCTTGCCGCACGGCGATGCCGTGTTGGCGGCAGCCAACGCCCTTTTTACCACTACCAAACTCGCCGAGGGTGCCAACCGGGTGAACGTGGTTATCGATCCGCTGGTCGATGGCGTAACCGGCGAGCAATCCACTGCCACGGTGGCCATGGGGCAACGCATCGGCGAACTGGCGAGGAGCCGCTTTCCGCAGTTCAATATTCAGCCCTTCCAGGCGGACACTCTGGCGGCGAGCCCGTTGGTGCTGGTCGGTACGTTCACGCCGGTAAACAGCGAAGGGAAAAGCGAAGGCGATCGTGAGGCCTTTCGCATCTGCCTGGCGCTGGCCGACCTCAAGACGGGCAAGATCGTCGGCAAGGGTGTGGCGCGATCACAGATTCGCGGCGTCAACACCACACCCACGCCGTACTTCCGCGACAGTCCGGCGTGGGTCAAGGATCCGCGGATCGACGGCTACATCCGTACCTGCCAGGGCAGCAAGGCAGGCGATCCGATTCCGCCCGCCTATCTCGACGGCCTGTTGACCGCGAGCATCGTCAGCGAGGCCATTCAGGCCTACAACAGCGGGCGCTATCGCGACGCGCTCGAGCGTTACGAGGCGGCTGCCGCCAGCCCCGCCGGCTTGCAGTTGCGTGTTCTCAATGGACTCTACCTGGTGCGTAGCCGGCTCGGACCAAAAGCCGCCGCCGAGCAGGCGTTCACGCAATTGGTGGATTTCGGGCTTGAGACCCAGCACCTGGGCATGAAGTTTCTCTTCCGACCGGGCAGCACGGCGTTCGTCACCGATTCGCCCCTGTCGCGCTCTTACGGAGAGTGGTTGCGTATAATCGCCCAGCGCAGTACCGTCAAGGACGCGTGTCTCGAAGTATCCGGCCACACCAGCCGCACCGGTCCCGCGCCACTCAACGAGAGGCTTTCCCAGTTGCGGGCGGAGTTCGTGCGCAACAAGCTGATCGACGCTTCGCCAGCGCTCGCCACCAGGACGCTCGCGGTCGGCATGGGCTTCAGCCAGCCGCTGGTCGGTACCGGACGCGACGACGCCAGCGATGCGCTCGACCGCCGAGTGGTGTTCAGCGTGATCGCTTGTCAAGGTGCCGGCGGGAAGTAAAGCGCCAACCCTACCAACGTCCCGTGCACCTGGCACGGGAAAGGCTCAGCTACCGCATGCAGATCAACCGTTTTCTTCTCGCGCTTTCACTCAGCCTCGTCGCCGCAAGTGCCCAGGCGAGTATCTATGGTTACGTCGACGAGCAGGGCGTCGCGCATCTGGCCACCGAGAAGATCGATTCGCGCTACAAGTTGTTTTCACGCGGCAATGCTCTGCAGCCGTCGTCAGCGCTGGCCATCGAAGAGGAAAGGCCTGAACTGTCGCGCTATTTTTCTCAGCATCCAAACCTGAAGAAGTTCGAACCCCTGCTGAAAGCGGCAGGCAAGGACTTCGCTGTCGAATCCGCCTTGCTCAAGGCAGTCATGGCTGCGGAGTCGGGCTTCAATCCGGAAGCGATCTCCCCCAAGGGCGCCATCGGCCTGATGCAGATCATGCCGGCGACGGCCGAGCGTTATGGCTTGCGCGGCGACAGGAAGAAGACCCTCGAAGAGAAGCTGACCGACCCGGAAATCAACATCCGTCTGGGTGCGCGTTACCTGCGTGACCTTCAGCGCATGTTTCCAGATCAGCAACATCTGGTGCTCGCTTCGTACAACGCCGGCGAAGGCGCCGTACAGCAGTACAAGAACACCATCCCGCCTTATCCCGAAACCCGCAACTACGTGCAGCTGGTCACGCAGATCTACCAGTTGTATCAACCTCGGGCAGCGATACCAAGGACCAACGCCGGCGTCGTCACCAGCACTGGAGCAAAGGACAAGCGCCTTCGCCTGACCATTCCCGGGCAGGCGGCGCCAGCGGCAAAGGCGGCCAGGGGCAATTAAACCCGCGCCTCACAAGGTCTTCAGGTACTCCACCAGCGCGTCCTTGTCGGCCGCTGACAAGCCTGTCCCGAACTCATGCCCCTGGCTGCTGCCGGCCTTTCTGCGGGTGTCGAGCCGGGTGCCGACGCGCTGCGCCGCCGGCGTATCGGTCACGAAACCGACCTTGGTCTGGTCGTAGACGTCGTATCCGCGCCAGAAAACCGTCGGCCGCTGTGCCGCCGGTTCCAACAGGTCGCGCAGCGTCGGCACCGAGCCGTTGTGCAGGTACGGCGCTTTCAGCCAGATGCCGTCGAGAAAGGGGGTGACGTAGCCGATCAGGTCTTCCTCGACCAGGCCGCGGCGTTCGAGTCCCATCTCCTTGACCACCTGGTTGGCCTTGATCGCCGCGTCCCTGTTCCAGGAATCGAGGCGGCCACGGTCGGTGCCGACCTCGGCGAGCGGTAGCGGCCGCCCGGTGAGTTCGCTGGCGTGGCAACCGGCGCAGTGGGCGTCGAACACGGCTTTACCGGCCGCCGCCTTGTCGGCGTCGATGGCGAAGGGGTATTTCGGTGGCGGCAGTTCGGAGAGGTAGCTGTGCAGCCATTGCACCTGGGCGACGAAATCGGCCTTGTTCGCCGGTGCGGCGCCAAGCAGGCCGAGGGCCGAGTCCATGATCACCGAATAGGCGTCGCTGCTGTCGCCGGCGTAGTTCATGCGCTGGCCGTTCTCCCAGACGTACTTCTTGAGGTTCCACACCGAGGGCATGTCGGTGGGGCCGAAGGTGTCGTCCATCGGGGCGCCGATCATGAAGTACTTGGTGAGGTTCATCGCGTCGTCTCGGCCACGTCCCCAGTCAGGGAAGTCGGGGCGGTAGATCCAGGCGAACTGTTGCTCGCGTTCGAGCAGGCGCTTCCTGGTGATCGGGATGACGAAGAAGCGGTAGAGGACCTGGTCGATGATGTCGAGATCGGTGACGCGATTGATTTCGGCCATCAGGATGTCGGCGTTGAAGCGCGGGTCCTTGGCGCAGTCGATCAGATAGCGGAAAAAGCCTTCGACGTTGGTGGTGTGCGCCGGTCCGCCGACGACGAAAACCGGCGTGGAGTCGGGCGACTCCCGGTAGCTGGTCGTGTGGCAGACGGCGCAGTTGTTCGCCACGCGTGGAAAACCGATGGTTTTCTTGCTGAAGCCGGCCGGCAGTTCCTGGCCCTCTTCCCAGGGAACGCCGAGCGAGGCGTAGCCACCGGGAAGCACCTTGCCGTCCTGCGTCAGCTTTTCGGGAAAGACGCGCGGCAGGACGTAGAAGATCCAGTAGGGGATGCCGGCGTCGTGCTCGGCGCCGATCGATCCGTACTTGAAGCGTGTCTCGAAGTCGGCGCTCACCCAGTCGGGTTGCGGGTGTTCGCGGAATCCGCGGTCCCAGGCGATCCACCCGCCAATGACCACGGCGACGATGATCACCACGCCGATGGCGCGGAACCAGGTTCTGCAGGATCGCATGCTCATCGTGGGCTCCTCAGAAGGTCTTCATGAATTCGACCAGCGCGGTCTTTTCGTCGGCACTCAGCTCGGTGCCGTAGGCCTTGCCCTCGTGGCCGCCGTTGCCGTTGCCGGGGACCGCGGTGTCGAGAAGGAAGAACGGCTGACCTTTGCGCTGCGCCTGGTCCGAGACGAAGCCGACCTTGACCGGGTCATAGACGTCGTTGCCGCGATAGAAGGTCGCGGGGCGCGCCGCAGCGGGTTCGAGCAGGTCGCGCAGGCTGGGCACCGAGCCGTTGTGCAGGTAGGGCGCGCGCAGCCAGATGCCGTCGAGCGGCATGTTGGCGTAGCCAAAGGTCTTGCGGAAGTGGGTGAACCGCCACGGGTAGCCGGCGTAGAGCGTCGCCTGGTTCACCGCCAGCGTGTAGGAGTAGGAATCGAGGCGTCGCCGGTCGGTGCCGATCTCGGCCAGCGGCGTCACCTTGCCGACCAGCTCGCCGCTGAAGTCGCTGCCCGACGCACCGTGGCAGCGGGCGCAGTAGGCCTTGTATATCGGCGCGCCGCGCAACGCCAGTTCGGCGTCGACCGGGAAGAACTGGCTGAAGCTGGGCGGTGAGACATCGAGAATCCAGTCCTCGACGCGGCCGATACGTTCCAGGTCGATGGTCGGCGGCGTCGTGCCGGTGCCAAAGGCGGCGCTCTTGTTGCGCTCCTCGACGGTGGTGTTGTTGCCGTCCCAGTGGAGCTGCATCTCGTGCGGCTCTTTGCGCTGGCGTTGCCGCCACAGCGAGGGAAAATCGGCTGGCGCGTCGAACTCGTCGGGGTCGAGATGGGCCATCGGGAAGTTGAAGATCACTTTCGCCGAGTTGAAGGTGTCGACGCGTCCGGGCCCCCACTCGCGCTGCTTGAAGACCCAGTCGAAGCGCCCGGCGAGCGCCAGCACGCGGTCGCGCATGATGGCGATGGCCACCGGATAGACGATGTAGCGGTCGAGCAGGTCGAGTTGCCCGCCCTGGCGTTCAATCTCCGGCAGGATGAATTCCTTGGCGAACTTCGGGTCGGCGGCGCAGCGGAAGAAGAACTCCTCGAAGCCCTTCATGTTGAAGGTCGCTGCCGGCATGCCGAGGACGATCGTCGGCGGCTGGTCGGCTGCCGTGCGCACGGTGCTCGTGTGGCAGACGGCACAGTTGACGAAGACACGGTCGATTCCCTGGTAGCGGCGCTGCGAGGTGCCGATCGGCAGGTCGCGGTCGCTGCCGTCGGCGTTCTTCTCGAAAACCATTCCCAGCGACTGGTAGCCCTTGCCGGGCAGGTATTGCGGGCAGACATTGGGCAGCGCACGCCAGATCCAGTAGGGGAAGCCCATCTCGTGCTCGCCACCGGTGGACCCGTACTTGAAGTGTTCGGTCGGGCTGGCATAATCCACCGCCACGTCACCGGCAAAGCGCTGGACCAACCAGATGACGACCAGCAGCGGCAAGACGACGGTGACGATGAAGAGAATGATGAAGCGTCGCTTCCAGGGGCTTCTTGCGGCTGCTTGCGGTTCGTTCATGCTGTGTTCCCCTTTTTCTCGTTCTCAGTGCGCTGGCAGGCACGGACGCAAAGCCTCGTAGCCGCCAGCCAGCAGGGTTGCGAGTTGCGGTGGGCGACCCGTCTCGGCGCGTAACCATTGCGTTACCTGAGCGAGCATGGCGGCGCGCACCGGGCTGCTGCGCCATGCTTGGGTGTCGCTGGCAAAAGCCGGCAACATGCTTTCCGGTGGCATTGGCGTCTTGGCGCGCTGCGCTGGCGCCAGGTCGGCCATTGCCAGACGGACGTAGAGGCGTTGGGCGCAGTGGCGGAGCCTGGCGCCGACTTCCGCCGGAGGGCCGTGCAGGAAATTCGGCGGAAAGGTTTCGGCGCTCTGGTGGCAGGCGGCACAGTAGGGTTGAAAGCCACGCACGAGCGGATCACCGCTGCTGCCCGGCGCCTGTCCCGGCGCGACGGCGGCGACTTCCAGCTGCGCTGGCGGCAGGTGCTCGGCGGCCGCGCAGCAGGGCGCCGCGGCCGGCGCGCCGAGTTCGGCGAACAGCGCCGAAAAAAGCGGCCGGCGCGGGAAGGGATCGGGTCCGAAAAGAGTCGCGGCTTT
>JEMY01000057.1:0-70058 GCA_000585075.1 Candidatus Accumulibacter regalis | reverse complement strand
CGGACCGGCGGCGAGGCGGTCGATGGCCTGTTGCACGATGGCGAAATCGTCGCGGATTTCCAGCGTCGCTTCGCCGTCGACCAGCCCATCGCCGCCAGGCGTGGCGCCCGTGCCGCTAGCCAAGGTGGCTTCGCTGCGGCGAATGGCGATCGAGTGGATCACGTTGGCGGCGGCGTTTCTCGCCGGCAGCCCGTCTACGCGTGGTGCCAAGGTCGCGCCGGCTGCGTTCGCCGCCGTGACGAGGGTCAGTTCCACATCGTTCAGGGCGCTGCCGCCGGGCAGCGCCAGCCTTGCCAGCCGGCCGCCACTCGGCCTCCCGGCGTGCACCGACAGCGTTCCGGCGAGCAGGGTGCCATCCACCGCGGAGCAGCGCAGCGACCAGCGCGAAGCGACTCGGGTGTCGATCCGGCAGGGAACGCTGAGGCGCTGTGCCGCCGGTGGAGCCGATGGAGTGGGTGGTGTCAGCCGCTCCAGCGCACTCGCCAATTGCCGCCGGTCAGGGTCGGAGACGAACTCTGCCAGGCCGGCCACCAGCTGCCGCAGCGCGTCCGCAGCGTCGGGCCGCCAGAGCGCCCCGGGCGGACGCGGCAGGAGTGGATCGAAGCGCGCCTGTACCTCCGACAAAGCCACGCGAGCGGCCGCGTCTGCAGGCCAACTGCTCGTCCCCTGCAGGGGGTTGCGGTTGGGAATGTCGGGATTGCCGCTGGCCAGTCCGCCCGGCCAGCGGCGCCGCGCCTGCGCGCGCAGCGGCTGGTCGACCGAGCGCTCGAAACGGGCATCGGGCGTCCACGTCTGACCGCCGGCGAGGGCGTGCCGCAAGGCGGCCGCAAACAGACCCGCACGGCAGCCTTGCGCCTCGGCGCTATTGCCGCCGCAGCCCTCGCGCCACAGGCGCTGGGTGAGGGCAAAGCCGTTGGCGCGCTCACTGGCGTTGTCGATGGCGTAGGGAACGTCGATGCCGCGCTCGGGGGGAATGCCATAGAAGCTCTGGCCGCTGGCCAGCAGCGCTGCGGCGACCTTGGCGTTGGCGTTGGTCTCGTCCCATAGAGCGCGCGAAAAGATCGGCGCGCCGTTCTGGTGGCAGGCGAAGCAGATCGTCCGGTTGGCGTAGGCCAGACGCGGCTTGCCGCCGGCACGGTAATCCTTGAGCAACAGGAACTCGAAGCGGCCGGCAGCCTCGTTGTAGCTGATGATTTCGACGACCGCCGACTTTTCCTGGTAGCCAAGGTAGAGGCGATCCTTGAGCAGCGGCACATCGCCCGCTATCGGCGGGCTGTCGACGGCGACCACCACGCGGGGAGAGGCGAAGTAGTCGGGGGCGGCGGCTGTCCGCTGCAGCGAGCGGCCCAGCGGAATCAGGACGCGCTTGGCCGGTGGCAGTGGGCTGGCCGGATCGCGCTGGAGCTGGGCGTCGATGCGCGCGAGCAGAGCCTCGAAAGGAAACGGCACTTCGATCTCTGCCGCAACACCGCGCCGCACGGCAAACATCTGCTCGAAGAGCGAACGCCCGTGGCTGGGCAGATGCTCGCCGGGATCGGCCGGATCGACCACCGGCAGCGGCAGCGCTTCAGTCGCCCGCACCGGCATGGCGCAGATTGCTGCGGACCCCGCAGCGAGGCCGAGCAGGATCGCCAGCGAGGTTGCGGACAAGCGCATCGTCAGCCTCCATGCCCCGGGCGCGCCTTGCTCAGGGCTTGCCGGGCTTGGGCGGTGCAGCAGCGATGACGCTGCGTTGCTGCGTTCCCGGCCAGCAGTCTTCCTGCACCTTGCCGGTAGCAACGAAATTTGCCCGCGCCTTGTCGTCGGTGTCCTTGTCGTAGAGCGTGAAGTTGAGCGCGAAACCACGGTCCAGATAGGCGCGGCCAAGGTAGAAGCCGGGACGGATCATGCGGATCTCGTCGCGCACCTTGAGGCCTCGCCGGCCGGCGAGATAGTCGGGGTTTTCCTGGTAACCGGCGATTTCGTCGCTAAAGAAGTAGTCGATGATGATCGATTCACGCCGCGAGTCGAGCAGGCTCTGGCCGCAGTAAAGCTTGGCCGGGAAGAGCAGCCAGGTCTCCTTGCCCGCGTAGTTCATTTTCTTCGGCTCGCCTTCGACCAGGCCGACCTTCTTGAGCAGCGACAGGTCCTCGATGCGGTTGCGCAGCACGCCCTCGTCGCGGAAGAAAACCTTGCCGCGCCAGAGCACTTCGCCGATTTCCTCGACGACCAGCCCCTTGAGGTGCAGGACGGTGCCCCCGAAGCCGCCGACGAGCTCGGAAAGCCGGAACTTGCCGCTGCTTCCGCGCGGCAGCAGAATGCGGCCCTCGAAAGCACCATCCGGGATCGGGCCGGCCGTCAGGCGGGCGTAGATCTGATCGATCTGCTCCTCGTCGAGCGTCGCCAGGTAGTCGGGCGTGATCTTGGCCAGTTCGGCCGGCGGAATCGGGAACTTGTAGTCCACCTGCGCCAGGCTCATTTTCGTTTGGTAGCTCTTGGCGTAGGGCGCGAAAGTAATCTCCGGGGGTTCGGGCTTGCTGCACGACGCCACCCCGAGGGCGGTGAGCGCGGCGAGGGCGATACGAGCAATCCGACCGAAACGTACTCCGCCAGGCAGCGAGTCCAGGCGGCCCGGGGTCAAGGTGTGCGGCAGTCGCATGATGTGATCTCCCGTTTCCTTACAGCGTGGCGAGGAAAGCGGTGAGCGCTTTCTTGTCGGCCTCGGAAAGGTCCTCGCCGAAGCGGTGACCCTGATTCTCGATCTCCTCGGTGCACGTCTGGTAATTGGCACTGATGAAATCGCGTTGCTCGCGCAGGATGTCGACGAAGCGCGACGGATTCTTGATGATCTCGTCGGCGATCGTCTGCAGCGTCGGCAGAAGGCTCGCCTTGCCAGCCGCTTCGAGCCGGTCCGGGTGGCGCTTGGCGAGGAACAGGTCGCCGATCAGCTGTTTGTGCATCAGGCCGTTGAGGAAACCGGCGCTGGTGCCGGCCGGGATCTTCACCTGCCCGAAACCGAACAGCGGCTTCTCGGTCTTGCCGTCGAGTGGTCGGATGCCGACATCGATGAGCAGGTCGGCGTTGGTCAGCGTCCGTTTTTTGCCTCTCTCCTTCGGGTGGAGAAGTTCGAACATCGACAGCTTGTAGAGGTCGAAACGGCCCTCGACGCTGGGATCGTAGCGCAGGCAATCGGGCTGTTGTGCGAGCAGCTGGCCGCCACTGTCGACATAGCGTGCGCGGTGGAAATCGTTGGCCTTGTTCGCCGGCTTGCCACAGATTTCCGGCCCGATGGCGTTGTTGTGCATGAATGGCGCGGTCGCCCAGATATTGACCAGCGAGACGTTGCGCATGTAGCCACGACCGGCGTCCTTGAGTTCGTCGCGTTCCGGAATGTCGGCGACCACCGGGCGCTCGCGCAACGTCTCCGATGCGGATTCCATGTACAGGTTGCCGGCTTTGTGGTTGGAGTGCAGCGAGCGGCAACGGAAAGTGCCGACTTCAGTCACCGGTGTCGCCTGATCGTTACCCAGGAAATCGGCTCTGATCTTGCGCGGATGCGCTTCGCTGGCGGCGGCGAAATCGCGGTTATTGAACGAGCCACCTTCGCTCTCGGGAATGCTCGAATGGCAGCGCGCGCAGTTTTCGGCGAAAACGAGCTGGCCGCGGCCCACGGCGCCGGCACCGAATTCGGTTTCCAGGTCGCGGACCAGATCGGCACGGCTGTAAGCCACGCTACTTGTTCCCGCCTGGCGAACGTTGGCCAGCGCTGCGTAGAGGTCGGTCTGGTCCGACTCGGCCGAGGCAAAGAAGTCGAGCACGTTCTGCAGCCGGTCCTCGACGGCCCGGAAGTTCGGGCAATCGCGCCGGCACTGGCCGATGTCGAATGGCGTCTGCCCGAAACCACGTTGCTCCGGATCCACCTCGCGCATGTCGGCGAGGTGGTTGACCCAGCACTGCTCGGAACACGAGCCAATGTTGAAGTACACGCGCTGGATCGCCTCCAGCGCACCGGTCGAATCCTCGCCGCCCTTGAGGATGTGATGGACGCCGGGCAGGACGACTTTCTTGCCGCCCAGGTTGACCGGCGTGACGTCGTCGTTGCGCGTGCTGCGCTGCCAGCACTTGCCGTCGCGACCCGGCTCGCACCAGCACTTGCTCTCGTCGCTCTCGCTTCCGCAGCTTGCCGCCTTGCGCCATTTGGTCACCACCTCGCCCTTGAATACCGGCCGCTGGGCGACATTGATCAGCGCGTTGATGGTCCCCGGATTGTTGACCTGATCGTGCGAAATCGCCGAAGTGTCGGTGACGCCGGGACGGGCGTGCGCGAACATCTGGTACTCCAGGCTGCTCATCGGCAGACCCGAGCCGAGCAGTTCGGACATCCGCGTGTATTGATTGCCGATCAGTCCCTTGATGTTCTCCCACCTGGGATGTGCCGGGTCGGCGGGCGGGTTGAGCGGGTCGAAGGCGATATGGCAGGAGCCGCAGGAGGTGCCGATCAGGAAGGGTGGCTCCACCGAGCCGTCGGCAAGTCGGCTCACCCGCTGGTCCGATTCGATTCCGGTCTTGGCGATGAGCGGGCTGTCAAAGCCCGACCAGCTGCCTGACTCGCCGTTCAAAGCCTGCCACTTCGCGGCGTCGAAGCGCGGGTTGGGAAACTTGCGAATCCCCAGCGCACCGGTCGAGGTGCCGAACTTGAGATCGCAGGCCGAGTGCCGCTGGTCGACCTTGCCGCCCTGGCTGTGCGGGTCGTCCGGGTCGAGGGCCGCGTCCTTGAGGCCGCAGGCCGGGTCGATGTAGCCGGGCTTGCCGACGTACTTCAGGAGCACGTCGTCGCCAGGGCACCAGTCGAAGCCGTAGGTTTCCGCGGCTGACTTGGCCGGGCAGTCGGGGTCGCCCGGCTTGCAGCACGAGGGGTCGTTGATGATTCCCCAGGCCCAGAAACGATCGTCGCGCTGGTCGGCACGCAAGACGCGGAACCAGTCGACCAGGACGCCAATGCGCTGCTGAAAGGTATAGGTATGGAAGCGGTCGTTGCCGGCAGTGGCCTTGAACCAGATCAGCCGTCCGACGCATTCCGATTCACTGAGTCCTTCGCGGGCGCAGGCTTCGTGATACGGAGCATCCTGATCGATGATCGACGCTTCCGGAAGCGCTTGCGCGGAAGCTGCGGCAAGCAGGCCTGCCGGCGCGCCTTGCGCATGGGCATCGCCGATATTGACACTGCGCTGGTGGAAAACGCCAATACCAGTGCCGAGAATGAGTGTGGCCACAAGAGCGGCAAACAGATTACGTTTCATGCGTTCTCTCCTGACGGGCACAAAAAGCTTGAAACCCCAAAGGCGGCAAACTCGACGGCAGTGTCGTCGCCGGCAGGGCAGTATCTGTTCGGGTGTCAGCCCTGTCAAGCGCTGGCGCTTTCCGCGTCGCACGGAATTCAGTCGCCAATTGTGCGCCAAGCACGCTTGTTAAATTATCGCGCTAGCGTTCCAGCGGGCCAAGGTGACCGATGCCGGTTGGGCAGTCGCTGGTCAAGGTGGTTCCGCGCGCCAATGTGGCCGGCACGTTTCCGCTGCCCCGTTACGCGCATGCAAGAAGGCGCTGCAGCCGGTATCGGCCGCAGGCCGGTACCGGCAATGGGCGTTGTCGCGTGCGAGAAACCATACTCAGAGAAAATATATTAAGCTTCAGCATCTTGACTTCCGCAGGATTATCGACTGCGTGCAAACTGAATGAACTGGACTCGCCTTCAACGGAGCTCGCTCAAGACGAGAATCACTCTGTTTACGCTGGCCATTTTTCTGGTCAGCATCTGGTCACTGGCTTTTTACAGCAGTCGGATGCTGCTCAAGGACATGGAGCGCGTATTGGGTGACCAGCAGTTGTCGACGGTTTCCCTGCTCGCCGACGAGCTGAATCACGAATTGGGCGATCGCCTGGCGTTTCTGGCCAGAATTGCCAGCCGAGTCACTCCGGCGATGCTGGCCGATAGCACGGCCTTGCCGGCGCTCCTGGCGCAGAGCCTGATTCCGGACGACGAGCCGTTCAACGGCGGGATCATTGCACATCGACTCGACGGTACGGCTGTTGCCGAATTTCCTCCCCCGTCAGGGCGGCTGAGTCTAAATTACATGGACATCGACAGCGTCGCCGCTGCGCTGCAGGAGGGAAAATCGACCATCAGCCGGCCGGTGATGGGAAAGCAGCTACCGGTGCCCGTTTTTGGCATGACCGTTCCCATTCGAGAACCCGGCGGCAAAGTCATTGGCGCCGTGAGTGGGGTCGTCAATCTGGCCCTGGCGAGTTTCCTCGACCGTTTTACCGACAGCCGCTACGGCAGGACGGGTGGTTACCTTCTCGTTGCGCCGCATGACCGGCAGATCATCACCGCTACCGACAGGGACCACGTCATCGGCCACCTGCCGCCGCCAGGCGTCGATCCGACCGTCGATCGCCTGGTCGCAGGTTTCGAGGGCCCCGCCGTCGCTGTCACCAGCGGCGGCTCCGAAGTCCTCACCTCGGCCAAGCGAATTCCCGTTTCCGGTTGGGAGATGGTAGCCGTGCTTCCGACCGCCGAGGCCTTTGCGCCGATTCACGGCATGCAGCAGCGCATGTTCCTGGCTGCATTACTCCTCTCCATGCTGGCCGCCGCCGCGACCTGGTGGATACTGGGCCGCGAGCTTGCCCCGATGCTTTCGGCTGCGAAAATGCTGTCCAGCCTGTCGGAGACTCAGCGGCCCCCGCCGTTGCTGCCAATCAGCCGCGAGGACGAAGTCGGCGAACTGATTGCCGGCTTCAATGCCCTCCTGAAAACCCTGGGAAGTCGGGAGAAAGCACTACAGGAAAGCGAAGCCTTCAAGAACGTCATCCTTAATTCCATGGCTGCCGAAATCGTTGTCCTCGACCGTCGTGGCGTCATCCGAGCGGTCAACAAGCGCTGGCGGCGGTTTTCATGGGAAAACAGCGGAAAGTCCGGGCAGCTGCCGGCGAATACCGACGTCGGCGGGAATTACCTCGCTTTTTGCGACCTCGACGCTGAGGGCCAGGCCGACGAAGCAAGCAAGGCCCGGCGCGGGATCGAGTCGGTTCTTGAGCGCCGTTTGCCCTCCTTCAGCCTCGAATATGCCTGCCACTCGGCGGAGGAACGGCGCTGGTTCTCGATGGCCGTGATGCCTCTGGGGACCGACGTCGAGAGCGGCGTGGTGATCACCCATACCGACATCACCGCCCTCAAACGGGCCGAGCAATACGAGCAGTTTCGCAGCCGTATTCTGCAACTGCTGGCCGAAGGCGAGCTGTTGCGCGGCCTTCTCGAAGCGCTGGCGCAGGGCGTCGAGGAGCTCAATCCGGGAATGCTGTGCAGCATTCTCCTGGTGGACAAGGAAGGCATGCGCCTCACCACCGGCGCGGCGCCGAGCTTGCCCGAGGCCTTCAACGCTGCCGTCAACGGCATGAAAATCCGCGCCGGAGCCGGTTCCTGCGGAACGGCCGCGTTCACCGGTCAGCGGGTCATCGTCGAAGACATCGCCAGTCATCGCTACTGGGAGCGTGCGCGGGAGCTGGCGGCCAAGGCCGGACTTGGCTCGTGCTGGTCGGAACCGATTCGTTCATCGTCTGGCAAGGTTCTCGGCACCTTCGCCCTCTATCATCGGCACGCGCACAGCCCGAGCGCTGCGCATGTCGAGCTGATCGAGCAGTCCGCCCGTCTGGCCAGCATCGCCATCGAGCGAAATCTCGCTGCCGAGCGGCTGCGTACCAGCGAAGCGCATTTCCGCCTGCTGACCGAGAATATTTCCGACATTGTCTGGCGACAGGACCGCGATCATCGCTTCACCTATATCAGCCCGGCGGATGAACGCTTGCGCGGCTACAAGGCCGAGGAGGTGATCGGGCGGCACGTGACCGAGGTGTTGACCGCCGAGGGAATCGCCATTCTCAAGGCCAAGCAAGCGGTGCGCGCGGAAGCCGAGCGGAACGGCGTAAGAACCAGGATCAGCCGCTTCGAACTGCCGCAGCGCTGCCGGGACGGCAGGCTGATCTGGCTGGAGGTCCTGTCCACCCCCGAACGCGACGCGCGCGGCGCGATCGTCGGCTATTTCGGCGTCAGCAGGGAAATCACTGAACGCAAGTATGCCGAGGAGAGGGTGCGCCAACTGGCGTTTCATGATCCGCTGACGGCGCTGCCCAACCGGCGCCTGCTCGACGATCGTCTGGACCAGACCATGGCCGCAAGTTCGCGGATACCCTGCCACGGCGCGGTGATGTTCGTCGACCTGGACAACTTCAAGCCCCTGAACGATGCCCATGGGCACGTCGTCGGCGATATCCTCCTGGTCGAGGCGGCGGCGCGGCTGAAGAGCTGTGTCCGCGAGGTGGACACGGTCGCCCGCTTTGGTGGCGACGAGTTCGTGGTGATGATCAGCGAGCTGGCTGCGGACAGGGCCGAGGCGGTGGACAAAGCCGCCACCATCGCGGAGAAAATTCGTCTTGCCCTGCTGGAAGAGTATCGACTGACCATCAAGTCCGACGCGAAGGCCGAAACAACGATTACCCACCAGTGCTCGGCGAGCATTGGCGTCGCTCTGTTCATCGGTCATCAAGCCAGCCGCGACGAGATCCTGCAGTGGGCCGATGCGGCAATGTATGAGGCGAAGCAGGCCGGGCGGAACTTCATTCGCTTTCACGACGGGGGAAGGCGCGGCTGAAAGCCTGCCCGTCGGCGACGCTGCGGCCGTGAAGGGAGGCGCCGATCCGGCCTGGGTCGAGCGTGCTTTGCGGGCGGGAAGCAGCTGAAAGCGGAGCGACAAGGGATTCGCTACCGGCGTCTGGTCTAGAATGGGCGCTTTGCCAGACTGCGACCCGTCATCATGATCCGTACCCGCTTTGCTCCTTCCCCGACCGGTTTCCTGCACATTGGCGGCGCGCGCACCGCGCTCTTCTCGTGGGCCTTTGCCCGCCGCCATGGCGGCAGTTTCATCCTGCGTATCGAGGATACCGACCTGGCGCGTTCGACACCGGAAGCCGTGCAGGCGATTCTTGACGGCATGAACTGGCTCGGCCTCAAACACGACGAAGGGCCGTTCTATCAGACGCAGCGGATGGCCCGCTACCAGGCCGTGATCGAAGAGATGCTCGCCGCCGGCACGGCCTACCATTGCTACATGGCGCCCGAGGAACTCGATCGCCTGCGCGAGGAGCAGCGCGCGCAAGGGCTGAAGGCGCGTTACAACGGTGCCTGGCGGCCCGAGCCGGGGAAGGTCCTGCCGCCGCCACCGGCTGGCGTATCGCCGGCCGTGCGTTTCCGCAATCCGGGCGACGGCGTCGTCGCCTGGGACGACCTGGTCAAGGGGCGTATCGAAATCGCCAACGCCGAACTCGACGATCTGGTCATCGCCCGTGCCGATGGCACGCCGACGTACAACTTCTGTGTCGTCGTCGATGACTTCGATATGGGCATCACGCACGTCATTCGCGGCGACGACCACGTCAATAACACTCCGCGGCAGATCAACATCCTGCGGGCGCTGGGCGTGCAGGTGCCACAGTACGCACACCTGTCGATGATCCTTGGCGACGATGGGCAAAAACTGTCCAAGCGCCACGGTGCGGTCAGCGTCATGCAGTACGACGACGAAGGCTACCTGCCGGAAGCCGTGCTCAACTATCTGGCGCGCCTGGGCTGGTCGCACGGCGATGAAGAAATCTTCTCGATGGCGCAGTTCTGCGCGTGGTTCGACCTCGACCACATCACGCCGTCGGCGGCGCAGTTCAACACCGAGAAACTCAACTGGCTCAACGCGCACTATCTCAAGCGCGCCGATGCAGCGCGACTGGCGGCCCTGGTGCTGCCGCGTCTGCAGGCGCGTGGCGTGACGGTCAGCGCGACGCCTTCGCTGCCAGCGATCGTTACCCTGTACCAGGAGCGTGTCGCCAACCTCAACGAGCTGGCCGACGCGGCTGAAGTGTTCTACGTCGACATCGCGCCGAAAGCAGAACTCCGGGCCAAGCATCTGACGCCGGAAGCGTTGCCGGCGCTGGCCGACTTCGTCGCCGGACTGCCGGACATCGCCTGGGAAGCGGCGGCGATCGGCGCCTTGATTAAGCAGAGCGTCGCCGCCCACGGCCTGAAAATGCCGAAGCTGGCGATGCCCCTGCGGGTGCTGCTTACCGGCCAGGAGCAAACGCCGTCGGTAGACGCGCTGGTCGTTCTTTTCCCGCGCCAAGAGGTGCTCCGGCGACTCTCCGGCGCCGGTTAGCGACGAGTCCTCCCCGACTTCCTAGACTTCGCCGGTGTATTCGCCACGCGCCGGGTAATCCTTGCTGATCGCAAAGTCGACGGCGCCGAGCAGATCCTGGAACTGCGGACGCGCGAAGGGCATCGTCTGAACCGCTCCGTAGTACAGCGTTCCGTCCGGGCGAACCAGGAAGACGGCGGGTTCGCTGAACAGCCCGGGTTCGTCGATCCCGATCGACGTCTGGCCGCGCGAGGTGCTGATGTACAGGCCCCACTGGCGCGCGCTGCGCAGGCTCAGGCCATAGGCAAATTGCACGCCCCGGGCAGCCACTTTCTCGGCCATTTGCCGGCCACGTTCCTCGCCGTCACTGCTCACCGCGACGATCTGCACGCCACGCGACGAGAATTCGGGCGCCAGGCGCTCGAGCTCGAGCAGGTATTTGGCACAGATCGGGCAATGCAGCCCGCGATAGAAAACCAGCAGATCGAAGTGCTCGGCCGGCGACGCGCCGAGCACGAAACGTCCGCCGGAGGTCAGCGGAACGTTGAGGGCAGGAACCGGGTGGCGTGGAAGCAGTGCGTTGAGGTGCACGTGGATCTCCTTGTGCAGGGTGGCTTGCGGGTGGAATTCAGATCAGGTCGGCGGCGACAGGCGACTGGACGCGCTTGCCGTGTTGGGCGCCTGCGTGTCGGCGGCGCTGCGGCGCCTGTAGCGCTCGTCTGACAGCGTCTGCGCGCTGCTGGTTCTGAATCAAACGGCATTGCCGGCGCACAGGGTCGAGCCGCCGACGCCGCAGAACGCCAGGCCCGAACCACTTTTTCCGCGCTATCGGGCAAGCTGCCCTGCGTCGCTTTCCCAGGTCAGCGTGCTGCCGTCGGACAGCGCCGCGTAAGCCGACGACGCACCGCTGAAGGCCTTGCGGCATCGCGAAGAAGAATGGCCGGCACGCGCTTCTTGCTGGTGGCCGTGAATCGGAGCGCGCACCGCCCCGCAAGTACATCCGCTTTCAAGCACCGGGCCTACCGCGCAGGGCCGTTGCCTTGCCGATCAGATCCACTTCATTTTCTTGAAGACGAGGTATTGCGCGACGGCAAAGGCGACCAGCATGCCGCTGACGAGTACAAATGCCGAGTCATTCTCGGTCCCCGGAATGCCGCCAACGTTGATTCCCAGAAGTCCCGTAAACAGGCCCAGCGGAAGAAAGATGGCGGCGACGATCGACAGCACGTACATCGTCTTGTTCATTTTCTCCGAGAGATGATTGTTCAGCTCTTCCTGGGTAATTGCCGCCCGGTCACGGGCCGAATCGAGGTCATCGACGAAGCGTGCCGTACGTTCGGCGAGTTCGCGGACGCGCACCCGGTCGGCATCGTCCAGCCAGGGCACCCGTTCGTTCTGCAAGCGAGCGAGCACGTCGCGCTGCGGCGATATGTAGCGCCTCATGCTGATCGTCTGTCGGCGGAGGTGGGCGAGCTTGGGGCGCAGTCCCTTGGTCTCCTCGGTCAATACCGCGTCTTCCAGCTCATCGACGCTGTCATCGATGTCGCTGATCACGTCGGCCATGCGATCGGTGAGCTTGCTGGCTGCCATGATCAGAAAGTCGCTGATCGAGTCCGGGCCCTTGCCGGCCTGGATACTCTTGTTGATGTCGTCCATGGCCATTACCCGCCGATGCCGCATGCTGATAATGCGATGCTCGTCGAACCACATGCGGATGGCGACCATGTCTTCGAGATCGGCGCCGGGGTTGAAGTTCACGCCGCGCAGGATCAGGAGCAGAGCATTTCCGGATGACACGACACGTGGGCGGGTTTCCTCGGCCATCAAGGCGGCACAGGACACTTCGTCGAGTCCGCTTTCCTCGACCAGCCATTGCTTTGCCCCTTCGTCAGCGTAATCGAGATGCAGCCACAGAATGCCCTGGCCCGGTTCCCAACCGCCGATTCGATCCCAGTTCATCGGTGTTCCGGACCCTCCATCCAGAAGGTACGCAAAGACCAGGCCGCTCTTTTTCTTTCCCATGCTCTAAATCCAGTCATCTCGTTAATCGACAATCGCGGCGGGTCGGTCCCGGACCACGTCAGGTTTCCTGACTTCCTCGGGCAGGGAAAAGTTCGACCGTATGATGCGCGATACAACTATCGGCCGGGCATTCCCGACTTCTCGCAGCGCGCATCCCGGTACGGCCCGCCGGCCCGTTCCCAACCGGCGCCGGGAAGCGTCTGGGCGCAGAATACCTGACCATCAAGCTTGCTGCGCCAGAGATACCATGGCGCTGGCTCGGCAAGGACAGACGAGCACCACAGCAGGCATGGAAGCAAAATGCTAGAGCCGGTTCTCATGCCGCCTCGCGGGGCGATCGATCGACCGCGGGTGCCGCCGTCGGCAGGTCGCTGAGGGCGCGGCGTCAAGCGCCACCGGTCGAAGCTCCGTCGTCGCGAAGACCCTGCAGAGGTGCGCCGCCGACGACACGAAAAGCCACCGCCGCCTTGCCCTGACGCTTGACTTCGTACATCAGGGCATCGGCGGCGGCCAGGGCGTCGGTTGCCGACACGCCTGGCTCCAGAAAGCTGACCACGCCGATGCTGCACGTGATCTCCAGGGCGCTGGCCGAAAACGCCTCACGCAGCTCGCGGCCAAGATGCTCTACGATCCGCTGCGCGCCGTGCCCGTTGCTTCCCGGCAAGAGCAGGGCGAACTCGTCGCCACCCAGGCGTGCCGCGATATCGGTCTTGCGCAGCGCTTTCTTCACCGCCTGCCCGGTCGTGCGCAGAAGCCGATCGCCTTCGGCATGACCCAAGCTGTCGTTGACGGCCTTGAAATCGTCGAGGTCCAGGTACGCCAGCGTGAGCGGCGTGCTGCGCCGCTGCGCCATCGCCAGCTCGTGGTCGAGCCGATCCTCGAACGCCCGCCTGCTGCACAGGCCGGTCAGAACGTCGGTCCGCGCCAGGTGGCGTTGCTCGACGAGGCTGCCACGCAGCGCCATGAGCAGCGAACTGGTGACGAAGAAGAAACCAAAACGGATGAGCGCGTTCCAGACCGGGATCAGCGGATGCGAATACGGAAAGCCGCTGGCCAACTGAGTGCCGTACCAGAGCACGCAGCTGATCGACGCAATGCCGATGCCGGCGCGGCGTCCACCGTACCAGGTGGCCAGCGCCACCGGCCCCAGGTAGAAGAGCGACATCGATATCTCGTAACCGGTGAGGTAGTCCGCCACTCCGACAAGGAGCGCGCCAAGCAGTGACAGCGCGATGATTCGTGGGTCTTCGAGCCGACGGAGGCGGCGATCGGCAGACGCGAGTATGGGCACAGTTGTCAGCGCGCGCGCAGGGAACGAGGACAGGCAGTGCCGCCATTTTCATCGCCGCCAGGCGCAACACCGTCCGAGGCAGGATCGCCAGCGATGGCAAAGAAGCTGCGCATGGCCCTACTGGCTGGCGACTGCCGCATCGTTCATGCGCCGCGTCGCGGGCTCCGTCCAGCGCGGCTTTGCCGATGCCATTCCGGGCCTCATCTCGATCCACGGCGTGCTCGCAGGGACGAGGATGTCCGCCAGCCAATCGTTGTTTGGCGTGAGAGTTTGCACTGGCATTGAGCTTCTCCGGTTGGAAACTGCAGCTGTTACGATAGCGCGGAATGGCAGCCCCGGGGTCCCGGATTTGTCGTCGGCACGCGACTGCTCAACCAGGGCGCGCAGCAAGCAGTACACGGCCCGTGCACCGCAGTGGGGTAAAATGGCGGCCCTTACGGACGATGCGCGAGCCGACGATCGCTGCCTTGTTTGCTGCTCGGGACTCCCGCGAGCACCAAACCCCTTGACTGCCCCGCCTGCACCCGCTTTCCCTGACCGATGACCGCCACAAGCGCCGCTGCCCCAACCCCTCCGCAGGACCCTTTCGCCGACTGCCTGGCGCTCGACCAGCGTCGACTGCGCGCCCTGACGCGGGACCTGCGGCATGGCTTCGGCGCCAAGCGTGACGCGCTGCTGGCCGAGCGCGACACCCTGGTCGAGAAATCTCGTGCGGCGGTGGCCGAGCGGCGCGCGCGCCTGCCGATACCGGTCTTTGCCGACGATCTGCCGGTCAATGGGCGGCGCGCCGAGATAGCGGCGCTGATTGCCGGGCACCAGGTGCTGATCGTCTGCGGCGAAACGGGATCCGGGAAGACGACGCAGATTCCCAAAATCTGCCTGGATATCGGTCGTGGCACCACCGGCCTGATCGGTCACACGCAACCGCGCCGAATCGCCGCGCGGTCGACGGCGGCGCGGATTGCCCAGGAGCTGCAGAGCGAGGTCGGACGACTGGTCGGCTACAAGATCCGCTTCAGTGACCGGACCACGCCCGATGCCCTGATCAAGCTGATGACCGACGGCATTCTGCTCGCCGAGACGCAGGGCGATTCCTGGCTCGAGCAGTACGACACGCTGATTATCGACGAGGCGCACGAGCGCAGTCTGAACATCGACTTTCTGCTCGGCTACCTCAAGCAGTTGTTGCCCAAACGCCGCGATCTGAAGCTGATCATCACTTCGGCGACGATCGACGCGCAGCGCTTTGCGCGGCACTTCGACGACGCTCCGGTGATCGAGGTCTCGGGCCGATTGCATCCGGTGGAGTTGCGCTATCGACCTCTGCAGAAAGACGACGGCAACGAAGCCGGTGGCGCAGCTAGCGGACGCAGCGAACGTGGCGACGACCAGCGTGACCTCTGTGAGGCGATTGTCGACGCCTGTAACGAGCTCGATCGCGCCGGTCCGGGCGATGTGCTGGTCTTCCTGCCGGGCGAACGCGAGATTCGCGAGGCCGCCGAGGCGCTGCGCAAGCATCACCCGCCGCATACCGAAATCCTGCCGCTATTCGCGCGCCTGTCGGCAGAAGAGCAGGGACGGATCTTCAAGCCGCACGTGGGACGACGCATCGTGCTGGCGACCAACGTCGCCGAAACCTCATTGACCGTGCCGGGAATCCGCTACGTCGTCGATAGCGGCCTGGCGCGCATCAAGCGCTATTCGTACCGCAACAAGGTCGAGCAACTGCAGATCGAGAAGATCGCGCAGGCCTCGGCGAACCAGCGCGCCGGGCGCTGCGGGCGGGTCGCGGCCGGGGTGTGCATCCGCCTTTACGAAGAACAGGACTTCGCGCTGCGTCCGGAATATTCGGAACCGGAAATACTGCGTTCGTCGCTGGCCGGGGTGATCCTGCGCATGAAAGCGCTGCGTCTTGGCGATATCGAGGATTTTCCCTTTCTCGAAGCGCCGTCGCGCAAGGCCATCGGCGACGGTTACCAGCTGTTGCTCGAACTCGGCGCGGTGACCGCCGACAACGCGCTGACCGCCACCGGCCAGGAGCTGGCCGGGATGCCGCTCGACCCGCGCCTGGGGCGGATGATCGTCGCCGCTCGCGACGAAGGCTGTCTGCGCGAAGTGCTGGTCATCGCTGCCGCGCTGAGTGTCCAGGATCCGCGTGAGCGCCCACAGGACAGGCAGGGCAGCGCCGATACCGCGCACCAGAAGTTCGCCGACCCCAAATCCGAGTTCCTCTCGTGGCTGAAACTGTGGGACTGGTACCAGGCCGAGGTCGAGCACCGCAAGTCGCAGCGCAAGCTGGTGCAAACCTGCCACGATAACTTCCTCTCCGCACTGCGCATGCGCGAGTGGCGCGACATTCATGCGCAGCTGCATAGCGCCGCGGCCGAGTACGGATGGCGCGTGAACCAGGTCCCGGCGAGTTACGACGCAGTGCACCGCGCGCTGCTCGCCGGGCTGCTCGGCAACATCGGCTGCAAGTCCGAGGATTCTGCGCATTACCTTGGCGCGCGCGGCATCAAGATGCTGATCCATCCCGGCTCGGCTTTGCAAAAGAAGGCCGGCAAGTGGATCGTCGCCGCCGAGATCAGCGAAACGACGCGCCTGTTCGCGCGGTGCGTCGCGCGTATCGAACCCGGGTGGCTGGAGCTGGTCGGTGCGCATCTGCTCAAGCGCAGCCATTTCGACCCGCACTGGGAAAAGAAGGCGATGCAGGTCGTCGCTTTCGAGCGCATCACGCTTTACGGGATCGTCGTCGACCCGCGCCGCCGGGTGAATTTCGGACCGCTGAACCCGCCTGCGGCACGCGAGCTGTTCATCCGCCAGGCCCTGGTCGCCGGCGAGGTCAGCGAGGAGTTCGCGCGGCGCTGGGACTTCTTCAACAACAACCAGCAACTGGTGCTCGACATCGAGACGCTGGAGCACAAGTCGCGCCGCCCCGACGTGCTGGTCGACGACGAACTGATCTTTGCCTTCTACGACCAGATCGTTCCCGAGGGTATCTACAGCGGCGCCAGCTTCGACAAGTGGCGGCGCGGCGCCGAGCGCGGGCAGCCGCGACTGCTGCACCTGGTGCGCGAGGACTTGATGCGCCACGAGGCCGCCGGCATCACCAGCGAGGCCTTTCCGCATCAACTGCAACTGGGCAGCGTCGACTACCCGCTGGCCTACCATTTCGAACCCGGCAGTGCGCGCGACGGCGTCACGCTGACCCTGCCGCTGGCGCAACTGAATCAGATTCCTGCCGCGCGCTGCGAGTGGCTGGTGCCTGGACTGCTCAAGGAGAAGGTGCAGCAGCTGGTGAAAACGCTGCCGCAGCGGATTCGCGCCAAGCTGGTGCCGGTGCCTGATTTCGCCAGCGAGTTCGTCGACCAGGTGCCGCCGGCGGACAAGCCGCTGGTCGGCGCCCTGGTCAGCTTCATCCTGCAAAGCCGCGGACTCAACGCGCGCGGCTGGGACCTCACTCCCGATGCCTTTCGCCCCGACGCGGTGCCGCCACATCTCAGCTTCAATTTTCGACTGGTCGACGAAAACGGCCGACAACTTGGCGTCAGCCGTAGTTTGACCGAACTGCGCAGCGAATGGGGACGCGAGGCGAAGCAGGAGTTCGCCGAGTTGCATGATCAGCCGGCCGAGTTTTCGGGAATGACCGACTGGAGTTTCGGTGAGTTGGCCGAGCTGATCGAAGTCGAGGTCGGTGGCGGCCAGACGGTTTTCGGCTACCCTGGATTGACCGACGACGGCGACAGCGTCTCGGTATGCGTTTTCGATTCCCCCGAGGAGGCGCTGCAGGCGCATGCGAGCGGGCTGCTGCGACTGTTCATGCTGCAGTTTCGCGAGCAGATCAAGTACCTCGAGAAGAACTTGCCCGGACTGACGCAGATGGCCATGCAGTTCATGGCGCTGGGGACGCTCGACGAGCTGCGCCGGCAGTTGCTGGAACTGACTTTCACACGCGCCTGTCTGAACGACCCGTGGCCGACCGACGCCGAGAGTTTCAACGTCCGCTGCCTGGAAGCCAAACAGCGGGTGGGCTTGCTGGCGCAGGAGGTCTGCCGACTGGTCGGCCAGATTCTCGGCGACTGGCTGGCCCTGCACAAGAAGCTGCCGGTGTTCAAGGCCTACGGCAGTACGGTGCATGACATCGAGGGACAGCTGGCGCGCCTGATCGGCAAGCGCTTCATCGTCAACACGCCTTTCGAACGTCTGCAACAATTTCCACGCTACCTGCAGGCGATTTCCGTGCGCCTCGACAAACTGAAGACGGGCGGCGCCCATGGCGCGGCTCGCGACAGCCGGCTGCTGGCCGAATACCTGCCGCTGTGGACCAACTATCAACGACGCGCCACGGTGCTCGCCAAGCAGGGGGTCAGCGACCCACAGGTCGAGCAGTTCCGCTGGTTGCTCGAGGAGTTGCGCGTGCATCTCTTTGCGCAGGCGCTACGCACACCGGTGCCGGTGTCGAGCAAGCGCCTGCAGAAGATGTGGGAGGGGATCCAGTGATCGCCCAACGGCGATCAGACCGTCAGAGATGGAGAGTGATTAAGTGACTGAAATTGTTCTTGCGCTGGGGCGCAGCTTGCGAACGCTTGGGCGTGGACGCGTCTGGCTGTTGTTCTTCGGGCCGGCAGCGGTGGCGCTGGTCATCTGGATAGCGCTGATGGTGTTTGCGCTGGAAAGCCTGATTGCCACCCTCGTCGAGCAGCCGCCGATGACCTGGCTGGCTGGCTGGGGCGCCGTCTGGCTGGCCAAGCTCGGCGCGGTGCTCGGCGGCTGGCTGCTGATTCTTGCGGCGGCATTCATTACCGCCATGTTGCTGGCGGCGATCTTCGTCATGCCGCTGCTGCTCAATCATGTCGCCCTGGCGGACTACCCCGAGCTGGCACGGGTCGGCAAGGACAGTGTGGTCGCGGGAGCGTGGAACAGCATTGCGGCGCTCATGCTGTACATCGTTGGCATGCTTCTGACGCTGCCGCTATGGCTGGTGCCGGGACTGGGACTGGTGCTGCCGATTCTGTGGATGGCCTGGCTGACGCGGCGCACCTTTGCCTTCGACGCGCTCACCGTCCATGCCACCGATCAGGAATGGCGTGAGCTTAGGCGGCGGCACAGCATCCCGCTGCTGGTGCTCGGCGTCACTCTGGCGCTGCTGGCGCATATCCCGCTCCTCGGCCTGCTCACGCCGACGCTGGCAGCGCTGGCCTATTCGCACTTCTGTCTCGAAGCGCTGCGGGGCCTGCGGCAGGGTGCGCTGGTGGCGGTGATCGACGAGCAGCCGAAGATCGAGGCGATGAAATGAGGAGCTTCGCGGCGATCATCATTGGCGACGAGATCCTGTCGGGAAAGCGTGCCGACCAACACTTTGCGAAAGTGGCCGAGTTGCTCGCCGCGCGTGGTTTGCGCCTGGCGTGGGTCGAATACCTGGGTGACTCGCGCGCACGTATTGCGGCGACGCTGCGCCGCAGCCTGGCTGCCGGAGACGTGGTGTTCAGCTTTGGCGGCATCGGCAACACGCCCGACGACCAGACCCGGCAGGCGGCGGCGGACGCGCTGGGCGTCGATCTGGTTCTGCACCCCGACGCGGAACGCGAAATTCGCGCCCGTTTCGGAGACCAGACCAACGACGTTCGCCTGCTGCTCGGTACTTTTCCGCGCGGTGTGGATATCATTCCGAACCCTTTCAACCGCATTCCGGGCTTTCGCATCCGCGATCATCACTTCGTTCCCGGGTTCCCGCAGATGGCGCATCCGATGGTCGAATGGGCGCTCGAAACCTTTTATAGCGATCTTTTCGATTGCCATGCGACCGTTGAGCAGGCGTTCCTGTTGACCGGCGCCAACGCCTACGAGAGCGCGCTGCTCGATCTGATGGAAGGCATCGTCGCCGACTTCCCGACGCTGCGGCTGTTCAGCCTGCCGTCGATTGCGCCTGACGGACAAAGGCGGCACCTCGAATTGGGAGTCGAGGGCGAACACGCGCTGGTCGATCAGGCAATGACGCGCATTCGCCTGGAGGTCGAACGGCGCGGCATCGACTGGCGCTGGCGGCCATAAGCCGCGCCGGCCGCTGACCAGGGGCTGCCGGTAAACGAGAAACCCCGGCCGCAGCCGGGGCCTGGGCAGCGCCGAACGGCGGCGCCGTTGCTTACTTCTTCGGGGTCAGCGCTGCGGCGGCCTTGGCGGTCGCGCTACTGGCGGCCTTGACATTGGTGTCGACGATGTCGGTCATCTGCTTGGCCATCTGCGAGATGTTTTCAAAGGCGGTGCTCGAAGCGTTCATCATCTGCTGCATGGCCGCGCCGAAGACGTCGCCAGCGATCGGGGTGGCGACGCCACCCTTGCCGACCAGGCCGGCCGCTTGCTGCGACATGCTGCTGTACTGCTGCTCCATCACCGAAGTGATCTCGCGCTGCATGTTGGCGGCCAGATCGTAGAGGCCGCGCGAGTACTCGAGAAGCTTGTCTACGTTGGGCTGGGCCATCGAACCGGCGACACTGCTCAATTGCGCCGGGTCCTTGAGTTCCATCAACTGCTGCGCACCGCTGGCACTGTTGTTGAACAGCTCGCGGCTGGCGGCCAGGTTGAGGGCAGAAAGCTGCTCCATGCCGTGAAAGGCCGTGCGCACCAGGGTCATCATGACCTGTGCGTTGGCTTTCTGGCTTTCGGCGAGTTTTTCGAGATCGATGGTGTTCATATGGGTTTACCTCTATGTATGGCAGTGATGAGACGCGTGACGGAGACGCAGCGACACGCTTTCTCTGCTCCCGCCGTGGGCACTACGGTTCAGGCCAAGCCAGGATGCCAGTTGCGCAGCGTCTAAAAAGAAGCCCCCGAGGAATGTCGGGGGCTCTGTGCACGCTTGCTGCTCAGACAGTCACTGCGAGCCCGATACTCAGGATGCTGTCAGACCTATTTCTTGGCGGCTGCGGCGGTGGCGCCAACGGCCTTGACCGTCGCGTTGGTCGCTGCGGCAACGTTCGATTCGGCGATATCGGCAACCTGCTTGGCAGCCTTGTTCATGCTGTCGAAAGCGGACGTCGCCGAAGCAATCGCCGACTTGACGGCGGAAACGGCAACTTCAGAGCCGACCGGTGAATTCTTGGCGGCTTGCTCGAGCAAGGCGAAGACCTGCTTCTGGAAATCCGCAAACTGCGCTTCGAGAAGCTTGGAGACTTCTTCCTTCGATTGCGCCGAGATTTCATAGACGCTACGCGTGTAGGCGACGGCCTTCTCGAGATTGGGCTGGGCCAGCGAAGCCTGCACCGAGAACAACTCCTGTGCGTTCTTGGCGCCGAGCATCGCCTTGGCGTTGGAAACGCCGTCTTCCAGCATCGAGCGGGCGGTATTCAGGTTCAGCGCAGCGATGCGCTCGGCGCTCGCCAGGGCGGTGTTGGCAAGAGTCAGCATGGCGTCAACGGAAGCCTTGTTGGCTGCGGCGAATTGCTCGGGTTTCGTAAACATGGTCAATCTCCTAAAAAAGATGGGGGCACAACACGTGCAATGACTAACTGACTAACTCAGTGATCCTGCCTGGATGGGCATCCGGATCGTTTGCTGCACTGCACCATGGACTGAATTATAGACCTTCGACGGAACTTGTCAAGTGTTTTTGGTGCGCCGCAACAATTTTAGTAAGTGACTGTATTTGCGAAGTTTGTGGGTTTTTTGTGGGGTACCATGGGGTCCTTTGATGCGCTTTCTGTTGCGCTGCGTAGCTGCGCTGAGTGCTGTCAGTGAGTTCTGGGCGCCTTATTTGCCGCTTTGCGCAGGCTTGAGGGTCAGCGGGTCGCCCTTCGGCGTTGCAGGGTTCTCGTTCTTGCTGCGTGGCTGGATGATTGCCCGTACCCGTGCCTGAGCGGCGCCAGTGGCGCTCTTGCTTGCGCCGCTGCCGGTGGTCACCAGATATTTCTCATTGAGTGCGTCATAGGAGATGTAGGCACCCCTGACTTCATCGAGCCCGCTCTTGACCCAGGCGCGATTGAAGAATTCGCTTTTTTCGGCGCGTGCGTCGTAGTCGATCCGCTCGGCCTCGCCTTCGACGTAATCGTCTTTGCCGTCGCGTTTCTGCTTGAAACGGGCAAGCCCGTTGGCCCCTCCGGTGGCCGTACCCTTCTGGAAACCATCGGCATCCTGGGTGACCACCAGGCGATTGGCGAGAATCTGCAGGGTGCCCTGGATCAGAATCACGTTGCCTTCGAGGACCTGCACCTTGTTGAGGTCGTCGATGCTCATGCGGTCGGCTTCGAGCTGAACCGGTTTCTCACGGTCCGCGCGTTCGGCCTGTGCCGGCATCGACACGATGGCCAGGAGGCAGCTCGCGCAGGCGAGGCGGAATGTCTTCTTCATGGCTGTGCTTTCTTTTTCTTGGCCGAACGGCTTTCGAATTGCCCGGTGACGCTGGATTCCAGCAAATATGTCTGCAACCTGTTATCAACCTGCATACCGATCCCCTGCACCCATGAGCTGCCCTGCGTGATCAGCACCGGGCTCTTGGTAAACGCTTTTTCCTCGTTGGTAAGCACCGTCAATTCGGAGGTCTCGACGAGCAACGGTGCGTTCTTCCCGCTGCCAGCACGGCGCACTTCCACCTGTTCGCTGAGATCCACCCGTTCGCCCTTCGGGCCCAGGTGACCGTGGACGGCGCTGATGGTGACCGGCGGTCTGGTCGGATTCAGGTAAACCAGCTTTGGTCTGTCCATGGCGGTGGTGTCGTCGTCGGGATAGTGACGAATCTCGTCGGCAATCAGCGTGTATTCGAGGTTGCCCGTGTGGCCAATCTTGCGCAAGGTCGCGCCGCTGACGATGTAGTCAGGATCATGACGAAGCTTGCCATTGGCCGGCTTTTCGGTGAATTCGGTTACATAGCGCAGCCAGAAAGTCAGCGCTGCCAGAATCAACAAGATTCCGATGGGCAGGGCTGCGCTGCTCCACTGTCTCATTGCCCGCACTCCGCAGGAAAGGACGATGACAGAAACGGCCGCAGCGGCGGGGTCAGGGCGACGGCGTCAAAGTCCATCAGATGACCTTCGCCTGGAAGAGGTCGTGCATGTTCAGGGCGCCGAGCAGAATGCCGTCTTCGTCGACGACCGGCAGCTGATTGATCTTGTACTGCTCCATCATCTGAACCGCTTCGACGGCGAGGTGGTCCGGACCGATCGAGTGCGGCTTCCGGCCCATGATGTCGGCCACCGAGAGCGAGCGCAAATCGACGCCCCTGGCAAACGCGCGCCGCAAGTCGCCATCGGTGACCACTCCGATCACCCGTCGCTCGGGCGTGACCACTGCCGTCATGCCGATGCCGCCGCGCGAAATTTCCAGAATCGCATCGGGAACGCTGGTCGCGGAAGCGACTTCGGCAAGCGCCGTCCCGGTGCGCATGACGTCGCGAACGTGCGTCAGCAAGCGACGGCCGAGGCTGCCGCCGGGGTGGGAACGGGCAAAGTCTTCGGCGCCGAAGCCGCGTGAATCGAGCAAGGCCACCGCCAGTGCGTCGCCGAGGGCGAGAACGGCGGTGGTGCTCGCGGTCGGCGCCAGATTGAGCGGGCAGGCTTCCAGCGCGACCGCTGCGTCGAGATGCACATCGGCCTCGACGGCCAGCGCCGAGTGCCGGTTGCCGGTGATGCTGATCAGCTTGGCGCCGAGGCGCTTGATGATGGGCACGATCATCAGCAGCTCGGCGCTTTCGCCGGAATTCGAAATCGCGATCAGCGCGTCGTCACGGGTGATCATCCCCAGGTCACCGTGACTGGCCTCGGCAGGATGAACGAAATACGCGGGCGTCCCGGTGCTTGACAGCGTCGAGGCGATCTTGCGCCCGACATGACCGGATTTCCCCATGCCGCTGACGATGACCCGGCCGCGGCAATTGAGGATGAGTGCCAGCGCCTGCACGAAGGCTCCGTCGATGCGCCCGGCCAGGGCCATAACGGCGTCGGCTTCAATGCGCAGAACCTGGCGGGCAAGGTCGAGCGCCTTCGCTGATGGCAGGGTTTGGTTCATCGCAAGACAGCGGTTATCATCCGGCGAGTATAACAGAAGCCCCAGGCGCTCCCATCGCCCGCCAGCAGTACGCGCGGGCTGAAAAAGTGAACTCGACGACATAAGGGACAGATGGACACGCTACCCACAATTGTGATGCTGCTCGGCGCCTCGGTGGTCTCGGTGATCGTCTTTCGTTCCGCCAACCTGCCGCCGGTTCTCGGCTACCTGCTTGTCGGCACGGTGATCGGCCCGCATGCGCTCGACCTGGTCGGCGGCGTCAGCGGCATGCAGCATCTGGCGGAGTTCGGTGTCGTCTTTCTGATGTTCTCGATCGGACTGGAATTCTCGCTGCCCAAGCTGTACGCGATGAAGCGCATCGTCTTCGGTCTTGGCCTGCTGCAGGTAATGGTGACCATTGCCGTGGTCACCGCCATCGTCACTGCGCTGAAGCTGAGCTGGCAGGAAGGCGTCGCTCTCGGCGGCGCGCTGGCCATGTCGTCTACGGCGGTGCTGACCAAGCTGCTGACCGAGCGTCTCGAGCTCGACAAGGCGCATGGCCGCGAGGTGATGGGCGTCCTGCTCTTCCAGGACATCGCCGTGGTGCCGCTGCTGATCCTGATTCCGTCGTTTTCCGAGTCGCCCGAGCGGATGGCGACGATGATGGGCCTGGCCATGCTCAAGGCCGTCGTCGTGCTCTCGCTGGTGCTGTTTTTCGGGCAGCGCTTGATGAGCAAGTGGTTCTTCATCGTCGCCCGCGGCAAGTCGGCGGAACTGTTCATGCTCAATGTCTTGTTGATTACCCTGGGACTCGCCTACCTGACCGAGGTGGCCGGACTGTCGCTCGCGCTGGGCGCTTTCGTGGCCGGTATCCTGATCTCGGAAACCCAGTACCGGCATCACGTCGAAGAGGACATCAAACCGTTCCGAGACGTTCTGATGGGACTGTTCTTCGTGACCATCGGCATGATGCTCGACATCCCGCTGGTGCTGGCCAACGCGCCGCTGGTGCTCGGCGTGCTGGGCGCTCTGCTGGCCGTCAAGTTTGCCCTGGTGCTCGGTCTCTCGCGCCTCTTCGGCTCGACTTTCGGCGGCGCCATGCGTACCGGGCTGTGGCTTTGTGCTGGCGGCGAGTTCGGTTTCGTCCTGCTCTCGGAAATGCGCCACCTGCAGCTGCTGCCGGCGATGGTCCTGCAGGCGGTGCTGGCGGCGTTGGTCCTGTCGATGCTGCTGGCGCCACTGATCGTCCAGTACAGCAACCAGATCGTGCTGCGCTTTGCTGCCAGCGAGTGGCTGATGCGCTCCATGCAAATGACGCAGCTGGCGGCAAGAACGATGAATACGGACAAGCACGTGGTGATCTGCGGCTACGGCAGAACCGGGCAGTATCTGGCCCGTTTCATGGAGCAGGAAGACGTCAACTACCTCGCTCTCGACCTCGATCCGGAACGCATCCGTGAGGCGACGGCAGCCGGCGAAAACGTCATCTACGGCGACGCTGCCCGGCGTGAAACACTGGCCGCTGCCGGCGTTGGACGGGCCAGCGTAATGATCATTTCCTTTGCCGACGCACGGGCTGCGGAGCGCGTCCTTGAGCACGCTCGTCAGATCAATCCCGACTTGCCGATTGTCGTTCGTACGCTCGACGAGAAGGATCTCGACGTCCTGCTGCATGCGGGCGCTGCCGAGGTCGTCCCGGAAACGCTGGAAACGAGCATGGTGCTCGCCTCGCACGCATTACGCCATCTCGGCGTGCCGCACGCGCAGGTTCTCGAACATTTTCGCCAGACACGGATCGGTCACTACAAGACGCTGCGTGGATTTTTTCACGGCGAGAGTGATTTCGAAGAAGAGGCGCACGATAGCGACGAAGCGCGCCTGCACTCGATTCTCCTCGGCGAAGGCGCGCATGCCATTGGCCGGACTCTTGGCGAACTGGCCTTGCAGGAACTCGGCGTGGAAGTGACGGCCGTCCGTCGACGCAAGATCAGGGCCCTCGAGCCGTCGCCGGAAACCCGCTTCGGCGCTGGCGACGTGGTCGTCCTGCGCGGCACGTCAGGCGCCTTGAGCGCTGCCGAGGAGCGCTTGTTGCAGGGGTAGAAGGCAAGAAGGCCCGCGCTGCTGGCGGGCTTTTCCTTTCTTGTCCTCGTCCTCGCCCGCGCCGCCTACGACGGCGCGAATGAAAGGCTCAGTAGGCGGCGCAGACGGTGTACTGGCTGCCGTCGACGATCAAGTTCGTTGCCACGGCGGCGGTACCGCGGGCAGCGCCGTCGGCGACGGCCTGCACCGAGCCACCGGCGGTATTGCCGTCGTCCATGGTCGAGTCGATCTGCTTGACATAGCGACCGAGGATGCCGGCGGAGCAGATGAAGAACGCTCCGCGCATATTGGCTATGTACGGTGCCGCAGCGCCGGCAGCGTCAATCCCGCTTTCGACACCGATGAAACCACCATCGGCATTGCGCGGCCGGTATTCGACCGCGGCGAGGTTCGTGCTCCCGGTGGCCAGATTGGCCAGGCGGACATGCTGCCAGAATACCGAGCTTTCGTCGGTGGCGACGCCGGTGCCGGCGCCACCAGCGTTCCATGATCCGTCGACGCGTCCGTTGTTCTGGGCGCACAAGCCGTTGGCCGCCGGGGTGCAGGCAGTCGGTGCCAGTGGCGCAGGAAACGCCAGGTTCAGCTGCGCTTGAGTCTGGTCGCCCGGGAACGACTTGAAACGGTCCTGATAGCCATACGCCAGGCTGGAAACGGTGCGGAAGTCACCGATCATGTTCTTTACCTTGGCGCTGTTGATCAGCTCCTGGCCTTTCAGTACCCCGCCGAGCAGCAGGCCGATGATGACGAGTACAATGGCAATCTCTACCAAAGTAAAACCCGCCTGTCGCGGTTGCAGCTGGTTCATCTCGTTCTCCCGTGTGTATCAAAAGTGATATGGGGTAACAAGCATGTTTCATGCCAGCCGGAATCGGCTTTTCCAGCCACGAAAGTCGTCCGAACTGTCGGGTTTTCGACACTTGTGTCCGGAGTCGGACTGATGAAGGACGTTCCCGGCACGCCGCGCATCGCCGTCTGGAACGGTTCATGAACCAGCTCCAGCGCCTGGCCGGGGCGTTGCGCCAGCGCCAGCGCTGGCTGCTCATCGCCTTGCTCGGCCTCTTGCATCTGGCGCTTCTGGCCGACGCCGACAGGGCGTTCGGAACGCTCTGCTGGCTGGTGCATGTTGGCCTGTTCATTCTCTGGCAGCCCTTCATTTACGCCGAGCGAAGGCTCGATGTCAGCGCTCTGGCGGTGATTGCCCTGCTCCTTGGCGGCGGCATCGTCTTCTATGGTTGGTGGCTGCTGATCGTCTGGGTGGTCATCCTGGCGGCTCTGGTCGGCGGACGCGTGATGTTCATCGATCATCGGCCGACACGAATCTTCTACCTGATCGCTTTTGCCTACCTGCTCGCCGCGCTGCTCTTCTGGCTGGTACCGCGCGTGGTCCCGAATGCGGCGCTGATCGGGCCTTCTCTGGATCGTGAATTTGCCTGGGGAATGCCGCTGTTCCTGCTCCTGATGACCCTGCTGCCGCTGTCGAAGGATAGTGACCGGCCGGGCGGCGCGATGGTCGACCTGTTCTACAGCCTGTTCATCTTTCTGCTCATTGCCGTTCTGGTACTTGGCAGCCTGGCCTTCATGCTGCTCCGCCAGTTGGGCTATTTCGAAGCCGTATTCAACACCTTGACGTCGATTGCCCTGCTCCTCCTGCTCATCGGCTGGACGTGGAACACGCGCCCCGGTTTCACCGGCATCGATGTTTTCTTCTCGCGCTACCTGCTGACGATCGGGCTGCCGTTCGAGAATTGGCTGCACCGCTTGACGACGCTGGCCGGCAGTGAAAGCGACCCGGAGCGGTTTCTCTCACAAGCGCTCAACGAGATGCTTGATCTGCCGTGGGTCGAAGGCGGCACCTGGGTCGCCGAGGCACGCTCCGGCACCTTTGGCTGCCCGTCGAATTTTTGCCACGAGTTCTTCGGGCAACCGCTACGCCTGACCCTGCACACCCGTCACAAGCTCAGCCCGGCACTGGTCTGGCACTTTCACCTTCTGGCCCAACTGGCCAACGAGCACTATATCGCCAAACTGCGCGCGCGCGAGCTGCAGCAGGTCAGCTACCTGCGCGCGATCCACGAAACCGGCGCCCGCCTGACGCACGACGTCAAGAACCTGCTGCAATCGCTGAACAATCTGTGTTACCTGGCGCAGACCGCCAACGGTCAGGATGGCAGGCGTCTCGAACTGCTGCTGGAGCGCCAGTTGCCGCAGATCACGCAACGCCTGCAACAAACCCTGGCCAAGCTTCAGAAGCCGCAGAGCGAGGCCGGCGGGGCGCTACCGGCGGCCATGTGGTGGAAAATCCAGCAACAACGCTACGCCGGTCTGGGCATCAGCTTCGCCGCCGCCGAACTCGACCCGGAGGTGCTTGTGCCAACGGCCTTGTTCGACAGCGTCGCCGACAATCTGCTGCAGAACGCCTTGCTCAAACGGCAAACGGAAAGTGAGCTGCGGATACACATCGCGCTCGCCTCTGACGCCTCGGTGCTCAGCGTCTGTGATACGGGCAGCGCGATCCGGGAGGAGGTCCTTGCCGACCTGCTGCGCGCGCCGCTGGCGTCGGAGAACGGCCTGGGCATCGGCCTCTATCACGCGGCGCGCCAGGCCGAGAGCTGCGGCCACGAATTGCGTCTGGCCTGCAACGAGCCCGGCAGGGTGTGCTTCGAGTTGCGCCGCTGCGGCCAGGCCACCGCTGCCACGGACCTGGGCGCCGGCCCGTCCTAGCGGTCTCCCGGGGAGGGCGGTCTATGCGCGTGGCGCCGCGACAGTGCTGCCGGTCCGGTGGCCGATCAGCCGGTGGACGACCATGTTTCCCTTGCCTTTCAGGTAAATCGTCTGCGCCTGATGAAACTCGAAACGCTGCTGCAAGCGCCGGTAGGTTCGCTCATCGACCTGGACCACGCCGGGAGCGCCTTCGCTGGTGACCCGACTGGCAATGTTGACGGTGTCGCCCCACAGATCGTAGATGAACTTCTTCTTGCCGACTACTCCGGCCACCACCGGCCCGGTGCCAATACCAATGCGCAATTCGAGGCGCATCTCGTTGAGCTGGAGATCGTCGTGCAGCAGCCGACACATCTCCAGCGCCATCTCGGCCAAAGCACCGGAGAAGTCGCTGCGCGCATCATTGAGGCCGCCGGCCACCATGTACGCGTCGCCGATGGTCTTGATCTTTTCCAACCCATACTTTTCGGCCAGCTCGTCGAAGCACGAGAAAATCTTGTTGAGCATGGCGAAAACCTGCTGCGGCGCCATTCCTTCGGCGACCCTGGTGAAGTTCACGATATCGGCGAACATGACCGAGACCTCGGCAAAGCCGTCGGCAATCGGCTGGCTGCTATTTTTCAGACGTTCGGCGATGGGCGCTGGCAGGATGTTGAGCAGCAGTCGCTCCGAACGCTCCTGCTCGACTTGCAGTAAACGGTGCGTTTCCTGCAGGTGTTGCTGTGCGCGGTGCTTTTCGCTGTCCGAGTAGCGCAGCAGCAGGTAAACGATGCTCGATACGGCGGTGAAGTTGAGGGCGAAGAAGAATGCCGTCGTCGCCGCTGGCACCTCGTATGGCGGAGCGCTCGCCGAGTCGGCCAGGTAGTAATCGAAAGCTCCGGAAAGCGTGGTCAGAAAGACGTAGGCGAAAAACCACGCCCCCGACTCACGCGGGCCAATGAACAGCACGGCGCCGATCGGTGCCAGCAAAGCCCACAGGCTGATACCACTGGCGGTGATGAAGCTGCCGATAGTCCATTGCGCCACGAAGGGGGTAAACAGGAACAGAGACAACTGGATCAGACGGAAGGCATTGAAGTTCAGAGTCTTCAGGTATATCAGCAGATTCCCAACGAGCAGCAACTGCAGGGCAAAGGGAAGGTTCGACGAGAAACGCGGCCCGAGTTGCCAGTAGATCGACAGCCAGACCATCGACGCCAGGCTGATCAGGCCGGTCGCGAAGAAGAGCAGCGACTTCTGCAGACGCAGCTCTTCGGAGTCGTCCGCGCAGATGCCGGCGTTGCGCAGGCGGTCGATGAAGGTCCGGGCGGCCATCATTGCGCAGTTCGCTGAAGGTAGAACGCAGGCATAGGCCTATTGAACCCCAAATCGACGGGGAGGGTCAATGTGTCAATGCAATGCCGAGGCGAGACGCTCCTGCGTCATCGGCAAGCCGCTAGGGCAACTTTCCGGCCCTGATCATGCGGCTGAAAAGCACCCCCGTGGGAATCCACGCGACCTCGTCGTCAAAGGCATCGGTCGCGGTCTTGTACACGAAATCGCGGTTGGCGGTGTTGATCCCGCCGCCGGTCAACTGGTTGTCCACTTCATCGGCGTCGGCACCGGCCGCCATTTGCGTTCCCAGGACCGTGTATGCCCCGTTGCCGTTCTTGCCGTGCGAGACAATGACGGCGGGGACGTCGGTCGCGATTCTGGCGCCAGCGGCGACGTTTGCGAACACCGTCAGGTCGCCCGGCGAGCAGAGCGCAAAGGCCGCGCTCAGGGGTGGCGAAGGCGGCGGCGGAAAGCACTCGGTGAAATCGGCGGTGGGGACGGTCTTGGTAAAGGCGCGGGTCACCCGGTAGGTGTAGCGCCGTCCCCAGGCATCGGTCTCCGGCACTCCCAGGGTCGCCCACGGAACAACTCCCGCGAGATTGGCGCAGCCGGGAGGAAGGCCTCCGCCTCCCGGGCCCCACGCCCCTTCAAGCCCGGCACCGACCGCGCCGCTGACCAGGGTCGCCGACGCCGGGCACGGCAAGCGGCCATTGACGACCAGATAGCCCAGCATCGCCTCGCGGATCTCGGTCAGTGCCCTCCTGGTGTCAGCAACATTGCGAATATCGATCTGCGTCGACAGCGGGATCAGCAGGCCGCCGATCAGCAGCGCGACGATGACCAGCACAACGGCCAGCTCGGCCAGCGTGAAGCCGTCGTGTCGCGCTCGCGGAGAAGGGCAGCGGCTCATGGCAGGCAGCGCACGACATCGGTCGCCGGCGTGCGATAGTCGAATACCGACACACCGCTGAAGTTGGCGGCGGCAGCCGTCGGGACATTGAATGAGGCGAGGTTGGGGTTCTCGAGGTAGTTGTTCTTATTCGCCCTTTCGACACCGTCGTTGCGACTCTGGCCAGCTCCTCTGCGGCCGGCGAAGATGAGAACGCGGCTACAGTTTCCAGACGGCGCTCCGTCGATGCTGATCGGTGCCGGCGCCGGGAGTTGCGTCAGAAACAGCATTTCCTTCCAATTGGTGCAGAAGGCCCGATTGGGAGCCTGGTTACAGAGCAGGTTGTCGGTTCCCTTGCTGCCGGTGACCGCGATCGCCTGCAAGTGGGCCTGGAACACGGCATTGTCGAGCAAGCTTGTAATCTCGCCAGAAAAATCACTGCGCCTGATCAGCGGGTCGAAGATGTCGGCTGCGGTAATGAACACGAGACGGTCGTTGTAGAAGTCGGTCTCGGCCATCACGAAGCGCTTGTTGTTGTTGCCCGAGGCGACTCTATTGTTGGTGCTGCCGGCGAAGTAGTTGACCTCTCCGCTGAGCGCATTGGCGTTGTCGAAAGTGTCCAGATAATTGCGCGCGTCGTAGTTGCCGCCACACTGACGGTAAGCGGCGTCAGCCAGGTCCCGCGCCTGGCCACCCAGTGAGCGTCCGGGAGCGACGACTAGCGCTGCGAGATTGCTTGCCACGACCGCCCCGTTGCCGTCGATCACGTCGATCTGGCCCTGCGTGTCCCAGTTGAACACCGCCGTTTTGACACCATTCTGGAAGCGCCCCGCGACCACATACCAGAGGCACTCACCCTGGCTGCGAAGCGGCCCGCTGGTCAGCGTTTTCCAGGGAAGTTTGCCGATCACCGAGCGATCCTGGCCGTTGCCGGCAAAGTTTGCCGAAGCTCCTCCGCCCTCGGCTGCGACGCCGAAGCCGTCGACACCCAGGTCAGGCAATCGCAAATAGCCAGCGTCGCTTATTGAAGGCTGTGCGATGGCGTCAGCGATGAGCGCGTCGCGGCCCTGGGCCAGCGCGTCTGTCGTCTCCAGTGCCCGCGCCGTCAGGAACTGGGTGGTACTGAGTTGCCCGACGAATACGTACAGCCCGAGCAGCGTCAACAAGGTCAGCATGGCCATCAGCGCGATACCGCTCTGCTGCGGCCGGAGCGGCAGTCGGTGGCGGTCGTTGCGCAGCTGCCTCATTAGCCGGCACGACTGGTCACGATCGCCAGGCAAAGTTCTTGCGCAGCCCGGAACATCGCCTACTTCGCCCCCGTTGCCGTTGAATGAATGCTGATCCGGCCGCCGTTGAGCAGATCGCTGGCCACGCCCGAGTTGCGGTTGACGGTCTGTCCGACACGGGCTCTCGCCGCTGGCGAATCGCTGAGCTCGAGCAGCACCTTGCCGGGGTCGCCGTGCCGCGGCGTAACCGTCAGGTCGTTCAACCATTCGTTTTCATGCTGCGGGTGGCCGTTTACCCACGCCGTACGCCGACCACTGCTGCGCGTGACGACGCCGTCGATGGTCAGCGTCGGGTCGGCGGGGAGTTGCTGTTGGTCGAGGAGGTTCATTTCGCGCTGGCGATCAAGTTGCTGGCGGCGCTCCGGGGTAAAGAACAGGCGACCGAGCGCTTCCTCGTCTGCGCCAGCTTGCGGGCAGGGCGCGACCAGGAGTAGCGCGGCGCACACGGCCGGCGCGGCAAGCCTAGCGGGTCGGAGGAACTCGGTCATTGGCTGTTTCCGCGCCTTTCTGGTCCATCACTGCTCGTCTCCAGCTCACTTGCTGCGCACGTCACGCAAGGTCAGCCACTCGATTTCACAATCAGCCATCAGATTTGCCCGGCCACCACCACGCTCGTCGCCCGTCGCCGGCAGCCGCTCGATCCGACAGCTCTTCACCCTGATCAGCGCCTTCGCCTGCCGCTGCAAGTCATCAAGCAGGCGGGTAAGGTCTTCTTCATGCAACAGCTTCAATTCCAGCCTCATGCTGCTGGCAAAGACCACGAAATCATTTCCGACCTGGCCGTCGAGCATGCGTTGCGGCGCGATCTCGTAGCGCAGATCGATCAGGCGATGCTTGTCGCGAATATCCTTGAGCAGTTCCACCCAATCGAGGCGCTGCTCGTTGCCAATGATGCCACGCTCGCGCAGCGTGTTGAAGACGATCGATTTCTGCTTGACCTCGCTTTCTTCGTCGCGGACCTGCTTCAGCTTCCCGTCGGCTTCGGCGAACTGCGCAGCGATGTGGACCCTGGCCTGCTCGGCGCTTTTCCTGGCGTCGAACGAGACGTAGAGGGCGAGCCCGCCGGCGGCGACCATCAGGATGCCGGCGAAGGCGCTCGCTTGCAGCTTGCGAAAATCAGTGCGCACAATCTTCATGAGCCGATCGTCCGCCGGATCTGCACCTTGAATGATCGCGACTCCTTGCCTTCAAGTGCCGCGTCGCCACCTTTGAGCGACTTTCCCGACTCGACGTCGAAGGGCTGCTGCAAGACCTCGACCTGCAGTTGCCGGTTGCCCCTGAGGGCGGCGACGAGACGATTGAAAACAGCCAGCACCTGCCGCGGGTTGCTGCCTTCACCAAGACGCAGGGTGCCATGGATAATGGCCGTCTCCTGATCGACGGGCTGCAGCTCGCTGCCCGGAACATTGCCGCCAGGCGCTGGCGGCCGTTGCACAGTCCCGGCTTGCCAGTCGATGGCCTCCAGGTCGACCCACTCCGCGCTGCCCAGCGCGCGGCTGATCTCGCGGAACATGGTCGTTGGTGACGCGCTGTTCCTTTCCAGCTCGACGTAGCGGTTGATGACCCGACGCAGGTTTTCGTTGCTGGTTGGAATCGCTGGAAAAGTCTTGACTATGTCGGCATAACGCTGGCGAGTGAGCCCGGTCTCGGTGGTGAGAACCTCGACCTCGTTCCTGATCTGCGCGGCGTCGAAAAGCTGCTTGCCGGCGAGCAGCAGACAGCTCAGCAAGGCGAACGTACCGACTCGGCGCACGATCGAGCGCAGCAGCCATAGATGGTAGTCGTGTCGCTGATCGTCGTTGGCAAACTGTGCGCGTGGAGGATCTGTGGCCAGCAGGTGCAGGAAAAGCGGCTCACAGCGGGTTTCGGTGGGTAGCGTCTTGAATTTGCACTTGCGCGCGCTGTCTTCGATGTCGAGGATGACGAAGGACAGGGCTTCGCTATCGACACAACTGCTGGCAATGGCCTTGCGCGCGCTGGCGTGCGCCAGGAGGTAGGCCGTGATCGGCTGCCGGCGACCGATCAGGCGCTGACCGACCAGATATTGCTGCAGTTTCAGGGCTTCGCTCGAGAAGGTCTGCGCAATGCCGCCAATACTGCTGTTGTGCAACGGTGTCAGGCGGCTGAAATGCAGTTCGCCGTTGTCCAGGTAACTCTGTCGAAGGCTCTGGTCCTGGATGGTCAGCAAGAGGCACGGTTGCGCTGGGATGCCGAGCTTGCGCAGGAGCAGCGGTGCCAGAAGTGGCAGCGAATAAACGCCGGCGAGGGGCAGTTCGGCGCTCGCCAGGGCGTCGAGCCAGGGGGCAAAAACCTCTGGCTTGGTCAGGGCGGCAAGCATGATGCGTTCGTCCTTGCGGCGCGACTTCTGGTGCCCGAGCGAAAGCGCCGTCTGCAGCTTGGCATTGAAGAACAGCTGCCCGAGCTTGCGCGCGATGATCGCCTGGCGATCATTGCCGCGCAGAAAGGGAATGGTCTCGATATGAAAACCCTCTTCCGAGACGTTGGCCAGGAGCGCGAAGACACTGCTCGAGTTGGCCGCCAGGTAGTCGGCGAACGCCGCCTGCCCGCTTTCGCTGGCGTCGAACGAGCGCTCGTCGGTCAACTCTCCCGATTGCCAGGCGAAGGCCGACAAGTGATGGGTGCTGAGGTAGAGGAGGCGACTGGCAGCCATCGTGCTATACCTGAATCTTGCTGATCACGTCGTAGACCGGCCCGAGAACGGAGAGCATGATCCAGCCGAGCAGCGCACCCATGACGACGGTAAGCAGTGGTTCGATCAGCTGCTGCATGCGCGCCACCGATTCCTTGACGTCGCGATTATAGAAGTAGCTGACGTTCATCAGGGCGTCGTCGAGCGCGCCGGTGTTCTCGCCGACGCGCAGCATGCGGATGACCAGCGGCGGGAAGAAACCGGTGGCGTGAAAAGCAGCGGTCACGTTCTGCCCCTCGCCGATCAGCTGTTCGACACGTTCCAGGCCGCGGCGAATGACCAGGTTGCCGACGACGTCCTGCGTCGTACGGATGGACTCGAGAATCGGGATGCCGGAGGCATACAGCAGCGCGAAGGTGTTGGCGAAGCGGGAGAGGGCGATCTTGCGCAGGATGTTGCCCAGAAACGGCAAGGCGAGCTTGACGCCATCGAAGCGAAAGCGGGCCAGCGGATTGCTGTGCAACAGGGCGCGCAGGCCAAGCGCCAGGATCGCCGGCAGTATGAGCAGGAGATACCAGTAGTCGACCATCAGATCGGAGACGAAGAAAAGGACGACGGTCTGCGTGGGCAGGACCTGTCCCATGTTCGTCACAAACATCTTCAGCTGCGGAACCATGTACACCATCAGGAAAAAGCTGGCGGCCAGGACGATGACGCCAACGAAGGCGGGGTAGGCGATCATCTTCTTGGTTTGCGAGGCGAGTTCATCCTCCCATTTCAGTGACTCGTTCAGACTGTGCAGGACTTCCGGCAGGCGACCGGTCGTTTCGCCGGCGCGGATCAGGCTGACGAAGACGGCGTTGAAAACGCTGCGATGCCCGTCCATCGCCTGCGACAGCGTCTGCCCCCCCTCGATGGCCTCGATCAGGCTGGCCACCACCTCCCGAAAGCGTGCGTGTTCAAGGCTGTCGCGCAGATCGGTCAGTCCCTCGATGACCGGCACGCCAGCACGCACCAGTTGCTGCAGATGGAAGCAGAAGTGAATCATTTCCCGGCGCGGCACGCCGCCGCTGGCGAACAAGGTGCGCTGGCTGAGCGGTTCGCCGCTGACCAGATCCAGCTCCATGCGCCGCAAACGCATTTCGAGGTCAACCAGGTTGAGGGCGTCGATCCGGCCGAGCAGCATCCGCCCATCGGGATTGACCGCCTTGTAGGTGTAGAGCGGCACCGATCCTACATCCGGTCAGTCAGGTCGACCACCCGGCCGACTTCCTCGAGCGCCGTCGATCCGTCGAGAACGCGGCGCAGCCCGTCGTCGGCCAGCGTGGCAAAGCCCTGGCGGCTGGCCAGCGTGCGCATTTCCCGGAAGGTGCTGCGCCTGGCGATCAGCTCGTCCATGTCGGCGTTGATGCGCAGCAGCTCCATGATCGCCAGGCGCCCACGATAGCCCTGAAATTCGCAACGCTCGCAACCGCCCGGTCGATAGACCACCGGCCGCGGCCCGTCGGCCAGGGTGCCGAGCAGGCGGGCCTCGTGCGCTTCGGCCTGGTAGGGGAGCTTGCAGTGCACGCACAGTCGCCGCACCAGCCGCTGCGCGATGATGCCAATGATGTTCCCGGCCATGATGTCCGGGACGATACCGATATCGAGCAGGCGGGGGATGGCGCCAATCGCCGAATTGGTATGCAGGGTCGAATACACCTGGTGCCCGGTCATCGCCGCGCGCAAGGCCATCTCGGCGGTTTCTGCGTCGCGCACTTCGCCGACCAGAATGATGTCCGGGTCCTGACGCATCATCGAGCGGATGCCGTTGGCGAAATCGAGTTTCACCGAATCGGCGGCCGAAGTCTGCCGAACCATGGTCATCGGATACTCGACCGGATCTTCCAGGGTCATGATGTTCACGCCCTCGGAGTTGATGTGGTTGAGCACCGAATAGAGCGTGGTCGTCTTGCCGCTGCCGGTGGGGCCGGTGACGAAGACGATTCCTTCGGGCCGGGCGATCATCAGCTTCAGCTGGTCGAGCTGTTTGTCGGCGAGGCCCAGGCCCTCCAGCGGCACGATGCCTTTTTGCCGGTCAAGGATGCGCAGGACGATGTTCTCGCCGTGAATCGTCGGTTGTGCGGAAACGCGAAAGTCGATCTGCCGACCGCGCAGGTTGAGCGAAATGCGGCCGTCCTGGGGGGCGCGGGTTTCGGCGATGTTCATGCCCGAGAGGACCTTGATGCGCACGGCCATCGCCGGCCAGTAGGTTTTGTGCAGCGAGCGGATCTGCCGCAGCATGCCGTCGATGCGGTAACGAATGCGCAGGAAGCTGGCTTCCGGCTCGAAGTGGATATCCGAGGACTCGCGCTTGACGGCGTCGGTGAGGATCGAGTCGATCAGCCGAACAACCGGCTGGCTGTACTCATCGGCCGATGATTGCAGTCCACGGAAGTCGATCTCGCCGGTCTCGATCTCGTGCAGGATGCCGTCGATCGACAACTCGTGACCGTAGTACTGGTCGATGGCGCGGTCGATTTCGGTTTCGCCGGCGAGCAGGGTTTCGATTTCGATGTCGTCGCTGGCCAGCGCACGTATTCTGTCCAGCGCGACGATGTCGTTGCTGTCGGCAATGGCGACCGTCAACCGCAGGTTTTCAGCGTCGTAGTCGAGCGGCAGCAGGTGGTGGCGTTTGGCAAGATCGCGCGGAACGAATTTCAGCGCCGATGGGTCGATGATCGCATTCGAGAGATCGACGCTCTGCTTGCCCAGACTTTCCGAAAGCGCGTCGCGTAGCGTCGCCTCGGAGACGAAGCCGAGTGATACCAGGAGCTTGCCGATCGGCCGGTTGGACTTCATCTGCTCGAGCAGGGCGATACGCAGCTGGTCCTCGCTGAGAATGCCCTTGCCGAGCAGGATCTGGCCTAGCGGCCGGGAATGGACGGGAGTGGCTGCAGCGTTCATGAGGGCTTGGACCGGCACTTCAGCAGCAGCGATGGTCGCAGACGATCACGTTCATCGTTGCAGTTCAAGGATGCGCTGCTCTGCGGCATTCTTGTCAAAGGCGCTGGGTGAGGTTTCGGCAGCGCTCAAGGCCATCTGATAGTACTGCGCTGCGAGCTTCTTCTGGCGCAGGTGGTCGAGACTGACGGCGACGTTGAAGAGATGGTCGGCATTGCCCGGCTCCAGCGAATAAGCCTGGAAATAGGCCTGTTGGGCATCGCTCCAGCGGCTCTGCCCGGCGTAGAGGTTGCCGAGGGCGAAGAACAAGGCCGACGAGTCGGGCTGGCGGGCGATCAAGGTCTTCAGACGACTCTCGGATTGACTGGCGCCACTCTGCCCGCGCATGTTGATCAGCGCCGCCTGCGCAGTCATGTTGCCGGGATCGGATTCGAGAACTTGCAGAAACAGTCCCTGCGCCCGCTCAAGCTGGCCCTGCCGGTTGGCAATAGCTGCCAGGCCGAGCAGGGCATCGGCATTTCTGGGGTCGCCACGCAGGACCTGTTCGTAGCCCCGGCGCGCGTCGTCCAGACGGTCCGCAAGCCAGGCGTCGTAGGCTTTTTCAAGGGTCTGCGTCGCTTGTTTGCGGCCGGAACTGCGTTGGAAAACCTCCGCTGCCGCTGCGCGCGGAGCCATGCCGCCGTCTCTCGGTGCGCGCCCTGTGGACGAGGATGAGGAGGCGTCCGGTTTTCGCTGCGCCGGCGTTGATCGCTCGGGCGCTTCGCCGGCGGGCGTTGCCGCGGGCGGCTGTTCGCCGTGCCCTTCTGCAGCCGTCTGCAGTGTGCTGGCCGGTGAGTGCGCGAGCGGTGTTGCTTGCTGCTGCATTGCCGGGGTTGGTGGATACGCCGGCGGTCGCGCGGCGGACGTAGGTGCGACTAGCGCTGCGCCGGAAATGGACTGCAATTGCCACCAGAAATAGCCGCCGATGGCGATCGTCGCCACGCCGAGCAGGCCGAGAAAGAGCCATAACGAGGTGCGTGACCTGGGTGTCTGCTTGACGGCAAACAGGTTTCTCGCGGCTGTCCGCTCGTCCGCCTGCTGACTGTCGAAGGCGGCTGCCGAGCGTGCCGCCGTGGGTGCGCGTCCTGTCGCTGCTGCCGACGGGCGTCGCGAAGCCAGATCGGCTTCGACTGCATCGAGGTCATCGGCAAGCGACGAGAACGTCTGTTCGTCGGATGGCGCTGGCGTTTCCAGCGGCAGGGGGTCGAGGCGCAGTTCCCCCGCCACCGTGGCCGTTGGCCGAGCGTTGGCGCTGGCCTTGCGTTTGGCTTCCTCGGCGCGCCGCAGCGCGTCCATCAGCAGACTCACTGCAGTGGCTCCGGAGGGCGTTCGGGGAGCGAGAACGGTCGATAGACCTGGTCGGTCTTGAAGAAATCCTTGCCCGGCAGGACTTCTCTGAAGCTGCTGAAGTCGCCATCGATCGAGGCATCCTTGATCACCGTCGGGCGGATCAGGACGACCAGTTCCGTCTTGGCAGACGAGTTGTTGCGAGTATTGAACACTTCCCCGATAAACGGAATGTCGCCGAGGCCGGGCAGGCGCCCGGCGCGGTTATCCAGGCGGTCTTCCATCAGTCCGCCAAGGACAGCGATGTCGCCGCTTTCGACGCGCATGATCGACTCGATTTCGCGCATGCGAATCTGCGGCACGAGGTTCTTGATGTTGTTGGCAGCCAGGCTCGGGTTGGGATCCTGCTTTAGCTCGGCAATGCTGGAAATCGACGGGCGAACATTCAAGGTGACCGTGCCGTTGTCGCTGATTTGTGGCGTCAGGCTCATGAAGAAACCGATCGACACCGACTGTGGCGTGGTCGTCGTGGTCACCGTGGCGTTAGTGTTGGTGTTGCCCGGAACGACGTCCTGCTTGACATTGAAGTAGACGAAATCCTCCGATACCTTGAGCGTTGCGGTCTGGTTGTTGAGCACGGTCAGTTTCGGGCTGGACAGTACCTTGACGGTGCCGAAGGCGCGCAGCAGTTCCACGGTCGACAGGAGATTCAAGGGGTCGAGGTTGCGGTACTTGAGGACGTAGGGGGTGACCACACTACCGACGTTGGTCGTCAAGGCGGGTTTGGTCACGCTGTAGTCGCTACCGCTGGTAAAACGACTCCACTCGATACCTTGCTGGTAGCCATCGCTCAGGCCAACCTCGATGATCGTCGCCTCGATCAGCACCTGGCGCCGGGCGCTGCCCATCACCCGATCGAGGAATTCCTGGACTCTTTCGTGTTGTCGAGACGTCGCTCTGACGTTGATCACCCCGGTTTCCGGATTGGCGATCACCGACGCCGCCTCGCGGAAAGTCATGCGCTTGACGACCGTGGCGCCGGAATTCTGCAAGGTCGCCGGGTTCGGACTGCCGGCCAGGTTCTGTGCGAGTTGCGTCAGGCGAGCCGTAGTGCCGGCTGCCGTGGCTGTTCCGCCGGTGCCGGTTGTGCTTTGTGACGCACTTTGCTCGGTCACCGTCTCGGTCGTTCCTTCCGGGAAAATCTTGTCGGTCTCATGCAGCAGGTCTTTCAGGTTCTTCTCGAGAGAAACCCAGAAACGGTTGTTCGATTTGTTCTCGATCTGAATTCGCGAGGTGTTGCCCGTTCCCGCAGCACCGCCACTGCCGGTGGCCAGCGCGCTGGTCGAAATCTGCGTATTGGTCGACACGGTACCGGTCACATCGCGGGAAATATTGACGTAGTCGACCTTGTAGTTCTTGAGATAGGGGGTGTCGGGCATCACCGCCAGGTTCGGGCCATCGAGTTCGAAGCGCATATCGACCTGCTTGGAAATGCGCGTGAGCAACTGCGGAAGGGTCTGATCGATGGCGTTGAGGGTCACTTCTCCGACAATGCCGGGATGGATGTCGACGTTGAGTTTGGCATCGCGGGCCAGGGCAAAGAGCAGGTCATGAACCTGCACGTTGTTGACCACCACGCTGTAGGTTTCGGTCTTGGCAGCCGGCCGTGGCCTCGGTAGCGAGAGGCTCTGTTGCACCGGGGCAGGAATGGTGCCCGGCGTGCTGGGCGCGCTGTCTTTCTGCAGGTGAGCGGCTGCCGGCCCGCCGCTCAGCGTCGTTGGCGTACACGCGCCGAGGAGAAGGGCCAGAAGGATGGCGCCGAGAATTGGCAGAGGCACGCTCGAGCTTGCTCCGGTTAACAGTGGAGTTGATGATACCACGACAGAACTTCGATGCAAGTGCATGATTTTTATTGTGTTGTGACCATGTTTGTCGCTTCGTCCGAGGGGCTGGTCAGCGTAGTCTGCTGACCGATCGAACGTAGGGCTTGCTCGCCGGGCTGACCTCGGCAAGCTTGGCCAGCGCCGCGTTGGCCAGCTCGCGCGACGGGTAGTCGCCGTAAATGACGCCGAGCCGGTCTTTGCCGCTCAGATTCGAGCGATAGATCCGAAGCTGTCGAAGATCCAGCATCGTTGCATGCTTGTCAATGAAATCAAGTACTTCTTTCTCGCTGCTGGCATCGACAACGAGCAACTGAATGAAGAAATGGCTATCCGGAGTCTTTGCCAGCCAGGCCTTGCTTGCCGCGCTTCGCTCGGCCAGCGTCAGTGGCGGTTGCGCGTGCGGCGCCTCGGCAACTCCGACAGGCGCCGCCGCGAGCGCTGCGCCGGAAGGCGCCTCCGGTGGCGAAGTCGGCGCGACAGCTGTCGGCTCTACGGCCTGCTCCGCCGGCACGGCGAGCGGCGGAGTGGTAACGATCGCTGGCGCGAGAGGAATGCTGCCAAGGCTCTGCTTTCCGGCAGAGTAGGCCAGGAAGGCGATGGCACAGACGCCTGCTGCGGCCCCTGCCCAGGCCCAGCCGACGTTGAAACGGCGACCGAGGCGCCTGAATCCGGCATCGCCAATCGCGCTGCGCACCTGTCGTCGATCGACCTGATGCACGCCTTCGGAAAAGGCCGCGAGCAGCGCCTTGTCGGCAAGAATGTTGATGCGTCGACTGAGCCCTTCGGAGGCCTTGCTGATCAGCTCTATGGCCCCTTTGGTGAACGGATCCGGACCCCGATAACCGGCAGCGCGCAGGCGGAAGAGCAGGTAGACGGATACATCACTTTGGCGCAGCGGTTCCAGCCTGAAGTTTTGCGTGATGCGGTCATTGAGCTGGCGCATGTCTGCCTGCTGCAGGCGGAAATCGAGCTCGGGTTGACCAAAGAGGGCAATTTGCAGGAGTTTGTGACGATTGGACTCGAGGTTGGAAAGCAGGCGGATTTCTTCCAGAGCCTCTGGAGGCATGGCATGGGCCTCGTCGATCAGGGCCACCACCTGGCGCCCGCTGCCATAGATTTCCAGGAGACGTTCCTGCAGTGAGCGAAGGAGCAGATGGCTGCGCCCTTCCGCTGGCGGGATGCCAAGCTCGTCGGCGATGGCGAAGAGGATTTCTTCGCGCGAGAGCATCGGATTGGCCAGATAGATCGTCTCGACGTTGTCCGGCAGCTTCTCGAGCAACATCCGACAGAGCATGGTCTTGCCGCTACCGACCTCGCCGCTGACCTTGACGATCCCCTCATCGTGCGTAATCGCGTAGATCAGCGCCTCGAGCGTCGCGCCGCGCTTGCCGCCAGAGAAAAAGAACTCGGTATGTGGCGTGATGCGAAAGGGGGGTTGATGCAGACCGAAATGCTCAAGATACATCAGAGTTCCCGCGCCGACGATTCCATGCGGTTGTAGAGTGTCGTGCGATGGATGCCGAGCAGGCGCGCGGCCTGGCTGACATTGCCATGCGCGAGCTTCAGCGCGGCCTCGATATAGCCGCGCTCGGTGGCGTTGAGCAGCCCATCGAGGCTGAACGGTTCGCGTTGCCGCAAACGCTGTGTTGCCGCCGCGACGATGGCCTCGCCAGCGGCCTCATCGCTGCCCGGAGCGATGTTGGCCGAAGCGGCCAGCGGCTCGTCGGGGACGTCAAGCTCGGCTTCCAGCGCGGCGACGTCGACGATCTGCCCCGACTGCTTGCTGACCAAACGAATGACGATATTGCGCAATTCGCGGACGTTGCCTGGAAAAGCGTAGTCGAGCCAAAGAAGTCTTGCCTCGGCAGAGAGCGTGAATGGCAGCTGCCGCGTCTGTGCCGCGTACAGTTGCCGGAAGTGCTCGAGCAGGAGCAGCTTGTCGTCGCCCATCTCGCGTAAGGGCGGAGCAACGATCGCGCACACCGACAGGCGGTGATAAAGATCGGCCCGAAAATTGCCGGCGCGCACCTCCTTGCGCAGGTCGCGGTTGGTGGCGGCAATGATACGTGCCTGGCTGAAGCGCTGCTGGGTTTCGCCGACCCGCTGATACTCGCCGTTTTCGAGTACCCGCAGCAGCTTGGCCTGGAGTTCGAGGGCCAGTTCGCCGATCTCGTCAAGGAACAGCGTGCCGTCGGTCGCGTCTTCAAAGTAGCCCGCCTTGGTGGCGACTGCGCCGGTAAACGCGCCGCGAGCGTAGCCAAAGAGCGTCGCTTCAACCAGGTTTGGCGAAATGGCAGCGCAATTCAGCGCCAGAAACGGTTTCTCGCGGCGGCGAGTATCGTAGTGCAGACAGGCAGAGGCGATTATCTCCTTGCCGCTGCCCGACTCGCCTTCGATCAGCACCGCGAAAGGCAGGTCGGCATACTGGCGCAGCTGCACGCGCAGCTTCTCGATGGCCGGGCTGTGCCCGATCAGCGGGGAGGCGTCCTCGCCCTGGCGTCTTGCGTCGAGGGCGCGAAAGGCCAGGGCGCCCTGGAGAACCTGCTGCAGGTCGCCGGGGTTGCACGGCTTGGCCACGAAATCAGCAGCGCCGAGGGTACGTGCGTGGCGAGCATTGCCGTCCTCGCTTTGCCCGGAGAGAACGACGATGCGGATCTCGGGAGCGATCTTGAGCAGGTCCGTTATCAGCGCAAAGCCCTCGTCCGGACGATGCGGCACCGGCGGCAGGCCGAGATCGACCAGGGCCAGCTCCGGCGGTCTGCGCAACTGGCGAAGCAGCTGCAGGCAATGCGGACGAGAATGGCTGGTGACCACTGCGAAGAGCGAACTCAGCGAAAAACTCAAGGTGTCGCAGATCAGCGGGTCGTCGTCAACGATCAGCAGTAGGGGTTTTTCGGGCAGGAAGATTTCCGTCATGGGAAAGTGAAAGAGCGGGCGGTCGTTTCGGGATAGCCTAACACGTCATTGTTCCACCATTGCACCGGGCGCCAAGCAATTCACGCGGCCTCCTCTGGCTATCCGTTATAATCGGCTTTTTTTCGTCTCAGGATGCAGAAGTGTCTGACGATAATCTTGTCGAGATCAAGGATCTTGATTTCGCCTACGACGATCGACCGATCCTCAAGGGCATCAGCATGCAGATCCCGCGCGGGAAGGTCGTCGCCATCATGGGTGGTTCGGGTTGCGGCAAGACGACCCTGCTCCGCCTGATCGGCGGCCAGCTCAAGCCCAGTCGCGGCGACGTCCTTGTCGACGGTCGGTCGGTACCCGAGTTGCGCGCCGATGAACTCTACGCCCTGCGCCGGCGCATGGGGATGCTGTTTCAGTTCGGTGCCCTATTCACCGATATCTCGGTGTTCGACAACGTCGCCTATCAGATGCGCGAGCACACCGACCTGCCCGAAGATCTGATTCGCGACATGGTGCTGCTCAAGCTCAATGCCGTCGGCTTGCGCGGCGCCAGCCGGCTGATGCCCGCTGAACTCTCTGGCGGCATGGCCAGGCGGGTGGCGCTGGCACGGGCGATTGCCCTTGATCCAATGCTGATCATGTACGATGAACCCTTTGCCGGTCTCGATCCGATCTCGCTCGGAGTCATCGGACAACTGATTCGCAAGCTCAACGATGCGCTTGGCGCGACATCGATCATGGTCACCCACGACATTCAGGAATCCCTGCAGATCGTCGATTACATCTACTTCATGTCGGACGGAAAAGTGGTCGCCCTGGGTACGCCCGACGAAATCCGCGCTTCGCAACACCCCTTTGTTCACCAGTTCGTTTTCGCGCAGGCGGACGGACCGGTTCCCTTCCACTATCCGGCAGAGCCGCTCGATCGCGAACTGCTGGCGAAAGACGCGTATGAGCAATCCTAGGCAGAACAGTCGCGCTTCGGTGCTCTCGGGAGTCACCCGCCTGGGACACCGCGTCAACGACGCGCTGCAGCGACTCGGCTTCGCTGCGCGCTTTTTTGTCATGCTCCTGCTGCTCTCCGGGCAATCATTCCGGCGCCTGCACCTGACCATCCGGGAACTCTACTTTTCCGGCTTCCAGTCGCTGCTGATCATCATGGTTTCGGGGCTGTTCATCGGCATGGTGCTGGGCATGCAGGGCTACGAGACCCTGCAACGCTACGGTTCGGCCGAGGCGCTCGGGGTCCTCGTGGCGCTGTCGCTGGTGCGCGAACTTGGCCCGGTCGTCGCCGCCCTGCTTTTCGCTTCGCGCGCCGGTTCTTCGATCACCGCCGAGATCGGCCTGATGAAGGCCACCGAGCAGCTGACCGCGATGGACATGATGGCCGTGAATCCGATTGCCCGCGTCGTGGCGCCGCGTTTCTGGGGCGGGGTCATCTCGATGCCCTTGCTGGCCGCCCTGTTCTCGACGGCCGGTGTCTTTGGTGGCTACCTGATCGGGGTCGTCTTCATTGGCGTCGATGAAGGTGCCTTCTGGTCGCAGATGCAGGCTTCGGTCGATTTCCGCTATGACATCTGGAGCGGCATCATCAAGAGCTTCGTCTTCGGTGTCGCCGTTTCGTTGATCGCAGTCTTCGAGGGCTACGATGCCGTACCGACCGCAGAAGGTGTTTCCAGTTCGATCAAGAGCACCGTCGTCCAGTCGGCACTGGCAATCCTGGCCCTCGACTTCGTACTAACCTCGTTCATGTTCCGGGAGGCTTGATGAGTCGCAAGTTGCTCGACCTGTGGGTCGGAATTTTTGTTGCCGTGGGGCTGGCTGGCATGCTCTTTCTGGCGCTCAAGGTCGGCAATCTGTCGGCCGGAAATTTCGCCGAAACGTACCCGGTGACGGCCAAGTTTGCTAACATCGGCGGCCTGAAAGTCAGGGCGCCGGTCAAGAGCGCCGGTGTCGTCGTTGGGCGGGTGGTCGACATCCATTTCGATCCCAGTGAGTACGAAGCGGTGGTGACGTTCAATATTGACGAGCGTTATCGCTTTCCGAAAGATACGTTTGCCTTGATCCTGACCGCGGGCCTGCTCGGTGAGCAGTACGTCGGGCTTGACCCGGGCGGTGACGAAAAAATGCTCGCCGCGAACGATGTCATCTCGAAAACACAGTCGGCGGTAGTTCTGGAAAGCCTGATCAGTCAGTTCATGTTCAGCAAGGCTTCAGAAGCTCCGAGCGAATAGCAGATAGAAAGGAAGATCGTGAAACCACAGCTTTCAAGGCGTCTATCGGCGTACGTCTGTGCAACGGCCATCACCGTCGCCAGTGGCTGCGCAAGTACGAACAATGATCCGGCAGACCCCTTCGAGGGCTTCAACCGCGCCATGTTCGCCGTCAACGAAGGCCTCGACACGGTGGCCATCAAACCGGTTGCGCAAGGTTACGACGCGGTGACTCCGCTGCCGGTGAAAGTCGGCGTGGGCAACTTTTTCGGTAACATCTGGGACTCGTGGACAGCGATCAATAATCTTCTGCAGGGCAAGGGAGGCGACGCTCTTTCGGACGTCGGCCGGGTGCTGATCAACAGCACCATCGGCATTGGTGGCGTCTTCGACGTGGCCAGCGAAATGGGTCTAACCAAGCACTCGGAGGAGTTCGGCCAGACGCTCGGCAAGTGGGGGGTCCCGGACGGGCCTTACTTCTACTGGCCGCTCATCGGCCCGCGCACCACTCGCGATACCTTCGGCTGGATGGTCGACACCTATTACGATCCGGTCTGGCGCGTGGACAACATACCCCTGCGCAACAGCCTGGTTGCCGTCCGTTACGTTGATTTGCGCGCCAGCGTCCTGCCCACCGACAAGGTGATCGAGGAGGCGGCGTTCGACAAGTACTCGTACATCAGGGATGCCTACCTGCAGCACCGGCGCAACGAGATCTTCGACGGCGACCCGCCACGCATTCCACTTGACTACTAATCGACCGCGCAGGCTGATGCCAACCCGCCTCGCGGGGTCGAATCCTCTATTGCACGGAAAGATGCCATGAAATATCTGCTTTCGTTGTTTTTCGCTTTGACTGTCCTGTCCGGCAGCGCGTGGGCGCAGCAAGGGTCGCCTGACGCACTGGTCCAGAAGGTCACCGATGACGTCCTGACCATCGTTCGCCAGGACAAGGACATTCAAAGCGGTGACACCAGAAAAGCGATCAAACTGGTCGAGACCAAGGTTCTGCCGTATTTCGATTTCCACCGCATGACTGCACTCGCCGTCGGACGCAACTGGAGCAAGGCGACGCCCGAGCAGAAAAAGCGCTTGGCGGAAGAGTTCAAGAAGCTGCTGGTACGCACCTACTCGAACGCGCTGACCTCGTACAAGGACCAGACCATCACCTATCGCCCGAGCAAGATCGACGCTGCCGAGACCGACGTGGTGGTCAAGACCGAGATCGTCCAGCCAGGTAGCAAGCCGGTGCAGCTCAGTTACGCGCTTGAGAAACAGGGCGACGGGTGGAAGGTTTACGATGTCATCGTCGCCGGTGTCAGCCTGGTCACCAACTACCGGGGCTCCTTTGCCCAGGAAGTGCGCAACAAGGGAATCGATGGCCTGATCCAGATGCTCAGCGAGCGCAACACGCAGCTGGAAACCAGCAACCCGTGATCGAGCAAGCGGAAGGCGGGCTGCGCGTCACTGCGCCGATGGTCATCGCCAACGCGCGCGCGCTGCATGAGGCCGGGCGTCGCGCCTTGAGCTCTGCCCAGCGCTCGGCGAGCGTGCTGCTTGATCTGGCCGGGGTTGCCGAGGTCGATTCGTCAGCTCTGGCGACTCTTTTTGCCTGGCAGCGCAAGGCAGCGGAGAGTGCCGTGCAGTTGCGCGTCGCCAATCCGCCAGCAAGCTTGATCAGCCTGGCAGCGCTGTACGGCGTCTCCGAACTGCTTCCCCTCGCCTGAACGGGCGAGTTGGCTTCGACGCCGTTCCCGATGCCATGAGCGTCGCTGTCGCCATTTCTCGGGTGGAAAAGCGCTTTGGTTCGCTGCGGGCGCTTGCCGGTGTTTCGCTGCAGATCGCCGAAGGTGAATTCTTCGGTCTGCTCGGCCCCAACGGTGCTGGCAAGACGACACTGATCTCGTGCCTCGCCGGTCTCGTCCGCCCCGACGCCGGCCAGCTGACGGTGATGGGCCACGACGTGGTCAGCGATTATCGCGAAGCCAGACGCCGGCTTGGGGTGGTGCCGCAGGAGCTGGTTTTTGACCCTTTCTTTTCGGTCCGTGAAACCTTGCGCATTCAGTCCGGCTACTTCGGCATTCGTCGCAATGACGACTGGATCGACGAGATTCTCGCCAACCTTGATCTGACCGCCAAGGCGGACACCAATATGCGCCGCTTGTCCGGCGGCATGAAGCGGCGCGTTCTCGTGGCGCAGGCGCTGGTGCACAGGCCGCCGGTGATCGTCCTTGACGAACCTACCGCCGGCGTCGACGTCGAGTTGCGTCAGGGTTTGTGGCAATTCATCCGGCGCCTCAATCAAGACGGCCACACGGTCATCCTGACCACGCACTATCTCGAGGAAGCCGAAGCCCTGTGCGCCCGGATCGCGATGCTCAAAGCGGGACGGGTGGTGGCCCTGGACACGACGCGCAACCTGCTCGCGCGCTTCTCAGGCCAGACGCTTAACCTCCGCCTGGCGGGGCCCGTGCAGCTGCCGCCCGTGCTGCGCATGCGCGCGAGCGAAAGCGGCGGCACCTGGACATTCCAGCTCGCCGGTCTCGACGAGCTGGAACCGTTACTCGCAGGCTTGCGTGTCGGCGGCTGCGTGATCGAAGAAATGCGCTTGACGCAACCCGACCTCGAGGACGTCTTTCTTGGCGTCATGCAAGGCTCTGCCGGCAAGGACGCGGCGCCGTGTTGAGCGGTTTTCGGACCCTGCTCTACAAGGAACTGCTGCGTTTCTGGAAAGTCAGCTTTCAGACCGTCGGCGCACCGGTACTGACGGCATTGCTCTACCTGCTCATCTTCTCGCACGTACTGGAGTCGCATGTGCAGGTCCATGGCGTGCCGTACGGAGCCTTTCTGATTCCCGGGCTGGTGATCATGTCGGCCCTGCAGAACGCCTTTGCCAACAGCTCGTCAAGCCTGATCCAGTCGAAAGTCACCGGCAGCGTCGTTTTCGTCCTTCTGCCGCCGATCTCCTACGTCGAGTTTTTCATCGCCTATGTCGTTGCGGCGATGCTGCGCGGCGTGATGGTCGGGGTCGGGGTGCTGCTGGTGACCATGTGGCTGGCACCGCTGACTTTCGTTGCCCCGCACTGGATTCTCGTGTTCATCGTCCTCGGTGGCGGGATCATGGGAACGCTGGGGATGATCGCCGGCATCTGGGCCGACAAGTTCGACCAGCTGGCGGGTTTTCAGAACTTTCTGATCATGCCGCTGACCATGCTCTCCGGTGTCTTCTACTCGATTCATTCACTGCCCGAGTTCTGGCAGCTGGTTTCTCGTTTCAATCCCGTGTTCTATATGATCGACGGCTTTCGCTTCGGCTTTTTCGGCGTCTCCGACGTGGCTCCGGAAAACAGCCTGGTAGTGGTCACCGCAAGTCTCCTGCTGGTCTCGGCCGCGACGCTGGCGCTGCTCAGGAGCGGCTACAAACTGAGGTCCTGACTCATGATGCACCCTGAACAAGTCCAAGCCATCATCGCCGAAGGCATTGCCTGCGCACATCTGGAAGTTGCTGGCGATGGCCACCATTTCGAAGCACTGATCGTCAGCGCCGAGTTCATCGGCAAGAACCGTGTGCAACGACAGCAAGCGGTGAATGAAGTACTGCGTCAGCACTTCGACAGCGGCCAACTGCACGCCCTGTCGATGAAAACGCAAACGCCCGAAGAGTGGGGTGCAACGCGTGGATAAGCTGCTGATAGAGGGTGGCATCCCGCTTTCCGGCGAAATCGCCATCTCCGGCGCCAAGAACGCCGCCCTGCCGATTCTCTGCGCCAGCCTGCTTTCTTCCGAACCGCTGCATCTGACCAATGTTCCCCGGCTGAAAGACATCGCGACGATGTTGCGCCTGCTTGTACAGATGGGCGTGGACGTTGAAGACCTGGGTGACGATGGGCTGGTCCTGAATAGTTGCGGGCTCGACAACCCGCTTGCCCCTTACGACATGGTCAAGACCATGCGTGCGGCGATCCTGGTCCTCGGCCCGCTGGTCGCGCGCCATGGCGAGGCGCGGGTCTCCTTGCCCGGTGGCTGCGCAATAGGCGCGCGACCGGTCGAGCAGCACATCAAGGGGTTACAGGCAATGGGCGCGCAGCTGCGCGTCGAGCATGGTTACATCCATGCCACGGCCGGCGCAAAAGCCGGGCAGCGCGGTCTGGCCGGCGCACGGATTTTCACCGACATGGTCACCGTCACCGGGACCGAGAATCTGATGATGGCCGCGGTATTGGCCAAGGGTGAAACGGTCATCGAGAATGCGGCACGCGAACCCGAGGTCGTCGATCTGGCCAATTGCCTGGTCTCGATGGGCGCGCGGATTGCCGGAGCCGGCACCGACAAGATTCGCATTCAGGGCGTCGAACGTCTGCACGGTGCGACACACGCCATCATGGCCGACCGTATCGAGACTGGAACCTATCTGTGTGCTGCCGCAGCGACCGGCGGCCACGTCCGTCTGACCAATACCTCGGCGGCTTATCTCGATGCGGTGGTCGACAAGCTGTTCGACGCCGGCTGCGATGTGCTCAGCGAACGCACAGCGATCACCCTGCAGGCGCCGCCGCGACTCAAGGCCGTGAGCATCCGCACCTCGCCTTACCCGGCTTTTCCGACGGACATGCAGGCCCAGTTCATGGCCATCAACTGTGTCGCCGAAGGGTCGTCGGTGATCCGGGAGACGATCTTCGAGAACCGATTCATGCACGCCGTGGAGTTGATTCGCCTGGGTGCGGACATCAAGATCGATGCCAGCAACGCCATGGTTACCGGCGTCGACCATCTCGACGGGGCGACCGTCATGGCCACCGATCTGCGCGCCTCGGCCAGTCTGGTCATCGCCGGCCTGGTCGCGCAAGGCGAGACGCAGATCGAACGTATCTACCATCTTGACCGCGGCTACGAACGCATCGAGGAGAAACTCGGTCAGCTTGGCGCGCGCGTGCGACGGATCAGCTGAAAAAGCCAGCAGCAAGGCAGGGGAACGCGTTGCGCCAAAGCGGCCAGGGGCGCTGGCCACTATCACCAACTACCCAGGCCTTCAGCGAGCGGGTGACGGGCCTTCAATCAGCTGCAGGTCGTTGTCCTGAGCGAAATTCAGGACGAAGCGATAGGCCATGGGTTCCACTTCGTACAGGCGACCGTCGACGAAAACAGCCTTTTCACCTTTGTAGCTCCGCGGCCCGACGTACGGCGAATACTTCATTCGCTTCTCGGCGCCGAAAGCCGACAGAACTCCGCAGAGTCTCTCTGCCCAATCGCTTGGACGGAACTTCTTGCCGGCGGTAGTCAGCCCGACGATGGTGAACGAGGCGTGCGACGAAGTGGTCATATCTGGGTGAGATCGTAACAAGAGTAGCCGCGAATCATGCGCGGATCGTCGTTGAACGGCTGGAAAGGGCAGCGACGGCACGATTCTACCAGAAAGGCGTCTGCAAGGCGGCGCTTGCCGCTCGCGGCAGGCGCCGCGATACTCCGCGGAGGGAAAATACGGCTTGCACTGGAAATCTCGGGCGCCCGGCCCAGGCCTGTTGTTGCCGCGAGAGGTCCGCTTGGCCGAGGAGCGTCGCATGCAGATGGTGGGCGATAGTGGGATCGAACCACTGACTTCCACCGTGTGAAGGTGGCACTCTACCCCTGAGTTAATCGCCCAGCGTGTTGATTCGTGGATGGTCCGCGGCACGGAGGCCGGCTCAGCCGCGAGCCGCTGCGCATGTACCTCGTCCGATTTGCGCCGGGAGGAACGCACTTGCCTACCATAACCTGGCCATTCACCCTGTCCGACGCCGCCGCGTTCAGGCGCCAAGCCGACAGCAGGCGGGATTAGATCACAAGTCGATAGACGGGTCAATCGACCGTGCCGGCAACGCAGCAGCAGCGGTTGGTTGGGCGTCGGTACGGTCGTCGCAGCGGACGGCGGCCAGCGCAGGTCTCGTACACGCAAGCTCAGCCAGCCGTCCGGGGGCGCGCTGTCTACCGTCGCGCTCAGACCCGCGCCGATGCGGCAGGCACGTCGCGCCGTGTCGGGCCGACGTAGAGCTGGCGCGGACGGGCGATCTTGTATTCCGGATCGGCGCGCATCTCTTCCCACTGCGCCATCCAGCCGGCGGTGCGCGCCACGGCAACGATGCAGGCAAACATCGAAGCGGGCAGACCAAGCGCCTTCTGCAGGATCCCCGAGTAGAAATCGACGTTCGGATAGAGCTTGTTCTCGACGAAGTAAGGGTCTTCGAGGGCTATCCTGTCGAGTTCTATGGCCAACTTGAACAGGGGATCGTTTTCGAGACCGAGTTCTGTCAGCACTTCGGTGCACAGTCTGCGCATCAGCTTTGCACGCGGGTCGAAATTTCGGTAAACGTAGAGACCAAAGCCGGTGACCTTGGAACGGTCGCTCTCGATTCTCGAGCGGCTGATCATCGCCGCGACTTTCCGCACATCGCCGACTTCCTCGAGCATTGCCAGACAGGCTTCGCTGGCGCCGCCGTGCTCGCGACCCGACAGGCAAGCAATTGCGGCAGAAATACAGGCGAAGGGATTGGCCCCGGACGAGCCCGCCATGCGTACCGTCGAGGTTGAAGCGTCCTGAGCGTGGTCGGCGTGCAGGATCAGAAGTCGGTCGAATGCCCGCATCAGAACCGGGTTGAGTTTGAACTTCTCGGCCGGATTGGCAAACATCATGTACACGAAGTTGGCCGCGTAATCGAGGTCGGCGCGTGGGCTCATCGGCGGGTGACCCATGGTGTACTTGTAGGCCATGGCCGCCAACGTCGGCATCTTGGCAATGATCCGATGAATGGTAAGACTGCGCTGCTCGACATCGGAAAAGTCGGCAGCTTCGCGATGAAAGGCTGACAGCGCGCCGACCACCCCAACCATCACCGGCATGGTATGCGCGTCGCGGCGAAAGCCATGGTAGAAGTTCACCATCTGGTTATGTACGGGAGTGTGCTTCGTGATCGTCGCCGCAAAGCCTGCTTTCTGCTCGGCATTCGGCAGTTCGCCGTTCTTCAGCAGATAAGCAACTTCAAGGAAGTCGCAGTGCTCGGTGAGTTGCTCGATCGGGTAGCCGCGATAAAGCAGCTCACCCTTCGCGCCGTCAACGTAGGTAATACTCGACTTGCAGCTGGCCGTCGACTCGAAGCCGGAGTCGTACCCGAAACGATCGGTTTTGCCGCCGAGTGCACGAATATCTACACACTCGTTGCCGTGCGTTGGCGTCAGAATCGGAAAGTGCACCGGAGCTTCTCCGGTAATGGTCAAAGTCGCCCTATGTTCGCTGCTCATCACTCAATTCCCCTTCAGATACTCGACATCACGACGTGCAGGTGGAAGACGGGACCGTGGTCACGCTCTCGGTTGATGCTTGCCAAGGCCCACGGCCTCGGCACCTTCACCTGCGCTCACTTGGAACATTTTCCGCCCCTGGCGTGGCGATCGGCAATCAGACGACTTGGCCGGACGACGGTCTTGGCCAGCAAGTGTACCGCAGTTCCGGCCAGAAAGCCCTCGCCGGCCCCCCGCAGATGTCGCCTGACGCTGCGCCCGGCCGCGTGGCCATCGTGCGCACGAGCTGGCTGGCTCACTGCCTCCCCAGGTCGCTGATCAGGCGTTGAAATTCTGCGTTGCTGAGCAGCAACTCGCGACCCGCCGCGATGAGTTCATCGACCTGCTCTCCCTTCAAAGCAAAGCTCGTTGGGATCTGGTTCAGAAAGCGTCTTCGCTCCGCTTGTTTAATGCTCTTGAAATCAATTTCGACGAAATACGATTCGACCGTTTGCTCCGGCGTTGATAGGTCTGCCGCCCAACGCTCGATGCTGCTGCGCAGCAGTGCCATCGTTGCGGCGTTGGTGCGATGAAGCTGGATGTCAGTCACCAGATTGACCGTGTCGGCCATCGACGGAGCTGCGCTGCTCAGTTCCATTCCGTATTGCGGGGAGGTGGAGGCGTTCACCGAAATGACAACGAAACGGCGTGGCGGAGCGCCACCAAGCGAGTCGAGCAAATTGGTTGCGCCGCCAGCCAACTCGATCATCTCGTAGATGGCCAGCAGCCCCAGGTTGTCGGTAATGCCGCCGTCGACCAGGTGAATATAGCGGCGCTGGTCCTTGAGCGTGTAGCTGTTCAGTCCGTCGACCACCTGCGACAGCTGCGCCGAGCTGCTTGCCCGGTGTTGCAAGCCGCTGAGAACGCTCTGCGCGCGATCGGTACAGCCTTGGCGATTCTCGAGCACGAGCGGATGGAAGAGAACCGGCACCGCCGATGACGCGGTGACCGCACTGGCAATCGGGAACGACGAAAGGTCCGAGCACAGCAGGTCGAAGTAATCCTGCAGGAAGGAAAAGCGCACTCCGCGACCGAGGTCGGTGGCATTGATCACGATCAGCGGTCCGCCCCGGCTCTGCAGATCAGCAAAGGTTGCGCCCTTGAAGACGTTGCCATCGTAATAATTGGCTGCCATTTCGGTACGCCCACGTTGGGAGAGCAGCAGCGCTGGATCCAGGAGTCCTTGCATCAGTTCAATGGAGATGTTGCGGCGCAGGAAGTCGTGCTCGAAGTCCGTGAAAATCCGGTCACCGTACAAGCCTAGATAGGCGGCCGTGAAACTGCCACCCGAGACCGAGCTGATGATGTCGATCTTGTCCAGCAGTCGTTGGGAGCGGCCGTCGAGCGTGACGCGGGTATCGCGTAGCGCTTGCAGAACGCCATACGCCAGCGCGGCAGCGCGCGTGCCGCCGCCTGAGAACGCCAGGATCATTGTCGCGTCGTCGGAACGAGCGGAATGCACCGCTTGCGTCATCGAGTATCTTGCAGACGGCCCGACCTCGGCGATGGGTTCGTTGCTGATCTTGCCGTACGACACGCAGGCAGAAAGCAGCGGCAGCGCAAGCGCGAGCAAGCCTGAAAGACGCAGGGGGTAGAAAAAGGAATTGGCCATTTGATCCTTTTCAGCGGGTGGTGAATCAGCGAGCCGGCGGCGCTACAGGGTTCGCCACCGTTACTCGACATGCCGCGGCCTTTGCCACGCGGTTCTGCGGCGACGGCCAGCGGCGCGCCTCACCACCACCGTCGCTTGCGCTAGAGGGTCTTGAGAAATTCTAGCAGGGCTTGCTTGTCCGGCGCGGCCAGTTCGGTGCCGTAGCGGTGGCCGCCGTTGGCGTTGCCGCGCAGGCGGGTGTCGAAACGAAAGCCGTTCGCTTGCGCCGCGTCACCACTGGCGACGAATCCCACCTTCGCCGTGTCGAGCACGTCGTAGCCCCGATAGAATACGGTCGGGCGCTGCGCCGGCGGCGCCAAGAGATCGTGCAGCGTCGGCACCGAACCGTTGTGCAGGTAGGGCGCAAGCAACCATATTCCCACCAGCGGGCGCGCCACATAGCCTTGTGCACCTTGCAGTTCGGCGTTGCCCATGCCAAGCGTCGCGGTCACACGATTCATGCGCCGGGCGTCCCCGGCCTGGAAAGTCAGCACGTGTTCGGGATCGGTGCCGACTTCCGCGACCGGGATTGCCTGTCCGGTGCGTTCGCCGTCGCTGCCGTGACAGCCGGCGCACTGGCTGGCGAACAGCTCGCCGCCGCGTGCAGTCAACGCGGGGTCGGTCGGGGCCGGGAACGGTGGTGGCGCGAGAGCGCTCAGAAAGCTTTCGAGCCAGCGATTGCGGGCGTCAAATCCTCCCCAGGGCAGGGCACCGGTGCCGAGCGTGGAACTGGCGATCACGGCGGCGACGCTACGCGCCTCGCCGCCGGAGTGAAGGAGATGTCCGCTGCGTTCGCCGAGCCGCCACAGAGCGGGGAAATCGGTATTGCCGACGGTGTCGTCCCAGGGGGCTTGGGTGAGGACGAATTTCGGCAGGTTGAAAGCGTCGTCGCGTCCCGGTCCCCAGGCAGGTTTTTCTTCCGTCCAGGCGAGCTGATCGCCGGCGATGCGCAGCGCCAGGCGCGTCAGCGGGATCCACAGCGCTGCGTAGATTGCCCTTTCGCTCCAGTCCAGCGTCGATTGCCGTTCAATAATCGGCAACATTCCGGAGGCAGTGAAGCGCGGGTCGTGCGCAGCGGCAAACAGGAAGCGCAGCAAACCCTGAACGTTGACCGTGTGTCCGGGGCCGCCGTGAGCGTGGCGCGGCGCCTCATCCGGGGTGAGGCGATAGGTCGTCGTGTGGCATAGCGCGCAGTTGATGGTGACGCGCTCTACGCCCAGGCGCTTGATGGAGAAGCCGATCGGCAGGGGGTGGTCGGCTTCTGCGGCGAGTCCGAAGGCTTCGTAAGCCGCGCCCCCGGATTGGTCGGCGCCCGGTCCCAGGCTGGCGTGGCGTTCGAGCAGATCGGGGAAGACCTGCGGCAAGGCGCGAAAGATCGGATAGGGAATGCCGGCGACCAGTTCAGCGCCCAGTGAGCCGTATTTGAAGCGATCGAGCTCGTTCGCGAAGTCCTGCTTGCCGCCGCGGAACAACTGCCAGCCGACGAAGACGAGGAGCAGGGCAAGTGCGGAAAACAGATAGTGCTTCGGCTTCCCTCGACTCATGTTTCGTCCTCATGGCAATTTCTGTTGTTGGCGCCCGGCAGCTTCCTGGCGGCGTAAGCGGCTCCCGTAACTCCCTGGAACGGTGATCGGCACCCGGCCCGGGGAAGAGTACTGCGCTGCGGCGAACATGCCAAACCGAGGCGCGAATACCGCCGGCGGATCGCCGACGTAGAAGTTGAAGGGCAGCGAGATCGCCGTCAAGCGATCACCCGCGCGCAACACCGTTTGTACAGCGAAATGAAGATGTGGTCCGGATGAATAGCCCGTAGAGCCGGACAGGCCGATCTGCATTCCGGCCTTGACCCGCTGTCCCGGGTAAACGCTTACCCCACCATGGGCCAGGTGCGCGTAGAGGGCGATGGTCCCGTCGCTGTGCTGTATGCGCACTGCGTTGGCCCTGCTGATCAGGTCAGGGTGCCGTCCACCATAGCTCTGCCTGGCCTCGGTGTAGACCACTATCCCATCGCGCGCAGCGAGCACGGGCGTGCGCTCGGGCATGCCGATATCGACCGCGTACTCGCTGTCGGGTGTGCCGTGCGTGCTCAGCGGGCCGCCGGGCGCCTGGCCAATGTGGAAGGCGAGTCCGTTCGGGTAGGGCAGGCGATAGATCGCGCCGGCGCTCTGCCGGGCATGGTAATCGCCGAGCAGCCACGAACTTTCCGTGCGAAAACTGTAACCCTCCCCGCTCACCGCTGGTCGAATGCGCGCCAGGGAGACGCTTCCACTCTCCGGGGGAAGCACTACGAAAAGCGGGAATGGGCGATCGGTGGCGGCATGGCGCGAATTGGCGAGAGAAACCTTGAGCGAGACAGCTGCCGGGCCGTTGTTGCGGGCGACGATACGGTGGCCATTGCCTTCCTTCCTCGTCTCGAGGGCAAGGGGGTAGTTCTCCTGAGCGGAGATCGGGTGCCGGCTGCAGAATACGGCCAGGAAGATGAGCAGGATTCTTTTCAACGCGACATCCCCGGAAATCCTCGTCGACGCCGATGATAGCGCAGCCATCGGTAGCTGCCGCCTGCCGCTGTCGCAGGCCGGACCAGAAACGCTCACCGTGCCGACGAATGCTCGCCTATCGGCAAGCGCCAAGTATTTCGTGCCTCTGCAATAGCAATTGACCGGGATTGATTGGGCCAAATATACTTTCGCGCTTGCCAGGCTGCTCTTTCGGTGCCCCCGTGCGCGCACCTGGGCAACGACCATAGCAGGAGGATCAACCGCATGAGAGTCTTTCAGATCCAGGACGACTGGGGCATGGAGCACTTGCAGATGTCTACCCGTCCTGATCCACGGCCTGGTCCGGGACAGGTCCTGCTGCGCATCAAAGCGGCGTCGTTGAACTACCGCGACCTAGTCGTTCCGAATCGCGGCTACGGCGCTTTCACCGGCGTGCTGCCGCTGATTCCTGTTTCCGACGGTGTTGGAGAAGTGCTCGAGCTTGGTCCCGGGGTGAGTCGTGTGGCGGTTGGCGATCGCGTCTGCCCGTGCTTTCATCAAGGCTGGATCGCCGGCGCGCCTGACCTTGAGCGGCTGACGCGGACGCTTGGCGGCCCGGTCGACGGGATGATGGCCGATATGGTCTGCCTGCCTGAAGAGGGAATGGTCAAGGTGCCGGGGCATCTCAGCGACGAAGAGGCGGCGACACTGCCCTGCGCGGCGCTCACCGCCTGGAGCGCAATCGTCAGCCACGACGCCCTTGGTCCGGGGTCGCGCGTACTCGTGCAGGGGACCGGCGGGGTGGCGATTTTCGCCCTGCAGTTCGCGAAATTGCTCGGCGCCCACGTGACGGTGATCTCGTCGAGCGACGCCAAGCTAGAACGCGCTGAGGCGCTCGGCGCCGACGCCGGCATCAACTATACGACGACCCCCGAATGGGCAAAGCCGGCGCGCGCCCTCACTGCTGGCCGCGGTTTCGACCACATCGTCGAGCTCGGCGGCGCAAAAACCCTGCCGCAGTCGCTACGCTGCATCCGTCCGGGCGGGACCCTGTCGATGATTGGTGTGTTGTCCGGTTCGACTCTGGCCGCGCCGCTGGGACTGGTGGTCACCCGCCTGGTACGTTTGCAAGGCATCACGGTGGGTTCCCGCGATGCTTTCGAGGCGATGCTGCGCGCGATCGACCAGCATCGGCTGCAGCCGGTGGTCGATCGCGTCTTTGCTTTCGACGAACTCAAGGAGGCGATGGCCTACCTCAAGAGCGGCGCGCACTTCGGAAAGGTCTGCATCCGGCACTGAAGCGCCGCGAGTGGCCACTTCACGAATGGCGTGTGCGGCGCATGCCAGGAGCGCACTGCCGCCCTCCGCAGGCGCTTGCCGTCAGCCGGAAGCTGCGTCGCCGCGGGACACGCCGGCTTTGCGCTGCCGGAATTGCTGGCCGCAAGGCTTCAGCTACGGTAGTCTGACGTTGCGTCATCTTGCCGTTTGCTCGACCATGGTTCGGTGGGAATGCTTTTCGGCAGTAATACGCCGGTGAACTGCTGCTGCGATGCCTTGTGCACAGGCCATCGAACAAGCGGCAAAGACGGAGCCGCCTTTGATAAGATGCACGGCGACAATGTTGTCAGCGCAGTGCCATGCTGCCGCCTTGTCGATGCAGCGGCGAGCGCGTGTCTACCCGCAGACGGGTCGCGGGTGCTTCCGGTCGTCGTGGTTGCACAGGGGGTGGTGATGTTCAGAAAACTAGTCTTGCCGGTACGGAAACTACTGCACGGGACCTTGAGAAAGCTGTTCAACGTCCTCCCCAAGAAGAGGCGTTTCGCTGTCTATCGCAACTTTGTCGATTGCGATCCCGCGCCAAGTGAGCGGCTGGTGTTGAAGATCGCCGACACTCAGGAGGAACTCGAAGCCTGCTTTACCCTGCTGCACGATGCCTATGTCGGCAGTGGCTTCATGACCCCGGATCCCTCCGGAATGCGCGTCACCCTCTATCATGCCCTGCCGACGACGACGACTTTGTGCGCGAAGTATGATGGACAGGTGGTTGGCACGCTGTCCCTGATCCGGGAGAGCGTGCTGGGTTTTCCGCTGCAGAGGATCTTCGACCTGACCGCAGTGCGCGAGAAGACCGGGAACATTGCCGAGGTTTCGGCGCTGGCCGTGCACCGGAAATTCCGCCGCACGGGTGGCAGTATCCTGTTTCCGCTGATGAAGTTCATGTACGAGTATTGCACGACCTTTTTCGATACCCGTCATCTCGTTATCGCCGTCAATCCCCGCCATATCGAGATGTACGAATCACTGTTGTTCTTCCGCCGCCTGACGCAGAACGTCGTCGAGAATTACGATTTCGTCAATGGCGCTCCCGCGGTCGGCGCGACGCTGGACCTTCGTGCGGCGCAGGAGATCTTCAGGAAGTACTACGGGAGCAAGCCGCCGAGGCGGAATCTGCACGCATTCTTTACGCAGGTCAATCTGCCCAATATCCGCCTTCCACAACGTCGTTTCTACACCACCAACGACCCCGTGCTGACGCCGGAATTGCTCGACCACTTCTTCAACGTGCGGACCAACGTCTTCGCTGAGCTCAGCGATCGAAAGAAATGCCTGTTGCACACGATCTACGATCTTCCCGCCTACAAGGCCGTGCTGCCCGCTGTCAAGGAACGCAGCGAGGACGAGAGGGAGCGCCAGCGCCATCGGCGCTTTTCGGTACGCTGCCCGGCGAAGTTCACCATTACGTCGCCAGACGGTGCCGAGAGCAAGATCGGCCTGGAAATCACCCAGCTTTCGCTCTCTGACTTCCAGGCACTCGCGCGGGTCCCGGTTCCGCTTGACGTCTGGGGTGAAGTCACGATTCAACTCGGCCCTGCCGAAACCTCGCAAATCAAGGTCGCGGCCACCAGGGTGTCGGACAGCGGTGTCTACGATTTTTTCCTCGGCGAACCGGATTTGATCTGGCGAAAATTTGTCAATGCCCTGTACAGCGGCAGTACCCACGCGGACCTCGAAAACGCGACGCGTTTCATGACCGATCGTTGACGCTGCGCCGTTCCCCGTTCCCCGCCGTTCGGCATTGCCCCTTCTGTATGCGCGTCACCCGCTGCTTGCGGCCGACGCGCCCGGTCATCTGCTGGCGGGCGATTATTCGGCTGCCCCGTCCGATGTCGCCGGCGACGCTGCCGAGCCCTGGCGGCGCTTTCTTGCCCCATTCCCGGTTGCCGCGTGCAGCCGCCGTCGATAGTACGCTGGCGCCATGCCGGTCCAGCGCACGAAGGCGCGGTAAAAAGCCGCGGCGTCGGCGAAGCCCAGTTCAGCGGCGATCTGGGCCAGCGCCTGCTTGCTTTTGGCCAGACGGTCGATGGCCAGGTCTCGCCGCAAGGCGTCCTTGGTGGCCTGAAAGCTGGACCCCTCGTCTTCGAGCCGACGATGCAGGGTGCGTGGCGATAGATGCAGTTGATGCGCGATGGCCGCCAGCGACGGTGAAGCGGGCAGTGCATCGCGCAGCGCGTTGCGCACGCGCAGCGCCATTTCGCGGTCGCGGCGGTAGAGGGTCGTCAGCTTGCCCGGCGCGCCGTCGAGGAAGGCCTGCAGGGTCGCTTCGTCGCGGCGGATCGGCCAGTCGAGCAGATTGGCGGCGAAGCTGGCGGTCAGCGTCGCAGCATCGAAAGTCGAGTCGGCAGTGAAGATCAGTGCGTAATCGTCGGCGTGTTGCGGGCGCGGGTAGGGAAAGGCCACCGAGTCAAGGACGATGCCGCGGCCGATCAACCAGGATAGCAGCCCGTGCAGCAGGCGCAGCAGCCATTCGAAGGCGAATACCCGTCCGATCAACAGGGGGCGAGTTTCGGCGATGCACAGGCGGGCCTGCTCGTGGGTTCTTTCCAAACGGACGCTGAGGTCGGGAAGCACCAGGCGGAGAAAGCGGACACTGCGTTCGATGGCCTCGGACAGTGTCGGCGCGGTGATCGTGCTGCGGCAGAGGAACTCGAAGGCGCCGCAGCGCATGGGCTGCGAGAAAAGCCCGAAGCCTTCGTCGTCGAGTTGCTCGTTGATCAGGTTGTAGAGTGCGGCATAGCGGTCGACAGGAATGCGCGCGCTCGGCTCGTTAAGCAGTACCGGCGCAATATGGGCACGTTCGAGCAGCGGCGCCGTCGGGCAGCCCGCATGCCGCAGACCGGCCAGCATTCCCCGGACGAAGGCAATTGCCACCGTCGCGCGGCCGGCGGCGGACACGCGCGTCGTGGCGGCGCTTATTGGCAGGTGTCTGGCGGTCTTCTCAGCGTGGCGCATGGTCGTCTTGCAAGGCTGTGAATCGAAAGCATATTTCAAGTTGGCGAAATTTACACTGTTCAAGGCGTGTCGGGTAATGGCTTTATCGGGATCAAGTTTCTACCATGGATGTTCCCGTGAAATTCCCGATCACCGAGACATCTTCAATTTTCGTGGAGCCCAAACGTCATGACCGACCTTTCGCTTGCCAAGAAGCTTGCACCGTACAAACCCAAGCACAAACTGCGCTTCGTTACCGCAGCTTCCTTGTTTGACGGCCACGATGCGTCGATCAACATCATGCGTCGCATTCTGCAGGCGACCGGTGCGGAAGTGATCCATCTTGGCCACAATCGTTCGGTGCAGGAAATCGTGAACGCGGCCTTGCAGGAGGATGTGCAGGGAATTGCCATCACCTCGTACCAGGGCGGCCACGTCGAGTTCTTCAAGTTCATGATCGACCTGCTGAAAGCGGGCGGCGGCGAGAAGATCAGGGTCTTCGGCGGCGGCGGTGGGGTGATCGTGCCCAGCGAAATCGACGAGCTGCATGCCTACGGCGTGGCGCGCATCTATTCGCCGGAAGACGGCCAGTCGATGGGCCTGCAGGGAATGATCAATGACGTCGCGGAAAACTCCGACTTCGACCTCGCAGCCCTCGCGCCGCTGGATCCTGAAGTGGTGCTCGCGACGCTGAAAGCAGGCGATCGCCGTCATCTGGCGCAGGTGATCACGGCGCTGGAGAACGGTGTCTATTCCGCAGCGCTGCGCAAGACGATCGTCGACGCGGCCGCCGGACTGAAAGTCCCGACGCTGGGCATCACCGGTACCGGCGGCGCCGGCAAGTCATCGCTGACCGACGAACTGGTGCGCCGCTTCCGGCTCGACCAGAGCGACCGCATCAAGCTGGCGATCATCTCCATCGACCCCTCGCGCAAACGCACCGGTGGTGCCTTGCTCGGCGACCGTATCCGGATGAACGCCATCGAACATGCGAACATCTACATGCGCTCGCTGGCGACGCGCGAGACGGGCTCCGAGCTTTCCGCCGCCCTGCCCGAGGTTCTGGCCGCGTGCAAGCTGGCTGGCTTCGATCTGGTGATCGTCGAAACCTCGGGGATCGGTCAGGGCAATGCGGCGATCGTGCCGCTGGTCGACGCCTCGCTGTACGTGATGACGCCGGAGTTCGGTGCCGCGTCGCAGCTGGAGAAGATCGACATGCTCGATTTCGCCGATTTCGTGGCCATCAACAAGTTCGACCGCAAGGGCGCCGACGACGCGCTGCGCGACGTGCGCAAGCAGTATCAGCGCAACCACGAGGCCTTCGGTCAGCGTAGCGAGGAAATGCCGGTCTTCGGCACCATGGCCGCGCGCTTCAACGACGACGGTGTTACCGCGCTTTATCAGGCCATGTTGCCGCGCCTGCGCGATCTCGGTCTGCCGCTCAAGAAGGGCAAGCTGCCGCTGGTCGAAGTCCGGCAATCGTCGAATCAGCGCGCGATCGTGCCGGCGCAACGCGTGCGCTACCTGGCCGAGATTGCCGACACCGTTCGTTCCTACCACGCGCATACCGCAGAACAGGCCGAACTGGCCCGCGAGCGGCAGTCGCTGCGCACCGCCAAGGAGCTCTTTCAGGCTCGCGGCAAACCAGCGGGTGGCGATTTCGACGAGCTGATCGAATGGAAGGACGGGCAGCTCGACGCGCGCGCCAGGAAGCTTCTCGACATGTGGCCGAAAACCGTCGAGCTATACGCGCAGGACGAATACGTCGTCAAGATCCGCGACAAGGAGAAGCGCACCCGACTGACCAGCACCTCGCTGTCGGGGTCGCGCATCCGCAAGGTTTCTCTGCCGACCTACAAGGACGACGGTGAAGTGCTGCGCTTCCTGATGCGCGAGAACGTTCCCGGCTCGTTCCCATTCACCGCCGGCGTCTTCGCCTTCAAGCGCGAGAACGAGGATCCGACGCGCATGTTCGCCGGCGAAGGCGACGCTTTCCGCACCAATCGTCGCTTCAAGCGCGTCTCCGAGGGAATGCCCGCGAAGCGTCTGTCGACCGCCTTCGACTCGGTCACGCTCTACGGCTGCGACCCCGACGCCCGGCCGGACATCTACGGCAAGGTCGGGAATTCCGGTGTCTCGATCGCCACGCTCGACGACATGAAAGTGCTCTTCGATGGTTTCGACCTGTGCGCGCCGACGACTTCGGTGTCGCTGACCATCAACGGTCCGGCGCCGATCATCCTGTCGATGTTCTTCAACGCGGCGATCGATCAGCAGATCGAGAAATTCCAGAGCGAAAACGCTCGCCAGCCGACCGAAGACGAGATCGACAAAATCCGCGAGTGGGTGCTGGCCAATGTTCGCGGCACCGTCCAGGCGGACATTCTCAAGGAAGACCAGGGACAGAATACCTGCATCTTCTCGACCGAATTCGCGCTCAAGATGATGGGTGACATCCAGGAGTTCTTCGTCCATAACAACATCCGCAATTTCTACTCGGTATCGATCTCCGGTTATCACATTGCCGAAGCCGGCGCCAACCCGATTTCGCAGTTGGCCTTTACCCTGGCCAACGGTTTCACCTACGCCGAGGCCTATCTGGCGCGCGGCATGCACATCGACGACTTCGCGCCGAACCTGTCGTTCTTCTTCAGCAACGGCATGGACCCGGAGTATTCAGTGATCGGCCGCGTTGCCCGTCGTATCTGGGCCGTGGCGATGAAGAACAAGTACGGCGCCAGCGAGCGCAGCCAGAAGCTCAAGTACCACATCCAGACTTCGGGGCGTTCGCTGCACGCGCAGGAAATGTCATTCAACGACATCCGCACGACGCTGCAGGCGCTGATCGCCGTCTACGACAACTGCAACTCGCTGCACACCAACGCCTACGACGAAGCGATCACTACACCGACCGAAGAGTCCGTTCGCCGCGCCATGGCCATCCAGTTGGTGATCAACCGCGAGTGGGGTCTGGCGATGAACGAGAACCCCAATCAGGGCTCGTTCATCATCGACGAACTGACCGATCTGGTCGAAGAGGCGGTGCTCAAGGAGTTCGAAGCCATCGCCTCGCGCGGTGGCGTTCTCGGGGCTATGGAAACCGGCTATCAGCGTGGCAAAATCCAGGAAGAGTCACTACATTACGAGCACAAGAAGCACGACGGTTCGTTCCCCATCGTCGGCGTCAATACTTTCCGCAACCCGAAGGGTGACGCGCAGATCGAAATCGAGCTGGCGCGCTCGACCGAAGAAGAGAAGCAGTCGCAGCTCAATCGCCTGCGTGATTTCCAGGGGCGCAACGCCGCGGCGTCTGCGGCGCTACTCGAACGCCTGCAGCAGACGGTCATCGAAGACGGCAACGTTTTCGCGGTGCTGATCGACGCCGTTCGCGTTTGCTCGCTCGGGCAGATCACCAATGCACTTTACGACGTTGGTGGCCAATATCGTCGTAGCATGTAGCATGCAGGACTGGTCGGCGGGATGCGCGCTATGCGTGCCCCGCCTGCTGCTCTGGTGCAGGCAGGCAAGGGAGCAAGAAAAATGAGCGTAGCCAGGTAGCGTCTAGTGCCGGAATACGGTTTGTTGGCCAATAGGACGGAGGGGATGAAACATGTCGGAGATTTACCAGCGTATCTACCAGAGCAAGAAAATGACGGCAGCGGACGCCATGGGTCTGGTCGAGAACGGCGATCTGATCAGCGTGCCAACCGGCGTCGGCGAGCCACCGACCCTGCTGACGGCGCTGTCCGAGCAGCGGCAGCGTTTTCACGGGGTGACCGTGGCGCAGATTCTGCCGCTTCGCAAATTCGCCTATTTCGACCCCGAGACGGTCGACAACGTCCGCCATCTCGCTTTTTTCTATGGCGGCGCCAGCCGGGCGGGTGGTCAGGAAGGCTGGATCGACTACCTGCCTAGCTATTTCTCCGAAATGCCGTCGCTGATCAAGAATCGACAGATTCGTGTCGACGTCGTTGTCACCATGGCCTCGCCAATGGACGAGCACGGCTATTTCTCGATCAGCCTGGCCACCGACTACACGATGGCGGCGATCAGTACCGCCCGGGTGGTGATCCTCGAGGTCAATCCCAACGTTCCGTTTACCAACGGCAGCTGCCACGTGCATGTCTCGCAGATTGCGGGTCTCGTCGAGAGCGAGGATCCGGTACTCGAAGTGGGTCTGCCGCAAATCGGCAAGGTGCAGGAGGCGATCGGCGAATACGTTACCGATATCATCGAGGACGGGTCGACGCTGCAGATCGGTTACGGAGCCATTCCCGACGCGGTGGTCATGCAACTCGTCAACAAGCACGATCTGGGAATCCACACCGAGATGATCGGGGACGGCATCCTCAAGCTGCTCGAGTGCGGTGCGGTAACCAATCGCAAGAAGACCTACCTGCCCGGCAAGATGGTCGCCACTTTTGCGCTCGGTTCGCAGAAGCTCTATCGCTTCATGAATCGCAACCCGATGCTCGAAATGCATCCGGTCGACTACACCAACGATCCGTTTCTGGCGGCGCGCAACGACAAGCTGGTGACCATCAACGCCACGCTGCAGGTCGATCTGATTGGCCAGTGCTGTTCGGAGAGTTTCGGTCCGCAGTCGTACTCCGGTACCGGTGGGCAGGTCGACTTCGTGCGCGCAGCCAACCGCTCACGAGACGGCAAGTCGTTCATCGTCCTGCCGGCTACGGCCAAGGGCGACACCATTTCCCGAATCGTACCGACGCTGACCACCGGGGCGCACGTCACGACGAGCAAGAATGACGTCAACTACGTGGTCACCGAATACGGTCTTGCGCAGTTGCGCGGCAAGAGCGCCAAGCAGAGGGCGCAGGCGCTGATCGGTATTGCTCACCCTGATTTCCGCGGCGAACTGAGCGAAGCGGCGCGCAAATTGAAATTGCTCTAGCGCCGGCAACGGGTAACGCCGGCAAGTCTGCCCAGCACGCCGTCCTGCGGCAGCCACACATCAAGGCTGCCGCCGAATCGGCGACTCAGCGTCTTTCGTACACCAGTTCGACCTTGCGCATGCTCTGACGACAGGTTTCGCTGTCGCAGGCCTCCTTGCCGCTCTGTTCGCTGGCGCGCGGCAGGCGCCGCAGTTGGTTACGTGGCACGCCAAGCGAGCGCAGTTTGTCGCTCGCCGCTTCGGCGCGTTTGTCGGCGACCGCCAGATTGTAGGCCGCGCTGCCGAGATTGTCCGTATAGCCGACCAGCGTCACGACCAGTTGCGGGTCATTCTTCAGGTGCATGGCGTTCTCGCGCAGGACCTCGATGCCCTCGCGGCTGATCGTCGCTTCGCCGAGGGCGAAATAGATCGTCCTCTTGGCCGGGTCGTCGGCAAAGGGGGTGTTTGGCAGCGCCGGCGTGGGCGGCGTCGGCTCTCGCGCAGCCTTGGCTGCCCGCGCGGACGGGTCCGCCGCTGGTTGGTCGAGGGTGCCGCAGGCGCTCAGCAACACGGCACCAGCCAGGCAGAGAAGGCGAAGACGAAGGTATGAAGGCATTGGCGATGCACCGGCAGGTCGAGACACAACTCCCAAGTCGGGAGCCGGCTAGTTTAGCAATGATTCGCGTGCGATAGGGGCGCTGACGAAAAGGCGGTGCCGTGACCGCTCTTGCCGTCGCCTGGAGGGTCGTCGTACAGGCACCGCTTGACCGGCCCCTGGCTGCTCCCGATACTACGGGGTTCTCAGCCACTTCGTGTTCCCATGCCACCTTCTTGCCCTCGCCGCTTCGCTCTTGCCCTGCTCGGCTCTCAGCTTCTCGGCCTGCCCGTGTCGGCTGCACTGGCGGAAAGCGTTTCCTGCCACGTCACCTACGGCGGCGAAACGCGGCTGGTGCAGGCGCAGCCGGTCGCCTCGCCCTACGCCGTCCCGGTGGAGAAGGTCGGCTCGTATTTCCTTTTTCGCGTCGTCTTCCAGAAGGAGCCCGCCGACCTGGCGGCGATCAAGGTCTATGTGCTGGCCGCCAGAGACATCGGCCCGACGCCGATCCACCAGGCCACCCATGCCTATCCGCCGCTGACGATGAAGGCCGCGCCTTGGGGCTTCACCGGCGTCAATCACGTCTATGAGCCGCTCAGGGACGGTGAATTGCGCTACTGGTGCGAGTGGTCCGGCGCGGGGCGGCAATCGTGAGCGAGAGACGCCCCCTCCTTTTCCTGCTTGCTCTCCTGCTCGGCCTGACGCTGGTCCAACCGGTCAGTGCACAGAACGTACGCCTGATCTTCGTTGGCGACATCATGCTCGACGATGGGCCGGGCAATCTGATCCGTCGTGGTGGTGATCCGCTGGCCGCGTTCGCGTCGCAGCTGCAAGATGCCGACTACCGTATCGGTAACCTCGAATGCCCGATCGCCACCCAGGGCCAGGCACTGGACGCCAAGATCTACAGCTTTCGCGCCGCGCCGCGCGTGGCGGCCGTTCTCAAGGGTCGCTTCGATGCCCTGGCGGTGGCCAACAATCATTCCGGCGACTATGGGCAACAGGCTTTTCTGGAAACGCTGGACCATGTCGCCGGGCAGGGGATCGCCGCATTTGGGGGGGGGCGCAATCTCGAAGAAGCGCACCGACCGCTGTGGATAGCGCGTGGCGGTCTGCGCATCGCCGTACTGGCGTACAACGAATTCAAGCCGCGTTCTTTCGAGGCCGGGGCTGACTGGCCGGGGATCGCCTGGAGCGAGGACAGCCATGTCGTCGCCGACATCCGTGCCGCTCGTGCGGCCGGTGCTGACCTCGTGATCCCGTTCATGCACTGGGGCTGGGAGCGCGAGGAAGAGCCGAGCGAGCGGCAGCGGCAGCTGGCGCGGACGATGATCGACGCCGGCGCCGACGTCGTCGTTGGCGGCCATCCGCACGTCACCCAGGGCGCCGAGTACTATCGCGGCAAGCTGATCGTCTACAGCCTGGGGAATTTTGTCTTCGATGGCTTCAACGACGCCGCCACCCGTACCGGCTGGCTGCTGCGTCTGACCCTCGACAGGAGCGGGCTGGTTGCCTGGGAGACGCTGGCCGCGCACATGGACGATGACGGCAGCCCGCAGCCGATTGCCGGCGTCGCGACTCCCTGCGGTCGCGACGCGGAGAGCATCGTCGGGGAGTGCGTGAGCTATCCCTGAAGGTCGTCCGGGGTGCCGCTCGTCAGGCTTGCTTCTCGGCGTCAGGTCGCCATTGCGGCGGTACGGCGCTGGTCCATTCCAGGCGCGCCAGCAGGCGGTAGAAGTCATTCGCCAGCGGCGCGCGCAGGGTAAGCGGTGCGCCGCTGACCGGATGCACCAGGCGCAGCTCGGTGCATGCCAGGAGCAGCCGGTGGCAAGCGAACAGCGTCTGAAAAAGGCGGTTGTGGCGTCCCTTGCCATGAGTGGCGTCGCCAATGATCGGGTGAGCGATGTGCTTGAGATGCCGGCGCAGCTGATGGCGGCGTCCGCTCAGCGGCTCGAGCTCGACCAGGGCGTAGCGGCTCGACGGATAGCGGTCGACGCGGTACGGCAGCTCGATCGTGGCCAGCGTCCTGTAGCGGGTGAACGCGTCCTGCGCCGGGGCGTCGGCGGCGCGAGCGCCTTCGGACGTGTCGATGTGACGACGCAAGGGATGGTCGATTTCGCCGGCGAGCGGCGGATGGCCGCGTACTACCGCCAGGTAGTTCTTGCCCACCTGGCGCTGTTCGAAGCAGCTGCTCAACGACCGCCCGATCGCGCTGCTGAGCGCGAACAGTAGGACCCCGGAGCTTCCCTTGTCGAGGCGGTGTACCGCGTAGACGCGCTGGCCGAGCTGCTCGCGCAGCATCTGCAGCGCAAAGCGGCGCTCACGGCGGTCGATGGCGCTGCGATGGACCAGCAAGCCCGCCGGCTTGTGGATAGCGACCAGATGCTGGTCCTGATACAGGATCGGCAGCGTGGCGCCGTCAGTCTCAGTCATTGCCGCCCACCTGCGCTCTTCGCCGACGCGTTGCCTTTTCGGCCCGCGTGTATGGTGGCTGCCGGTGATTTCCCTGCCGACGACCTGCCGGTTGCCGCCGGGAACTCGCCGTCGACGTAGTACCAGCGGCCGGCTTGCTGCACGAAGTGGCTGACTTCGTGCAGGCGCTGGGCGCGGCCGCCGACGCGGTAGCGGGCGACGAACTCGACGATCGCCGCTGCCGGTCCGGTGGTCACGTGGCGGCGCACCTGCAGCCCGAGCCACTGCGGCGCCAGTGCGCCATCAGGGTCGATCCGTGCCGGACGGGTCGACGGATGCCAGGTCGCCAGGAGGTAGGCTTCTATGGCCAGGACGTAGGCGCTGTAGCGCGAGCGCATCAGCGCTGCCGCGTCAGGCGCCGCAGCCCCGTCGTGCAGAGGGCCGCAGCATTCGGCGTACGCGAGTCGACTGCCGCAGGGGCAAGCGCTCCTTGAATTTCCGGTCAATGCCGACTCCCGAGCGGACCTTGACATCGGTCAAGCCGGGCTGACCTTGGCACCGGCGTCGTCTGCAGCCGCGGGGCCTCAGCCGCCGCGCCGCGCCGGGCTGCGAAACAGCGCCGCCGTGGCGACGCCGCTGTCCGCGCGTGGACGTTGCGGTGTGCGCGGCGGGTTGTGCGGCGTGGTCGGATTGGCCCGGGCGGGGGACGGCGTCG